>NZ_JBCPDH010000004.1:0-134616 GCF_040915545.1 Collinsella aerofaciens | reverse complement strand
TTCCTCGGTAGCTCAATGGTAGAGCACGCGGCTGTTAACCGCGCTGTTGTAGGTTCGAGTCCTACCCGGGGAGCCAGAATTTATCAGCCCTTTCCGTTGGGCTTTAAATTCCTCGGTAGCTCAATGGTAGAGCACGCGGCTGTTAACCGCGCTGTTGTAGGTTCGAGTCCTACCCGGGGAGCCAGGTTGTAAAACCCGTCGCTTATGCGGCGGGTTTTTTCATGTCGCGGTCGCCGTTCGCGAACGTTACCATATCAACATTTCGTGTCGAGGATGTAATCCCGTGACCCACCACCTCAACATGGCGCGGTCGTTGTAAAATATTGCGATGATTGCTCCCACGAGATGGTGCCGCGAGCACCAGATAAGGAGATTCTTGTGTCTGAGACCATTAACGGCAGTCTGAGCGTCTCGAACGACGTTATTGCCGATATTGCCGGTTGTGCCGCGATGACGTGCTATGGCGTCGTCGGTATGGCCGAACAGCTCCAGGGCGCCGAGAGCGTGCGCCTGCTTGCCGGTCAGCGCCTCCGCAAGGGCGTGCTTGTCTCCGCCGACGAGAACGGCCTTACGGTCGATCTTCACGTCGTGCTCGAGAACGGCGTCAACATGAAGTCCGTCTGCCACAATCTTTCGAGCTCCGTTGCCTTTACCCTGCAGGAAATCGCCCAGATCGATCCCACCAGCCTTAAGATCGGCATCCACATCGACGCGCTCAAGAGCCGTCTGAACTAGCATCCGAAAACGGAGATTCAAATACCCATGATTGCAAAGACCATTCGCACCTGTTTTCCGATCGCTGCGGCTGCCGTTTCCGACAAGGCCGAGGAGATCAACAAGCTCAACGTCTTCCCCGTACCCGATGGCGATACCGGCACCAACATGTCGCTCACGCTCGCCTCGGTGACCAAGGAGCTTTCTGCTCTTCCTGCCGACGCCGACATGGAAGCCATCGCCGGCGCCATCACCCACGGCTCCCTGATGGGTGCCCGCGGCAACTCCGGCGTCATCACGTCGCAGATTCTGCGCGGCGTGGCCGAGGGCCTTATCTCTGCCGACGAGCCCATTACGTCCGCCAACATTGCCTTCGCCTTCCGTCGTGCCGTCAAGGTCGCCTTCCAGGCTGTCCGCAAGCCCATCGAGGGCACGATCCTCACAGTCCTGCGCGATGTCTCGACCAAGGCCGACGAGTGCGAGAAGAAGAAGTTCTCGGTCGAGGACGCGCTCGATGCCATCGTCGTCGAGGCCTATCAGTCCGTCGCCCGCACGCCCGACTTGCTGCCCGTTCTGAAGGAGAACGGCGTGGTCGACTCGGGCGCCTTTGGCTTTGCTATTTTCCTTGAGAACTTTGTTGCCGCTGCTCTTGGCCGTAGCACCGTTGTCGAGGATTTCTCCGCTACGTTTGACTCCGCCGGCTCTGCCCGCGATGCCGCTCTTGGCCGCGTTGAGATCGAGGCCAACGACGACTGGGAGGGCTCGGAGTTCCGCTACTGCAATGAGTTCCTCTTTAAGGCCGATGCTCCCTTTGACGAGGACGAGTGTCTGAAGTTCCTGGGCTCCATGGGCGACTGCGAGCTGCTCGTGGGCGCCTACCCCGACTACAAGATCCACGTGCACTCCAACACCCCCAACCTGGTGCTCGAGCACATGCTGCAGCTCGGTCAGATCTACGAGGTCTTTATCCACAACATGGAGATGGAGGCCCACGACCGTACCGCCAAGATTCACGAGGATCAGGAGAAGGCCGCCGAGCCCGCCAAGGCGCTGGGCTTTGTCGCCGTTGCCGCCGGTTCGGGCGAGGCCGACATCCTCAAGTCCCTCGGCGTTGACGTTATCGTCTCGGGTGGTCAGACCATGAACCCCTCGACTGCAGACCTGCTGGGCGCGGTGGACCAGGTCAACGCGACCTCGGTCATCATTCTGCCCAACAACGGCAACATCCGCATGGCTGCCGAGGCTGCCGCCTCTGCCTGCACGGACAAGAAGGTCGCCGTCGTTCCCACTAAAACCGTCCCGCAGGCGTTCTCCGCGCTGTTCGCGGTCCTGCCCGATTCCGAGCTCGAGGACGCCGTTGCCGCTATGGTCGACGCCATCAGCGAGGTTCGCGATGGCGAGGTTACCCGCGCCGTGCGCGATTCCAGCGCCTCTGACGGCTCTCCCATTCACTCCGGTGACGTCATGGGCATCATTGCCGGCTCCATCGATGTGGTCGGCTCCGACGTGAAGCAGGTCACGCTCGACTGCATCAACCGCATGCAGGAGGAAGAGGAGGGCGACGCGCTGACGATTCTGGCCGGCGAGGAGCTGTCCGATGAGGCCTTCCAGGAGATTGTCGACGCTATCGAGGAGGCTCAGCCCGATTTGGAGATCGACGCCCATCGTGGCGAGCAGCCGCTCTATCCCGTGATCTTCTCGATCGAGTAGGCATCTGCCCATGTCCGAGCTGTGCTCCGTGCCGCGCGTCTCGGAGCGCTTTGCCCAGAGCAATGCGCTTGACGAGGATATCGCGCGACTCAAATATGTTTCGGGTAAACGTGAGGAGGCCCTTCGCCGTCTGGGAATTCGGACGGTGGGGGACCTCCTTCTCCATATCCCTCATCGATACCTCGACTTTACCCGTTCGTGGTCCATCGAGATGGCGCCCATCGGTACCGTGTGCACCATCATCGCCACGGTCGACCGCATCGTCCAAAAGCAGCCGCGTCCGCGCATGCAGGTGACCGAGGTCTCGCTTGTGGACGAGACGGGCGTGCTGCAGGTCGCCTTTTTCCGCCAGCCCTGGATTGCCCAGCAGCTTAGACAGGGCGACCGCCTGGCCGTGATGGGCAAAGTCGAGTTTGCCTACGGTTTTAAGCAGATGGCCTCACCGCACTTTGAAAAGCTCGAGGAAGGGCGTGCCGCGGGCACTATCCTGCCGGTCCATTACGTGAGTGATGGCGTGAGCCAGGCGTGGATGCGCCGCATCGTAAGCGGCGCGCTCGAGGTCGTCGGTAATCCCTTTGATCCGATTCCCGCGCCGCTGCGCGCAAAGCGGAAGCTCATGAGCAATGCCCGCGCGTTGCGTTCGATCCACTTTCCCTCGAGCATGGCTGAGCGCGACATCGCACGCCGGCGTCTTGCCTACGAGGAGTGCCTCTACCTGCAGCTGGCGCTGCGTCTGCGCAACGACGGCGGCCTGGTCGATGTGGTGCCCTATGCCCACACCGCGGGCGAGCATCTGGGCGCGCTTAAACAGGCCCTTCCGTTTTCGCTGAGCGACGAGCAGGAGGCCGCATTCCAAGACATCCTGCATGACATGTGCGATGGCGGGCGCGTGATGAACCGTCTGCTGCTGGGCGATGTCGGTACCGGTAAGACCGCCGTTGCCGCCTGCGCGCTGGCTGTGGCTGCCGATAGCGGCACGCAGGCCTGCGTTATGGCGCCCACGGGCGTGCTGGCGCGCCAATATGCTGATAAGACCGGCCCCTTGCTCTCTCAGGCCGGTATAACGTGGGCGCTGCTGACGGGTGCCACTCCGGCGGCCGAGCGCGAGCGGATCCATGAGCAGCTGCAGTCCGGCGAGCTCGATGTCCTCTTTGGCACCCATGCGGTCCTTTCGGATAACGTTGCGTTCAAGCATCTGTCGCTTGTTGTCATCGACGAGCAACACCGCTTTGGCGTAGGCCAGCGCAACGCCCTGCGCGCGAAGGGCCCCGGTGCCGATCTGCTCGTTATGACGGCAACGCCCATCCCGCGTACGCTGGCGCTTTCGGTCTACGGCGATCTGGACACGAGTATCATCCGCCATCGGCCCGTCCCTGGTGCTGGCGTGACGACACGCGTGCTCACCGAGTCGAGCCGTGACCTCGCCTATGGCGCCATTCGCGAGGCGCACGAGAAGGGGCAGCAGGCCTACGTGATTTGCCCGCTCGTGGAGCCGAGTGACTCGGCCGATGAGCTGGAAGACGTGCCCGGTATCGCCCGCGACGACGAGGGCCGCGTGACGGTCCCCGTGCCGCTGCACGATACGGCGACCGAGCTCGATCGCCTGCGTCTGGCGTTGCCGGGTCTTGCCATCGAGCGCCTTCACGGCCGTATGCCAGCGGGGGAGAAGGACCGCGTGATCGACGCCTTCAAGCGTGGCGAGATTGACGTGCTCGTCTCGACTACGGTGGTCGAGGTGGGCGTTGACGTGCCCAACGCCACCGTCATGGTCATCGAAAACGGCGAGCGCTTTGGTTTGGCTGCCCTGCACCAGCTGCGAGGCCGCGTGGGCCGTGGCGGCGTGTCGGGCACGTGCCTGGTCATGACGCACTCCAAGGGCAACGGCGGCGCATCGGCGGCGCAAGATCGTCTGCAATCGCTCGAAAAAACCTCGGATGGCTTTACGCTCGCCCAGATGGACCTGCGTCTGCGCCACGAGGGCGAAATCCTGGGGTACCGTCAGCATGGCGGTGTGACCCTGCGCTTTGTCGACCTGGATGCCGACGAGGAGCTGATCGAGTGGGCCCATTTGGACGCGGTCGAGCTCTTGCGGTATGCTTGCAACCTTGACTCTGTGGCGACGCGTCCCCTGCGCGATGCGGTCGCCATGCGATATCGACACATATTTAAGGAGGTCAGCGGAGGATGAGAATCATCGGCGGCGAATGGCGCGGTCGTAAGATCGAGGAGCCCCGTGGTCGCGATGTTACCCGCCCCACGACCGATCGCGTGCGCGAGGCATGCGCATCTATGGTCATGTCGGCATTCGACTTCGATCTGGACGAGGTCCGTGTGCTGGACGCCTTTGGCGGCTCCGGTGCCTTAGGGTTAGAGATGCTCTCTCGTGGGGCCCGCTCGCTCACGACGTTTGAGATCGATCGCAACGCCGCGCGGCTCATTACCAAGAATATCGAGTCGCTCTGCCGTGACCGTGCGCGTTGGCGCGTGGTCACGGGCGACATGCTGGCGAGTGCCTCGCGCGGTCGTGTACCGGGCGGCCCCTTTGATCTGGTCCTGCTCGACCCGCCCTATGCTTTTGGTGCCGAGCCGGTCGAGGAACTGCTGCAGGACCTGGCTCAGCAGGGTTTACTTGCGTCTGGCGCTTACGTCCTGTTTGAGCATGCCGCCGCCGATGCGGGCGCGCATCCGGCAGGCTTTGAGACTGTACGTGAGAAGCGCTACGGCATTACCTCGGTCGACCTGCTTCGCTGGGTCGACGATAACGATGGTGAAGGCGACAACGCCGGCGCAGATGCCGACAACAACGATGCCACGACGTTTCAGGAGGACGCCCATGAATGACACCATCAACCGCGTGATCGTCCCGGGCACCTTCGATCCCATCACGTTTGGCCATATCGATGTGATCCGCCGTGCCCGCCGCATCTTTCCCAGCGTGATCGTCGCTGTTGCCGAGTCGCAAGGTAAAAACGGTGTAGGCACCACGTTTATGCTCGATGAGCGCGTGGCGCTGGCCCGCGAGGCGCTCGGTGATATCGACGGCGTCGAGGTCCTGCCCTTTACCGGCCTCTTGGTCGACTTCGCTCGTGAGCAGGGGGCGGGTGCCGTGGTCAAGGGCCTGCGCGCCATGACCGACTTTGAGTATGAGCTGCAGCAGGCCGACCTTAACTATCGCCTGGATAGCGAGCTGGAGTCCATCTTTGTCATGAGTGCGCCGCAGTACGGCTATATCTCGAGCTCGGTTGTTCGCCAGATCGCCTCGCTCGGCAGCGATGTATCGACGTTTGTCCCGCCCAACGTGGTCGA
Source organism: Collinsella aerofaciens (assembly GCF_040915545.1). GTDB lineage: Bacteria > Actinomycetota > Coriobacteriia > Coriobacteriales > Coriobacteriaceae > Collinsella > Collinsella aerofaciens_BE. Next base: position 128,886 of record NZ_JBCPDH010000004.1, on the reverse strand, counting down.
AGCGCTCAAACATCGCTTTTCGTGACGTTTCTTATTGCCTGGTGGCATGTGGTAAACTAGCACGATGATATGTTACCTATGAAAGGAGACCGGATGCCGGGCGAGAATTTTCCTGGCGATAGGATCGTCAGCTTGGTCGATGAGCTCGAAGGGCTGATCGAGGAAGCCAAGCCGCCTTTCGGCAAGAACGCTCAGTTCAAGGTCATCGACGCCGACGTGTTCTTCAACATCCTCGACGAGATCCGCATGAGCTATCCCGAGGAGTGGCAGAAGTCCCGCCGTATCCTTAAGGAGCGCGAGGAGCTTATGGCTTCCGCCGCCGCTCAGGCCGATTCCATCATCGCTGACGCTCAGCAGCAGGCCCTCACCATTGCCGGTGAGCAGGAGATCGTCCGCCTTGCGCAACAGCAGGCCGACGACATCCGCGATCGTGCCCAGCAGTACGAGCGCGAGACGCGTTATGCTGCCGAGGACTACGCAGAGCAGGTCTTTACGCACCTGGAGGAGAACCTCAAGAGCCTGACCGGCACCGTTACCCGTTGCCGTCAGCAGCTCAACGAGGGTGCCGCCCAACAGAATGGTCAGTGGTAATGGCTGAGTTCCCGAGCGTTACCGTCGATCTTTCCGAGCAGCTCGAGTTTCCTGGAGATTCGTATCCGCTGACCGGTAAGGTCGATGTCGCCACCTACACGGTGGGCGAGAAGGAGTACCAGCTACAGGACGGCATCGACTACGACGTTGTCTTTACCAATGCCGGTACCGGTGTCTTGCTCACGGGCATGGTCCGCGCGCACGCCACCGGCGAGTGCGATCGTTGCCTGGAGCCCGCCTCGTTTGATATCGCTGGCGAGATCGAGGAGTTCTACCTCTTTGAGGAGCCCGAGGATCCCGAGGCCTACGAGGACGGCTACGAGCTCCTGGGTGAGGACCGCATCGTCGATCTGGGCGAGCCCATCAATGACGCGGTCGTTATGGGCACACCGTTTGTGGTGCTTTGCAAGCCCGATTGTCGCGGTCTGTGCCCCACTTGCGGTTGCAATCTCAACATCGAGCAATGCGATTGCGCCGCCCAGGCAGAGGCAGAATGGGCCGCTGCCACGGAAAATCCATTTGCAGCATTGAAGAATCTCAAGCTTGATGAGTAAAACTGTGGTAGTATCGCTACTTGCGCGTAATCGCCACACTGGATAGTTCATAAGGAAGGTCACTATGCCCGTACCTAAACAAAAGCAGGGTCGTATCCGCACTCACACCCGTCGTTCCGCCAACATGAAGATCTCGGCTGCGGCTCAGTCCACGTGCCCCCGTTGCGGTGCTGTCAAGCTTCCGCACCACGTGTGCCCCAGCTGCGGTTTCTACAAGGACCGCGAGGTTATCGTTACCGAGTAACGGTATACTCTGGATGCGATGCCGTTCCAAATGGAACCACAATGGCCGGCTCAATGAGTCGGCCATTTTTGTATAAGGAGCATGTATATGAGTAACGTTCGCGTTTGTGTAGACGTTGTGGGCGGAGACGAGAAACCTCAGGTTGTTCTCGATGGTATCGAGGCTGCACTTGCCTCCGATCCCGATATCGAGGTCTTGGCAGCTGGCCCCGCCGAAATCGTCAATCCCTTTGCAGCTTCCCATGCACGTGTTGAGGCCCTTGAGGCGCCCGACGTTATCGCCATGGATGACGATCCCATTCGCGCCGTGATGACCAAGCGTAAGTCGTCGATCGTTCTTTCTTGCCGCGCCATCAAGAAGGGCAACGCGGATGCGTTTTTCTCCGCCGGCTCGACCGGTGCCATGACCGCTGCTGCGACCGCCTACGTGACGCCGTTTAGGTATCAGGCCGAAGGCAAAAAGCAGCCGGTGCGCCCCTGTCTGACCAATGCACTGCCCAATCGCGCCGGCGGTCTGACGGTGCTGTGCGACATGGGTGCCAACCCCGATGTCGAGGTTGACGATATGGTGCGCTTTGCGCAGATGGGCAGCGCCTATGCCCGCGTCGTCCTGGGCATTGAGTATCCTCGCGTGGGCCTGCTTGCCAACGGCACCGAGGACGAGAAGGGTTCCAACTTTACCAAGGCCTGTTTCCCTGCTATGAAGGCCGCCGTTCCCGGCTTTGTTGGTAACTGCGAGGGAACGGACATCACCTCAGGTAACTTCGATGTCGTCGTTGCCGATGGCATGTCGGGCAATATTGCGCTCAAGGCCACCGAGGGTGCTGCCAAGTTTTTGCTGCAGGAGCTCAAGGGTGTCTTTATGTCTTCGCTCGGCACCAAGATTGCCGCGCTGCTTATCAAAAAGCAGATGCGCGAGATTAAGGCCAAGCTTTCGGGCGACGCCAAGGGCGGCGCGATTCTTTTGGGCCTGCGCGGCGTGGTCCTGATCGGCCATGGCGCCACCTCGGTCGAGGCTGTCAAAAACGGTACGCTCGCGGCGGCCGAAGCCGTGCGCGCGGGGCTGGTCGAGAATGTCGCCAACTCTATGGACGGTATCGTTTTATAACAGCGGCGTTATGCGTCTTGGGGCGCACGTCGTGGGGTAGAATCAGAACCGTGTCTTGGTACCGCCCGGGCGGTACCATTCTTTTGGTATTCATGCACTATGAGAGGAAGCGCTATGGACCGCTCCGAAATCTTCGACAAGATCGCCGAGGTCGCTGCTGACGTTCTGGGCGTCGATGTTGCCGAAATTAGCGATGAGACCACCTTTGACGACCTCGATGCCAACTCGCTCGAGCGCCTGCAGCTGGTTACGGCTATCGAGGACGAGTTCAACCTCGAGATCGATGACGAGACCCTGCTCTCGCTCAACTCTGTCGCCGACGCCGTCGATGCGATCGAAAACGCCAGGGAGGCCTAGGTCTTGGCTTTATCCGAACGACTTACGCGTGCCCAGGAAATCCTGGGGCACGAGTTCAATAATAAGGTGCTGCTGCGCGCGGCCCTTACGCATCCCTCGGCAGTCGAGGGCCAGCCGGTTTCTGCCAGCTATGAGCGCCTTGAGTTCTTGGGCGATTCCATTTTGGGTGCTGTGGTCGCACGCTCCCTGTTTGAGTCCTATCCTGAGTTTGACGAGGGCAAGCTCACGCGCCTGAAGGTGTCGCTTGTCTCGGGCGCTACGCTGTCCGAGGTTTCTCACGAGCTGGGCATCGACGACATCATCATCTTTGGTGCCTCCGAGACCGGTACCGGTGCGCGCGGCCTGCATTCGGCGCTCGAGAACGTCTACGAGTCGCTCGTGGGCGCACTGTACCTGGATGCCGGCTGGGACGTTGCGGCGGAGTTTATCCATCGTACGCTTAAGCCGCATTTGGCTTCCGAGCGCGCCGAGCATCCCGCGAACCCCAAGTCGTTTTTGCAGGAGTGCGTGCAAGCCGACGGTCACGAACCCCCGGCGTACAAGCTCGTTGGCTCCGAGGGCCCGGCGCATGCGCCCACCTTTACCGCCGTGGTGTTGATCGATGGTATTCGTCAGGGTCGCGGCTCCGGCTCCTCAAAGAAGGAAGCCGAGGGAGCCGCCGCGCTCGAAGCGCTCGACCGCATGGGTTACACCACCAACGGCGTGATTCTGAACAAGAAGCACGTGTAAGCGAGGAACCGTGTATCTCAAGTCCCTCACGCTCAAAGGGTTCAAGTCGTTTGCCGACCGCGCCCATATGACGTTTGAGCCGGGCCTGACCGTCATCGTCGGTCCTAACGGCTCGGGAAAATCGAACATCTCCGACTCGATTCTGTGGGTCCTGGGCGAGCAGAGCGCCAAGCAGCTGCGCGGCCAGGCCATGGATGATGTCATCTTCTCTGGCTCGTCAGCGCGCAAGCCGGTGGGTGTCGCCGAGGTCACGCTGGTGCTCGATAACTCGGACCATATGCTGCCCGTCGATTTTGACGAGGTTGCCATCACCCGTCGTATGTATCGCTCGGGCGAAAGCGAGTATCTCATCAACTCGAGTCCGTGCCGCCTGATGGACATTCAGGACATCCTGCACGATTCGGGCCTGGGCAAGGATACGCATTCCATCATCAGCCAGGGCAAGCTCGACGCCATTTTGCAGAGCCGCCCCGAGGAGCGTCGCGCCCTCATCGAGGAGGCCGCCGGCATCTCCAAGCACAAGCGCCGCAAGGAGCGCGCGCTCAAAAAGATTAAGTCAATGGACGAGCACCTGACGCGTGCCCGCGACATCAATAAGGAAATCGCCCGTCAGCTGCGACCGCTGGAGCGTCAGGTCGACCGCGCGCGCAAGTACAAAGAGCTGTCCTCGCGCGCGAACGAGCTTACGCAGATGCTGGCCGTCGACGAGCTGCGTTCGCTGCAGTCGCAGTGGAACGATCTGGAGAGCCGCTCCAAGGAGGGCGCTGCCGAGCTGGAGCTTGCGCAGTACCGCTTGGGCGAAAAGGAGCGTGAGCTCGAGAAGCTCCAGGTTATGCTCGAGGAAAAGGGCCTGTTTGTGGGCGACCTGGGCGAGCAACGCCGTCATATGCAAGATGTGGTCGGTCGCATTAACTCCGACATGCGCCTGCTTGAGGAAAAGGGCCACAACATGGTGTCGCGCCTGTCTGACATGCGCGGGCAGATTTCGAGCTCCGAGCATCAGCGTCGTCGCGTGGTCGAGGAGCTCGAGGACGCGCGTGCGCAGCTTGAGGAAGTGACCGGTGCGCATATGCAGGCCCAGGAGGACGTTGACGCCGCCGGTCCTGCCGCCGCTGAGCTCCACGAGCGGCGCGTGGCGCTCGACAATCAGATTTCGCAGCTTACGCGTGAGCAACGCGATGTGCAGCGCGTGGCCGATAACGCCGCGCTCGAGCTCGCCAAGGTGAAGGACTCGCTGAGCAACGCTGAGGTCGAGGACAACATGTATGTCTCGCGCCTGGAGCAGGTTGACGAGCAGCTCGAGGAGGTCACGGCCTCGCTTGAGAGCCGTCGCAACCGCGCTGAGGAGCTCGACGGCGCACTCGATCAGGCTCGCCAAGCCCAGATCGATGCGCGCGAGGCCGCAGAGGTCGCGCGTACGGCGCTCAAGGACCTACGTGCCCGCGAGAGCGAGGCGCGCAACAAGCTGTCCGAGGTGCGCTCGGAGCTTGCCAGCCAAAAGAAACTCGATGCTCGCATGGCCGACAGCTCGCCGCTCGTGAGCCGACTGGTGGGGGCGTTGGGCGATGACGTAACGGGTCGCCTGGGTGATGTGCTCGAAGCCCCGCGCGAGCTCGAAGGCCTGGTGGAGCAGCTGCTTGCCGGCGATATCGATGCCCTGTTGTTTGATGACGCTGATGCGCTTGAGCGCGCCGGGCGTGCCGCCCTGGACCAAAAGAAGGCCTCGGGCGAGGCATTGCTGGTGGCGCGCGGTGTGAGCGGCTCTACCGCCGCTGAGGGCGCTGCCGGTACCCGCCTGGTTGATCGTCTGTCCGTGCGTGCAGGCTACGGACCCGTCGTCGAGGCGCTGCTCGGCGGCTATTACGTGGTCGATGACTTGGCCACCGCGCTGGCTGCGCCTGTCGTTGACGGTGTGACCTACGTGACTCCCGATGGCGCCCGCGTGTGCTGTGGTGGTCTGGTGCGCGTGGGGCTCGATGCCGGCGAGGCTTCGGGTGCCCTGGAGCGCAAGCGCCGCATCCGTGAGCTCGAGGGTCTGGAGCCCGATCTGGCTGCTATCTTTGAGCATGTCTCGGACCAAGTCGTTGAGGCCAACGCCGCTGTCGAGGAGGCCCGTGCCGCCGAGGGCGATGCCGCCGGCGAGATTGCCCGCCTTGAGGGTGAGCGTCGCTCGCTGCTGTCCGAGATCGGCCGCCTTGAGCAAAGCGCCAACAACGCCGAGGTCGAGCGCGTGCGCATTTCCAAGCGCCGTGAGCAAGCCGCTGAGGCCGTCCGTGCCGCTCGTCCACGCGTGGATGAACTTACTCGTTCGTGTGACGAAGCTCGTGCGCAGGCGAGCGACCTAGGTCTCCAGATTGCCGAGGCCAACGACGAGCTCGACCGCGTGCGCCGCGATGACTCCGAGGCCGCCGGTAAGCTCGCCGATGCCAAGGTGCGTCTGGCCCAGACGAGCGAGCGCCTGCGTTCGCTGAAGGGCCGCGTTCCCGATCTGGAGCATCGTCTGGAGGGTATCGACCGCCGTATTCGCGGAACGCGCCAGGCTTCGCGCTCGCTTGAGCTGCTGCGACTGCGCGTCGATCCCATGCACGAGCGTTACTCGGCCCTGCTGGAGCGCGCCTCGGACTGGGCCGCGCGCCTTCGGGACCAGGCTTCTCTCGAGGAGGCAGACTCCGCCTCGCTCAAGAAGACCATCGAGGACGCCAAGGCCGAAGTCGCTCGCGCCAAAGATAAGGTCGATACCGCCGCCGCGACGCAAAATGAGTTCAAGGTCGCACGCGGCAAGCTCGAGGTGCAGGTGGAGGCAGCCATCAAGGCCATCACCGCCGACGGCACCACGGTGCTCGAGGAAGCGCTTATGCTTCCCGCGCCCACCGACCGCGACGCTGCCGAGCGCGAGCTCAACCAGCTCGTTCGCCAAATCAACAACCTGGGTCCTGTGAACCAGGTTGCCATGGAAGAGTACGAGCAGCTCAAGCGCCGAGCCGACTACATCGAGGAACAGCTGGCCGATCTGGAGAGCGCGCGTAAGGCGCTCACCAAGATCACCGTTGCTATCGACCGTAAGATGCGCAAAGCGTTCCTGGTAACCTTCGAGAAGGTCGATGCGAACTTCCGCGAGATCTTCGCCATGCTCTTCCCGGGAGGCCAGGCTCATCTGGAGATGACCGACCCCGAGCATCCGGCCGAGACGGGAATCGAGGTCGTGGCGCAGCCGCGCGGTAAGCGCATCACCAAGATGATGCTCATGTCGGGCGGCGAGAAGAGCCTGACGGCGCTCGCCCTGCTTTTTGCCGTGTATCGCACGCGTACGGTGCCGTTCTATGTGCTGGACGAGGTCGAGGCGGCGCTCGACGACGCCAACTTGTCCAAGCTCATTGGCGCCCTTGATGTACTGCGTTCCGATACGCAGCTCTTGGTCATTTCGCATCAGCGCCGTACTATGGAGGACGCTGACGTTCTCTACGGCGTCTCGATGCAAGCTGACGGCGTCAGTCGCGTCGTCTCGCAAAAACTCGATCGCGAAACCGGAAAGGTCGTGAATGCATAATGGGATTCTTTGACGCTCTGTCGCGCGGACTCGAGCGCAGCCGCGAGGCCCTCAACGAGATCTTCTACTTTGGCGGCGAGGTCGATGAGGATTTTTGGGAGGACCTTGAGGACACGCTCGTCATGGGTGACATGGGGGCCGAGGTCGCGATCCAGGTTTCTGATGACCTGCGCGACGCCGCCGCCAAGAAGAACCTCAAGACCGCCCCGCAGCTCCGTCGTGCCCTGGCCGAGCAGCTCGAGCAGCACTTTGTGCCCATCGAGCGCGATCCGTTCGCCGATACGCCGAGCTGTGTACTGTTTGTGGGCATCAACGGCGCCGGCAAGACCACGACGGTCGGCAAGATCGCGAGTGCCATGGCAGCCCGCGGCAAGAACGTCGTGATCGGCTCTGCCGATACCTTCCGCGCTGCCGCCATTGAGCAGCTCGATGTGTGGGGCCAGCGCGCTGGCGTTCCCGTCATCAAGCGCGACCGCGGCTCCGACCCGGCAAGCGTGTGCTACGACGTGCTCGATGAGGCCGACAAGCGCGGCAGCGACCTGGTGCTTATCGATACCGCCGGTCGTCTGCACACGAGTCCCGAGCTCATGCGCGAGCTTGCCAAGGTGGTCAACGTGACGCGTAAGCGCGCCGCCAATATGGCCGCCGGCCCCATGCCCGTCTCGGTCGTCCTCGTAATCGATGCCGCGACAGGCCAAAACGGCCTCAACCAGGCGCTCGAGTTTAACGAGGCGCTGGGCCTGGACGGTATTATCATGACAAAGCTCGACGGTACGGCAAAGGGCGGTATCGCCATGGCCGTGGCCGAGAAGCTCAAGCTTCCCATCCTGCGCATCGGTGTGGGAGAGCAGGTCGATGACCTGCAGGAGTTTAATGCCAAAGATTTCTGCCGCGCCCTGGTGGGCGAGTCCAACTAAGGAGTGACTAGTGTTTGATTCTCTGAGCGATCGCCTCAACGACACATTTGACCGCCTGCGCGGCAAGGGTAAGCTGACCGAGGCCGATATCACCTCGGCCATGCGCGACATCCGAATGGCGCTGCTCGAGGCCGACGTTAACTTTAAGGTCGTTAAGGAGTTTGTCGCTAAGACCAAGGAGCGCTGCATGACCGCCGAGGTCATGGAGTCCCTGTCCCCGGCGCAAAACGTCGTCAAGATCGTGCTCGACGAGCTCACCGAGATGCTCGGCTCCACCGAGAGCAAGCTCGTCTTTAGCAACCGCATCCCCAACGTCATCATGCTCGTGGGCCTGCAGGGCTCCGGTAAGACCACGGCGGCCGTAAAGCTGGCCTACCTGCTCAAGAAGCAGGGCCGCTCGCCGTTGCTCGCCGCGTGCGACGTCTACCGTCCCGCTGCTGCCGACCAGCTGGCCACGCTCGGTGGCGAGATCGGCGTACCGGTCTTCCGCGGCGACGGTGCGCACCCGGTCGATATCGCCAAGGGCGCCATCCAGGAGGCCGTCGACCACCTGCGCGACGTGGTCATCGTCGATACCGCCGGTCGTTTGCAGATCGACGAGCAGATGATGCAGGAGGCCGTGGACATCAAGAAGGCCGTCAAGCCCGATCAGGTGCTGATGGTCGTCGATGCCATGACCGGCCAGGATATTGTCAACGTCGTCTCGACCTTCGCTGAGCGCACCGACTTTGACGGCGTGATCATCTCCAAGCTCGACGGCGACGCCCGTGGCGGCGGCGCGCTTTCCGTGCGCCAGGTGACCGGCAAGCCCATCAAGTTTGTGAGCATGGGCGAGAAGCCCGATTCGCTGGAGCCGTTCTACCCCGATCGTATGGCCAAGCGCATTCTGGGTATGGGCGACGTTGTCGGCATCATTGAGAAGGCCCAGGAGGCCGCCGATGCCGAGCAGCTCGAGGCCGCCGAGCGCATGCTGCGCGAGGGCTTTACTATGAACGACATGCTCGACCAGATGAAAGCCGTCAAGAAGATGGGCGGCATGAAGGGCATTCTGGGCATGCTCCCCGGTGGCCAGCGTGCGCTTAACCAGATGGGTGGCAACCTGGACGAAGGTATCTTCGATAAGAACGAGGCCATCATCATGTCGATGACCAAGGAGGAGCGCCTTCGCCCCTCCATCATCAACGGCCAGCGCCGTGCCCGCATTGCCAAGGGCGCCGGCGTGACCCCCACCGAGGTCAATAGCCTTATGAAGCAGTGGGGTGAGATGAATAAGATGATGGGCCGCATGCGCACGATGGCCAATCAGGCGCATGCCGGCGGCAAGAAGGGCAAAAAGGGTAAGAAGGGCAAGAAGATGCGCATGCCCAATATTCCCGGTCTGGATGCCATGGGTCTGGGCGGCATGGGCGGCTTGGGAACGGGCGGCCCTAAGTCCGATATGGACCTGCTGCGCCAGATGGAAGCGCAGATGCGCAATAAGAAATAACGACTGGCTGAGTCGTGTATGGCGAAGGCCGCCTGGATGGTACTCCAGGCGGCCTTCGCCGTTTGTTCGTAGGTTGTCGCACGCGCGGAAGCGTATTCTCGACGAGGTGCTTGTCGTTAGTGGCAGCTGCAGCCCTCGTGGCCCTCGTGCTCGTGATGGCCGTGGCAGCCGCAGGACTCGCCATGCTCGCGGGTGTGCTCGTGATCATGTCCATGGCAGTCGCAGGTGGCCTCGCCGGTCTGAGCGAGCGTGCCGGCAATGAGGGCCTCGACGCAGGCATCGCAGCTGCCCTGGGCGCCCGCATAGACCGTGATGCCAGCCTGGGTGAGCGCGTTGATGGCGCCGCCGCCGATACCGCCGCAGATGAGCGTGTCAACGCCACCGTTGGCAAGCAGGCCCGCCAAGGCGCCGTGGCCGGTGCCACCGGTGCCTACGACCTGCTCGTTGAGCACCTTGCCATCCTGGATGTCGTAGATCTTGAACTGCTCGCTGCGGCCAAAGTGCATAATGATGTTGCCGTTGTCGTACGTCGTTGCCACCCTCATGGTGCCGACCTCCTTTGCTGGCCATGCGGCCGTCGTCGTGGCGATGGGGGAGTACGCGATATTGCCGCCCTCGATGACGAGCGCTCGTCCGTTGACCAGCGCATCGGCCACCTTGCGATGCGCGCGGCTGCAAATGGCCGCCACCGTTGCGCGGGCGATGCCCATCTGCTGGGCGACCGCCTCTTGGTTGAGACCTTCCAGGTCGCACAGGCGCAGCACCTCAAGCTCGTCGACGGTCATGTCGATGGCATCACCGCTGGCAAGGCCATCGGGGGTAAAGCCGCGGTATTCGGGGATGATCCCGACGCGGCGCAGTTTTTCGCGTCTTCCTGCCATGCACACTCCTTATCTGACATATGTCAACAATAGGATAACGCGTTAGCCGTTGGGCGCAAGGCATTTTTAGCATATGTCAGAAAATGAGGGCTTATGTTTGGGCTGTGGGGCCGCGTGTGCCTGGGCTACAATGAATCTCGCTTGTAGGCGACTGACAGGAGGGTCAATGAGCAAGGCTGATCAACAGTTTGTAGCCATGTGCCGCGATATCTTGGACCATGGCACCACGACCGAGGGCCAAAAGGTCCGCCCGGTGTGGGAGGACGGCACCCCTGCCTATACCATTAAAAACTTTGGAGTTACGGCACGCTACGACCTGCGCGAGGAGTTCCCCGCGCTCACCCTGCGTCGCACGGCGCTTAAGTCTGCGATGGATGAGATCCTGTGGATCTATCAGAAGAAGTCCAATAACGTGCATGACCTCAACAGCCATATTTGGGATGAGTGGGCCGACGAGACCGGCTCCATCGGCAAAGCCTACGGCTACCAGATTGGGCAGAAGAGCCATTATGCCGAGGGTGACTTTGATCAGATGGACCGCGTGCTGTACGACCTCAAGCACACGCCGTACAGCCGCCGCATCATGACCAACACATACGTGTTCAGTGATCTGTCCGAGATGCACCTGTATCCGTGCGCCTACAGCGTGACCTATAACGTCACGCAGCGTCCGCAGGACGACAAGCCGACGCTCAACATGATTCTCAACCAGCGTAGCCAGGATATTTTGGCCGCGAACAACTGGAATGTGTGCCAGTACGCCATTTTGCTGATGATGGTTGCGCAGTCGGTCGATATGATCGCTGGCGAGCTGCTGCACGTGATTGCCGATGCCCACATTTACGACCGTCATGTCGATATCATCCGCGAACTTATCGAGCGTCCGCAGTTTGCGGCTCCCAAGGTAACGCTCAACCCCGATGTGCATGATTTCTACGCGTTTACGACCGATGATCTGATCGTTGAGGGCTATGAGCACGGCCCGCAGGTCAAGAACATCCCCATTGCGGTGTAGGTGACGCGTATGACGTGTAAGCTTTCTGCCATTGTCGCCGTGTGCGATGACTGGGGTATTGGGTGCGAGGGCGACATGGTGGTGTCCAACCGTGCCGACATGCGTCATTTTGTGGCATGCACCAAAGGTTGCCCGGTCATTATGGGGCGCAAGACGCTGTTGAGTTTTCCCGGCGGGCGTCCGCTCAAGAATCGTCGCAACATTGTGCTCACGCGCGACGAGGGCTTTGCCCCCGAGGGCGTTGACGTGGTGCATAGCATTGACGAAGCGCTCGCCGCGGTTGCCGATGAGGCTGTTGCATGGGTGATCGGTGGCGGCGATGTCTATCGGCAGTTTTTGCCGTATTGCGTGGAGGCCGAAGTTACGCATAACCATTGCGTGCATGACGTGGATACGTACTTTCCCGATCTGGATGCCGATCCCGCGTGGGAGATTGCGCGGCGTTGCGGTGTTGCCACGATTGCCGCCGACGAGGGCGACGAGGGCGTCGATTATGAGTTCGTGACGTATCGTCGCGTTGAGGCGTAAACCCGATTATCCCTTCGGTATTATCGGGTTGGAATGAGTGGCGGGGCAGCGCATGGCGTTGCCCCGATATTTGTATAGGTGCTGTAAAGAAGGGTGCGGGCAGGCTGCTATGACTGATGCCGTTGAGGTGCTGCGAATTGATTCGCTCGAGGACGAGCGGCTCGATGCTTACGTGCGACTGACCGAGCGTGAGCTGCGCTGCGTTTTGGAACCGCAGAAGGGCATCTTTATCGCCGAGAGCGCCAAGGTCATCGAGCGTGCGGTTCGCGCCGGATACGAGCCGGTGAGCTTTCTTTTGGGCGAGCGCTGGCTCGACCAGATGATGCCGCTGTTTGAGCGCCTGGCGGTACGCGAAGGTGCGGGCCCGGTTCCCGTGTTCGTGGCCTCGATGGAGCTTATGGAGCAGCTGACGGGCTTTAACGTGACGCGCGGTGCGCTCTCGGTGTTCCGTCGTCCACGCCAGATTCCGGTAGCCGAGTTCTTGGGCGGCGTCGTCGAGGCGGCGGGGGAGCGCCCGGTGCGCGTGTGCGTGCTCGAGGGCATTGTCGACCACACCAACGTCGGCGCGATTTTCCGCTCGGCGGCTGCGCTGAACGTCGATGGCATTTTGGTGAGTCCTACGTGCTGTGACCCGCTGTATCGTCGCTCGGCCCGCGTGAGCATGGGTACGGTGTTCCAGGTGCCCTGGACGCGCATTGGCAGCGAGGCGCGCGTATGGCCGCATGATGGGCTGGCGGCGTTACACGATGCCGGGTTTTCGTGTGCCGCCATGGCGTTGACGGATGATTCGGTGTCGTTGGACGATCCCGCGCTGCAGGAGATTGACCGCCTGGCAATCTTTATGGGCACCGAGGGTGCTGGCTTAGGCGCCAAGACCATTGCTGGCTGCGACCGAGCCGTGCGCATTCCAATGGCGCACGGGGTTGATTCGCTCAACGTGGCCGCGGCGAGTGCCGTCGCCTTTTGGCAGCTGTGCCCGCACGTGAGCAACGAGTATCACTACCAGCCGGGGCTGTATCACTAGGCAGATATTTCGCACCGGGCTCTGGTTTGGGGCGTTTCGGCCGATATCGGTCGGTGCTAAGCTGGTATTGGCTTTGGTCTTAAATTGCCGTTTTGTTGTATGACGTACGCTAGTGGGGAGGGCGTGTGGCTAAGAAATCTACGGCTATCGATGTAACGCAGGGTGTTATTTGGCAGCAGCTGCTTTCTCTGTGCGTTCCCATCTTTTTTAGTTCGTTTTTTCAGCAGGCCTACACGCTTATCGGTACCTATATCGTCGGTCAGTTTGGCGGCAAGCTCGCGTTGGGCGGCATCCAGGCCACAATGGTGCTCACCGAGCTCTGCATTGGCTTTTGCGTTGGCGTCGGCGCCGGCTGCGCGGTCATTACGGGCCAGTTTTTTGGCCAGCACGATGACGAGCGCCTGAGCCGATCGGTCCATACGGCCATGACGCTCGCGCTGGTGGGCGGTATCGTTTTCTCGATTCTTGGCATAGTGTTCGTTGAGCCCATGCTGGTGCTTATGAACACGCCGCATGAATTATTGGCCGAGGGCGTGGCCTATGCCCGTTGCTATTTTGCCGCCATGGTTGCGGCGCTGCTGCTCAATATGGGAACGGCATTGCTGCGCGCCGTGGGCGACACGCGCGGGCCTGCTGTGATCATCGCTTCCGGCTGCCTTGTTAATGCGGTGCTGGATGTCATCTTCGTTGCCGTGCTTCACATGGAAGCGCTGGGCTGTGGCATCGCGGTGGCGCTGACCATTTGCTCCAACGCCACGATGATCGTGATTCGTATGATGCACGCACCGGGTGCGTGGCGGCTTTCACTGTCCAAACTCGGCATTGATTCTGGTATTTGTAAGAGCATGATCTCGTGTGGTCTGCCGCTTGGCTTTCAGTCTGCTGCGTATTCGATTTCCAACGTTTTGATTCAGGTGTCGGTGAACTCGTTTGGTGCCGATGTCACCACGGCTTGGGGTCTTTCGGGCCGCCTGGATGGTATTGTCTGGATGGTTACCGAGGCGCTTGGCGTGTCGATCACCACGTTCTCGGCACAGAACTTTGGCGCGCGCAACTACGAGCGCATGCGCAAGGGCTACCATACGTCGCTCGTGCTGTCGTTTATGCTCATTGGTGGCCTGTCTGCCGTGCTGCTGGTATTCTCGGGTCCGCTGTCTCGTCTGTTTGTCGACGATGCTTCGATTTCGGCGTACACCACGACCATCCTCCACTTCATTGCGCCGTTCTATGCGATTTTCTCGATTATCGAGAACGCGTCGGGATCCATTCGCGGCGCCGGCGTGAGCTTGCAGCCCATGCTGCTCACGATTTTTGGCACCGTCGTGCTCAGGGTGATCTGGGTATTTGCGATTATGCCGTTCGATCCGTCGCTTGAGCACCTGCTGCTGGTCTACCCCGTAACCTGGCTCATCACCGCCATAATGTTCACCATCTACCACCACAGCGGCAACTGGCTAGGTCGCGCCACTGCCTAGCCATTGGGGACGTCCGCAATGGCTAGTATTCGATGCCTTGGCGGGCTAGGAGGCCTTCGTCGAAGTAGTGTTTGACGGGGCGCATTTCGGTTACTAGGTCTGCAAGGTCGGCGAGGGGCAGCAAGCCACGGCCGGTGAACACGAGCTCCGTGGTGGTTGGTTTCATCGCGATCAACGCTTCGACATCTTCGCGCGTCACAAAGCCCCGTCGCATGGCTTCTCCCAGCTCATCCAAGATCAGCACGTCGACCTGGCTAATCTGCTCGCGCGCCAGCTCCATGATCTGTGCGGCACAGGCTTCGGGCGTGTCGCGGTCGGCTTGTACGATGCGTAGCCCCAATCGAGGTGCTGCGTCATGTTCGGCACAGTGCAGCTTCTTGGCAAACTGAAGCATGAGCACGTTAAGTCCATAGCCCGTCGCGCGCAGCGCGAGCCCCAGCGCAGCCGTCGTCTTGCCCTTGCCGTCGCCTGTATAGATTTGAACCTTGCCGACTTACAGTGATGCCATCTCTGTCCTTTCGTGCCCGGCGTCGGTTTATCGCCGTCCGGGTTGGGTATTCTAGAAAGCATTATCAACCCCAGTAGATGGAGTTCAAGCAGATGGAGATGGATGACAACAAACGTAGACGGAATATGATTCTCTACGTGCTCATCGCCTTCGTCGTCTACCTCGTGCTCTCGACCGTTCTGTTCCCCAACATCGGTCACACGCAGCAGATTACGAAGACCGATTACTCGACGTTTGTCAAAGCGCTCGATAAGAAGAGCGTCGACAAGGTCGAGTACAACACGGACGATTACTCGATTTATTACACCAAGAAGGGCGAGGACGAGAACATCGCCTACAAGACGACCGGTGTGCCGAATGACGCGGGCTTTACCGATCGCGTGCTTGAGTCTGGCGCTTCGCTGGAGTCGGTCGTTCCCGATAAAAACTCGGGTTTGATGACCTACTACCTGCTCACACTCATTCTTCCCATGGCGATTTTCTTCCTCATCGGTTGGTGGCTCAACCGCCGCATGAAGAAGGCTATGGGCGATGACGGCCCGTCGATGAACTTTGGCGGCGGCGGTTTTGGCGGCGGACTGGGTAAGTCCGGCGCGCGCGTGATCGCCTCCAAGGACGTGGGCGTGACCTTTAAGGACGTCGCCGGTCAGGAAGAGGCCAAGGAGTCTCTCAAGGAGGTCGTCGACTTTCTGGAGAAGCCGCAGCGCTACGAGGAGATCGGCGCCAAGCTGCCGCGTGGTGCTCTCCTTGTTGGCCCTCCGGGTACCGGTAAGACCCTGCTTGCCAAGGCTGTTGCCGGCGAGGCCGGTGTTCCGTTCTTTAGCATTTCGGGCTCTGAGTTCGTTGAGATGTTTGTCGGTCGCGGCGCTGCTAAGGTTCGTGACCTGTTTAAGCAGGCCAAGGAAAAGGCACCGTGTATCGTCTTTATCGATGAGATCGATACCATCGGTAAGAAGCGCGATGGCGGCGGCTTTAGCGGCAACGACGAGCGCGAGCAGACGCTCAATCAGTTGCTGACCGAGATGGATGGCTTCGATAACCATAAGGGTATCGTTGTCCTTGCCGCAACCAACCGCCCCGACAGTCTCGATCCCGCTCTACTGCGCCCCGGTCGTTTTGACCGCCGCATCCCCGTCGAGCTGCCCGACCTGACCGGCCGCAAGAACATCCTCGAGCTGCATGCCAAGAGCGTGAAGACCGAGCCGCCGATCGACCTGACCGCGATTGCCCGCGCCACGCCCGGTGCCTCGGGCGCCGACCTGGCCAATATCATCAACGAGGGCGCCCTGCGCGCCGTTCGCGAGGGTCGCAAGCGTGCAACCCAGGACGACTTCGAGGAGTCGGTGGAGGTCGTCATTGCCGGCCAACAGCGTAAGTCCACGGTGCTGTCCGACCACGAGAAGCAGGTCGTTTCTTATCACGAGATCGGCCATGCCATCGTTGCCGCTCGCCAGAAGGGCTCTGCGCCGGTCACGAAGATCACCATCGTGCCGCGCACGAGCGGTGCTCTTGGTTATACCATGCAGGTCGAGGAGGACGAGCGCTTCCTGACGACGCGCCAAGAGGTCTTGGACAAGCTCGCTGTCTATTGCGGTGGCCGCGCAGCCGAGGAGCTCATCTTTGGAGAGATGACGACCGGCGCCGCCAACGACATCGAGCAGGCCACCAAGCTCGCCCGTAATATGGTGACGCGCTTTGGTATGTCCGACGAGTTTGGCATGATGGCGCTCGGTACCGTGCAGAACGCGTATCTCAATCAGGACACGTCGCTCACCTGCGCCCCCGGTACGGCCGAGCGCGTGGACGCGATTGTCGCCAAGCTGATCGAGGATGCGCACGACCGCGCTTTGCAGATTCTGAAGGAGAACAAGTTTAAGCTCCACGAGCTGGCTCGTTATCTGTATAAGAAGGAGACCATCACGGGCGAGGAGTTCATGAACCTCCTCACGCGCGAGAATCCGCTGATGCCCAAGCAGCAGTAAAGCCGCGGCCGAGCCAGTAAACGCCGACGCCCCATTTGAGCAGCTTTCTCAAATGGGGCGTTTTGCTTGAGAGGGATGGAAATGAAGATCGTGGTGAGCGCCTGCTTGATGGGCGAGAGCTGCAAGTATAACGGGCTCGACAACTATCATCGCGAGTTGGTCGAGGCCTGCGAGCATACGGGGACCGAGGTCCTCTTGGTGTGCCCTGAGGTCTTTGGCGGCCTGCCCACGCCGCGCAGGCCGTCCGAGATTGTGAACGGCGAGGTCCGTACCTGCGAGGGTGCCTCGGTCGATCGCGAGTTTCGCCTGGGCGCTCAACGTGCGCTCGATATGTGCGAGCAGGCGGGCGGCCCGTCCGAGATTGCTGCGTGCGTCTTGCAGGACCGCAGTCCCTCGTGCGGCGCGGGTCGCATCTACGACGGTACCTTTAGCGGTACGCTCACCGCGGGCAACGGCGTCTTCGTTGATCTGTTGCTGCGTCACGGCTATCGCGTTATACCAGCTAGCGAGTTCGACCCCAGCATGCTGGAGCAATAAAAAACCACCACAAGGGCACTGCTCCCTTGTGGTGGTTTTGGGCTAGGCCTAGAGCGTGTGGCCGTAGGCGTTGGCGGCCTTGATGGCGGCGGCGAACTTTTCGTCGGTGAAGGGCTCCGGGTTGCCTTGCTTCCACTCGTTGGTGGCGTGTGCGTATTCGCACAGGGCAGGGATGTCGGCCTCGGAAAGTCCGACCTGCTCAAGCGTTACGGGCAGGCCCATCTGCTTGTTAAAGGCGGCGTAGCGTTCAAGGCTCTCGGTATCGCCCGTATAGGCAAACAGCACGAGCACGCCCAGGCTCACGACCTCACCGTGCAGATAGGTTCCCTCGCGCGGAATGCTGCACGTCGCATTGTAGAACGCGTGCGCCACGCTCGAGTTGTAGTAGTAATCGTTTTGGTTGGTCAGGTTCGAGACATAGCCCGTGTTGACCACGATGTCGAGCGCGATCTGCTTGACGGCCTCGCTCGACAGATTCCGGCGCACGTCCTCAAGACCCTGGACGCCATAAGTAAACAGCGGCTCGGAGCAGGTGTGGGCGAGTGCCAGGCCAAGACCGGCGGTATGCTCCAAATTACCGGCGCTCGTGGCGTATTCGACCTCGGGCTGCTTGGACAGGGCATCGCCCACGCCGGCCCAGAAGTACTCCGCCGGAGCTTCGGCGATAATCTTGGGGTTGATGAAGATATGCGCAGGTCGGTTGGGGTACGAATATCCCTCGAGCGAGCCGTCGTCGTTGTACACGACGGCAATGGCGGTCGCGGCCGAGCAGTTGGAACAGATCGTCGGGACGGTGAAGACGATCTTCTTGAGCTCGATGGCTGCCGTCTTGACGGTGTCGAGTGCCTTGCCGCCGCCACAGGCGATGAGAACGTCAGCTTCCTGGCAGGCAGGGGAGTTTATGACCTTGGCGATATTGGCGCGCGTGCTGTTGGTGCCGTAGACGCGCGTCTCCAGAATCTCGACGTCGGTGCCTGCCAGCGCAGCCTCGATGCCCGGCAGCGCCGCAGCCAGGGCTCGCTTGCCGCCGATGATGGCGACCTTGGTCGCTCCGTACTCTGCCAGCGCGGCGGGCAACTCGGTAAAACAATCCTCGCCAACGGTGTAGTCGCTCATTCCAATCGTGCGCATAGCAACCTTCTTTCGTTCGATAAAGTGCTTTCAGGTATTTTGCTCCAAGAGAAGGTCCACAGCCGCGAGAAATTTCGAACGTATAAAACCAGTGTTGAGGGTTTTTCGCCGGCGCTGAACGTGCTAGCATACTCCGCATAAGCGTTGATGGGGACGAGTAGTCGGCCGTCCGCATGCTACAGAGAGCGGGGAGCGCTGAGAACCCGTGCATGCGACCGATGAAAATCACCCCGGAGCTGCGGTCCCAACGGACGTGCCGCGCAGGTTCGTCTTAGTAGACGTCGCCGAGATGGTCGTCGATACAGACCAGCCGAGTAACGGATGCGAGCGCGCGGCGACGCGAGCGAGGGCATCTAAGCTGGGTGGTTAAGCGAAGAGCTTTTACGGACAGACTGTCCGTTTTGTGGCGCTTCGTCCCAGCTTGTAGGGACGGGCGCTTTTTTGGTGCCCAGAGGGCGTGCGCGCCCATGACAAGAAAGGGGTACCGTGGCAAACGAGTACAAGCAGACGATGAATCTGCCCAAAACCGGATTTCCCATGCGTGCCGGTCTTTCCAAGTCCGAGCCAAAGCGACTTAAGGACTGGCAGGACAACAAGGTCTACGAGCAAGTTCTAAAGAAGAACGAGGGTCACAAGAAGTTCGTGCTGCACGACGGCCCTCCGTACGCCAACGGCCCTATCCACATCGGCCACGCCATGAACAAGATCTCCAAGGACATGATCAACCGTTACTGGATGATGCAGGGCTATGAGGTTCCCTATGTTCCCGGTTGGGACTGCCACGGTCAGCCGATCGAACATAAGGTCGAGGAGAAGCTCGGCACCGAGAAGTTCAACCAGACCTCCACGGCTAAGATCCGCGAGCTTTGCAACAAGTTCGCTGTCGAGAACATCGAGCTCCAGAAGGCTGGCTTCCGTCGCCTTGGCGTGCTTGGCGACTGGGACAACCCGTATCTGACGCTCTATCACCAGCATGACGCCGCCGACATTGAAGTCTTCAAGGCCATGTTCGACAAGGGCATGATCTATCGCGGTCATAAGCCCGTCCACTGGTGCAAGCACTGCCACACCGCACTCGCCGAGGCCGAGATTGAGTACTCCGACGAGACGAGCCCGTCCATTTTCGTGCGCTTCGAGATGACCTCCAAGCCCGCCGGCCTCGAGAACTTCGACGGCCCGGTTGACTTCATCATCTGGACGACCACGCCGTGGACCATCCCCTCCGACCAGGCAGTTTCCCTCAAGCCCGGCGCCGCCTACGTCGCCGTTGAGCACGACGGCCGCGCCGAGGTCATGCTCGAGGACCTGGCTCCCAAGTGCTGCGAGGAGTTTGGCTGGGAGTACACCCCGGTCATGGTCGACGGTAAGCCCTACGTGGTTCCCGCCGAGACCTTCCATCATATCCACTACAAGCAGCCGATCTTTGACGGTGTCGAGGGCGTGGCGCTGCTGGCCGATTACGTCGGTGTCGATGACGGTACCGGTATCGTCCACAACTCGCCCGGCCACGGCGTCGACGACTACTTTGCCTGCCTCAAGGAGGGCATCACCGACATCTGCATGCCGGTCGATGACGACGGCAAGTTCTACACCGGCGAGGAGTTTGGTACCGGTGGCCCCTTCAGCGGAATGGATACCGACGAGGCCAACCCGCACATCATCGAGTTCCTGCGCGAGCGCGGTACCCTGGTCCTCGAGAAAAAGATCACGCACAGCTATCCGCACTGCTGGCGCTGCAAGCACCCGGTGCTCTTCCGTGCTACCGACCAGTGGTTTGTCTCGATGGACAAGACCGGCTTGCGCGAGCAGGCTGGCAAGGAGGTCCGCGAGAACGTCAAGTGGTATCCGGCCCACGCGGCCAACCGCATCGGCGCCATGGTCGAGCAGCGTCCCGACTGGTGCATCAGCCGTCAGCGCAACTGGGGCGTGCCTATCCCGAGCTACACCTGCGCCGACTGCGGCGAGAAGGTCATGAACGACGCCACGCTCGACGCTGTCATCAAGCTCTTCCACGAGAAGGGCTCCGACGCCTGGTTCACCGATGCTCCCGAGAGCTACCTGGGCGAGGCCTGCGTCTGCCCCAAGTGCGGCGGCCATCACCTCAAGGCTGATAAGGACATTCTCGACGTGTGGTGGGACTCCGGTGTGTCTTGGAAGGCCGTCTGCGAGTACCGCCCCGAGCTTGAGTACCCGGCGGATGTGTACCTCGAGGGCTCCGACCAGCATCGCGGTTGGTTCCAGAGCTCGCTGCTCACCTCGGTGGGTGCCAACGGCCATGCTCCGTACAAGGCGGTCGTCTCGCAGGGCTTCACGCTCGATGGCCAGGGCCGCAAGATGTCCAAGTCGCTCGGCAACGTCATCGACCCCAACAAGGTCTGCGACGAGATGGGCGCTGACATCATCCGTCTCTGGGTTGCCTCCGTCGACACCAGCTCCGACGTCTCCATCGACCATGAGATTCTCGCTCGTACGTCCGATGCCTACCGTCGTTTCCGCAACACGCTGCGCTTCCTGCTCTCCGAGCTCGAGGGTCAGTTTGAGCCCGAGACCGACGGCGTCGCCTTTGCCGACCTGCTGCCGCTCGACAAGCTCATGGTTGCCCGCCTGACTCAGGTCCAGGCCGAGGTCGACGACGCCTACGCCAGCTACGAGTTCCCGCGCGCCTACCGTGCGCTCTACGACTTCGTGGTTACCGAGCTCTCCAACGTGTACCTCGACGCCCTGAAGGACCGTCTGTACTGCGACAAGCCCGGCTCGCTCGAGCGCCGCAGCGCCCAGACCGTGCTGGCCGAGCTCTTCTCGATGCTCATGCGCGACCTGCAGCCGATCCTGTCCTACACGGTTGACGAGGCCATGGCATATGCGCCCGCTGGCTGCGTCGATCACCAGAAGTACGCCGCGCTGCTCGATTGGTACAAGTCGCCCATCACGGTCGACGAGGCCAATGAGTTCGAGGGCGTGCTCGAGGCTTCTCTTGAGCTCCGTAGCGCCGTGACCAAGGCCCTTGAGGATGCCCGTTCTGCCGGCACCTTCACCAAGAGCCAGCAGGTTCGCGTCAAGGCGGTCGTTCCCGCCGAGATGTACGCGCTGCTGACTGGTGACAAAGCGGTCGACCTGGCCGAGTTCTACATCGTCTCCGATGTTGAGCTGACCCAGGGCGAAGAGCTTTCCGTCTGCATTGATGCTGCCGAGGGCGAGTGCTGCGACCGTTGCTGGAACTACCGCACCACCGTTGGCGAGTACAACGGCCACGCTCATATCTGTAAGCGCTGCGCTGATGCGCTGTAGGTTACGGCGTTCGTAGAACGCCGTAACCTACCGACGCTGCAAACGCCCCTAAGCGGCAATCTGACGTTCAATCGTCGGTCGCGTACCAAAGTACGCTTCCCTCCTCTTTCACGTCACCTTGCTCGCTTAGGGATGTTTTCGCTGTTGGCGACGGTAATGCGGCGTTTCTATGGACCTAGTCGTTGGGGACGTTCTTAAACGACTAGTCAAACAAGAACGTCCCCAACGACTACCTGTGTCATATTCAAGCGGCATTCTGTTTTTCGGAATGTCGCTTTCGTTTTATGCTGATTATTTCGCTAGCGTTGGTGGATATGTCGTGCGCCCTGCGTGTGACAATATAAGATGGTTAATTGCGTTAAACGGAATTCGATTGTTCTGAGGGTAGGGGATTTCTTTGGGTCGTGCTGGGGATATGACGCCGCCTTTGCGTTGGCGGTTGGGTGTTGCTGGTGGGGTGGCGCTGGTTGTGCTGCTTGTTGACCAGTTGACCAAGCTTGCGGTTCGTTCCGTGGGCGATGCACTGCATGTGACCGTCATCCCCGGCGTGATCGACTTCCTGTTTGTCCGCAATATCGGCGCTGCCTTTAGCATGGGCGAGGGGCATGGCATCGCGTTTGCCGTGCTGGCGCTGGCGGTCATTGTCGCTATTGCCGTGTACCTCGTTCGTGCACCCCAGCTCGCCCATCTTGAGGTTGTGGGCATGGCGATGGTTGCGGGCGGTGCTATCGGCAACGCTATCGATCGTTTGGCCTTTGGCTTCGTGACCGATTTTATTGCCACCACCTTCATCG
Organism: Collinsella aerofaciens; assembly: GCF_040915545.1. Classification (GTDB taxonomy): domain Bacteria; phylum Actinomycetota; class Coriobacteriia; order Coriobacteriales; family Coriobacteriaceae; genus Collinsella; species Collinsella aerofaciens_BE. Next base: position 106,191 of record NZ_JBCPDH010000004.1, on the reverse strand, counting down.
ACTTTCCCGTCTTCAATGTGGCCGATATCGGCATTACGGTCGGTGTTGTGCTGGCGCTTATCGGTTACATGTTCTTGAGTCCCGCCGCTCGCGAGGTCGATGCGACTGCTGAGCTCAATGCCCGTGATGAGGCCCGCGCTAAGCGCAAAGCCAAGCAGCGTGGGGAGCGTGCCCGCAAGATTCGCGAAAGGAATGAGCGTTAATGGCCGACATCCATATTCTTGTTGCCGACGATTGCTCTGGCCAGCGTCTCGACGCCTTTCTGGGTGCCAACGACGGCTGCCCCACGCGCTCTGTCTGCGCGCATCTGATCGAGGGCGGCGCCGTAATCGTGAACGGCGAGACCTGTCTGTCAAAAAAGTATGCCGTACGCGCCGGTGACCGCATCTCGGTCGACCTGCCCGAGCCGCACGATCCCACCGATGTGATTCCCGAGGCCATCCCGCTCGACATTCGCTATGAGGACGACTATCTCATTGTGCTCTCCAAGCAGCGCGGGCTGGTGTGCCATCCCGCCCACGGCCACGAGAGCGGCACGCTTGCGAACGCCTTGGTCTACCACTGCGGTATCGATCATCTTGGTACCGTGCAGGGTGAGGACCGCCCCGGCATCGTGCATCGACTGGATCGCGATACCTCGGGCCTTATGCTCGCGGCAAAAGACGACGACACCCAGCGCGCGCTTCAAAATCTCATTCGCACGCGTACGCTCGACCGCCGCTATATCACGCTTGTCCACGGGCACATCGCCATGGACGAGGGCACCATCAATACCGGTATCGCCCGTTCTACGCGCGACCGCGTCAAGATGGCGGTTTCGGACGACCCCTTTGCCCGTCAGGCCATTACGACTTTTAAAGTCCTCGAGCGCTTTGATTCCACGCGCTTTGACGATGGTTATACGCTCGTTGAGTGCCATCTGTTTACCGGTCGCACGCACCAGATTCGCGTGCATATGCGTCATATCAACCACGCCTGCGTGGGCGATCCACTCTACGGCAAGTGCGATGCGCGCGCCGACCAGGGCCTGACCAGGCAGTTCCTTCATTCCTGGCGCGTGGCGTTCGACCATCCCGTGACGGGGGAGCGCATTGAGTGCCGCGACGAGTTGCCGTGGGATCTCGCTGCGGTTCTCGACGATCTGGCTCCGCGCTCGCTCGGTCGCACGGCCGTTGGAGATGAAATCGTTCCGCAGCTCGGTCTTCTCGAAGCCTAGCCAGTATTAGGTGGTTTCTTGAACTCGGTAAGCCTGCGGTAAGATATACGATTGTTTACGTTACGCGTTGCTGGGAGCCTGCATGCTCGCCTTTTTACAAACCAACACACCCATCGTGATCTTCAACCAGATTGTCGTCACGCTGCTCACGGTCTGCTTTCTGTACCAGGTGGTCTTCTTTGTCATTGGCGCTCTTCGTGGCGAGGTTGCGCCTCCCAGGGCCAAAAATCTCCATCGCTATGCCTTTTTTATCGCGGCGCATAATGAGGAGGCCGTGATCGCCAACCTCGTTCGCTCCATCAAGGACCAGGATTATCCGTCCGAGCTCATCGAGGTTTTCGTGGTCGCCGATGCCTGCACCGACAACACGGCGCAGCTCGCGCGCGAGGCCGGTGCCATTGTTTACGAGCGCAATGACCTGGCCCGCAAGGGCAAGAGCTGGGTCATGGACTTTGGCTTCGACCGCATTCTCAACGAGTATCCTGACACGTTTGAGGGCTACTTTATCTTCGATGCCGATAACGTTATCTCCCGCGATTACGTTTCCAAGATGAATGATGCCTTTGACCAGGGCTTCCATGTGGTCACGAGCTATCGCAATTCCAAGAACTTCGGCAGCTCGTGGATCTCGGCTGCTAATGCCACGTGGTATCTACGCGAGGCGCGCTTCCTCAACAACGCGCGTAATATCTGCAAGACTTCTTGCGCTGTTTCGGGTTCGGGTTACCTTATCTCCGCCAGCGTTATCGAGGGCATGCACGGTTGGCAGTTCCACACGCTGACCGAGGACATTCAGTTCACTACGTTCTGCGCTATTCACGGTATTCGCATTGGCTATGCGCCGGCGGAGTTCTTTGACGAGCAACCCGTGACGTTCAAGGCATCCTGGAAGCAGCGTATGCGCTGGACCAAGGGCTTTTACCAGGTGTTCTTTACCTACGGTAAGCATCTGGTCAAGTCGACGTTCCGCTATCATCGCTTTGCCGCCTACGACATGTTCATGACGATCGCCCCGGGTATGCTGCTATCGCTGATCTCGATGCTCGCCAATGCGACGTTCCTGATCGTGGGTGGCCTTTCGCATGGTTTCTTGGCTACCGAAGTCGAGATGCAGGCGTGCGCCGCTTCGCTCATTATGACCTTCGCCATGATGTATCAGACCTTCTTTATCCTAGCGCTGCTCACGACTATCTTTGAGTACAAGCACATTCACTGCGCGCAAAAGTGGCGTCTGGTGACTAACCTGTTTACCTTCCCGATCTTTATGTTCAGCTATATCCCCATCACGGTGGCCGCGCTGTTCCTGAAGGTCGACTGGGTGCCGACGCAGCACGCCGTCAACGTTACCCTTGACGAGGTCATGCAAGGCGCCAAATAACCACCACCAAAACCACCGCAAAGGGGACAGGCACCTTTGTGGTGGTTTTTGCTTTTGCGATGCAGCTCGAGGAGGAGTCCGATGGTCTATATCCCGTTTTGGATTTGCATCTTTGCCGGCGTGGCTATTGATGCCCGAGAGCGACGGTTTCCCAATGGGCTTGCCGGCGCATGTGCCGTGACGGCGTTGGCGGGCGTTTGGCTCGACCTCGGTTTGAACACAGCGCTTGACCACGCCGGTCTTGCGGTCATCGTCTACCTTGCCCTTGTGCTCACTGAGTCGCTCTGGCGACGCCTTCGCCACGCCCCGGGCATCGGCATGGGGGATGCCAAGGCGCTCTTCGCGCTTTGCACGCTCGACCCTATGGGTGGCATCGTGGCATTTGCCGTCGCACTCCTGGCCCTGGCCCTCTCCTGTCTCTTCACAAAATCGCGCTCCCTGCCATTGCTCCCTTTTTTAGTGCCGATTTTTGCCATAATCGAGGTCGTGGGTTGCACATTTTAACCGATTGCGCATCCTTCTTAAGGAGCATGCCATGGCATCTAATCAAGAAACGGCCGTCATTAAGGCGCGCATGGACCGTATTCCCTCGGCGTTGTCGCCCGAACTTGTCGAGCGTATTGCCGCCGATCGTGCTTCGGGCTATGTCAACCCGTATCGTTGCAACGACGATCAGGTCATTCGTCGTATTGATCGCGCCGCCGACAAAGGCACGCTTATGCGTCCGGCGTTTATGCGCGATACCGAAAAGATACTTCATCTTCCGGCGTACACCCGTTATGCAGGCAAAACGCAGGTCTTTAGCTTCCGTAGCAATGACGATCTGTCACGCCGCGGTTTGCACGTGCAGCTCGTCTCCCGCATTGCGCGCGATATCGGTCGCGCCCTGGGGCTCAATTGCGATCTGATCGAGGCGATTGGCCTGGGTCACGACTTGGGACACACGCCTTTCGGCCATGCCGGCGAGCGCTTCCTCAACGATATCTATCATGAGCGTACGGGGCGTTATTTTTTCCATAACGTGCAGTCGGTCCGCGTGCTCGACGCGTTGTATGGCCGCAACGTGTCGCTCCAGACGCTCGACGGCGTGCTATGCCATAACGGCGAGTACGAGCAGCGTGTGTTTGAGCTCTCGGACATGGGCTCTTTTGACCAGTTTGACCAGACGGTTGAGGATTGCATTGCCACGGGCTATAGCGCAATTGAGCATCTGCGTCCCATGACGCTCGAGGGCTGCGTCGTTCGCATCTCGGATATTCTTGCCTACGTTGGTCGTGACCGTCAGGATGCGATCGCGGCGGGCCTGCTTTCGCCCGACGTTTTTGATGATGGCCGGGGCGGTGCCTACAACAGTTGGATCCTCACGCATGCCTCCATCGATATCGTTGAGCACAGCTATGGTAAGCCGCGCATCGAGATGAGCGAGGACCTGTTTGAGGAAATTCGCCGAGCCAAGCGCGAGAACTACGAGAAGATCTATAGCAAGGGCGGTATCGAAGGCGATTCCGAGGCGGAGCTGCGCGAGGCGTTCGTAAAGCTCTACGACCGTTGCCTGCGGGATCTAAACAGTGGCGACGAGTCCTCTTACATCTTTAAGCACCATATTTCGCGCATTGAGCAGCAGCTTTCCTACTACGATCGCACCTATGCCTGGCAGGACGACAAGGATCAAGCCGTGGTGGATTATATCGCGAGCATGACGGACGGCTATTTCTGCGAGCTGACGAGCAAGTTATTCCCTGGCCTGGAGTTTCCGCACCGTACCTATATTAACGAACGGTAGTTCGTATTAATTCGGTATACTGTTAGTGGAAAACGTTTTTGATTGATGCACGGGATGGCTATGGACGACCTTTTTTCTGCCTCGACGCGCGAGCGTTCCTTTAAAAATGCGCCGCTCGCGGTGCGCATGCGACCCAATTCGCTCGACGAGTACGTGGGCCAGCAAAAGGCCGTCGGTAAGGGTTCATGGCTGCGTGCCGCAATCGAGCACGACGTGCTTTCGAGCGTGATTCTGTACGGGCCTGCCGGTACGGGCAAGACGACGCTGGCCCACATTATCGCCAACCATACCAAGAGCGAGTTTGTCGAGGTCAGCGCCGTCACGGGTAACGTGAAGGACCTGCGTCGCGTGATTGATGAGGCCAAGACGCGCCTGAATACGTACGATCGCCGCACCATTCTATTCATCGATGAGATTCACCGCTTCTCTAAGTCGCAGCAGGATGCCCTGCTGAATGCAGTTGAGAACCGTACCGTCATTATGATTGGCGCTACGACAGAGAACCCGTACTTTGAGGTCAACTCGGCACTGTTGTCGCGCGGGCGCGTGGTGGAGCTTGAACATCTGAAGGATGAGGATATCGCCACGCTTATTGAGCGTGCGCTCGAGGCACCACAGGGCTTGAACGGAAAGTTCTCGGCCGATGAGGATACGGTCAAGACCATTTGCACGCTGGCAGCGGGTGACGCTCGCTCGGCGCTCACGACGCTCGAGCTTGCGAGCGAGATTGCCGTCACGCGTCCCGATACCGAGGGAACGCCAGCGCCTGCGGCTGGGGAGCGCCATCCCATCACCGTGGATGACGTGAAGATTGCCAACCCGCGTCGCGGCTTTACGTATGACAAAAACGGCGACATGCACTACGACATCATCAGTGCGTTCATCAAGTCCATGCGCGGTAGTGACCCCGATGCCACGATCTATTGGCTCGCGCGCATGATCGATGCTGGGGAGGATCCTAAGTTTATCGCTCGCCGCATTATGATTCACGCTTCTGAGGATGTTGGCAACGCCGACCCGCAGGCGCTTTTGGTGGCGCATGCCGCGTTTAAGTCTGCCGAGGTCATTGGCTATCCCGAGTGCCGCATTAACCTGGCTCAGGCTGCACTCTATGTGTGCTTGGCGCCAAAATCCAACGCGTGTGAGGCTTCGATCGATGCGGCACTGGCCGATATCCATTCTAGTGGGCTTCGCGAGGTGCCGAGTTATCTGCGCGATCGCCATCGCCCGGGCAGCGATGAATACGGTGTGTATAAGTATCCACATGATTATCCCGAAGGCTGGGTCGATCAGCGCTATTTGCCCGAAGGCTTGGAACGCGGTGCATTTTGGCAGCCTGCCGGGCGCGGCTGGGAAGAGTGGCGCGTAGAGCAAAGCGAACGCGACCGCAGCGGGAATGCACCGAGGTAGCTGCTGATAATTTTGTCCCACGTTGCTGCTCTTGGCATGTTCGGTCCCCTTTGGGGTACCATGAAAAGCGTCTGTATTTCGATTCTTCCGGGAGGCTTGTATGAGTCCCATTCAAATCGCCCTGCTGCTGCTCGCCGTTGCCGGCGTGTGGGCCATCGCTGAGCTCGCGCTTACCCTGCGCAAGACCCGCAATGTTGTCGACTCGCTCGATAAGACCGTGAACGACCTCAACAACACCATCGCCGAGGCTCAGCCTGTGGTGGCAAAGCTCGATGGCGCTGTCGATGAGCTTACGCCGGCGCTTGCCCAGATGGAGCCGCTGCTTAAGTCGAGCAAGACGGCAGTTGATGCCCTTACCTCCAATCTCGTAGAGGTCGAAGCCGTGGTTCGCGACATTTCCGAGGTTACGGGCAGCATGGCCGAGGCCAGCAATGCTGTGTCGAGCGTGACCGACTCTGCCGCCGGTGCTGTGCAGAAGCTCTTCAATAAGGTGAAGGCTCCTGCAGCCGACGCCGATCGCAAGCTCGCCGCTGCCGCTGCGGAGGCCGAGCAGCCTACCGAGCGCGTCCTAATTGGCGAGGACGAGGCCGCCGCGGGCGACGATGATTGTCAGAAGTCTGTATCCAAGCCGGCTCAGTATTACACCTATACGCCCGCCGAGACCTCTGAGGAGTCCTGCGATGAGTAGCGAAGCAACCTGCCCCATCACGCTGACCGTTGCCGGCGACCCGCGTCTCGCTCGCCTTGTGCGCATGACGGCAGCCAACGTTGGCGCCCTGTGTTCCATGTCTGTCGATCGCATCGAGGACATCCGCATGGCTGCCGAGGAAGCCTTTATCTTTGGCTGCACGGCTGTTGATTCCGACGACATCTCAATCAAATTCGATGTCGATGAATCTCACGTTGGCATGACCTTTACCTTTGGCGATCAGGCCACCGTCGACGAGGATGACCAGGCTGCTGTTTATGCCGAGCTTATTTTGGCGAGCGTGTGCGACTCCTACGAAAAGACTGCGGCGCCCCTGACGCTTTCCCTCGACCTCAAGGCGGATATTTAATATGACCGAACGTTCCCGGAGCGGCAAGACCGCTTGGGACAAGGAGAAAACCCGCGAGCTGTTTCGTCGCTACAAGGAGACCGGTGATCCGGACGCCCGCGAACAGCTCGTCATGTCCCATATGAACCTGGTAAGGTTTCTTGCCAACAAATTTAAGAATCGCGGCGAGCCGCTCGACGACCTCATGCAGGTCGGCTATCTGGGTTTGCTCAAGGCTATCGACCGCTTTGACCCCGAGCGCGGACTCGAGTTCACGACGTTTGCGACACCCACTATCCTGGGCGAGATCAAACGCCATTTCCGCGACAAGGGCTGGAGCGTGCGCGTACCGCGTCGTCTGCAGGAGCTCTCGGCCAAGGTCAACCAGGCTACTGACAAACTTACCAACGAGCTGCAGCGTTCGCCCAAGGTTGAGGAGATCGCTGAGTATCTAGATGTGACTGTCGATGAGGTCCTCGAGGCTATGGAATCGTCTTCGGCCTATACCTCGGTGCCCATCGAGGCTCCTGGTGCGTCCGATTCCGACGATGCGCCCTCGATTCTCGACCGTTACGCCGACGATGACAACGAGCTCGACTTTACCGATGACCGCCTGGTGATCGAGGAAGCCATCCGCGATTTCTCGCCGCGCGAGCGCGAGGTGATCGAGCTGCGCTTTGTAAAGGGCATGACCCAGATCGAGATCGCCAAGAAGCTGGGTATTTCTCAGGTGCAGGTTTCGCGCCTGCTGCGCCGCACGCTTAAGAAGATTCAGGACAAGATCGACCCCGACGGAGTGATGATTCGTTCATGAGTGAGCGCCCCCAACAAACCGATCGCGTGCTGCGCGACACCCGCATTCTGACGCTTCGCATTTGGGCTGTTGTCGGCTGCATTGTCATCGCCGCTGTCATCTTTAACCTTATGGGCATCCTGGCGCCGGTTATCGAGTTTCTCGCTGTTGGTTCCATCATTGCCTTTGTGATGTCCCCGATCACCAACTGGCTCGAGCACCATGGCGTGAATCGCGGCATCGGTTCGCTTATCGCGCTTATTGTTGTTGTTGCCGTGCTCGTCGGTGTCGTTTGCATCTTGTCGCCGATTCTCTTTGGTCAGATCATGGAAGTCCTGAGCCGCCTGCCCGAGCAGCTTCGTGTTGCGGGTGGCGACCTCAACGAGATGATCTCGAATGCCAAGACGCTTAACAACACGCCGCTCAAGGAGTATTTGGACGATAATCTTTCGTCGCTGGTCACCGTGGCATCGAAGTATGTGTCTCAGATCGCTGCCGAGCTTGGCCGCGGTGTGTTCCCGCTCATCACCAATACGGCCTCGCAGTTGTTCGTGATCTTCCTTGGTCTGGTGCTTGCGTACTGGATGGCCTGCGACTACCCTCGCATGCACCACGAGATTTGCACCATCATCGGTCAGGAGAAGGAGACCTCGTACCGCTTTATGGTCGCCATCCTTTCTCGCTCTGTCGGCGGCTACATGCGCGGTATGGTCGTGACGTCTATCTGCGGTGGTTTCCTCGCCTTTATCGGTTTTATGATCATCGGGCATCCGTATGCGGCGCTCATGGCTATCTTTACCGGCATCATGCATTTGGTTCCGGTCGTCGGTCCCTGGGTGAGCGCAGCAATCGCCACAGTGCTCGGTTTCATGTTCAGCCCTATGTTGGCGTTATGGACGCTCATCGTGACGATGGTCGCGCAAAACGTCACCGATAATGTGATTTCGCCTAAGGTCATGCAGAGCTCGGTGCAGGTGCATCCCATCATGAGCCTCACGGCGCTCGTTATTGGCTCAGCACTCATGGGCCCCATCGGCATGATTATTGCCATCCCGCTTTGTGCGGCCCTCAAGGGTATCTTCGTGTACTACTTCGAGAATGAGACCGGCCGACAGCTTGTGGCCTATGACGGCGCCGTGTTTAAGGGCACGCCGTACCGCGATGCCGATGGCAACCCGGTCGCCGCCTACGACGCGCTCGGCGACGACACCTTCATCTACGAGTCCGAGCTCATCGGCAACGAGACTGCGCCCGAGGCCAAGGCCATGCCCAAGCCCGAGCTCGATAATCCCTGGATTAAGCTCTCTGGTCTGCAGCCCGATGCCACGGGCTTCTTCAAGAACCCCTTTGCCAAGGACGATGACTCCAACTCGGACGACGATACCAAAACCGGCATCGACGGCTCCATGGACGATGATGACAACTAGCGGGGTAATTCGGATTAATATTCATACGCGCTAACATGCAATTTCGCTGAAGGGCCGGCATTGTGCCGGCCCTCTTTTTTGCATGGGCGCGGCGGGATGGTAATATCGTTACGTTTGAACTGTTTCGATGTGAAACCGAGGAGATTCCCTCTATGAGTGCTGACTACCCGTCAATGACTACGGCCGAGATCCGCTCCAAGTTCCTCAACTTCTTTGAGGAGCGCGGTCTTAAGCTCTATCCTTCTTCGTCTCTTGTTCCTGACGATCCTTCGCTGCTGCTTGCCAACGCTGGCATGAACCAGTTTAAGGAGTACTACCAGGGCAAGAAGACCATGAAGGAGATCGGCGCGATTTCCTGCCAGAAGTGCGTCCGCACCAACGACATCGATTGCATCGGCGAGGACGGCCGTCACCTGTCGTTCTTCGAGATGCTCGGCGACTTCTCTTTTGGCGGCGTCTCCAAGGAGCAGGCTTGCGCTTGGGCCTTTGAGCTCATCACCAAGGAGTTCAAGCTGCCGCTCGACCGCCTGTACTTCACCGTCTTTACCGAGGACGACGAGACCCACGATGTGTGGCGCTCCCTGGGCGTTGCCGAGGATCACATTTCTCGCCTGGGCGAGGACGACAACTTCTGGGCCGCTGGCCCCACCGGGCCCTGCGGTCCGTGCTCCGAGATTTACTTTGATATGGGCGAGGAGGTCGGCTGCGGCGGCCCCGACTGCAAGCCTGGCTGCGACTGCGACCGCTTCCTGGAGTTCTGGAACCTCGTCTTTACCCAGTACGACCGCCAGGAGGACGGCTCCATGCCGGAGCTGCCGCACCGCAACCTCGATACGGGTATGGGCCTGGAGCGCATGGCCGCCATTATGCAGCACAAGACCGCCAATTACGACGGCGATCTGATGCAGCATCTCATCAAGCTGGGTGAGGAGGTCAGCGGCAAGACCTATGACGCCGACGATTACTCCGGCGCCAGCCGCTCCCTGCGTATCATCGCCGACCACTCCCGTGCCGTCGACTTTATGATCTCGGACGGCATCCTTCCCGGTAACGAGGGTCGCGAGTACGTCCTTCGCCGCCTGCTCCGTCGTGCCGTGTTCCACGGTCGCCTGCTGGGCATCGAGGGCGCCTTCCTGACCAAGTTCATTGACGAGGTTAACGCTCAGATGGGCGAGGCCTATCCCGAGCTGCTCAAGAATGTTGCGCTCGTCAAGGGTATCGTCGCCTCCGAGGAGGAGCGCTTCTCCACGACGCTCGACAACGGCCGTGTTTACCTGGACGAGGCCCTGGCAGCGCTTGTCGAGGGCACCGTGCTTCCGGGTGACGTTGCCTTTAAGCTGCACGACACCTTTGGTTTCCCCATTGACCTGACTGTCGAGATCGCCGGCGCTGCTGGCCACGACGTCGACATGGACGGCTTCACCGCCTGCATGGAGGACCAGAAGGCCCGCGCTCGTGCCAACGCCAAGGGCGATGCCTGGGGCAGCTTTAACGACGTGTGGGTCGAGCTTTCCGACAAGGTCGCCGCGACTGAGTTCGACGGTTATGACAACGATGTGATCGAGGGCGCCAAGGTTGTCGCCATCGTGCGCAACGGTGAGTCCGTCGAGTCCGCCGCCGCGGGCGAGGACGTCGAGGTCGTGCTCGACCGCACCCCGTTCTATGCCGAGATGGGTGGCCAGCAGGGCGATGCCGGCGAGCTTTCCGCCGAGGGCGTTTCGCTGACCGTTTCCGATACCAAGAACCACAACGGCCTGTATGCTCACGTCGCCCACGTTGCCGAGGGCACGCTGGTCGTCGGTGCTACCGTGACCGCCGCGCTCGACGCCGAGCGCCGTGGCTTCCTGCGCCGCAACCACACCGCCACGCACCTGCTCGATGCCGCCCTTAAGCAGGTCCTGGGCGAGCACGTCTCCCAGGCCGGCTCGCTGGTGACGCCCGAGCACCTGCGCTTTGACTTTACGCACTTCGAGGCCCTGTCCTCCGAGCAGCTCAAGGCTGTCGAGGACCTGGTCAACCAGCAGATCTTCGCTTTCAAGCCGGTCGTGACCCGTGTCATGGACATCGACGAGGCTAAGGCTGCCGGCGCTGTCGCTCTGTTTGGAGAGAAGTACGGCGATGTTGTCCGCGTCGTCTCCGTGGGCGCCGAGGACCAGCCGTTCTCCCGCGAGCTCTGTGGTGGCACTCATGCCGCCAATACCGCCGAGATTGGCCTGTTCAAGATCATTTCCGAGTCCTCCACGGGCTCCAATGTCCGCCGTATCGAGGCCGTGACCTCTAAGGGTGCCCTCGACTACATGGCCGACCGCCTGGCGCTCGTTGACGCCGCCGCCGCTGCGCTCAAGTGCCGCGTCGACGAGGTTCCCGCCCGCGTGGAGAACCTGCAGGCCGAGCTGCGTGAGACGTCCAACAAGCTCAAGAAGGCGCTCACTGGTGGCTCCTCCGATGCGATCTCCAGCGCCATCGAGGGTGCTGTCGAGCTGAATGGCTACAAGCTTGTTGTTGCTGAGCTTCAGGGTCTCGAGGCCGCTGACCTGCGCAACGTTTGGGATACCGTGCACCAGAAGGTCGCCGGCCCTGTCGCTTGTGTCGTCGCCAGCGTGACTGAGAAGGGCACTCCGGCCCTGCTCGCTGCCGGCTCCGATGACGCCGTCAAGGCCGGTTTCCACGCCGGTAACGTGATCAAGCAGATCGCGGGTCTGGTCGACGGTCGCGGTGGCGGTCGTCCCAACATGGCCCAGGCCGGTGGCAAGAATGCTGCCGGCATCGCCGATGCCCTCGCGGCCGCTAAGACCGCGCTCGGCGCCTAAGAATCTAAGAAGTCGCTGTGGTTGCGCTCGCGCTGGACATAGGGGAGACCAGGATTGGCATCGCCGTCTCGAGCCGTGATGGCAAGATGGCGATGCCTGTCAAGGTGCTTCCGGCTGCCGAGGTCACCGGTATGGCCAAGACGTTCCGCTACCTGGTTGAGGACTATGAGCCCGACATCCTGGTAAGCGGACGTCCCCTGACCATGGCCGGTGAGCCCGGCCCTCAGGCCGTGCGCGTTGCCGCTGTGGCGCAAAAGATTGCCGACGAGCTCGATCTTCCGTTGGAGTTTGAGGACGAGCGTCTGTCCTCGCAAGAGGCCAAGCGTATCCTGCGCGAGCAGGGTCTCAACGAAAAGCAGATGAGGGGCAAGATCGACATGATTGCCGCCAGCCTGTTTTTGCAGACGTGGCTCGATCGTAAAAACGAGGAGGTTTCGCATGCCTAGTGCTTCCGATCCGCGCCAGCCGAATCGTACACAGCAGCCGGCGTCGCGCCCTGCCCAGCCTGGCCAGCGTCCGGCACAGCCGACGCAGCGCGCAGCTCAGCCTGCCGCGCGCCCGGCGCAGTCCTTCTCTCGTTCGGCCCAACCTGTTCAACGGACGGGTCAGCAGCCTTCTGCTCGTTCGGTTCAGCATTCGGCTTCTCACGCGGTTCAGCAGCCCACTGCTCGTACGGCCCAGCCTGCAGGCGGCACCCGCTTTAAGCAGCAGGCACCTACCCAGCGAACGCAGGCCCCCCAATCGCATTCGCATCACGCTCGTGGTTCGCATGGTGTTGCTCCGGCGACCCGCTCGAGCTACAACACGCATGCTCGTCGCGGTGCTCAAAAGAAAAGCTCCCCGGTGCCTATGATTATCGGTGGCGTTGTTGCCGTGCTTGCGCTTGTCGCGATCGTTTTCTTTGTCGTGCCAGCCGTCAAGGGCTTCTTTGGCGGTGAGGGTGCGAAAGTCGTTGCAGGCCAGCAGGTTACTATCACGATTCCCGATGGTGCCTCGGGTGACAGCATCGCTTCGATTCTCTCCGAGAACCATATCGTAGAAAATCCCAAGGATTACTATGCGGCGGTGAAAAAGCTCAACGCCGATATGTCGCTCAAGCCTGGTGATTATTCGTTCACCACACTCATGGATGCGACCAAGGTTGTTCAGCAGCTCATGGAAGGCCCCAACGCGGGCTCCAATACGCTGACTATCCCTGAGGGCCTGACGGTCGATCAAGTCGCCGACCGTGTGGCCCAGGCCTACGACAGCATCTCTAAGGAAGACTTCCTCAACCAGGCCAAGGCCTCCAACTACGTGGACGACTATAGCTTCCTTAAGGGCGCCGCCAACGATTCGCTCGAGGGTTTCTTGTTCCCCAAGACCTATTCGCTGGGCGATTCGCCGACGGCCGATGACGTGATTCGCGCTATGCTCGATCAGTTTAAGACCGAGTACAAGTCGCTTGACTTTGCGAGCTGCGAAGCCAAGATCAAGGAACGCTACGGTGTGGAGATGTCCGACTACGACATCGTCAACTTGGCCTCTATCGTTGAGCGCGAGGGCCTCAACGCCGATCAACGTGCGCATGTGGCCTCGGTTTTCTACAACCGCCTTGCCGGCAAGCTCGACGGTCTGCGCTATCTCAATAGCGATGCGACTATGATGTATGTCACCGGTGGCGAGGTTACCGCCGACGACCTGCAGAGCGATAGTCCGTATAACACCTATAAGCATGAGGGTCTGCCACCCACGCCCATCTGCTCTCCGTCGCTCGAGGCACTCAAGGCCACGCTTGAGCCGACCGACTCCGATGACCTGTATTTCTACATTACGCAGGACGAGGAGTACTTCTCGCAAACCTACGAAGAGCATCAACAGTCTTGGAATTAGCATGAGGATTTTTAGCCCCAAACGTTACGTTGCCTCGGTCGATCGCATCGACCTTGATACCCTGTGGGCCGACGGCAAACGCGCCATTCTGCTCGATCGCGATAACACCCTGGTGCCGCGCGACACCGAGCAGGTTCCCGCCGCGGTTTCCGCTTGGCTCGATACCGCCCGCGCCAAAGGCTTTAAGCTGTGCATGGTGTCCAACAACTGGCATCGCGACCAGGTCATGGCATCAGCACGCGAGCTGGGACTCGAGGCCATCAGCCACGCCATGAAGCCGGCACCGTTTGCCCTCAAGGCGGGTCTTAAGCGCCTCGGCGCCACGGCCGACGAGGCGGTGCTGATCGGTGATCAGCTCTACACGGACGTGTGGAGCGGCAACTTCGCCGGCGTCGATACCATCCTGGTAAAGCCGCAGGCCACGCAGGACCTGTGGTATACGCAGATCTTCCGTATCTTTGAGCGCCGGGCCCTGCGCGACCTTCCCTGCGAGGAATAGGTCTCGTCATGTCCCAGCACACCAAACACGGCTGCGACCATATCTTCTTTATCGGCTTTTTGGGCGCGGGCAAATCGACGCTCGCGCGCAACGTCGGCACTATGTTCAAGCGGCGTTTTATCGATACCGACCGCCTAGTCGTCCGCCGTTGCGGCAAGTCGGTAACCGAGATTTTTGAGACCGAGGGTGAGGATCGTTTTCGCGAGCTCGAGACCTCGGCGCTCCGTTCGCTCCAAAGCGAGCGCAGTCTGTTGGTTTCGTGCGGTGGCGGTATCGTCGAGACGCCGGTGAATATTGAGCTGATGCACGAAATGGGTACGTGCGTGTACCTCGAGGGCGACTTTGAGGATTCGATTCGCCAGATTCGTCGGTCCGACACGCGCCCCGATTTCCGCTCGCCCGAGCATGCCGCGCGCTTGTTTGAGCATCGCCGTCCGCTGTATCGCCAGGCCGCCGATATTACCCTTGATATTCGCAACAAGTCCTTCGAGGACGTTTCCTACCTTTGTGCCGAGATGCTTTTGGAGCGTGGACTGCTATGATTCGCCGCCAACTGATCAATTTCCAAAACCGCAGCGTCGATGTCCGTGTCGGATTGGGCGCGTTCGATGAGCTGTCGCGTATGTTTGCCTCGGCTGTGGGCAAGCCTAAGCGCGCGATGGTGGTTTGGAACTCCGCCTCGTCAGAACGTTTTGATGAGGTCGTCGAGCATGCGCTGGTCGACGCCGGTTTTGCCGTGTCACAGCTCTTCCTCGAGGTTTCGCCTGCTGGTGCCACGCTTGCTGATGCCGATGCGATCTTTGGCGCCTTGTCTGCCAACGGCATTACCTGTGACGATCTGGTTGTCGCCGTTGGCGATGCCGCAACCTGCTCGGTTGTTAGCTGGTGTGCCAATCAGTGGTGCGGCCGCACCGAGTGCGCGTTGCTGCCGACGACGTTCGACGCCATGCTCACGGTCGCGACGACCATGAAGCCGCTCGTCGCCTCGTCGTCGAATGCGCTTCCCGCTATCGCGTTCCGTCCTGAGCCGGGCTTGGTCGTGTGTGACCTCGACCTTGTTCGTGAGGCGGACCCCGAGGACCTCAAGCTCGGCTTTGTGGTGCTTGTTGGCACCATGCTTTCGAGCAGTAAGTCCCGCTGGAATCAGTTTACTGAGACCGTCCCCGAGATTCTCGCGGGCGAGGAGGTCGCGCTCGTCAATGCCGTTCAATGGTCTCAGACTGCCCGTAAGGACGTACTGATGGCCACGAACCCGAGCGCTCGCCATGCGCTCGATTTTGGCAAGACGGGGGAGCGTACCCTGCGCGCCTGCTTGGGCGATGCCGCTTCGCAGGTCCCTGCCTATCAGCTGTTATCCGAGGGCATGCGCTTTGAGGCGCGCCTAGCACATGATGCCTGCGACTTTGATATCGATTACGTCTTTGAGGTCGATGACTGCCTGGAGGACTTTGGCATCGAGGAACTTGCCTTCGACCTGGAGCCCACCGCGTTTATCGAGGAGTTCCGCAGGCAGCAGTTCGCCCGCTCGAACCGCAGTATGTTGCCGCTGCCCGCGGCACTCGGCGCCATTCGCCTAACGAGCGTCGAGGACGAGGTTCTTGAGCGCCATGCTCATGCCTACTTGGCTTCTCGCAAAGAACTTCTCTAAGATTTATTGACTTCCATCGTCTTTCGTATCAAGTTGAGGGGCGGGTTTTCAATCGGTTGCGGATCGTATGCGATTCCGTCGTTCGGTTGAGACCCGTTCCGTCTATATAGAGACAACAAGAAAGGAATCTGCATGTCTGAGTTTGCTGCCGGTCCTGCCGGTCGTATCGAACGTGTCCGTGCCCTGATGGTCGAGCGCGGCTATGACGCTATCGTGGTACGCGACGAGGCCAATCTTCGTTGGCTCACGGGCGTGAAGGGCGTCTTCGACTACACCTTCGAGTTCCCGCACGCGGCGTTTATTACGGCCGATCAGTGCCTGTTCCATACCGACTCGCGCTACCTCAACAGCTTTGAGGAGAACACGCCCGCCGGCAGCCCCTGGGTCTACGACATGGACGAGGGCACCATCCCCGGTTGGGTCGCCGGCAAGATCGCAGCCAACAAGTGCCGCGTCTGCGCTGTCGAGGACGACATGCAGATCAACTTCTACCAGGGTATTCAGCGCGGCCTGGAGGACCGTTCCGTCGCCTGCATGCTGCCGCTGATGCACGACGACATCCGCAAGATGCGCGCCATCAAGGATGCCGAGGAGATCGAGCTCATGCGCCATGCACAGTCGATCACTGACGCCGCCTTCCAGCACATGCTCGGCTTTATTAAGCCTGGTATGACCGAGAAGCAGGTTCGCAACGAGCTCGAGAACTTTATGTTCGCCAACGGCGCCGACAGCCTTGCCTTCGGCTCCATCGTGGCGAGCGGCCCCAACACCGCCAACCCGCATGCCGTCCCGAGCGACCGCGTGATCGAGAAGGGCGACTTTGTCCTCATGGATTACGGCGCGGGCTACTGCGATTATCGCTCCGACATGACACGCACTGTCGTGATGGGCGAGCCTACCCAGGAGCAGCTCGACCTGTACGCGCTCGTGCGCCGTACGCACGAGGAGTGCGTCGCTGCCATCCATCCGGGCGTCGAGGGCAACGACATTTTCAAGCTTTCCAAGAAGATTATCGGCGATGCCGGCTATGGCGATTATTACAACCATGGTCTGGGTCACGGCGTGGGCATCGACATCCATGAGCTGCCCAACTTCAACCGCAGCAAGAACACCATCGAGGTCGGCTCGGTTATCACCATGGAGCCCGGCGTGTATCTGCCCGGTGTGGGCGGCGTGCGTCTGGAGGACTACGGCGTGGTCACCGAGAACGGCTACGAGCCCTTCACCAAGACCCCGCACGACCTGCACGTCATCGATTGCTAGCCCATTTCGATAGATTTTTGGGGCGGGGCGTCCGGATCGATTCGGACGCCCCGCGTTCTCTTTTTATGCGCTCGCTGCAGGCGCCGTCAGCAAGTGTATAATTTCGGTCGTATGTAATTTGGACGCTTGTGCGTTCTGCCCATAACAAGAAAGGTCGCTATGCCTACCATTTCTACCGCCGACTTCAAGAACGGCCTCGGTCTCCGCATCAAGGACAAGGTCTACACCATCGTCGAGTTCCAGCATGTCAAGCCGGGCAAGGGCGGCGCGTTTGTGCGCTACAAGACCCGCGACATCAAGAGCGGCCGCGTCGTCGAGAACACCTGCAACGCTGGCACCAAGTTCGAGAGCGTTATGCTCACCACCCGTGAGTTCCAGTACCTCTACAACGATGGCGCCGACTACATCTTCATGGACAATGAGACCTATGAGCAGGTTCCCGTTCCCGAGGACATGGTGGGCGAGAACTCCAAGTGGCTGCGCGAGAACGACATCTGCCAGCTGCTCTTCGCCGACGATGAGCTCATGGGCGTGACGCCGCCGATGTTCATCGAGACCACCATCGTCCAGACCGACCCGGGCTTTAAGGGCGACACCGTCCAGGGTTCCACCAAGCCGGCCACGATTGACACCGGCGCTGTCATCCAGGTCCCCATGTACCTCAACGAGGGCGAGGTCATCAAGGTTGACACCCGCGACGGCAAGTTCGTCTCCCGCGTCTAGCAACCAACTCTTCTAGGAGGACTCATGCCCCAGGAAATCAAGATTGACGGCATCGGCATTTCGCCCGATGTTCTGACCGCCATCGTCTCGCGCGCCGTGTCGGATGTCGAGGGCATCGCCTCCGTTGGCGTCAAGGACCTTGCCACCAACCTTGTCTCCATGATGCTCTCGTCCAAGGCCCCGGCTTCCGAGCCGGCGGTCGAGGCCGAGGTCGTCGGCGACAAGCTCGCACTCACCGTGCGTGTCGTGGTGTTCTTTGGCTATCCGTTCAAGAAACTCGCCGAGGCCGTTCGCGCCGCCGTGGTCGCCGCCATCGATGCTCAGGTGGGCGTTGAGGTCGAGCGCGTTGACGTTTGCATCGATGGCCTCGTTTTCCCCAAGGAGTAACCTTTGAGCCTTAAGGTTTATCGCGGGCGTACGCTTGCCCGCAGTCAGGCGCTGCAGCTGCTGTTTCAGGCCGAGGCCACGGACAGCCCGCTCGAGCGCGTCCTCGAGGGCGATTTCCTGATCTCGAAGGGCCCCCTCGACCCCTATGCGCTGGAGCTTTGCCGTGGTGCCTACGAGCATATCGATCGCATCGACTGTGCCCTGCGCGCCGTCGCCAAGAACTGGGATCTTATGCGCATGCCCGGCGCCGACCGCAACCTGCTGCGTATCGCCGTCTACGAGATGCGCTTCCTCACCGACGAGGAGGTCTCGGACGCCATCGTGATCAACGAGGCCGTCGAGCTTGCCAAGGCCTATGGCACCGATCAGTCCGCGTCGTTTGTCAATGGCGTGCTGGGCAAGATCGCTCGCAGCGAGGAGCTGCCGGGCGAGGACCTGTACCAAGAGCTGCTGGCCGAGGACCGCGCTCGCGAGGAGGCGCAGGCTGCAGAGGCTGCCGCAAAGGTCGCCGCCGCTCAGGCTGCCGCCGGTGTACTTGCCGAGGATGCGGACGCTGCCGAGGCTGTCGTCGACTCCGTCGAGGAGTAGCCATGCCAGAGGGTTCTGTCCGCAACTTTGACGAGATTTCGGACCGTCTGGACCAGATCATCGCTACCGTTCGCTCCAAGGATACCTCCTTGGAGCGTTCACTCGATCTGTTTGACGAGGCGATTGAGCTGGGCTCCCGCGCGGTCGATATGGTCGACAAGTTTGAGCTTACGCCGCGAGAAGCCGACAAGCTCGAGCAGGAATACGATGAGGATGCGGCAAACGAATCCCAGGATAGCTAGGCCGCATCTCCGGATACGAATGGTTGATGGCATTCATGAAACGTGTGCGTCTTGATGACGAACTGATTTCACAGGGCATCTGCGCCGATCGCGCGGATGCCCTTCGCACTCTTATGGCCGGCTTGGTCTCGAGTGGCGGCGAGCGCTTGACTTCGCCGGGCCTTAAGGTGATCCCGGGGCTGCCGCTGCACGTGAAGGGGCGCATTCCCTATGTTGGCCGCGGCGGTCTTAAGCTCGAAGGCGCGCTTGATGCGTTTGGCATCAATCCGACGGGCCTTGCCTGTCTGGATGTGGGCTGCTCTACCGGCGGCTTTACCGATTGTCTGCTCAAGCGCGGAGCTGCGGCCGTTGTCTCGGTGGACGTGGGTCGCGCCCAATTCGATTGGTCGTTGCGTCAGGACGATCGCGTAACGCTGCATGAGCGCACAAACGTGACGCAGCTGCCTGAGCTTGGCTATGCCGGCGCTCTCGACCTGGCTGTGTGCGATGTCTCGTTTACCAGCATCGCGAACATTATCGATGCGGTGCTGGCGTGCCTGGCGCCTACGGGTGCATTCTGCACGCTCGTAAAGCCGCAGTTTGAGGCTCCGGCGGCGCTGGTGGGCGAGGGCGGTATTGTGACCGATCCCGCCGTGCGCCGCGATACACTTGTTGCGGCAGTTGAACTCTTTGCTGCCAAGGGGCTGTTCCCGGTCGATGTGTGCGTGTCGCCCATTCATGGTGCCAAGGGCAACGTTGAGTTTTTCCTGTACGGCACGAGGTTTGTCCCCGGCGAACGCACCGACGATGAGCTGCAATCCCAGGTATCGGTTTTGAGCGAGAAATCTGCAACGCTATGAAGGTCTTTCTGGTTCCCAATTACTACAAACAAGAGGCGGTCGAGAGCGGCCTGATGCTTGAGCTTTGGCTGACGCGCCAGGGCTATGAGGTCGCATGGGCTGCCGACCAGCGATCGAAGATTCAGAGCACGCCTGATATTGACGGCTCCGATCTGGTCATTACGCTCGGCGGCGACGGTACGTTGCTGCGCGCTGCCCGCATCCTCAACCATCGCGAGATTCCTATCCTCGGTCTTTCCTATGGTCACCTGGGCTTTTTAACTGCTGCGAGCCCCGAGGAGCGCGACATTCTGCAGGTCGTGAGCGACGCCCTGTCCGGTGAGCTGCACGTGAGCCGTCGCGCCACCATCGCCGCGGATATCGTATCCGTGCGCGAAGACGGTACGAAGGATGTCGTGCGCACCTTCGCCCTCAACGACATGGCGCTTACCCGCGGTCCGCTGTCCGATATGGTCGAGTTCGACATCACGGTGTCGGGCCACCATATCGACCGACTGCGTGGCGACGGCGTGGTCGTGTCCACGGCGACTGGTTCTACGGGGTACGCGCTCAGTGCCGGTGGCCCCATCGTGAGCCCCGACTATACGGGTATGGTCTGCGTACCTATTGCGCCGCACACCATTCAGGCCCGTGCCTTCTTGACTTCGCCGAGTGATGTCGTCGAAATCTTTATGTCTGATGACCGTCCGAGCGTTCCGGCGATCGCTATCGATGGACAATTTATTACTTGCGATGGCACCGTTGAGAGCGTGGCGGTGCGTCGCGGGCCCGGTGATGTGCTGCTGCTGGATTACGGCCCCGAGAGCTTCTATAACTCGGTGAGCCGCGTATTCTACGGAGTCCGTCATGATCGATGAGCTGCAGGTTTCTAACATTGCGCTCATTCGCGAGGCGACGCTGCTGCCGAGTGCCGGCCTGACTGTCCTGACCGGCGAGACCGGTGCCGGCAAGACCGCGCTGCTCTCGGCCCTCAAGCTTATTTTGGGTGAGCGCGCGGATTCGTCTATGGTGCGCGAGGGCGAGGCGCTGGCGAGCGTCGAGGCGCGCCTGTTTGACGGCCCGCACGACACGGAGGGCTTCATCGTGCAGCGCAGTCTTTCTGCCGAGGGCCGCAGCCGCGTGAAGATTGACGGACGCATCGCCAGTGTGCGCGAGCTTTCGGAGCGCGTTGGCGTGATGATGGATCTGTGCGGCCAACACGAGCACCAGCGCTTGCTCGATCCGGCGCATCATGTTGCGATGGTCGATGCCTGGGCAGGGCGCCCTGCACTCGAGGCGCTCGAGCACTACCGCGCCTGCTTTAAGGCTTCGCGCGCTGCCGCTAAGGAGGTTCGACGTGTCGAAGAGACCTCGCGTGCGCAGGGGAGCCGCGTCGAGGAAGCGCGCTTTGCGCTCGAGCGCATCGGCGAGGTCGACCCCAAACCGGGCGAGTATGAGGAACTCGAGGAACTGCTGCCGCGCTCCGAACATGCCGAGGTGCTGGTTGCCACAGCTAATGATGCCCATGCATCGCTTGCCTCTGAAGGGGGAGCGCTCGATGCCGTGAACAGCGCCGTGGCAGAACTTTCCCGTATGGCTTCCGTCGATCGCAAACTTGGCGACATTGCCGATTTGCTTTCGGATGCCTGTATCTCCCTTGAGGATTGCGCGAACGAACTTCGTGCCTATCGCGATGGCGTCGCCTTCGATCCGCGCGAGCTCGCTCGCATGCGTGAGCGGTATTCCGACCTCAAGGGCCTGCTGCGTCAGTGGGGTCCTACCATGGACAATGTTTTTGCCATGCGCGATCGCTCGCAAGAGCTGCTGTCCATGGTCGATGATGGCGATGAACAGATCAGAAAGGCGCGTGAGGCACTCGGGAGCGCCGAGCACGAGTTGTTTGCCGCTGCCAAGGCACTTAAGCGCGCTCGCAATGTGGCGGCCCCGCGCTTCTGCCACGAGGTTTGCCGCCAGATGGCTCGCCTGGAGATGGGCGGCGCCGAGCTCGTCTGGGAGTCGCGTGATCTTCCCCGTGCTGAGTGGACGCCCGTTGGTCCTTCGAGCTACGAGCTGCTATACCGCAGCGGTGCCGGTTTGACTCCACGTCCCCTGCGCCGCATTGCGTCGGGCGGCGAGCTCAGCCGCGTCATGTTGGCAAGTAAGGTTGTCCTCGGTAACGCGGACGGTGTCGATACGCTGGTGTTTGACGAGGTCGATGCTGGTGTCGGCGGCTCTACCGCACGTGCCCTCGCGAGCGTGCTGGCAGATCTCGCCGCTACGCATCAGGTGATTGTCGTAACCCACTTGGCGCAGGTTGCGGTCATGGCCGACAAACATTATGTTGTCAGTAAGGAACCGGGCGATGTTCCCCAGACGCATTTGGACGAGGTGACCGGCGAAGCGCGTACCGCCGAGATCGCCCGCATGTTGAGCGGCGATCAATCGGAGGCGAGCTTGGCGCATGCCAAGCAGATGCTTGAAGAAGCTCGAGGTTAGGTCGTATCAGCGGTGTTGGTGGGACAAAATAGACTGAATTTTTTGTCTCACTTCGCGTTTTACTCCACGACCTTATCCGGTTGGATGAGTTCCTCATAGTAGCTGATGTGCTCTCGGGCGTCCTCGATTTCGGGCAGCAGGAAGTTGTAGATGACCTCTATGATCATCGTGGCGCTCATCTTGGAGAATGCGAAGTCACCCGTTGTCAGCAGCGCTTCGTGATTGACGGTATTAAAGGTGTAGTCGGCGAGGCGTGCAAGTGGAGACTTGCTATCGCTGCTGATGACGACTACGGTTGCGCCGCAGTTGCGAGCCGCTTTTGCCATGCGATTCAGTCGGCGCGATTTGCCAGAGTTTGAGATTAGCACGATGACGTCACCCGGGCGTAACGTGAGCGCAAAGCCGATTGATGTCTCGCTAATGGTGCTCGCCATGCAGCGCAGGCCCAGCTGCGAAAACTTAAACGTCGCATCGAGCGCGACCGCGTTCGTATTGCCCACGGCGGCGAACTCAATAACGCCGGCATTCTTAAGCGCGTGTACAACTGCGGCCAACGTGTCGTGATCAATGCCGTCGATGGTCGCATTAAGCTCACTCACCTTGGCGGCGAGGATATTTTTAAGGCTCTGCTCCATGTTGTCGAGCGAGACCTCGTCGGTCAGGCCCTCGTTGCGCTGACTCTCTAAGTCGCGCGCCAACGAAAACTGAAAGCTGCGGAAGCTGCCAAAGCCCAGCTTGCGGCAGAAACGCGAAACGGTCGCCTCGGACGTGGCGGCAGCGCGCGAGAGCTGAGCGGCCGTGAGGCGTGGCGCTTCGGACTGGTGCTCCAATATATAGTCGACAATGCGCTGCTCGGACTCGCTGTATCCCTGATGGGTACTAATGAGGGAAAGTGCGCTCTTGCTACTATCGGTCATGGATGGCTCCTGGTTGGCATGAAAATCTAGCTTGATTTGCAATGCCATAGTATACGGGCATTTTCAATTACAAGATACACCTTGCCGTTTCAAGTGTTGATGGTAAACTTTCACTTGCCGTTTACGGTTATGAAAGAACCTTTCACCGGAGAATTGCGCCTTGTCTCTTCTCACGCGGACGGTAGGTTGGTATCTTTCAAGTGTGGAAAAACGCGCATCGAAGCGCGTGTAGGGGAGCGCCCGCGGGCGCTGTACTCAAGAAGGAGGGACACATGGCTAAGTTTGACATCATCGCCGCGACCGGTTGCCCGACCGGCATTGCGCACACCTTCATGGCGAAGGAGGCGCTGGAGAAGGCTGCTGCCGAGCGAGGTCTGACCATTAAGGTCGAGACTCATGGCCAGGTCGGCGTCGAGAACGAGCTCACCAAGAGCGAGATCGCCGGTGCCAAGGCCGTCGTCGTCGCAGCCGATAAGGATGTCCAGGCTGAGCGTTTCGCCGGTAAGCCCATGGTTTCCGTTGGTGTTTCCAAGGCCCTGTCTGTCGAGGCTGCTGGTAAGCTGATCGACCGCGCGCTCGCCGCCAAGGGCGACGACACGGTTGCCGCTGCCGCCGATGTCGAGGACGAGGTCGAGGAGAAGGAGTCCATCGGTCACGTCATCTACAAGCACCTCATGAACGGCGTCAGCCACATGCTGGTCTTCGTCGTTGCCGGTGGTGTTCTGACCGCCATTTCGTTCCTGTGGGGCATCACGTCCTTTGATTCGACGGCTGCCGACTACAACAGCTTTGCCGCGATGCTCAAGATTATCGGCGGTATCGCCATGAACCTCATGGTTCCGGTGCTCTCCGCTTACATCGCCGAGTCCATCGGCAAGCGCCCAGCGCTCGTCCCCGGTTTCGTCGCCGGTATGATTGCCATCCAGGGCCTGCCTGTTAACGCCGAGACCGGCATGATCGACGCCGGTGGCGCCGGCGTGGGCTTCGGCTTCCTGGGCGGCATCGTCGGCGGCTTCCTCGCTGGCTATGTCATCCTGCTGCTCGAGAAGGTTTTCTCTAAAATTCCTGCGAGCCTTAATGGCCTGAAGGCAATCTTCCTGTATCCGCTGTGCTCTACCGCCATCGTCGGCCTGGTCATGCTCGGTATTTCCGGCCCCATGGCTGCCATTAACCAGGGTATGATGGATTTCCTGCAGAGCCTCGGTAACTCCGGTCCGGTGATCCTTGGCCTGGCCATCGGCTGCATGTGCGCCTTTGATATGGGCGGCCCGGTCAACAAGGCTGCTTACGCTACTGGCACCTTCCTGCTCGGTACCGCTCTCGAAGCTGGCGTCGGCACCGAGACCTACAACTTCGGCACCAACTTCATGGCTGCCGTCTCCGCCGCTTGCATCGTTCCGCCGCTGATCACCACCTTCGCCGTCGTTGTCGGCAAGAAGTACTTCAGCCAGGAGGATCATGACGCCGGTATCGTCAACCTCATCCTTGGTTGCACCCACATCACCGAGGGCGCCATTCCGTTCATGACCAAGAACATCTGGCCCGTCATGCCCATCATGATGCTCGGTTCTTCCATCGCTTCCATCTTGACCATCTTCTTCAACGTTCACGATCCGGCGCCTCACGGCGGCTTCCTGGTCCTGCCCGTTGTCGAGAACGGTCCGCTGTGGGTCCTCGCGATCCTCATCGGCGCTGTGGTCGGTGGCATCCTGTTCGTGGCCTTCAAGAAGTACGACTTCGAGAAGAATCAGAAGGCCGCTCCTGTAGCCAGGTCCGTTGAGGCCCCCAAGGCCGCTGCCGTCGAGGCCCCCAAGGCCGAGGCTGCCGACTTCGTGAAGGTCGAGAATGTCTTTGTCGCCGAGGACTTCGCTTCTCGTGACGAGGCTCTGAGCTTCGTTTCCAACCAGGCTGTCAAGGCCGGTATCGCCAGCGACGCCGACGCCGTGATGAACGCCTTCCTGGCCCGCGAGGCCGAGGGCACCACGGGCATGATGGAGGGCTTCGCCATCCCGCATGCCAAGTCCGACGCCATTACCGAGGCTGCCGTCATCGTCGTCAAGGACGAGTCCGGTGTGACCGGTTGGGACACCATGGACGGCGCTCCCGTCAACGTGGCCATCGCGCTGCTCATCCCGGGTGCCCAGGCCGGCACCACGCACCTTAAGATCCTGTCCAAGGTCGCCGAGGCGCTCATGGACGAGGACTTCCGTGCCACCGTCAAGGGTTCCACCGACGCCGCCAAGATCGCCAAGACGATCAACGCCCGCCTGGTCTAATCCCGCAACACGCGAATACCATCGCCCCCTGTATATAAGGCGGAGTCCCTCTCCAGGGCCTCCGCCTTTTTCTACCCCTCCCATAAGTTGCGGTGAAATAGGGACTGTTTAAACGATTCAACCCCAAATTTAGTCCCTATTTCACCGCAACTTATAAAAGGTCATAGAGGGGGCTACCTATCGAGTCTTTGTCGCGAACGGTTCATCAGCCTGAATTCCGTTTGCACGATATTGCTCTGGACCGACCGAGTTTCCGCAGCTTGCTCGCCCACAGGGGGCCGGACGCGGCCAGTGAGATTTATCGCGAGTTCCGCACGAGCCGAAGAGCACTTAATGTGCTCTTCGTGCGAGCAGGACTGTAGAGCAGGAAATCTCACTGGCCGCGCCCGGCCCCCTGTGGGCTAGCAAGCGGACGACAAACACATCTGTCCAACAATTCGTGCGAAACATAATGAAAAACAGTTTGATGTGAGTTAATATAAACAATGTCGTGAATCTGACTCCTGCCACATGCATGACAGGGGTTAAACACAAAAAGGAGTCAACTATGGTTTCTGAGAAGGCTACCCTCGTTAATCCTCAGGGTCTGCACATGCGTCCGGCTGGTCTGTTCGCCTCCACCATGGGCAAGTACGCCTGTGACGTGACGGTCGTCACCCCCGAGAAGGAGGTCAACGGCAAGTCCCCGATGGCCCTCATGGCTGCTGGTATCCCCTGCGGTACCGAGGTCGAGGTCAAGTGCGACGGCGCCGACGAGGCCGAGGCTCTGGCTGCTGCCATCGAGCTCATCAAGAGCGGTCTTGGCGAGTAGAACTCAAACGGGTCGCATGTTGAACAACTAAGTTCATATTTGGGGGCGCAGTGACCTGTTGTAAGGTAACTGCGCTCTTTTGTCATGGATATGGCAAAACGCTTTATCACATGACACGGAGAGAGGAATGGGAATGTATCAGGGAGTCAACGCTTCCGAGGGCATCGGTATCGGCACCGTCATGGTCGCCGTCGATCCCGACTTGACGTTTGAGCCGCACGAGGTTGCTGATTCGGCAGCAGAGAAGGAGCGCTATCAGTCCGCTCTTTCGGTCTTCTGCGAGAAGACCCAGGCTCAGGCCGACCACATGAAGGAGACGGTGGGCGAGGCCGAGGCCGAGATCATGAGCGGACACATTGTTCTGGCTCAGGATCCGGGTATGACCGACGCCATCAACGCCGCCATTGACGGCGGTACCTGCGCCGAGCAGGCGCTCATGGACACCTCGACCATGTTCGAGAACATGTTCCTGTCCATGGACGACGAGATGTTCCGTCTTCGCGCGGCTGACATCGCCGACATCCGCACCGGTATTCTGGCCGAGCTGCTGGGCAAGGAGGTCGTCGACCTCTCCGTCCTGCCCGAGAACACTGTCGTTGTCGTGCACGACCTCACGCCGTCCATGACCGCCACGATCGATAAGGCCCACGTTGCCGGTATCGTCACCGAGACCGGTGGCCGCACGTCGCACTCCGCGATCATTGCGCGCGCCCTCGAGATCCCGGCTGTCCTTTCGGTCTCCAACAGCTGCACCGCACTGCGCAACGGCATGACCGTTGTCGTCGACGGCGGCAAGGGTATCGTCGAGGCCGATCCCGACGAGGAGACGCTCGCCGCCTACACCGCCAAGGCCGAGGCCTTCGCTGCCGAGAAGGCAGCCCTCGAGGCCTTCCGTGGCAAGCCGTCCGTGACTGCCGATGGCATCAAGAAGATCATCGCCTGCAACATCGGCAACCCCGATGACGTGCCCAACGCGCTCGATCACGACGCCGAGGCTATCGGTCTGTTCCGCTCCGAGTTCCTGTTCATGGACTCCGCTGAGCTTCCTTCCGAGGAGGAGCAGTTCAACGCCTACCGTAAGGTCGCCAGCGCGCTCAAGGGTGCTCCGGTCATCATCCGCACGCTCGATGTGGGTGGCGACAAGGAGATTCCGTATCTGCATATGGTCAAGGAAGACAACCCCTTCATGGGCTTCCGCGCCGTGCGTTACTGCCTGGCCAATCCCGACCAGTACAAGGTCCAGCTCCGCGCTCTGCTGCGCGCTAGCGCCTTCGGTGACGTCAAGATCATGATCCCGCTCGTCACCTGCGTCGAGGAGGTCTTGGCTGTCAAGGAGCTCGTCGAGCAGTGCAAGGCCGAGCTGACCGAAGAGGGTCGCAAGTTCAACGAGAACATCGAGGTCGGCATCATGGTCGAGACGCCCGCCGCTTCGCTGCTCGCAGACCGTCTTGCCGAGGTCGCCGACTTCTTCTCCATCGGCACCAACGACCTGATCGGCTACACCATGTGCGCCGACCGTGGTAACGACACCATCTCCAACCTGTACCAGGTTTACTATCCCGCCGTGCTCCGCTCGCTCAAGAACATCATCGAGAGCGGCGTGAAGGCCGGCATCATGGTCGGTATGTGCGGCGAGGCCGCTGCCGATCCGCTGCTCGAGCCGCTGCTGATCAGCTGGGGCCTGGAGGAGTTCTCGATGAGCGCTCCGTCGATCCTGCGCGCCCGCAAGACCATCAGCCAGTGGACCAAGGCCGAGTGCGACGAGCTCGCCGAGAAGGCGCTCGCCTGCAACACCGCCGCCGAGGTCAAGGCACTGCTCGAGTCCGCAGCTCGCTAATTTGGTATCAGAGGTAACCGCGTGGTTGGAATGGGCCGGCCACGCGGCCCTCACATATACAGGGGGTACTGTAAATGTTCTACACGCTAACCGCTAACCCGGCTGTCGACATGACGGTTTCGAGCTCTCCGCTCGAGCCCGACGAGAACGTCCGCACCGGCTCGGCCAGCTACACGGCTAACGGCAAGGGCCTCGACGTGTCCTTCGCCTTTAAGAAGATGGGCGTCGACACCGTCGCGCTCGGCTTCTTCGCCGGCTTCACGGGCAAGTTCATCGTCGAGGAGGTTATGAACCTGGGTTGCCTCTGCCGCCCGGTCTGGACCGACGGTATCACGCGCATTAACACCTACGTCAACGATGGCCAGCACGAGTACGGCATCCTGAACCCGGGTGCTCCGATCACGCCGCAGCACCAGGAGGAGCTCTACAACATCCTGGACACCGCGGGCGATCTCGAGTGCCTGATCGTCTCCGGCTCCGTGCCTCCCAAAGCTACGCCCGACTTCCTGGCTCAGGTCATGGAGCACGCTCAGGCTCGTGGCGCTGACGTCGTCCTGGACCTGTCCTCCGATAAGCTCAAGGAGCTCGCTCACAAGAAGCCGCTGCTCATCAAGCCGAACCATCACGAGATGAAGGCCATCTTCGGCGTGCCGGTCGACACCGACGACGAGGTTCGTGTCGCCATGAAGATGGCTCACGACGCTGGCGTTCAGAACGTGCTGCTCACCCGTGGTAGCCGCGGCGACGCTTACTTCTCCAACGGCGAGGACATCTGGTACGCCAAGCGTGAGTTCAACATCAAGCTGGTCTCTTCCGTCTGCGCCGGCGACTGCACCCTCGCTGCGTTCCTGCACAAGTGGTACAGGGATCGCGACAACGTCGAGGAGGCCATGAAGCTCGCTATGGCCACCGGCGCCAACGTTGCCGAGTCCGTCGGCATTGGTGACTTCGGTCACGTCGACGAGTACAGCAAGCGCGTTGCTGTCCGCAAGCTCGATCGTCAGTAATCGAAACGCGACATATTCGTGCGCATGCGGCGCCCCGGTTTCGGCCGGGGCGCCTTTTTTGTTCCGCCATGGGGGAGAGGTGTCCTGCCGTACTTCATCGCTTCCACACCGTTCACCGAGTTGTCCTAGCCTTTTACCGATGCGTGGAATATACTTTCATTAACACGTTGCTTCGTGAAAGGAACATTCATGATTTACACGCTCACTGCTAATCCCGCCATTGATTACAACATCGCCTGCGACGGCCTTACTGCCAATACCGTCACGCGTACCCGCAATGCCGTCTACACGCCCAACGGCAAAGGCCTCAACGTCTCGTTTACGCTTGACCACTATGGTGTCGACACCACGATCCTGGGTTTCTTCGCCGGCTTCTCGGGTGAGTTTATCGTTAAGGGCGCCGAGGCCCTGGGCGTGCCCGTCAAGCCCGTGTGGACCGACGGTATTACGCGCGTCAATGTGTTCCTCAACGCCGGTCCCGACACCGAGTACAACATGGTCAATGCCGGTGCCGCCATCAATGAGGCCAACGAGCAGGAGATGTTTGAACTTATCGATTCGCTCGATGACATGACCTGCCTGGTCATCAGCGGCTCGCTGCCTCCTAACACTTCCGAGGGCTTCTTGGCCGAGGTCCTGCGCCGTGTCAAGGCCAAGGGGGCCGAGTTCGTCCTCGACATCTCGAGCCATCAGCTGGCAGACCTCATTGCTCTGGAGCCACTGCTGATCAAGCCCAATGACGACGAGCTGCTTGACATCTTTGGCATCAAGGTGAGCGGTGGCGACGACGAGTCCGTCAAGGGCGCTATGGCCGAGCTGCACGCCAAGGGCGCCAAGAACGTGCTGCTGACCCTTGGTGGCGCCGGTGCGTACTTCTCCAACGGCGAGCATATCTGGTTTGCCAACCGCACCTTCGACGTCAAGCTGCTGTCGACGGTGTGCGCCGGCGATTCCTCGCTCGCTGCCTTCCTGTCCGTGTGGCACGACGCCCCCGAGCGCGTCGGGGACGCCCTGCGCCTTTCGATGGCCACTGGCGCCAACGTGGTCGAGTGCCCCGGTCTGGGTGATTTTGCCAAGGTGGACGAATATAAGAAGCACATCGAGGTTCGCCAGGTCTGCTAGTTCCGGCACCTTGTCTGAATAGTTTGATTATTTCGCATCCGTCTTAGACTAGGACGGATGCGTTTTTGTTTATCGGACTTGCGTGTGCAGTGGAGACTGTTTCTTGCTAGACTTCTTGCAGACGCAATCGATAGCCAATTTGATAGTCGCAGGAGGCCATAGGCATGTGCAATGTTTCGCTCAACGGTACTCAACCGTCCGATGCGTCCCTGCGCGTCCTGCGCGCGCTTGAGGCGGCTGGTCTTGAGGCTTGGTACGTGGGCGGTTGGGTGCGCGACGCCCTGATGGGATGCCCCAGCCACGATGTTGATATGTGCTGTAGCGGCCTGTGGCAGGAGTCCAAAGCGGCGCTCGAGGCCGCCGGCATCGCGGTTGTGGAGTCGGGCATTAAATTTGGCGGAATCACGGCTATTTCCGATGGCGAGCGTATCGAGGTCACCACGTACCGTCTGGATGGCTTTTACACCGATGGTCGTCATCCCCAGAGTGTGGAGCGTGCCGCCTCGCTCGAGGACGATCTGGCGCGCCGCGACTTTACCGTCAACGCCATGGCCTGGCATCCCGAGCGCGGGCTTGTCGACCGCTACGACGGCCAGGGTGACTTGGAGCGCAAGCTGATTCGCGCTGTCGGCGATCCCAAGCGTCGCTTTAACGAGGACGCCCTGCGCATGCTGCGTGCGGTGCGCTTTGCCTGCCGTCTGGACTTTATGATTGAGCCCGAGACTAAGCGTGCGCTTGCCGAGTACGCGCCGCTGCTCGATGCCGTGGCGCGTGAGCGTGTGGGTATTGAGCTCGAGGGCATTCTTTCGACCGGTCATGGGGGAGACGCGATGCTCCGCTATCCCGAGCTCATCTGCGCCGCCGTGCCCGAGTTGGCAGCGGGTCGCGGGTTTGATCAGCGCAGTGTCTATCATGCGTTTAACGTCTACGTGCATATCGCCCGTGTGCTGACGGTGGCGGGGGAGCTCGCGCTGTGTGACGGCGTCGCGCCCTCGTCGAGCCTTATGTGGGCGGCGTTTTTGCACGATGTGTCCAAGCCCGAGTGCTTCACGGTCGACCATGCCGGTAGCGGACACTTCTACGGTCATCCCGAGCTCGGCGCCAAGAAGGCGCGCGTCATTATGGATCGCCTGGCGCTCTCGCACGACTTGGTGCGCGACGTGTGCCTGCTCATCAAATACCATGACAAGCCGCTGCGCCCCGAGCGCTCCTGCCTGCTCAATATGATGCGCGCGCTTTCGGGTGAGGGCGTCGACACGGCCCGCCTGATTGACGAGCTCATGGACCTTAAGCGTGCCGACACACTTGGCAAGGCCCCGTCGTGCTTCTATTATGTTGAGACGATTGAGGAGATGCGCGCGCTGGCGCACGAGCTGCTGAAGGCAGGGGAGCCCTATACGCTCAAGATGCTCGCCATCAACGGCGGCGACCTGATCCGTGCCGGAGTCAAGCCCGGGCCGGAACTGGGTCAGCTTCTCAACTCCGCCCTCGACGCCGTGATCGAAGACGATATTCCCAACGAGCGCGAAGCTCTTTTGGTTCATCTCAACTTGAATTAGCTACCAAGTTTACCTGCGTATTCCATAACCTGCCGACAATTTTTCGGCAATTTGGAATTTCTTCTTGCGCTGACGTTTTTTGTCCCGTAATATATTTCCTCGCAGCACGGCAGTGCAGATGTCATGTGGCCCGTTCGTCTAGCGGTTTAGGACGCCGCCCTCTCAAGGCGGAGATCACCAGTTCGAATCTGGTACGGGCTACCACGCATCTGATACCCGGACTTCCCATGGAAGGTCGGGTTTTTTTATTTTCATACAGCCGTCTGCAATTCCCGTTTGAACCAGAGCTTTGCGTTCTGCCTATGGCCCTTACGGGTACAATATCCAAGATATTTTGACTGTTAGAAGGAGTCTCATGACGGAGTCCTCTCAGCATACGTCTAAGCCCCAGGTCGAGGTTGAGGCCTCGGGCGGCGATGACAATAAGAGCGCACGCCGCGGCGCCATCTTTATCGGCGTCGTGCTGGTAGGTTATATCGTCTATCTGGTGGTAACCGGGCAGATGGGGCAGTTTTGGGCCGCTATGTCGAGCGTCCAGGCGTCATGGCTCGTTGTCGCGTGTCTTTGCATGTTCATGTACCTGTTCTTTGGCATTGTGGCCTATGCGATCGCCGTCTGGCTCGATCCCAATTCGCCCGTCGGCATCCGCGACCTGATCTCGGTCGAGGCGAGTGGCATCTTCTTTGGCAACCTGACGCCCATGATGATGGGCTCCACCCCGGCTCAGATCTATCGCCTGACCAAGGCCGGCCAAAACGTGGGCGAGGCCGGCGCCACGCAATTCACGCGTTTTATCGTGTACCAGTTTGGCCTGGTCGCCTGGGGCGCTATCCTGCTGCTCGCCCGTATGCCGTTTTTTGCCGAACGCTACGGCGACATGACGCTGCTGTGCGTCTTTAGCTTTGGTGGACACTGCTGCATCTTGCTTGGCATCTTCGCCGTCGCGCTCATGCCTAAGACCGTCACGCGCGTCGCCCATTGCATCATCAATTGGCTTGAGCGCATTGGTGTCTCGGCCACTAAGATCGAGGGTTGGCGCACGTTTGTCGATGGCGAGATCTACTCCTTTTCCGAGAAGTTCAAGCTTTCGGCCGGACATTTTTCTTCCATGCTGCTCACCGTGTTTATCACCATGCT
This sequence comes from Collinsella aerofaciens, assembly GCF_040915545.1. GTDB lineage: Bacteria > Actinomycetota > Coriobacteriia > Coriobacteriales > Coriobacteriaceae > Collinsella > Collinsella aerofaciens_BE. The sequence goes on along the minus strand of NZ_JBCPDH010000004.1, from coordinate 73,135 downwards.
GCAGCTCGCGTTTTTCTATCTGGTTCCGTATTTCCTGATGCTTGCCTTTGGCCACCACGAGGTCGACTTTTTCTCGGTCATGGCCGCGAGCGCCTTTGTCCAGCTGTTAAGCTCTGCGGTTCCCTTGCCCGGTGGAACTGGTGGCGCTGAGGGCGGCTTTGCATTGTTCTTGGGTCATTTCTTCGGTTCGGCTTCGACCGCCGGCTATCTGCTGTGGCGTCTCATTACGTTTATTTCGCCTACCATTTTGGCTGCGCCCCTGCTGGGACTTAAGAGCGCCCACAACGAGAGCATCCATGCGCGCTGGGATCGCGTGATGCGCAAGCTCGGCCGCACGCCTCAGACGCCCTCTGCGCCCACTAAGCCGCACCCCACGAATGCTGTTACCGTTGATCCCAAGAAGCACGCTCAGAAGGCTTCTGGGACCGCAAAGCCGGCTCATAAGGCCTATGTGCGTCAGACAGGAGACGGTATTCGCGTATCTCCGTCGGCACTCAATAAGAAGAAGCACCCTAAGTCGCAGTAGGGCAGTCGTGCGTTCTTCATGATGCGAGGCATATTTGTGCTGTATGGGGGATAATCCTCTTACGTAGATTATCTCTCATCTGTTGATGAATGCTCGCATATCGAAGGGACACGCCCATGGCAACCAGCAAACCGCGTCTTGATCGTCGCATCGTTCGCAGCCGTAATGCCATCCTTTCGGCTTTCGAGCGCCTGCTCATGGAAAAGCCGCTGGCAGACATTACGGTGAGTGCCATCGCGCGCGAGGCCAATGTCGACCGCAAGACCTTTTACGTTCACTTTGGTACGGTTGACGGCCTGCTCGATGCCATTGCCGCCGATGTGGTGGAGATGATTGTCGACTCGGTCGAGAAAACGCTTGCTTCTATGGACGGTGACACCAGCGAGCGCGCTCTTGGCGCGGCGGCGACCTTCTTTAAAACCGTTAATGAGGCACTGTGCAACAACTTGGTGCTCAATCGTCAGCTGATCGAGAACATTCCGCTCGATGATTTCATGGCTCGTCTTCGTGCGCCGCTCGAACATGAGATTGCCGAGCGCGATCTGCTGCCCCAAGGTCTCAAGGACGAGATGTTCGACTACTATCTGGCGTTTTTGCTGTCGGGTATTATCGGTATCTATCGCACGTGGGCGCTGTCTGACGGCTCGGTTCCTATCGAGCGCGTCTCTGAGGTCGCCAACGACCTGACTCTCAATGGTCTGTCGAGTCTGGAATCTCGCTTGGATTAGGCCTAGTTGGGCTCGTCGGCGTGGAAATTCCTGTTCCTGAGGTTCTCCGGCGCCTTGGAGACCTTGCCGGCGTAGGAGCTGTAGCCTGAGGATCCTTAAAAGAAAGTCCAGTTTATCCTTCCCACTCCAATTTTGGAATCCTCCGATGCGCCTTCGCACGCTTGCATGACCTCGATACCATGCGAGCGTGCGAACTCGACGAGCTCTGCGTTGCGGGCGTTTATGGTGCCGAAGGCAGCGGGGCACACGATAAGGCGCGCGCAGTGGACGAGGAGCTCTTTGGCGCGGGCTATGGTTTTATCCCCGATCGGCTCGAAGGCGCGCTCGGCCACGCATTCCGTCGCCAGGTCGCGCGCGAGCTCGCAGTCGATGTCCCCTTCGTGCAGAATGCCCGCGTAGAACGCCTTGCCCTGCCGGATGAGCTGGCGAAACACAGCTGACCCCGTACCTGCGCCGGCGATGACGAACGTGTGCGCATCGCCGTGTGGGCGCCCAATTTCCACGCTGCCGAAGCGCTCGTTGAAGGTGCCATGTTGAAGGCCGTAGAGCTCGCCAATCGTCTCGCGCGTGAATATGTCCTCGGGTGCGCCGGCGCGGAAGACCCGACCGTCCTTCACGCAAATCACCTTGTCGGCGCTTTTCTGCGCTAGCTCGAGTTCGTGGATGGACATGATGACAGCCACATTCCGCGATTTCGCAAGGTGACGAAGTATTCGCAGCAGGTCGATCTGGTAGCGGATATCGAGATACGACGTGGGCTCGTCGAGCACTAGCACACGCGGATCCTGCGCGATGGCGCGTGCGAGCATGACGCGCTGGCGTTGCCCGTCGCTTATCTGCATGAAGTCGCGCTCGGCGAGCTCTTCCACATGTGCGGTTTTCATGGCCTCGTCGACCCGACTATGGTCGTCAGGCGAAAGTGTTCCCATTCGCCCGGTGTAGGGATGCCTTCCCGCCTCTACGATATCGCGGCAGGTGAGGAGCTCGGTCCGGGGGCGATCTGTCAGCATAACGGCAAGGTTCCTTGCGAATTCCGCCGTCTTCCATCGGGAAATCTCCCGCCCGTCGAGCTCGACCGCGCCGGCAAGCGGTGCCAGATGGCGCGTGATGGTTTTCAAGATGGTCGACTTGCCCGAGCCGTTCGGCCCGATGAGCGCCACGACGTCGCCCGCGCGAACCTCCAGATCGACGCCTTCGACTACGACCTTCTTGTCGTAGCCCGCCGACAGGTCGCTTATGCGGAAAAGCGGCGCTCCGTCAGCCTGCGTTTCGACCGGGGTTTCGAGGTTCGACTCCGCTCGGAGGAGGCGTTTCGCGTGCAGTTCCGCACGAGCCGAAAGTGCCTTCTGGCGCTTTCGTGCGAGCTTAGGACTGTCTAAGCACGGAATGTCCCTTCCGAGCGTTTTGGGCTGCGGCACGAATTTTCCCATCTACCTCACCCGCTTCTTCAACATGAGTGCGATAACCACCGGCGCGCCGAAGATGGCGGTGACGGCGCTGATGGAAAGTTCGACGGGAGAGAACAGCGTGCGCGCGATCAAATCGCAGCCCGCGCAGAAGATGGCGCCTCCCAAGAAGCACGCAGGAATCACGCGGATGGGCTTCGACGACTTTATCGCCGACTTCACGAGATGTGGAACCGCGATGCCTACGAACGACACCGGACCAGCGAACGCGGTCACGCAGGCGGAGAGCATGCTCGCTAGAAGGACGAGCACCACGCGGAAGCGTGCGACGTTCACGCCGACGCTTTTCGCGTAGGCTTCTCCCAGCTGGAAGGCGGAAAGGGGCTTCGATATCGCGAATACGCATGCGCTCACGGTGATCACCACGACCGCGATGACCGCGATGTCGTCCCAGCTCGAACCCGAGAAACTACCCAAAGACCAGTTGTGCAGGTTCACGATGGACTGGTCGTCGGCGAAGGCGATAAGGAAGTTCGTCGCCGCCGAGCAGATGTATCCCACCATGACGCCCGCCACGATGAGCATGGCCATGGAACTTATGCGCCGTGCGATGAGGAGCACGAAGCCGATGGTGATAAGCGAGCCCAGAAACGCTGCGGCCACCATGGCCGGCGAGGACATGGCCTGGTTCGCGCCCAGAAGCACGATCATCGTAAGCGCGACGACGAACTTTGCGCCCGAGGAGACGCCCAAGATGAACGGGTCGGCGATGGGGTTGTTGAAAAACGTCTGCAGCAGGAACCCGGAGAGCGAAAGTGCCCCGCCGAGAAGCACGGCTGAAAGCACGCGCGGCAGGCGAATCTCCCAGATGACTTGGCTTTCCATGGAATTGGCCGCGCCGCCCGAAAGGATGCCGGGGATGTGGTCTGCGGGCACGAGCACGCTCCCGATGCACAGGTTGGCCCCGACGAGCACGATGAGGACAACAGCGAGCAGCGCCGTCACGACGCGACACCGCGCGGCGCGTCGTGATTCGTCGTATGTCATGGAAAGCCGGCTTCTCATGACGCTAGCCAAGCTTCCTCAGATAATGGAAGTCGCTCGCGTCATCGCCGGTGAACGCCCCGTGCAGCTCGTCGATAATGTCGGCGGTAGAAGTCATCTGCTGGTACATGTCGGCGCTTGTGACCCAGACGTTGCCGTTCTTTACAGCTTTGAACTGCGACAATAGCGCGTTTTTGCCTACGAAGTCTTTCAAGGTGGCAACCGATTCGTCGATGGTGCCGTTGTAGACGATGATGTCGGCATCCTTCGCCGTCGCGTAGAAGCGCTCCATTTCGAGCGTTACTGACGAACCTGACGTCGACGCCGTCTGCGCGTCATCGAGCGCGTAGTTGCCGCCTGCAAGCTCGATCATCTGCGCCACGTAGTCGCCCGCCCGCCGCGTGACGGCGGCCCCGTTCGAGTTAATGTAGAAATACGCCACGGTTTTACCTGACGACGCGAGCCTCGACGTTTGCTCGACGCGGGCCTTCTGCTCGTTGAACAGGTGCGCGGCCTCGTCTTCCTTGTCGAACAGGACGCCGAAAAGCTTAATCCACTCGACGCGCCCGAGTGCTTCGGGCTCGCTCGACGACTGTTCGGTGAGCACGACGAGCCCGAGCTTCTGCAGCTTTTCCTTCACATCGGGCGTGTGGTTGATCATGGTGTTCTCGATGGCGAGCGTGCAGCCCGAGGCCGATATTCGCTCGTAGTCGGGCGCGCTGTACTTGCCGCCGTAGGCGATCGCCCCACTTTCGAGTGCGCTTTTGAAGCCCGCGACCGAGCAATCGTCGGCCTTCGTGCCCGACATGAGGATGTTGTCGTTCGCATCGAGCGCGTCGACCAGGCACATCGTCGCCGACGACACGAGGTACACCTTGTTGGCGGGACGCCTTATGACCGCGATGTCGGAGCTCAACCCATCAGGTACCTTCGCATCTTGCGGTACCACGAGGAAGCGCTCCCCGTTCGAAATGCAGATAAGCCGCAGGCCGCCTTCGTACTCGTCGACAGTGAAGTGCTCGGCGTATTCAAGCTGAAGCGCCCCCGTCGGCTCCCAGCCGCAGCCCAAATCGGCGTTGTGGAAGTCGGCCGCGGCGCTTGAAGCCGTTCCCGCAGGGGAGCCGCCGCTTGCATCGTCGCCCGATTTCTCCTTCATGGTGGATGAGTCGAAGTGGAGCGTGTAGTCGATGGTGTGCGGCGTCGACATGGCGACGGTCTCGGCCGACACGGCGATGTCCTCGTCGAGCGTGACGGGTATCTCGAACGTGGAGTTGCCGCCGTCGTTTACGGGCGCGTAGTCCACGCCGTTGACGGTCATTTTGTCGTAGTTCGAACTCGACCAGGTGATGGTCGCGGTGTAGGTGTCGCCATCCTTCACAATTGTGGTGGGTGAGGCGATGCTTGCGCGCCCTGACCCGCCGGAGAGCGAGACGCTCACAGTGTATTCCTGAGAGCCTGCCGTGCCACCGGTCGCGTTCGGGCTCGCACTGCACCCCGCGAAGGGAAGCGCGAACAGGGCGACGAGAACGCAGGCGATCGCGCGCACCGCGATGCTGCGACGCTTCCTGCTTTCCCCCTTGGGAAGAATCGACCGCATGGCGTTACTTCAGTGCGTCGGCGCGCAGATCGACGCCGGCGGATTCGAACACGAGCGTGCGGTCGTACCACTGCTCTTTTCTAATACTCCACGCGGCGCAGGCGGTGTCCTCGTCGAGCGCTTCAACGGGCACGTCGTAGGTGTACTTGCCTTCCGCGTTTTCCACATAGGGGATGAAGTCGGCCTCGCTCGCGGCGGCAGCCTCGTCGCCCGTGCCCATGAAGAGCTTGCCGTAGCCCGTGCCGGAAAGTGTCATCACGCAGTGCATGGAGCCGTTTTCCACGATGAGCTGGGCGTCCACAATCCTGAACATGTTCGAGCTGGAATCTACGGTGATCGGATAGGTGCCGTCGGCCACCTTGTCGGCGGTGATGGGGGCAGCGCTTGCGCCCTCGGGCGCATCGGCCGCCTGTTCGGTCTTTTCCTGGGAATCGGCATCGCTTGCCTTTGCGCTGTCGATTGAATTTCCGCCGCAGCCGGCGAGCGAGAACGCGAAAAGCGCCGCTGACAGGGCAAAGGCGAGGGTTTTCTTCAACATGGAGGGGGTTCCTTTCAATCGCTTCGACCGCCCGCGCCGTGCGGTGGGCGGGCGGGATGCGAATGCAACGGGCATGCGCCGTTAGTCGGGGAAGGCGCATGCCCGTTGCACGGGGACGCGACCGGCGCCCCCGTGCGCGGCGAGTTTACAGCTTGGCGATGGCGTCGTCCACGTGCGCGACGTAGATGTCGTCGACCGCGACGTTCTGTCCCAGACCCTGGAGCAGGCACGTCACTTCGAAGCCGGCGGCCACGAACTTCGCAGCCCAGCTGTCGGGGTCGGTCTCGTCTGCCATGTCGTTGTTCGCGTGGTCGCCCGCGACCACCATGAACGGCGCGAGCACGGCCTTCTTGTAGCCTGCGGCGCTCGCGGCGGCGATAACATCCTCACAGGTCGGTTCAGCCTCGACGGTGCCGACGAAGAACTGCGTCAAGCCCTCGTTCTTAAACACTTCCTGCATCTTGGCATAGTCGGCGTTGGAATCGGCTTCGGTGCCGTGGCCCATGAGGCACAGCGCCGTCTTGCCGTCGTCGAAGGACGCCATGTTCTCCTTAATGGCTGCGGCCACCTTCTTGTAGTCGTCGTCGGAGGTGAGCAGCGGGTCGCCGAGCGAGATCTTGTCGAACTTGTCAGCGTACTTGTCGAGCTCGTCTTTCACGTCGGCGTATTCCAGGCCAGCCATGAGATGCGTCGGCTGCACGACGATTTCCTTCACGCCGTCTTCCACGCAGCGGTCGAGCGCCTCGGTCATGTTGTCGATCGTGATGCCGTCGCGCTTCTTCAGCTTGTCGATGATGATCTGCGCGGTGAAGGCGCGGCGGATGTCGTAGTCCTGCCAGTACTTCTCACGGATAGCGTCTTCGATGGCGCCGATGGTGATGTGGCGCGAGTCGTTGTAGCTCGTGCCGAAGCTCGTGACGAGGATGACCGGCTTCACGGCCTTCTCCTTTTCGCTCGATTTCTCGGAACTCGCGGAGGTGTTGGAGCAGCCCGCGAGCGCGACTCCGGCGAGCGCGACGGCTCCGGTTGCCGCGGCGCTCATGAAGCCGCGGCGTGACATCTGTTCGGACATGGTTTTTCCTTTCCTCGGTTTGCCGGTCCCCCGGCGACAGTTGCTTGTCGGCACAAGCGAAAGAAAAGCGCACCCCTCGGGGTTCACAAGGAGCTAACGCCACGGCGATGCCGTGAGGAAAAGGCGAAGCAGTCTGGCTTGGGGCGTGAGGCGGTTCGCCCGCGCGTCCTATACAGTAATGTCCCTTGCCCAGGATTCCCACCTGGTTCCCTCCGCAAGCCAGCGCGGGCTGTGCGGGCGCCGCGCCGGTCATTTCCTTTTATCCGATTGTCATATGCTCGTTGCCGAATCTTTTACTATGATAGTGGGCACTTGTGAACGTGTCAAAGCCAGGGCGGGCGGCATTGCGCCTTCTGCCTGCGTATTTGCGCCGATTGTCGCCGCAGGCGCCGTGTTTTGCCTGCTGCGCGAATGGCGGCGTAAACGGTTGCGATGAGAAACGGGAAGGGAAGGCTCGGATGATTCATATCGTTGGCGCAGGTTCGGGCTCCGCCGACCTTATCACGCTTCGCGGGGCGCGTCTTCTGCGCGCGGCCGACGTGGTCGTTTGGGCGGGGAGCCTTGTGAACCCCGAGCTGCTCGCCGAGTGCAAGGAATCCTGCGTCGTCTACGACAGCGCGCACATGACCTTGGAGGAAGTGCTCGACGTGATGTGCGCGGCGGATGCGCGGGGCGAGGAAGTGGTGCGCCTGCACACGGGCGACCCGTGCCTGTACGGCGCCATCCAGGAGCAGATGGACGCACTCGACGCGCGCGGCGTGGACTACGAGGTGGTGCCCGGCGTGTCGAGCTTTTGCGGTGCCGCGGCGGCGCTTCGCCAGGAATACACGCTGCCGGGAATCAGCCAGTCGGTCGTGATCACGCGGCTTTCCGGGCGCACCCCCATGCCCGCGGGCGAGGGCATGCGCACCATGGCGGAAAGCGGCTCGACTATGGTCATCTTCCTGAGCTCGGGTATGCTCGCCGAGCTTTCCGCCGAGCTTTTGGCTGCGGGCCGCAGCTCCGACGAGCCGGCGGCGCTCGTGTACAAGGCGACCTGGCCTGAGGAGCGCGTGGTGCGATGCACAGTGGGCACGCTCGCCGATGCGGGCGCGCGAGAGGGCATCGACCGCACGGCGCTCGTGGTGGTGGGCCGCGTGCTCGGAGCTCGCGGCAGGCTTGCACACAACGGCGCGCAAGCGGAGTCGTACGAGCGCAGCAAGCTTTACGACCCTTCGTTTTCCACGGGGTATCGGAAGGCGAGCAGCTAGCGTGGCCTTCGAGCACTACATATATACCGGGACGACCCGCCTGCGCTGCGGCTACACCACGGGGAGCTGCGCCGCGCTCGCGGCGAAGGCGGCCTGCGAGATGCTCTTGTCACGAAAGCCCGTCGGCCTCGTGTCGATCGTCACCCCCGGCGGGCTGCCCGTCGAGGCGAACGTGGTCGACGCATGCATCGGCGAGGGGTGCGCCCAGTGCGCCGTGCGAAAGGACGCAGGCGACGATGCCGATGTGACTGACGGCGTACTCGTGTACGCGCACGTGGAACATGCGGGGTCGGGCACGGGTGCTGCGGGCAGCAAGGACGTGCCCGCGCGCGAATCGGAAGTTTCCGTCGATGGCGGCGTGGGCGTGGGGCGCGTGACATTGCCCGGGCTCGAGCAGCCGGTGGGGGCGGCCGCCATCAACGCGACGCCGCGCGCGATGATTACTTCGGCGGTGCGTGAGGTGTGCGCCGCGCACGGCTTTTCTGGAAACATTGCTGTGACGATTTCGGTACCCGAGGGTGTGGCCCTTGCCGAAAAGACCTTCAACCCGCACCTGGGGATAGAGGACGGCATCTCCATCCTGGGAACGACGGGCATCGTCGAGCCGCGCAGCCTCGCTGCCTTGCGTGACAGCATCGAGCTCGAGATTCGGCAGCATGCGGCTATGGGGCGGCGCGGAGTCGTGCTCACGCCCGGCAACTACGGCGGGCAGTTCATCTCGGGGCATTTCCACCTAAACGGTGCGCCGGTGGTCTTCATCTCCAACTTTGTGGGCGATGCGATTGATTGCTGCGTTCGCGAGGGATTCACCAATGTCCTTCTTGTGGGACACATCGGCAAGTTGGTGAAGGTCGCGGGCGGCATCATGGACACCCATTCGCGTACCGCCGACTGCCGCGCGGAGATTCTGGCCGCCCACGCGGCCATGGCCGGCGCGGGCGCGAAGACCGTGCGCGAGATCATGTCGTCCGTCACGACCACGGCGGCGCTCGAGGTAATCGAGGCCGCCGGCGTTGGGGACGCTGCGCGCGCCTCGCTCGCTGCGGCAATTGAGGACAGGTTGCGCCGCCGCGCGGCGGGCGCATGCGACATCGCCGCGGTCGTGTTCGACGCCGAGCGCCGCGAGCTTTTCCGCACGTCGGGCGCCGATGCAGTTATCGGGAAATTGGGGGCGACGTATGAGTAAAGGCGTTCTGTACGGGGTGCGCCGTGCAATCGGCTGGCCGGGGACGAAGGTGGTCATGAAGGCGCGCCGCTCGCTTGTGGACACGAAGTGCTTCCTTTGCGAGGAGAGTGCCTTCGACGGTGCCGAGCTTGTAGAGGACTGTGGGCTTCCGGGCGAGCGTGTGTACCGCTCGCTCGACGATGTGCCCGATTGGGGCAGCTACTTCTCGACGATGGTGGTGCGCTAGATGAGGGTTTCCTGCATAGCGTTCACTGAGAGGGGGTATGCGTTGGCGGAGCGCACCGCACGCGCGCTTTCCGATTGCGCGCAGACAGGTGAAGATGACCCTGGCTGGGACGTTTCCGTTTCGCGCGGGTTCGGCGATGGGAAGGCCGATCTGCGCGCATGGACGGCGCTCGCGTGGGAAGCGTCGGACGCGCTTCTGTTCGTGGGTGCGGCGGGCATCGCCGTGCGGGCGATCGCGCCGCATGTCGCCTCGAAGGCAAACGATCCCGCGGTTGTGGCGATCGACGAGGCGGGGCGCTTTGCCGTTCCGCTTTTGTCGGGGCATTTGGGCGGTGCGAACGAGCTTGCGCAAACTGTGGCACGCGCGGCAGGGGCCATCCCCGTCATCACCACGGCGACTGACGTCCGCGGCATGTGGGCGGTGGATACGTGGGCGCGCCGTGCGGGGCTCGCCGTTTCGAATCCCGAGGCCATCAAGCGAGTGTCGGCGCGGCTGCTTTCGGGCGGGCGCGTGGCGCTCTATTCCGACATGCCGATTTCGGGACAGCCGCCTGAGGGGGTTGACATTGCGTCAGACCGCGCGCGGGCCGATATCGTCGTGTCGCCGTTTGCTGGCGCGAATGCAGGTGCGTCCGTTCGCGCGGCGGAGACAACGGGCGTGGTCGTGCCCGCCGGTGAGACGGGGAAGCCGGCGGGCGTGAGGGCGCAGGCGCCTGCGCCCGAGCCGCTTCGCCTTGTCGTGCCCTGCATCGTTGCGGGCATAGGGTGTCGTCGCGGTGCGTGCTCCGAAGCGATCGGGGAGGCGTTTCTTCTCGCGTGCGGGCAGGCGGGCATCTCGCCTTCGGCCGTGCGCATGGCGGCGACGATCGACGTGAAGGCGCACGAGGAGGGTCTGCTCGCCTTCTGCCGCGCGCGCAATATCCCGCTTGCGACGTATTCCGCAGATGAGTTGTCGCAAGTCGATGGCAGCGTTTCGCCATCTGATTTCGTGCGCGCGACGGTGGGGGTCGACAACGTGTGCGAGCGCGCGGCGCTCGCGGACGGGGGCAAACTTATCTTCCCGAAGCTCGCTCACGGCGGCGTGACCGTCGCGTTTTCCAAGGTAACTATTAAACTTTCGTTTAAGGAGCGGTGATGGGAAAGCTCTTCGTGGTGGGAATCGGCCCGGGCGGCCCCGACGGCATGACGATTGCGGCCCGGCGTGCGCTCGAGGCGTCCGACGTCGTTGTGGGTTACACGAAATACGTGGAGCTCGCGCTCGCCGCCGTGCCCGACGCGGCGCATCTCGCGACGCCGATGATGCACGAGGTCGAACGGTGCCGCCTTGCGCTTTCGCGCGCGCAGAGTGGAGAAGCCGTGGCGCTCGTGTGCAGCGGCGACGCGGGCGTGTACGGCATGGCGAGCCCCGTGCTGGAGCTTGCGGAGGACTACCCCGATGTAGACGTGGAAGTTATCGCCGGGGCCACCGCGGCTCAGAGCGGGTCGGCGGTGCTCGGCGCCCCGCTTGCCCACGACTTCGCGGTCGTGTCGCTCTCCGACCTGCTCACGCCATGGGAGGTCATCGAGCGCAGGCTCGCCGCCGTGGCGAGCGCCGACTTCTGCATCTGTTTGTACAACCCGCGCAGCAGAAAGCGCGCCGACAGGCTCTCACGCGCGGCGAAGATTATGCTCGAATGGAAGGCCCCCGACACGCTCTGCGGCTGGGTACGTAACATCGGGCGCGAGGGGCAGCAGTCGGGCATGTGCAGGCTCTCCGAGCTGGGGAAGATCGACGCCGACATGTTCACCACCGTGTTCGTCGGCAACGCGGACACGAAGCTCGTAGGCGGCCGTATGGTCACGCCGCGCGGGTATCGGGAGATTCCATGCGAAAGGTAACGATCATCGGGGCGGGGCCCGGAAACCCCGACTTGCTCTCGCGCGCGGCGCTCGACGCGATCGACATCGCCGACGTGGTCATCGGCGCTCATCGCGCGCTTGCCGGCATCGACGTGCCGCCCGACGTGGTGAGATGCGAGCTCGTGAAGACGGCGGACATCGTCGCCGCGCTCACCGATGCGGCGTCGTGGCAGCGCGCCGTGGTCGTGATGACGGGCGATGTGGGGCTGTTCAGCGGCGCGCGCCGCCTGGTGGAGGCGCTCTCCGGCGACGCGCAGGTGGACGTGCGCATCATTCCCGGCATAAGCTCAGCGTCGTATCTCGCCGCGCGCCTCGCGCGTCCATGGCAGGATTGGCGCTTCGCGAGCGCTCACGGCGTGGCGTGCGACATCGTGGCCGAGGCCGAGCGCTCAGGCGAGCTCTTCCTCGCCACGTCGGGCGGGGACGACCCCTCGCGGCTTTCGGGCGAGCTTGTGCAGGCGGGCTTCGGGGACGCGCGCGTGACGGTGGCCGAGCGCCTGTCGTACCCCAACGAGCGCATCACCTGCGCGACCGCAAGTGAAATCGCAGGTCAGACGTTCGACGACTTGAACGTGATGCTTATCGAGTTCGCAGGCGGCGCCGGGTCGCCTGTGGGCTCTAGCGCAGCCTCCGAGGCGCCGGCCGGCGCGTCCGCGCCCGCGGCGGCTTCTTCCGCGGCGGACTTTGCGGGCGCATCCCGCGCCGCGAGCTCCCGCTGGCCGTACGCTTCCTCGGGCATTCCCGACGAGCTTTTCATCCGCGGCGACGTTCCCATGACCAAGCAGGAGGTGCGCGCCGTCGCGCTCGCGAAGCTGCGCCTTACCGCGACCGACACCGTGTGGGACGTCGGCGCCGGCACGGGGAGCGTGTCGATTGAGGCGGCGCTCGTCGCGCGAACGGGGTCGGTATGGGCGGTCGAGCGCAACGCGGCCGGCGTGCGGCTCATCCGAGAGAACGCGGATGCATTCGGGTGCGGCAACGTGCATGCGATCCCCGGTGTCGCCCCCGAAGCGCTCGCGAAACTGCCCGTCCCCGACGCCGTGTTCGTCGGCGGGAGCGCGGGCGAGCTTCCCTCCATCGTGGAGGCGGCGCTCGAGAAGAACTCGCAGGTTCGCCTGTGCGTGCCATGCGTCACCGTTGAGACGCTCACCGAGGCGTGCGCGCTCCTCTCGGGTTCGCGCTTTAAGGGGTTCGAGGCGTGCCAGGTGTCGGCCGCCCGCGCCGAGGCTGTAGGCTCGCACCATCTTATGAAGGCGCAAAACCCCGTGTTCCTCGTCAGCGCGCGTGGTGCAGGTGGGGAAGGCGGCGCCCGGTGAGCACGACCATCCCTCGCTTCATGGTCGCTGCGCCCTCGAGCGGGAGCGGCAAGACGGTCGTTACGTGCGCGCTCCTGCGCGCGCTTGCGCGCCGCGGCCTCGCATGCGCGGCCTTCAAATGCGGCCCCGACTACATTGACCCGCTCTTTCATCGCCGCGTCGTGGGTGCGCGCTCGGGCAACTTAGACGGCTTCTTCACCGACGCCCCGACGCTGCGCGCCCTGCTCGCACGCGGCGCTGCGGGCGCGGATGTCGCGGTGCTCGAGGGGGCCATGGGCTTCTACGACGGCATGGCGCCCGGCGTGGCCGATGCGAGCAGCTACCAGCTTGCGTGCGACACGGAAACGCCGGTCGTTTTAGTGGTGAACGGGCGCGGGGCGTCTTTATCGCTCGCCGCCGTAATCCGCGGCATCGCCGAGTTCCTGCCTTGTGCGAACGTGCGCGGCGTCGTGCTGAACAAGACGAGCGCCGCTGCCTGCGCCTACGCGAAGCCTGCGATCGAGAAGCACACGGGTGTCGCGGTTTTGGGGAATATCCCCGCCGACGATGCGTTCTCGCTCGAAAGCCGGCATTTGGGGCTTGTGACCGCCGACGAGGTCGAGCAGCTCTCCGCGCGCATCGACAAGATGGCCGAGCTGGTGGAAAAGAGCGTCGACGTCGACCGCTTGCTCGAAATAGCGGCGACGGCACCCGATATCCGCGAGGAACCTTACCGGTTGGAGCCGATCGCGGGAGCGCGGCCCATCGTCGCCGTCGCACGTGACGAGGCGTTCTCGTTCTACTACGAGGAGAACCTGCGCGCGCTCGAGGACCTGGGTTGCGAGCTGGCCTTTTTCAGCCCCCTGTGTGATAGCGAGTTGCCCCGGGGGACAAGCGCCCTCTATCTGGGAGGCGGCTACCCGGAGCTCCATGCGCGGCAGCTCTCCGAGAACGCGCCGATGCGCGAGGCGGTGCGGCGTGCGGTGGAATCCGGCATGCCGACGGTTGCCGAATGCGGTGGGTTTCTGTACCTGCAGCGCGAAATCTCCGATAGCGAGGGACGGCGCTGGCCTGTTGCGGGCGCCCTTGAGGGCGCAAGCGAGAACGGGGGAAGGCTGTCCCATTTCGGGTACGTGGACCTCACTTCCCAACGCTACGGGCTCTACGGGCCGCGCGGCACACGCATCCGCGCGCACGAGTTTCACTACTGGCAGTCCACCTGCCCGGGCGGCGACTTCTGGGCGCAGAAGCCCCGGCGCGACAAGGGCTGGCCGTGCATGACGACCACCCCGGCCCTGGTTGCGGGCTTCCCGCATGTGTACTATCCTGCGAACCCCGACGTTGCGCGCGCGTTCGCGTCTGCCACAGCGTCGTTCGCAGAGAGGAGACGGCATGGCTGAAGCAACCGAAACCGCGCTTGCCTGCATCCGCGAGGAAGTCGAGCGCGCGTTTTCGTCGGCGCCGGGCGCCGTGCTCGAAGCCGCGCTCTCCCGGATCGCGCCCGCAGATGAGTGTGCCCGCGCCGCCGCGTACGCCGCGTGGGATTCCATCGCGCATCCTTTGGGGGGATTGGGCGACTTTGAAGACGCCGTCGCGCGTATCGCCGCAGCTCAGGGGAGCGCCGAGGTGGCCGAGTTTCCCCGTGCGCTCGCGGTATTCTTCTCCGACAACGGGGTCGTTGCCGAGGGCGTGTCGCAAAGCGGGCAAGACGTGACGCGAGCCGTCGCGCGCAACATGTGCGAGGGGGCCACGAGCGCCTGCCGCATGGCGGCGTTCGCGGGTGCCGAGGTCGTGCCCGTCGACGTGGGTATGGCCCGGGGCATAGAAGACGCTCGCATGGTGCGCGCGAACGTGCGGCGGGGGAGCGGCAACATCGCGCACGGCTCCGCCATGTCTCGCGATGGGGCCGTGCGCGCGATCGAGGTCGGAATCGCCGTCGCGTGCGGGCTTGCCCGCGCCGGCGTGCGCCTTCTCGCCGCGGGCGAGATGGGCATCGGCAACACGACCACCTCGGCGGCGGTGGCCGCAGTGCTCATCCGAGCGGACGCGCGGAGCCTCGTCGGGCGCGGCGCGGGGCTCTCGGACACCTCGCTCGCGCGCAAGCGCGACGTGGTCGAGCGCGCTATCGACGCGAACTCGCCCGATCCCGCCGACCCGATCGACGTGCTCTCGAAGGTGGGCGGCTTCGACATCGCGGCGATGTGTGGCTTCTACCTGGGGGCCGCGGCCTCGAAGGCGCCGGCGCTCCTCGACGGGGTCATATCCTGCACGGCGGCCCTGTGCGCGGTGCGCCTGTGCCCCAACGCCTTGGGCTACCTCGTGGGCACCCACGCATCTAGCGAACCCGCAAGCCAGGAGCTCCTTCGCGAGCTCGGCATAAAGGCACCCCTCGACGCAGGCATGCACTTGGGCGAGGGCGCGGGCGCCATGGCGTATCTGCCCCTTCTGGATTCGGCGCTGCGCGTGTACCGGGATGGGAAGACGTTCACGGCGACTGGCATGGCTGCTTACGAGCATTTCGAGGCCGGGAAATGACGGTGACGTTCGTTATCGGCGCCGCCGCGAGCGGCAAGAGCGCCTATGCCGAGTCCCTGTGTCTCGGGCACGACGGCCCCCGCGTGTACCTGGCAACGATGGAGCCCTTCGGGGAAGAGGGCACCCGCCGTATCGCGCGCCATCGGGCGATGCGCGAGGGCAAGGGGTTTTCCACCCTCGAGCGCACGCGTGACGTGGGCGCCGCAGTGCCCGGGCTTCCGCGCGGCTGCACGCTTCTTTTGGAGGACGTGGGCAACCTGGTTGCGAACGAGCTCTTCGCGGAAGGCGGCTTGTCCCCACGTGACCCCGACGCTGTGGCGCGCGAGGTGCTCGGAGGCATCGAACGACTCACTCAGGCCGCTGCGTATACGGTGGTGGTCTCCGTCGACGTGTTCGCCGATGGGATGCGCTACGATGAGGGGACCGAGGCATGGAGGCGCGCGCTCGCGCGCGTGAACGCGGGCGTGGCGGCGCTGGCCGACCGCGCAGTCGAAGTGGTATGTGGGATTCCCGTGTGGATGAAAGGCGAAGGACCTACAAGGTGAAGATAGCAGAGGCAATTGGCGCGGCGTTCGGAACGTTCTCGCGCATCCCCGTCCCGAAATCGGCCTGGACCGATTTCGGATCAACCCATGCGCTTGCCGCGTTTCCCCTGGTGGGCGTTGCGGAAGGCTTCCTCATGACGGCGTGGGGGCACGTGGCGAACCTGCTCGGCGTGCCCGCGACCATCGTCGCGGCCGTGCTCGTGGCGTTGCCTGTGGCGGTGACGGGAGGCATCCACCTAGACGGGCTCTGCGACACCTCCGATGCGCTTGCAAGTTGGGCC
Organism: Collinsella aerofaciens; assembly: GCF_040915545.1. Lineage (GTDB taxonomy): Bacteria > Actinomycetota > Coriobacteriia > Coriobacteriales > Coriobacteriaceae > Collinsella > Collinsella aerofaciens_BE. The sequence continues at coordinate 57,008 of NZ_JBCPDH010000004.1, read as the reverse complement.
CCGCGCGAGCGAAAGCTCGAGATCATGCACGACCCGCGGGCGGGCGCCTTCGGGGTCATCGGTGTTGTCGTGTACCTTATTCTGCAGTTTTCCCTGTTCACCGCGCTGCCGCTTACGGCGGGGGCGTTCCTCGCGCTTCTGTGCTCGCTCGTGTTCTCCCGCGCGCTTTCGGGGCTCGCCGTAGAATGCTGGCCTGCCGCGCGGGCGGACGGTATGGCCGTGGGGCTCTCGCCTGCGAAGAAGCGCGCGGCGATCGTCGTGCCGCTTTGCGCTTTCGCTGCGGCTTCGGCTGCAGGGATGGTCGCGTGCGCTCAGGCCGCCGGCGTCCTTATGGCGGTGGCGGGGCTTTTGGCGCTCGCGTGGTACCGCCATGTTGCCCTGTCCCGCTTCGGCGGGGTGACGGGGGATTTGGCCGGATGGTTTCTGCAATGGGCCGAGCTCGCGATGCTTGCCATGCTGGTGGCGGGGGGCATGCTCCTATGATTCTCGTGGTAGGTGGCGCGCATTCGGGGAAGAGGACCTTCGTGCGCGAAAAGCTCGGGTTCCCGGCGGACGATTTCGTCGATGCGGCGCAGCTTGCGGAGGGCGGCGTGCCCGCGGCTTTTGCCGGCCGTGTCGCGTACCGTGCTGAGGAGCTCGTACGCGCGCTCGACGCAGACCGGGCGCTCGAGCGGCTGATTGGCTTCGACGCAGTAATTCTGCCCTTGGTCGGCTCGGGGGTCGTCCCCATGCGTGCGGAAGACGCCCAATGGCGCGAGCGCGCGGGACGCTTAGGATGCGCGCTCGCTGCGCGTGCCGACGTCGTCGTGCGCATGACGTGCGGGATTCCCCAGGTCATCAAAGGAAACCTTGCCGATGCGCCTCGAGGGACGCAGGGCGCGGGCGCGCCTTTGGAAGTCGTCTTCGTGCGCCATGGTGCCACGGCGGGCACGGAAGACCATCGCTACAGCGGGGCGGGCACCGACGAGCCCCTGTCGAGCGCGGGCGAGCGCGCTTTGCGCGACCTCGCGTGCGATCGTGACATGTTCCGTGTTATCACGAGCGGCATGGCCCGCACCGACCAGACGGCGCGCATCCTCTTCCCGAACGCGGAGCTTATGGCGTGCCCCGGTCTGCGCGAGATGGATTTCGGCGACTTCGAGGGGCGAAGCGCCGCCGAGCTTAAAGAGGATGTGCGCTACCGCGCCTGGGTAGACTCCTGGTGCGAGACGCGCTGCCCGCATGGCGAGGGCAAGAGCGATTTCACCCGCCGCGTCGTCGCGGCGTTTCGGGAGGCGTGCGAATCGGAGCGCGCCCAGGGGAGTGGGCGCGCCGTCTTCGTCGTTCACGCGGGTACCGTGAAAGCGCTGCTCTCCGAGCTAGCTGTCCCGAAAATGGGATATTTCGACGTGCATACCGAGCCGGGCGGCGCATGGGCCGCCACCTGGGATGGGCGCTGCCTTCGCGACGTTCGTCCCGCTTCGGGGGGCGATGCCCGGTGATGACGATTCTTGCCGCCGCCGCCGGGTTCGCAGCCGACCTTGCCTTCGGCGACCCGCGCTGGCTTCCCCATCCCGTTGTCGCCATGGGGCGCGCGATCACGTGGGCCGAAGGCCGCCTGCGGGGCTCATTCCCGCAAACTTCCGCGGGCACGCGCGCCGCAGGGCTTGTGCTCGCCGTGGCGCTTCCGCTTGCGTGTGGGCTTTTGACCTTGGGAATCCTGCATCTTTGCGGCATGGTTCACCCCGGCTTGCGCTTCGTGGCCGAGGCATGGGCGAGCTATCAGATTCTCGCGGCATGCGAGCTGCGCCGCCAGAGCCTGGCCGTGGCCCGCGCGTTCTCGAAGGGCGGCCTTGTCGCGGCTCGCGAAGCCGTCGGGCTCATCGTGGGACGCGACACGTCTGTTCTCGACGAGCAGGGCGTTGCGCGCGCCGCCGTGGAAACGGTGGCGGAGAACGCGAGCGACGGCGTCATCGCGCCGCTTTTCTACCTTATGATCGGGGGTGCGCCCTTGGGCATGGCGTACAAGGCGGTGAACACGCTCGACAGCATGGTGGGCTACAAAAACGAGCGCTACATCGACTTCGGCTGCGCCTCGGCGCGCCTCGACGATGCGGTGAACTGGATTCCCTCGCGCTTATCGGCCCTGTTCATGATCGCCGTGTGCCCGATCGTCGGGCTCGATGCTCGCGGGGCGGCGCGCATCTGGCGCCGCGACAGGCGTCGCCATGCGAGCCCCAACTCGGCGCAGACCGAGTCAGCGTGTGCGGGCGCGCTCGGGCTGCGCCTGGCAGGACCCGCGGTGTATTTCGGCAAGCTCGTTGAGAAACCGACGATAGGCGACGCGTCCCGTGAAATTGAGTGGAGCGACATCGCCCGGGCGACTAGGCTCATGCTCGCCGCGTCCGTATGCGCGCTCGTCGTCTTCGGTGCCGCACGCGCGGCGGTCGTGCTCGCCGTGGGGGCGATGGTATGAGGGAAGACTACGCCGCGTCCCGGGCTGCCGGGGGAATCCTGCGCGCCCGTGCGCATGGGGGTAGCACGCAATCGCTCGGCATCGCTTGCGAAGGGGGCGCCTCCGACCTCATTGACTTCTCGGTGAACGTGAATCCGGCAGGCCCCTCGCCGCGCGCCGTTGCCGCAGCTTGCAAGGCGCTTTCTCGAATCGACGCCTACCCCGATAGGGAAAGCCTCGCCCTCGTTCGCGCCCTAGCGCGTGCCCAGGGCATTCCCGAAGATACTATCGTCTGCGGCGCGGGCGCGTCCGACATCATTTGGCGGCTCGCCGCGGCGGTGCGCCCGAAACGCATCGTCGTGTGCGCGCCGACGTTCTCTGAATATGCGGAGGCGGCATCGTACTACGGCGCATGCGTGCAGGAGTTCCCGCTCTCCGAAGCGGACGACTTCGACGTGCCCGCCTCCTTCGCCCGCGCGATCGAGGGGCCGGGAGACGTGGCGTATATCTGCAATCCGAACAACCCGACGGGGCGCCTCGTCGACCCCCGCGTGATCGATGCCGCGGCTTGCCGCTGCGAGCAGGTGGGCGCGCTGCTCGTCGTGGACGAGTGCTTCCTCGGATTTGCGCCCGACGCCCGCGAAAGGAGCGTGGCCGCACGCGCCGCGTGTTCGCGCCATGTGGCCGTGCTCTCCGCATTCACCAAGCTCTACGGAATGGCGGGGTTGCGGTTAGGATATCTGTTCAGCGGAAACGCCCAACTCCTCGAGGGGATTCGCCGGGCGGGGCAGGCGTGGCCCGTCTCCTCGGTCGCCGAGGCCGCGGGTATCGCCGCCCTGGAAGACGTCGAATACGTCTCGCGCACGCGCGATGTATTGGCGGGCGAGCGAGCGTGGCTTTCCCACGAGCTCTCCTCGCTCGGGCTTTCCGTCGTGCCGTCGGATGCGAACTTCCTTTTAGTCCGGACGCCGGCGAAAGACATCCCCGAGCGCCTGTATAAACAGGGGGTTTTGGTCCGCACGTGCGACTCGTTTTCGGTACTGTCCCGTTTCTGGTGCCGCGTCGCGGTGCGCACGCGCAAGGAGAATGCCCGGCTTGCGATGGCGTTCGGCCGCGCGCTTCGGGCGGAAGGCGCATCGGGCGAAGGCGAACCCGACAAACGGGGCTGCGCTTCTTGCAGCGGCGCTATGGCGGGCGCGTATGGCCGAGGCTCGACGAAGGAGGTCGATACCCGTGGGTAGGGCGAAGCCCATCATGATCCAGGGCACCATGTCGAACGCGGGGAAGAGCCTGCTTGCGGCGGGGCTGTGCCGTGTGCTTTCGCAGGACGGCCTGCGCGTGGCTCCCTTCAAGAGCCAGAACATGGCGCTCAACAGCGGTGTCACGGCCGACGGGCTCGAGATGGGGCGCGCCCAGATCATGCAGGCCGAGGCGTGTGGCATCGTGCCCGACGTGCGTATGAACCCCATCCTGCTCAAGCCCGAAAGCGACCACCGAAGCCAGCTCATCGTGGCCGGCAAGGCGCAGGGAGCCTTCGCTGCGAGGGACTACTTCGCGCGAAAGAAGGCGCTCATGCCGCAGATTTTGGAGTCGTTCGATTCGCTCGCGGAGGAAAACGACGTCATCGTCATCGAGGGCGCCGGCAGCCCCGCCGAAATCAACCTTGCCGAAAACGACATCGTCAACATGGGGCTCGCGCGCGCCGTGTCCTCCCCCGTGCTGCTCGCGGGCGACATCGACCCAGGCGGGGTATTTGCCCAGCTCTACGGCACGGTCGCGCTCTTTGCGCCCGAGGATCGCGCGCTTTTGCGGGGGCTTGTTGTGAACAAGTTCCGCGGCGATGTGGAAATCCTCCGCCCGGGTTTGGCCCCGCTCGAGAAGATGTGCGGGGTTCCCGTCGTGGGGGTCGTGCCGTTTCTTACGCTCGACCTGGACGACGAGGACTCGCTCGCGCCGCGCCTATCTGCCCGCGAGACGCGCGGCGTCATCGACGTCGCCGTCGTGCGCCTTCCGCATCTGTCGAACTTCACCGACTTCGACCCGCTTTCGCGCGTGCCCGGCATGGGCGTGCGCTACGTTTCCTCGACGACCGATCTGGGCCGACCCGACCTGGTGGTGCTTCCCGGCTCGAAGTCCACGCTCGACGACGCGCGCTGGCTTGCGGCTAGCGGCATCGGAGCCTGTGTACGCGCGCTTTCGGGCGCGGGCACGCCGGTGCTCGGCATATGCGGAGGCTACCAGCTTTTGGGAGACGAGCTTTCCGACCCGCACGGCAGGGAAGGCGCTGGCACCGCGCGCGGGCTCGGGCTCATCCCTGCAAATACGGTGTTCAAGGAGGAAAAGCGCCTCGCCCAGTCGGAGCTGCGCATCACGGGCGCCCAAGGCGCGTTCTCGGTGTGGAACGGCATGACGGCGCGCGGGTACGAGATTCACGACGGAGATACGACCGTCTCCTGCGCCCCTGCGGGCACGATTGGCGGCAAACCAGAAGGCGCGGCCTGCGGAAACGTGTTCGGAACCTATCTCCACGGCTTGTTCGACGAACCGGGGGTGGCACTCGCCCTCGCGCGCTCGCTCGCGCGCATGCGCGGCCTGCCCGAGAGCGTCGTGGGTGCTGAGGGCGCGGTGTCCGCGGCCGATCACCGTGCGCGCGAGTTCGACCGCCTGGCCGACTCCGTGCGCGGGGCGCTCGACATGGAGTATGTCTACCGCATTATCGAGGAGGGCGTATGATCCACGTGTATCATGGCGACGGCAAAGGCAAGACCACGGCGGCGATGGGGCTCGCCCTTCGCATGCTCGCCGCAGGCCGCCGCGTCGTCGTTGTGCAGTTCCTGAAAGACGGCGAAAGCGGGGAGGCGCGCCTGCTCGCCGAGCATTTCGGCGTGCCCGTGTTCGCGGGGAAGGCGTCGGACAAGTTTACCTGGTCCATGACGTCGGAAGAACTTGCCGCGACGCGCGAGTTGCACGATGGGAACCTCGCTTCCGCGCTCGCCGAGCTCGAGGGCGCGCAGGAGGGGCTGCTCGTGCTCGACGAGGCGCTCGACGCGCTTTCGAAGGGGCTTGTCGACGAGGCGCTCGTGGACCGCGCGCTCGATATGTCCGCGCGCGGCGTCGAAGTAGCGCTCACCGGGCGCGCGCCTTCCCGCAAGATCGTGGAGAAGGCCGACTACATAACCGAGATGCGGTGCGAGAAACACCCCTACGAGCAGGGGATATGTGCAAGGGAAGGAGTGGAGTACTAGATGGATTCCAAGGAGATGGCGCCCGGCGACATCGAGCGGCGCAGCTTTGAAATCATCACCGAAGAGCTCGGCGGCCGCACGTTCCCGCCGCTCGAAGAGCCCGTCGTGAAGCGCGTCATCCACACCACTGCCGACTTCTCGTACGCCGATTCCCTCGTATTCACCCATGACGCCGCGCACTGTGCTCTCGACGCACTGCGCGCAGGGGCCACGGTGCTCACCGACACGAACATGGCGCTCGCAGGCATAAGCAAGCCCGCGCTCGCAAAGCTCGGCTGCAAGGCCGTGTGCTACATGGCCGACCCTAATGTCGCCGCGGCTGCGCGCGCCGCGGGCACGACTCGCGCCGTTGCGAGCATGGACAAAGCTTGCGGCATCGAGGGTCCGCTCATCGTGGCCGTCGGTAACGCCCCCACGGCACTTCTGCGCCTCGCCGAGCTCATGGACGCGGGGAAGATCGCGCCCGCGCTCGTCGTTGGGGTGCCGGTCGGGTTTGTGAACGTGGTCGAGGCGAAAGAGGAGCTACTCGCGCGACGCGTGCCGGCCATCGTCGCGAGGGGTCGCAAGGGCGGTTCGACCGTGGCGGCCGCCATTATGAACGCGCTGCTCTACCAGATCACGCGCCCAGGCGGCCCGAAGTGACGGCGCCCGCATCCGCGCCGGCGCTGCGCATCTTCGCCGGCACCACCGAGGGCCGCCTTCTGTGCGAATGGGCGAGCGGGGCGGGCATCCCCGCCCGTGCCTACGCGGCAACCGAGTACGGAGGCGAGCTTTTGGGCGAGCTTCCGGGCATCGAGGTGCATGCGAGCAGGCTCGACGAGGCCGACATGGAGCGCGAGCTTTCCGGCGCGCGCATCGTCGTCGACGCCACGCACCCCTTCGCTACGCTCGCAAGCGGCAACATCCGAGCCGCTTCGCTCGCCGTGGGTGTACGATGCCTGCGCCTTGCGCGCGCGGCCGAGGCGCTGCCCAAAGGCGTCGTGTCGGTCGCGTCGATCGCCTGCGCGGCGCGCTTTCTCTCCGAGAACCCGGGTCGCGCGCTTCTCACGACGGGGAGCAAGGAGCTTGCTCCCTATACGCGCGTCGCCGATTTCTCGGAGCGCTTCTTCGTGCGTGTGCTCCCGCTGCCCGGTGCTATAACGAAGTGCATCGACGCGGGGTTTTCGCCGTCGCACGTCATCGGCATGCAGGGGCCCTTCACCCGCGAGCTCAACGAGGCGATGCTTCGGCAGGTGGGAGCCCAGTGGCTTGTGACCAAGGACTCGGGAACCGTAGGCGGCACGGCCGAGAAGCTTGCCGCCGCGCGCGACGTGGGAGCGCGCTGCATCGTGGTCACCCGTCCCGCCGAGGGAGACGGGGCCCTTTCGCTTCGGGAAGTGGAAGACGCGCTCTTACGGGAGTTCGCGCGCTAGGCGCTCGCCGCGCATGCGTGCCCTCCCGCCTGCGAGGAGGAGCGCCCCGAGCAAGCTCGACCCGTACAAGCCTGTCATCCGCCAATCGCTCGAGGACGACGCACGGAACTGGCGCAAGCAGCCCTTCAATAAGTTGCGGTGAAATAGCGTCTGTTTTTGCTGCTAAATAGCATATTCAGTCCCTAATTCACCGCAACTTGTTGGTGGTGGCTTACTGGTAGCGTAGGCATTCCACCGGGTCGAGCTTTGCTGCACGGCGAGCGGGGTAGAAGCCAAAGATTACGCCGATGCCGACCGATACGGCAAACGCGATCAACACTGTTGTAATGGAGAAGCTTGGCGTGATCGTCCCGGTAGCTCCAAACTCGCTCATGATGCCCGAGCTTGCGGCAAAGAACGTGAGTCCCCATGCCAGCAGATAGCCAATCAGGACACCCAACAGTCCGCCGGTGACGCACAGCGCCGAGGACTCGGCCAAAAACTGCGCGGTGATATCGCGACGACTTGCGCCCAGGGCACGGCGAATGCCGATCTCACGGATGCGCTCAGTCACGTTGGTGAGCATCATATTCATAATGCCGATACCGCCGACAAGCAGCGAGATGCTGGCGACAGCGCCCATGATGAGCGAGAACGCGCCCATAAAGGAGTTGAGTGCATCGATGGCGCTTTTCATGGAGGTCGCCGATACACTGTCGTACTCATCATCCTCCGCGATGCCCTTCATTGCGCGCACCTTGGACTCGATGGTCTTACAAAGCTCGTCCATGTCTGTGCCCTCGGCGGCAAGAGCCGTCACGCTGGGGAATGAAGGATTTTCGTCGCCAAACAGGCCTGAGATGGTTTCGCGCGGCATATACAGCGTGAGCGAGCCCATGGAGTCGTTGCCGCCATCAATCACACCTACAATCTGCACCTCGCCGTTGGACACCTTGATGGTTTTCCCCAGCGCATCCTGTTCGTTGCCGTAAAGCTGATCGGCGCCGCCGCGGCTGATGAGCGCCACGCGCGAGCCTGATTGGGACTCGGCCTGGGAATAGGTGCGCCCCGCAACGAGCTTGCTGGCCCCCACGGCGTCGAGCATGTCGCTATCGACACCCTGTGCCATGACGGTATAGCTTTTATCGCCGGTCTTATACTCGGTATACGCGCTGTCGACAATGCCGATCTGCTCTATCTGCGGCACCAGTTTTTGAAGCTTCTCGATGTCGGACTCGGTGAGTTCTTGCGACGAATAGATTTGCACCATGCGTGCCGCATTGAGGCCCAGACTGTTGACCAGGCTGTTTTGGATGCCGCCGATGAGCGAAGTCATGGCGATAACCGAGGCAATGCCGATGACAATGCCCAGGATGGTGAGTAGACTGCGCCCCTTGTTGGCCTCGAGCGAGTGAAGGGCTTCCTGGATGAGATCGCGGGCGCTCATGCCATCTCTCCTTTCGGCGGGTTGGCGGAGGCGGAAATCATGGGCAGGCTATCTACGGCGCTGCGCAGGGTCCGCGGTGCATGTGGAATATACGCGCCGTCGTGAATGCGACCGTCGCGGATGGTCACGGCACGGTCGGCCTCGGCGGCGATGCCGGGGTCGTGTGTGATAAGCACGATGGTTTTGCCGCGCTTCTGGAGCTTATGGAAGGTCTCCATCACAAGCGCTCCGGTAGCGGAGTCCAGGTTTCCCGTCGGTTCGTCAGCCAGAATGATGGGCGGGTCATTGACGAGGGCGCGCGCGATTGCGACGCGCTGCATCTGGCCGCCCGAGAGCTCGGATATGCGGTGGTCCCAGTGGTCGACGGGCAGCGTGACAGCCTGCAGCGCGTGCACGGCGCGCATCTCGCGCTGGCTACGGGGCACATTGGTGTAGGCCAGCGGCAGCATCACGTTTTCGATAACCGACAGGCGCGGCAGCAGGTTGAAGCTCTGAAAGACAAAGCCAATGCTCAGGGCGCGGACTTCGGTGAGCTCGTCATCATCGAGCTCGGCCACGTTGAGCCCTTGCAGGTAGTAGTCGCCCGCCGTCGGCTTATCCAGGCAGCCTAGGATGTTCATGAGGGTTGATTTGCCCGAGCCCGAGGGGCCAGTAATGGCGACGAACTCGCCGGGATCTACCGCCAGTCTCACGTTATGCAGGATGTGGGCGCAACCTGCCTCGCTTTCAAAGATGCGGTGCACGTTGCGGATGTCGATAACGGGACGCATTACATGCCCTCGTCGTCAGACATTCTGCCCGAATCCGTGCTGTAGCCGCCGTCAGCCGTTGCGTCCGCTCCGGTGTCCATGACGAGGGTGTCGCCATCGCGCAGCTTGGTAATCGGCACGTTAAGGTTGATCTCGTTGCCCTGGTCGTCGCGCTTGACCTGTGTCTTGCCGACTACGGCTTCGTTGTCGTTTTGCGTCACGACGGTCACTTTCACGCGGCGGGTCTGCTTGCCCTCGTCATCGGTTGCCACGTTGACGTAATAGTGTTCGCCGTCTTCGGTCATGAGCGCCATCGTCGGCGCCATCACCACGTCGTCGAGCTGCTCGGTCACCACCGAGACCTCGGCCGTCATGCCCGGCTTCAGGCGCGCGTCGGGCGCCTCGATGAGGATGTCGACGTTAAAGGTTACGCTGCCGCCGCCACCGTTAGCGGCGTCGGAGTTTGCCACCGACGCGATAGCCGTGACGGTGCCCTGGCTCACGATATCGGGAAACGCGGGATACGTGACGTTGGCGCTCTGCCCAACGGCGATCTTGGCGATGTCCTTTTCTCCCACCTGTACGGTCACCTTCATCTTGGATAGGTCGGCGATCTGCATGCACTGCTTGCCACCGCTCGTATCACTTTCGCCCATAATCATGCCGCCTGTTACCGTGGCGCCCACCTTGGCGTTGAGCTCCACGATGCTGCCCGAGCTCGGGGCCGTGACCGTACGGCTGGCGGCCTTGGCGTTCGCCTGATCGAGGTTTGCCTGGGCCGAAGCGAGGCTGCGCTGCGCGGCCGATACGGCGTTCGTGTCCGCTGATGCGTCGGAGACGCCAGCCGCTGCGGAAGCTCCATCGACGTCCGTCGTTGGGGTGGCCTGAGCGGCAGCTGCGGCTTTCTTCGCATTAGCGAGGTCTTCTTGAGCGGCAGCAACTGCACGCTGTGCCTCGGCAACGTTGCGATCGAGCTCGTCGTTTTTAATGGTCATAAGCACGTCGCCCTCGTTGACGGATTGGCCCGCCTGCACGTTGATCGAATCGACCGTGCCGTCGACAGAAGGGGAGACCACTGAGGACGAAATTGGTTTGAGCTGGCCTTTCGCCTCGACCGTTGTGGTAAACGTGCCCTCGGTCACCATGTCGGTCACAGGCCCGCTAGTGCCCTGTGGCTGCGCATTGATAACCAGGGTCACGACAACGGCGATGAGCACAATGGCGGCCACGACGCCGGCCGCAATGCCGCGTCGGATGAGCTTTTTGCGTCGACGTTCGGCACGTTTTGCCTTGAGCTTGGCATATGCCTCTTCATCGGAAATCTCGGTCGCATCGTTCGCGCGTCCGCTCTGCTTATCGGCATGTACGTTTGTAATCAGAGGAATCGTTTCGGTGACATCTTCGAGCGTATGCTCGGTATCATCCGGGCCCGGGGTGGTCGTGGGGACATTCGGCATAGCGTCTCCTTTATAGAAAGTACCTCGATAAGTATATGCGCCCACCGGTTGAGGCGGGCGCATAAAACGGTTTCTTTCGGAACTGTTAGATTGGTCGCAGCGGTTCCACGTTGTATGAATGTGCGCGTTGCACTACGAGTGGACAACCACACACAGGCCGACTTTGATGCAGTCGTGAAGTGCCTTGGCGTCTGCCAGGCGCAGGTTGATGCAGCCGTGGCTGCCGCACCATTTGTACGACTCGGCGTTATCGAAGCTCTTGTCGTTTTGCCAGGTGGCATCGTGGAAGCCGATCATATTGCCCTCGAACGGCATCCAGTAGCTCACCGGGCTCTCGTATTTGGGCTTGCCCGTCTCGGGGTCCTTGGCTCCGATCAGGGTGCTACCGCCGTCGTTGCTGTTGATCTGCCACACGCCCTCGGGGGTAGCGTCTTCGCCCGGTTTGCCTGAAATAAAGTTGGCCTCCCAGACGATATTACCGTTCTCGTCATAGTAGCGCGCGTGCTGCTCGGACAGGTCGACGTCGATATACGCCTTCCAGTCGGGCTCTCCCTTTGCGGTAAAGGTGTCGGCCTTCTGGGAGTACTTGATCTCGATCTCGCCGGTCTGCTTGTTGTTAATGGCGTCCTCGACCTGCTTGGCGAGCGAACTGCTGTCGATGGACCAACCAAAGTCGCCGCCTTCGACGGCGCACTGCTTGCCATCGGCGCGCGTCCACCAGCGAGTGGAGCCCACGGTATTAAAGCCGTTGGCGAGCTCGGCTGCCCAGCTACTGATCTGCGACGTATCGAGCGTGGGATTGGCCGGATCGGCAAAGCTGATCCACTGCAACACGGAGCTGCCGTCGACCTTGCCGGCATCCTCGCCGTTGAGCTTGAGGGTCACGTTGACGCCCAGGAAGTTGTTGGCGGCATCGCATGCGGCCTGAATCTGATCATCGGTCAGCGTTCCATTGAGCGGTTCATAGGCATCGTTGCCGAGCTTGGAAAGATCGACGGTCTCGGCCAGCGAGGCAAGCTCGAGCTCGGCATATTTAATGACATGCTCGCGGTTGAGTTTTTCGTTGGAGCGCGCCTTCTCGACGGTAAACTTGCCGGCCTGCTCGTCATAGGAGCTATTTGCCTCGAACGTGCCCGAACGGCCCTCGTTAAACTCGTCGATGGCGGCGCCCAGATCCTTCTCAAACTGCTTTTGGTCAAAGGTGTCGGAGAGCATGGACAGGTCGACGTCTTGATCAAGATCGACTTCGTTGGAGGTAGCGGTTGTTTTGGTCTTGCCGCTTAAGGATTCCACAAGGCGGACCGGCCAAATAAAGGCTTCGTTGTGGTTGATGATTTCTTTTGCAGCAGCCTCACCGTCGACGATGGGTTCATCGGACTCGGGCTGATAGGTCCAGCTAAAGTCATCTCCTGTCACGATGAGCTTATAGTGCTTCCATGCCGAGTTGACCTTGGTTGCGGCAGACGAAGCGTTGGAGAATGAGACGTCGACGCCGGCGATGGTGGTGTTGGGGTAGGCTACCTGCGAAAATGCTACGACGCCTACGATATAGACAATGACGATTAGACCCAGGACGACAAAGAGCGTCGTCTTTTTGCCCGACTTATTGTCGCCGGCGGACTTGCGCGCGGGGCCGCGATCGCTTCGAGCGTGCGTGGGGGGCTGCTTGGGCGCATTGCCGTTTGCCTGGTGCTGCTGACGTTGTTGACGCTGCTGTCGCTGTTGGTTCGGGCGTTGAGAAGCGTTTGCCGCACCACGCTGCTGACCGTGGCTCGGCGCGATAGGACGCGGCGACTGAACGCCGCCGGCGTGCCTGCTCGGCTGCTGCGGATCGGGAATCAGTTGAGTTCGATCGTTTTGCGACATCGTATGCATATCCTTCGATTTTCGCCTTGCGGTTCATCGTGTTTTTACTGGGCTTGCATTATAGCGATTGCCCTGCTGTTTGTGGTACGGAAACGGTGGCATTCAAAAGAGGTGGGACATTTGTCCCACCTTTGAGTCGTTCTTTGTCGCTATCCGCACACACCGCATTTTGCACAGGCCGAAAGTGCGGCCGGAGCCTGCGCGATGCCGCCCTTTGCCGTCTCGCGCAGCGTGGCCGGCAACGCGTGACCCACCGAGAGCATGACATGTGCCATCTGGTCAAACGGCACCAAGCTCTTAATGCCTGCGAGGGCGAGTTGTGCAGAGCTAAAGGCCGCTGCCACGCCGATGGCGTTGCGGTTTTGGCAGGGCACCTCCACGAGGCCACCGACGGGGTCGCAAACGAGGCCCAGCAGGTTACTCAGCGCGATGGAACTGGCGTCGAGCGCCTGCTCGGGCGTGCCGCCGAGCATCTGCACCAGCGCGGCGCCTGCCATGGCGGCGGCGCTTCCCACCTCGGCCTGGCAGCCGCCCTCGGCGCCGGCAACGCAGGCGCTTGTGGTGAGGTTGAGGCCGATGGCGGCTGCGCAGTAGAGCGCGTCCATGACCTGCTCGTCGTCGAGCTGCAGGCGATCGGCGAGCGCCAGCACGCAGCCGGGCACAACACCCGCGGAGCCGGCCGTGGGGGCGGCGACGATCACGCCCATCGTGGCGGAGCGCTCGAGCACGGCCATGGCGCGAGCCACGGCGTCGGTCTGGACAGCACCCATCAGGCTTGTGCTCAAATCGTTGCGGACGGTGGCATCGACGAGTTTGGCCTCGCCGCCGATAAGCCCACCGAGCGAGCGCTGCGGATTGGCGATGGGGGCTGTGGTCTCCTCGCGCATGACGTCGAGCACGCGGCGCATGGCGGCGACGGCGTGCGCCTCACCGGTCAGGCGCGCCTCTCGCACGGCCATAACGGCGCCAATGCTGAGCCCCAGTTCCTCGCACGCATCGAGCAGCTGCTCGCCGTCGTCGAAGATCTCCTTTGCCGAGACGCCGGGGGAGAGCGACGAGGCAGAACCGGGGAGCTCGATAAACGTTGCGTAATCGACATTGTCGAGCTTGCGCAGCATGGGGACGACGGTGTCGTCGGGCGCGCCGTCGGTCTCAAAGACAGAGTAGGCCTGGCCGCCCACTTCGGTGCGGTAGGTGCGGCAGAAGGCGATGTTTACGTGGGCGTAGGCGAGCAGGTTGGTGAGCGCGGCGAGTACACCGGGGACGTCCTTGTGCGCCACGAAGAGCGTGGAGTACATGCCCGAGATGTCGACGCCGACGCCGTTAATGCGGCTGATGCGCATCTTGCCACCGCCCAGGCTCTCGCCGCGGACCTGTGCCGTGGCGCCCGTGTCGTCGACCATGTCGATGTCGACGGTATTGGGGTGGATGGAGGCGTCGTCGCCCTTGATGTCAAAGTGATATTCGAGGCCCTGCTCGCGCGCGAGGTCGAAGGCTTGTTTGATGTTCTCGTCATCGGTGTCGAGGCCCAGGATGCCCGCGACGAGCGCACGATCGGTGCCGTGGCCGCGGTAGGTGTGGGCGAAGGAGTTCCACAGGCCAAAGGTGACTTTGGTGATGCGGCCTTCCAGCAGGCTGGCGGCAACTTGGGCGCAGCGCAGGGCGCCGGCGGTGTGCGATGAGCTGGGGCCGACCATGACGGGCCCCAAGATCTCGAATGCAGAGGTCGTAGCTAGTGTTTGCGGCTTGCCTGCCATATGCGCTCCTGTTCTATCCCGTCGTCCCGAGGGGCGGGGCATACTCTATCCCGCCGTTCCGAGGGCTTTGGTATTTGGTCGCCTGCTCGGGCAGTCCTGCTCGCACGGAGAGCACATTAAGTGCTCTCCGGCTCGTGCGGAACTCGCGACCGACCAGATACCAAAGCCCTCGGAACTTAGGATACATGGTTGGAGTCGCTCTGCTGCGAAATTTATCGGCCTATGACCTATTCCATGTCCCAGGTCGGCTCATCTTCACCGCCTTTAAATAAAAAAGAAGTACCGGTTGGAGCCGGTACTTCTTTTGGTGCGTTGTTTCTTGGCTGCAGCTTTTGCCGTTGGCTTACAGGCCGCAGGCTGCTTTGAGTTCTTCGACTCGGTCGGTTTTCTCCCAGGTGAAGTCAGCGTCTTCGCGGCCGAAGTGACCGTAGGCTGCTGTCTTCTCGTAGATGGGGCAACGCAGGTCTAGGTCGCGGATGATGGCGCCCGGGCGCAGGTCGAAGGTCTTCTCTACGGCCTCGACGATCTTGTCCTCGGCAATATGTGCGGTACCGAAGGTGTCGACCATGATTGAGAGGGGCTTGGAAACGCCGATGGCGTAGGCAAGCTCGACTTCACAGCGGTCGGCCAGACCGGCGGCGACCACGTTCTTGGCGACCCAACGCGCGGCATACGCGGCGGAGCGGTCAACCTTGGTGCAGTCCTTGCCGCTAAAGGCGCCGCCGCCGTGACGGCCGTAGCCGCCGTAGGTATCGACGATGATCTTGCGGCCGGTGAGGCCCGTGTCGCCCATGGGGCCGCCCACGACAAAGCGACCGGTGGGGTTCACGTAGATGTCCGCGTTGTCCCACGGCATGTTCTCAGCGGCCATGACCGGGGTGATGACGTGCTCGATGAGGTCGGCCTTGATCTTGCCCATGTCCTCGATCTCGGCGGCGTGCTGCGTGGAGATGACGATGGTCGTGACCTCGACGGGATTACCATCTTCGTAGCGCACGGTGACCTGGGTCTTGCCGTCGGGACGCAGATAGGCGAGGGTACCGTCGTGACGCACGGCGGCCAGGCGCTCGGCCAGGCGGCTTGCCAGGTAGTGCGGCATGGGCATGAGGGTCTTGGTCTCGTTGGAGGCATAACCGAACATCATGCCCTGGTCGCCGGCACCGATCAGGTCGATCGGGTCGGTGGTCGCGCCGGTCTGGGTCTCGAAGGACTCGTCGACGCCCTGGGCGATATCGGGCGACTGCTCGTGGATGAGGCTCATAACGCCGCAGGTGTCGCAGTCAAAACCGAACTTGGCGCGGTTGTAGCCAATGCGGCGGATAACGCCACGGGCGATTTCCTGTACGTCGACGTAGGCCTGGGTGCGAATCTCGCCGGCGACGATGACGGTGCCGGTGGTCACGAGGGTCTCGCAGGCGCAGCGGACGTTCTCTACGTTGGCAGGCACGCCGTTGGGGGCGATGTAGCCCTGCTCCTGCAGCTCTATTTCTTTGGCGAGGATTGCGTCGAGGACGGCGTCGCTGATTTGGTCAGCGATCTTATCGGGATGACCTTCGGTCACCGACTCCGACGTAAAGACAAAGGACCCGTGTTGGGGCGGGATGGAACGAAGTTCTTCCGACATAATTGTCCTTTCAAAAAACGTGTCCCGGCGACCGTTACCATTCCGCCGGGCTCTCTATGCAAGGGCACATCATAGCGCGTAAATCAAACATTCACACCCTTTCCGCACCTACTCATTGGGGACAGACATAAATGACCAGCCTTAAACTAAGAACGTCTCCAACGACTGGTCATTTAAGTCTGTCCCCAATGAGTAGGTCGGTGCCCTTTGTGCGGAGGTTGCTTTGATGCTTTATACTGGTGCGGTTAGACATCCATCCTGCAATCGAGGAGATTTCCATGGCATCAGACGTTCGCGTCCGCTTTGCACCCTCACCGACGGGCAAGCTGCACATTGGCGGCGCCCGCACCGCTATCTATAACTGGGCTTTCGCCCGTGCAAACGGCGGCACGTTCATCCTGCGCATCGACGACACCGACCCCACCCGCTCTACCGACGAGAACACGCAGATTATCCTGCGCGCCATGCGTTGGCTGGGCCTGGACTGGGACGAGGGTCCCGAGGTGGGCGGCGATTTTGGACCCTACGCCCAGACCGAGCGCCTGGACCTGTACAAGCAGGCCGCCCAGAAGCTTTGGGACGAGGGCAAGGCCTATCCCTGCTTCTGCACCAAGGAGCAGCTCGATGCCGACCGCAAGGCCGCGCAGGAGCGCAAGGACCCCTTCCAGGGCTATCAGCGCCGTTGCCGCGATCTTGATCCCGAGGAGGCCCGCCGCCGCATCGAGGCCGGGGAGTCCTACGTCCTGCGCATCAAGGTGCCCGAGGACCGCGGCGATGTCGTCATCCACGACGCCGTTCACGGCGAGGTGACCTTCGACGCCAAGGAGCTCGACGACTTTGTCATCTTCCGCTCCGATGGCACGCCCACGTACAACTTCGCGACCGTCGTCGACGACGCCATGATGAAGATCACCCATGTCATCCGTGGCGACGACCATCTGTCCAACACCCCGCGTCAGGTCATGGTGTACGAGGCCCTCGGCGCTCCCGTGCCCACGTTCGCCCACATCTCCATGATCCTGGGCGCCGACGGCAAAAAGCTCTCCAAGCGCCACGGCGCCACCTCCGTGGAGGAGTACCGCGACGCCGGCTACCTGTCCGACGCCTTCGTCAACTACTTGGCGCTGCTCGGCTGGTCGCTCGACGGCGAGACCACGATCATCCCGCGCGATGTCCTGGCCAGCAAGTTCTCGCTCGACCGCATCTCCAAGAACCCGGCGACCTTCGACCCCAAGAAGCTCGACTGGGTCAATGCCGAGTACATCAACGGTATGTCCGACGCCCAGTTTGCCGATGAGATCATGGTCCCCGAGCTGCACGAGGCGGGTCTCATCGAGGGTAATGTCGAGTACGGCGAGGACTGGATCGACGCGCTTGCCGCTATCGTCAAGCCGCGCACCAAGATGCCGGCCGACGCCGTGACCGTCGCCGCTCCCATCTTCGCTACGGCCGAGACGCTCGAGTATGACGAGAAGTCCGTTAACAAGGGCCTGGCCAAGGAAGGCATGGGCGCCATTCTGGACGCCGCCAAGGCCGCGCTCGAGGGCGTGGACGAGTGGACGGCTGCCAACATCGACGCCGCGCTTGAGCCGCTGCCCGAGCAGATGGACCTCAAGAAGCGCGTGGTGTTCCAGGCCGTGCGCGTCGCCGTCTGCGGCAACATGGTGAGCCCCCCGCTGGGTGAGGCCATGGCGCTCGTCGGCCGCGACGACTGTCTGGCGCGTATCGACCGCGCCCGCACGATGGCGCTGTAACAGTCGCGTAAACGCATGTATCCGAGCCCCGCTCACCACGAGTGGGGCTCTTGTTTCTAAAGACGTATGGGATGGGAGGTACAGAGACCATGGCCGAGCAACTGTCACTGTTTGGTTCGCCGGAACCGGAGGAGACTCCGGCCAAGCCTGAGTTCGCACCTGAACCCGTCGCCGCCTATGCGAGCGTAGTCCTCGACATTCCCACACGTGCGCTGTCCGAGCCGTTTGCTTACGGCATTCCCCGGTCCCTTGCCAACGAGGCACAGATCGGATCCACGGTCCTGGTCCACTTTGGTAACCGTGCCGCCGCGGGCTATATCGTCGACATTGCGCCTGAGCTGGACGACCTGCAGGGCAACAGCGCTCTCGATCCCGCGCGCATCAAGCCCATCGAGGCTATCCTCAGCAAACCGCTCTTTACCGCCGAGGCTGCCCGTATCGCACGCTGGATGAGCCGCGAGTATGTCGCGACGCTTTCCGAGTGCCTGCGCCTGTTCTTGCCCCCGGGCGTCAGCCCGCGTGTGGTCAAGGGCGACGACGGCGTGTGGACAGTTGTGCGCCCCGCCGTCAAGCCTATCCAAAACCGCTGGGTCATGCTCACGCCCGAGGGTTTCGACTATACGCCGCCCAGGACTGCTGTCCGCCAGCGTCAGCTCATCGAGGCGCTCCAGTGCGGGCCGGTCACGACGCGCGACCTCAACCTTCTCTACAACAGTATGTCGGCGACCATTAAGGCGCTCGAAAAACGCGGCGTCGTGGTGGTGGAAGAGCGGCGTGCGTGGCGCGGCTGCATCGAGCAGACCACGCTGTCCTCGGCAAACGGTAAGGCGCCGGTCTCCCTTACCAACGGCCAGCAACAGGCACTCGCGCAGATTGAGCGCGCCCGTCTGGACGCCCACGGAGACGTGGTCCTTGTCGACGGCGTCACCGGCTCCGGCAAAACCGAGGTTTACCTTTCGGCGATTGAGCGCGTGCTGGCGGCCGGCCGTTCGGCCTGCGTGCTGGTGCCCGAGATCTCGCTGACGGCCCAGACCGTCGGCCGCTTCCGCTCGCGCTTTGGCGAGACGGTAGCCGTGTTCCATTCGCGTCTTTCTGCTGGCGAGCGCCTGGACCAGTGGGATATGGTCGCCAGCGGTGCGGCCCGCGTTGTCGTCGGCGCGCGTTCGGCGCTCTTTTGCCCGCTCAGCGACCTGGGTCTCATCATCATCGACGAGGAGCACGAGACCAGCTATAAGCAGGGCTCTAGTCCGCGCTACCATGCGCGCGAGGTCGCGGCCGAGATGGCGCGGCGCTACCGCTGCCCGCTCGTGTTGGGCTCCGCCACGCCTTCTGCTGAGGCCCTCGATCGCTGCCGCCGTGGCACGTATAACGGTGCCACCTGGACGCGCGTCGAGATGCCCGAGCGCCCGGGACACGCAGTCCTGCCGACGGTTCGGATCGCCGACCTGCGCCGTGAGTTCTCGCACGGCAGCCGTTCCATGTTCTCAAAACCGCTGATGGAGGGCCTAGAGCGTGTGGTCGAGCGCCGCGAGAAGGCCGTGCTGCTGCATAACCGCCGTGGCTTTGCGCCGTTTCTGATGTGCCGCGAATGCGGCTGCGTGCCCACCTGCAACCACTGCTCCACCGCGCTTACGTATCACGAGCGCACACACACGCTGCAGTGCCACACCTGCGGTTCGTCTTGGCGCGTGCAGCCGTATCCCGCGCCCACGAGCCGTTGCCCCAAATGTGGCAGTCGCTACCTGGCAAAAATGGGTCTGGGCACGCAGCAGATCGAGGACGCGCTGCACCAGATGCTTCCCGAGGACGTCGCCATTATTCGCATGGATGCCGATTCCACGCGCGGCAAGGATGCGCACAAAAAGCTGCTCGAGCAGTTCGATGCCGCCGATTGTGCTGTGCTGCTGGGCACCCAGATGATCGCCAAGGGCCTCGACTTTCCCGAGGTCACGCTCGTGGGCGTGGTCAATGCCGATTTCGCCCTCAAGCTGCCGGACTTCCGCGCAGGAGAGCGCGCCTACGACTTGCTGGAGCAGGTTGCGGGCCGCGCCGGCCGCGGCGATCGCCCCGGTGAGGTGATCATCCAGACCTACCTGCCCGAAGATCCGGTCATTCGCGCCGTCGCCGAGCACGACCGCTCGATCTTTACCGACTACGACCTGGACCAGCGCCGCGACGCCCTGTATCCGCCGTTTGTTCGCCTGGTTAACATTTTGGTGTGGTCGGCGAACCGAGACGACGCGCAGGACTACATCGGGCGCATTGCAAAGCTTCTAAAGCGCCGCTGGCATGCTGCCGCGCCCGACTTTTTGCGGGCGGGCAGCGCGGTGCCGCAGGTGCTGGGCCCGGCTTCGTGTGTAATCGAGAGAGCCAAGGACCGTTACCGCTTCCATCTGCTTGTGAAGTCGCCCGTGGGGTACCATGTCTCTGGTGATATCGACGCCTGCCTCAAAGAGGTGGGCTCTGTGCGCGGCGTGAGCGTGAGCGTTGACGTCGACGCCTATGATTTGATGTAACAACTCGAAAGGATGGCCATGGAAGCCAACGGAATCGTACTGTCGCCCGACCCTCGTCTGCGCCAGGAGTGCGCCGTCATCGAGGAGATCACCCCGGCAATCGAAGCGCTTGCCGAGAAGATGAAGAAGATGATGTTCGAGAACGGTGGCTGCGGCCTGGCTGCTCCGCAGATCGGCGAGCTCATCCAGCTCGTCACCATCGACTGCGACTACAGCGACAAGAACGACTACGACCCGTACGTGCTCATTAACCCCGTGATCGTGGAGCAGAGCGACCATCTGGTGCCCTTTAGCGAGGGTTGCCTTTCCATTCCTGGCATTAGCTGCGAGATCGAGCGTCCCGACCATGTTGTGGTCGAGGCGTACGACTTAAACGCCAACCTGATTCGCTACGAGGCCTCGGGCGATTTGTTCTGCGTTTGCCTGCAGCACGAGATCGATCACTTGCACGGCAACACCATGTTTGAGCGACTGAAGCCGATGCAGAGGATCAAAGCAGTCATGGAGTACCAGGACGCCCTGGCCCGCGGCGCTCGACCGGGCGAGACGGAGTAGGTCCCACCGTCCCCGGTGCTGAGCGCCCACATATCATCCCGTGCTCAAACATTCTCGCTTTGCTGCGAAACTGCGCGCGGGACGATATGTGGGCGCTCAGCACCGGGGACAGCGTTGTTCTGGCTCGGTTCGCCCGGATGCCGTCGGGCCAGGGAAGGGCGTCTTCGCTGATAGGTGCTTTGCTGAAAGAGCTGCTTTTATTGCGGCTCTTTCTTTGGTTTTGGGTATATTTGTTCTTGTTGAATTGTTATTGCGGATGGTCTGGGTACTTGGCTTTCCGCTGCTCTTTGTAGCCGTCTCGGCTTTGGTTGAGGGGAGACGTTCTTTATGCGTATTGTGTTTATGGGTACGCCTGATTTTGCTGTGCCTTCGCTGGTTTCGCTTGTTGAGGCTGGTAACGAGATTGCGCTTGTTGTTACTCGTCCTGATGCTGTTCGTGGGCGTGGTAAAAAGTTGGAGCCGTCTCCTGTTAAGGCTAAGGCGCTTGAGCTGGGGTTGCCGGTCGTTGAGGCTAATCGTATGACGCCTGAGGTTGTTGAGGCGCTCCGGGCTGCCCAGGCTGACATTTTCTGCGTGGCTGCCTATGGTTGTATTTTGCCTGATGAGGTCTTGAATATGGCGCCGCTCGGCATTGTGAATGTTCATGCGTCCTTGCTGCCTCGTTGGCGTGGGGCTGCTCCTATTCAGCGTGCGATTCTCGCTGGTGATGAGGTCGCTGGCGTTTCTATCATGCGCATCGGTCATGGCGTGGATACTGGTGCTTATTGTGCACAGGCCTCGACCACGATTGCCGGTAAGCATGCCGAGGCGCTGACCATGGAGCTTGGTGAGCTTGGCGGCAAACTGCTTGCCGATACACTTCCTTCGCTTGCCGATGGTTCGGCGGTTTGGACCGAGCAGGATGAGTCGCTCGTCACTCATGCTGCCAAGATTTCCAAGCTGGAGATGCGTCTGGATCCGCAGATGGCTGCGCTCGATTGCGTGCGTCATGTGCTCGCTTCGTCCGATACCGCGCCTGCTCGTTGCGTGATTGCCGGCAAGACCGTGCGTGTGCTCGATGCTGCGTCGGCTGATGTGTCGCTTGGCGAGGGCGCTGTTGCCGTTCAAGCCAAGCGCGTCTACCTTGGCCTTTCCGATGGCTCGGTTGAGTTGCTCGAGGTTAAGCCAGATGGCAAGCGTGCTATGGCCGCTTCCGCCTGGGCTGCTGGCCTGCAGGGCGCCGATCTTTCGTGGGGTGTTTTGTCATGAGCAAGTTGTCTCCCGCGCGCAAGCTTGCGCTCGATGTGCTGATGGAGGCCGATCGCCGCGGCATGTATGCGCGTGACGTGCTGTCCTCTCGCGCATCGGCCAAGGCTATTGACCAGCGCGATTCCGCTTTTGCCGCCCGCTTGGCGCTGGGTGTGGCCGCCACGCAGGGTATTTTGGACGAGCTGCTCGATCAGTTTCTCGATAAGCCTAAAAAGGTTGCGCCGCGTGTTCGCATGGCGCTTCGCATCTCGGCCTTCGAGATGCTCTATCTGCATACGCCTGGCCGCGTTGCCGTAAGTCAGGGTGTTGAGCTGGTGCGCAGCGGAGCTAAGTCTGCCGCTGGTTTGGCCAACGCCGTGCTGCATAAGGTCGCGGACAACGTTGAGGACTTTGCCACGGCGTCCGATGTGAATGAGTCTGAGCGACGCTTGGTTCGTCTGTCGCGCTTGATGGGTCTGCCGCGTTGGCTGTGCGCTCGTATCATGGCGTCGTTTGACACGCCAGAGGGTGCGCTTAACTTTGCCGGCAACTTGGCACCTGCGCCGCTGGCCCTGCATGAGAACGCCTTTGCGACCAAGCCCGATCCGTATATCTCGCAGCTCGTCGCGCCTGTCTTCCCGGGCTGCCATGCCCCGGTTGATGCCCAGGTTACCGTTGCTTCGGGTGTGTTTGAGCGTGCTGCCGCGGTGGCATCTGATCTCAACGCGCAGCTTATCGCCACAGCTGCCACGCGCCCTGGTAGCTGCCTTGAGATTGGTGCCGGTCGTGGTACCAAGACCTATGTGATGATGTGCCAGGCCAAGCGTGCCGGGTATGAGCGTCAGCATACCGCGCTCGATCTGCACGATCGCAAGTGCGATCAGAATCTCGCGCGCCTGCATAAGGCGGGTATATCGGGTGTTCGTACGGTGTCGGGCGATGCCTGCGAGCTCAATGAGGTGCTCACGTCCTTTGACGCGATGCTTGGCGAGCCCGCCCTGTTCGACACGGTGTTTATCGATGCCCCGTGCTCGGGCACTGGCACTATGCGCCGTCATCCCGAGATTCCGTGGCGTCTGACCGAGAAGGACGTTACGACTGAGCTGCCCCGTCTGCAGCTGACGATGCTCAAGGAAGCAGCCGTGCGCGTGGCTGCCGGCGGTGAGCTTATCTATGCCACCTGCTCGGTTTTTGATGAAGAGAACACGCAGGTCGTGGATGCTTTCCTGGCCTCTCCCGAGGGCGCCGGCTTTACCGTGGCACCGCTCTCCGAATCTCAGATTCTGCAGCTTCCCGATTTCGCGCAGGCCAAGAAGCTTGTCGCCGTGCGCCAGAACGATCGAGGCTTCTTCCAGAGCGTCCCCATAAACGCCGACTCCTACGACGGCCACTTCTGCGCCCGCCTGGTCCACAAGTAGCTACTAAGTTGCGGTGAAATAGGGATTGAATATCGGCTTCTACCCGCCAAACAGACCTTATTTCACCGCAACTCATAGAGATGCCTGGGTAGCTAAAGAATCAGCCCCGCGATCGATGTTGATCGCGGGGCTGTTTGGTTCCTAGTGGCTATGCGGGCAGTTGGCGCAGCAGCCACTCGTGGCGTTGGTGCTGGAGCCGCCGCTTCGCTGGTCGGTGTTGTAGAAACCACTGCCCTCAAATTTAATGCCGCTGGCCGAGAACGTCTTGGCCGCCGGAGCGCCGCAGCTCGGGCACACGACCTCGGGGGTCTCGGACATGGGATGCTCAACCTCGAACACGTTGCCGCAGCTCGAGCATTTGTAATCGTAGCGCGCCATAATACTTCCTTTTCAGCACAAAGCGGGCAGATTACTCTGCCCGCAAAAATTCAAACGTCTGTAACTGTACCCTATATCGGGCGTTTTATCACGCTTCGCCCCAGAATCTATGCGTGTTGCGCAGGAGCTGTGCGGTTTTGCCCTCAGCGGCCGCAACGTCGGCCTCGTCAGCCTGCCAGGTCCAGTTGCCCGTGGCCACGCCCGGTACGTTCATGCGCGCGTCGTCGCCAAGCCCCAGGACATCCTGCAGCGGCATCATCACCAGGGGAGCGTCGCTTACCAGCGCGTCGCTCATCAGCTTGGCCGCCACCTCAACACCGCTCGGTTCGTCGCCGCCCGCAAAGGAACGCGTGCACCAACCGGCGAGCGTCGACGTATCGTGCGTCGAGGTGTACAGGATCTTGCCAGGCGTGGGATGTACGCCGCAACGGACGTCGTAGTCGCTAAACTCCAACACGTCCATACCGGGGAAACCACAGGTCGAAGCCATGGCGCGAACACCGGGCGTCAGGTAGCCCAAGTCCTCTGCGATAAAGTTGAGCGGCCCCAGCTCGTCATAGGCAGTCTGGAACAGATCCTTGCCTGGACCCGCCAGCCAGCGACCTTCGGCGCAAGCCTTGCCCGCGGGAATACTAAAGTAGCTGTGGAAGCCCAGGAAGTGATCCAGGCGCACGCGGTCGTAGAGCGAGAACGCACGACGTAGGCGATCCATCCACCAGCTATAGCCGTTCTGCTTCATGTGGTCCCAGCGGAACGTCGGGTTGCCCCACACCTGACCCTCGGGCGCAAAGTTGTCGGGCGGCGCACCGGAGATCTCGATTGCCTTACCGGTATCAGACAGCCAGAAGTTCTCGGGTTCGCTCCACGCATCTGCCGAATCGTCGGACACGTACATAGGAATATCGCCGATGACCTCGATGCCCTTCTTGTGTGCATAGTTCATGAGCTCGCACCAGGCCAGGTCAAAGCGGTACTGCATGTAAGCCTGCAGCTCTGCCTCGTCGTGGAAACGTTTATCGTCGATCAGATGCTCGTTGTAGCGCGCAACATCTGCCGGCCAATCGTGGCGCGATTCGCCTTCAAAGTACTTTTTGACGGCCATATAGACGCAGTACTTCTCGAGCCAGTCGGCGTTGCGATGTTTAAACGCCGTGTACAGCGGGTCGGCATCCTCGCCGCCGTGGGTCTTCCAGGTGACGAAGTCGGCAGCCAACTCCTCGTGGCTCTCGGGCAGCAGGTCGATATTGCCTGCAAAGGCCGAAGGGCCGGCATAAGGGGAGCGGAAGAAGTCCGTAGGATTGACGGGCAGGACCTGCCAGTAGCGCATGCCCATGGCGGCCAGGTGGTCGATAAAGCGACGCGTGGGCGCACCGATTGTGCCGGGCTTGCCATCGTCGGTCGGTACCGAGGTGATGTGACAAACGACACCCGCGCCGTGATCGAGCGGCTCTTGCAGACGCTGCTCGGCGTGGTGATAGATGATCGACGACCCCAGCGGATACAGATCGAGTGTGACGGTGCCATTGTGAATCTCGCACTCGTGACCGCTAATCACATCGCTCGCACATTCGTCGAGCGCCGGAATCGTCACGCGGTGTGAATTGCGCAAGCTGCGGTTGATGATAACCGTCGCGGCCTCACCGTCTTTACCGGTGCGCGTGTAGGCGAGTACCTCGTCGTTGAGCGCGAAGGCCTTGATATCGCCGTCAACCATAAACGGCAGGGCACGGCGCACGGCCGAGGCGTTTTTAAGGATGGCGAGTGTATCGAAGTCGTGCAGGTCTTCCTTCAAAGGCAACGTGCGGCGATTGCCCGGATCGGTCAGGCCCTCCAAGCCGTACTCATCGCCGTAATAGATTGAGGGCACACCCGGGAAGGTCATCTGCATGAGTGTCGCGAGCCAAAAACGGCTCTTGGCCAGGCCCATCGAGTTCTCGTCCAGGCGCCATTTGCTGCGCTCGCACTCGGGCAGCTGCGACTCGTCAGGGCCGCCGCCGAGCACCGAGATAATGCGCGGACGGTCGTGGCTCGAAAGCAGATTTAGTGCGCAAGACAGGGCCTCACGCGGATAATTCTCGCGCAGGGTTTCGATATCCTCGGCTGCCTGGTAGGCGTTCTTGTAGCCCATCAAAAAGCCGATGACCATGTCGCGGAAGGGATAATCCATAGCCGAGTCGAGCTCGGAGCCTTGTAGATAGCGACGCAGATGGCCGTAGCTGATTTTGTTGGAGGCGTCTTCCCAGACCTCGCCGAGCAGCAGCGCGTCGGGCTTTTCGGCAAGTATTGCCTTCTTGATCTCGGTCAGGAAATCGTCCGAAAGCTCGTCGGCCACGTCTAGACGCCAGCCATGAGCGCCGGCACGTAGCCATTTACGGATCACGCCGTCCTTGCCCAGGAGCCGCTCGCGTACCAGCTCGGAGCTCTCATTGATGGCAGGCATGTTACCCACGCCCCACCAGCAGTCGTACGAGCCGTCCTCGTGGAAATAAAACGCATCGCGCCACGGCGAATCCTCGCTCTGCCACGCGCCCACGCCAGGATAGTTGCCGTAGCGGTTGAAGTAGATCGAATCGTCGCCCGTGTGGTTGAAGACGCCATCCAGGATGATGGAGATGCCGAGCTTCTCGGCTGCCTGGCACAGCTCGGTAAAGTCCTGCTCGGTGCCCAGGATCGGGTCGATCTTGGTGTAGTCGGCCGTGTCGTAGCGGTGGTTGCTCGCGGCTTCAAAGATGGGGTTGAGGTAGATGGCCGTAAAGCCCAGCTCGGCGATGCGGGGCAGGTCTTCCTGGATACCCTTGAGCGAGCCGCCGTAGAAGTCCCAGGTTTTGATGGAGCCGTCCTCGGCGCGCTCATACACGGGCGGCTCGTTCCAGTCCTCGACCATGCGGCGCTGGATTCCGTTGCGCGGCTTTTCGACCTGAGCCAGCGTGCGCTCGCGCCAGTTTTCGTCGCGGGCATAGCGGTCGGGGAAGATCTGGTAGACCATGCCCTGCTCGTACCAAGCTGGACGGTTCTCGCGGTGCTTGTAGACGGTAATCTGGAAGGACGGGACCTCGGCGTAGTCGTAGGTTACGCCCTCGCCGCCGGTACGGCCCTGCGGTGCGCCCAGACGAACCTCGGGCTGGCCCTCGATATTGCAGATAAAGCTGTACCAGATAAGACAGGGCTCGGTGCACTTAAGCTCTACAGTAAATATGCCGTCGCCCTCGTGCGTCATGGGATACCGAGACTCACCGATCTCGTCAACCCAGGTACGCAGCGTAAGCGTTGCTTGGTTGGGATCGGCATCCTCTAGAATCACGGAGAGCGAAAGGGTAGTTCCTGTGGTCACAGCGCCAAACGGAGTGCGAAACTGCGGCAGACGGCTGTTGTGTATCAATCTCATAGTACGGTCCAGTTCAATAGAATCATGGCCTGCTGGTCATGGGCTTTACGCACAAGATGTAAGTATATCTGTTGTACACAGGCTGTATAAACAACATCCGTTTACCATCGGCGAACGGTTGTCCTAGAAAATCGTTTTACCATCCAAATTATCGCGATATCCGAAATAGCCTAGACTTATACTATTTTTAGCCAAACAAAAGTACTTCGGTTTACTACGACGAATTGAATGATCTTAACCACGGTCATTTTGGTGATATTAAAACCGCAGGTAGAAGCGTTGCCAATTTTTTAGATTACTCGCTGTGGTCGGCCGTAGCCATTTTGTCGTAGTAAACCGGCCCTTTGTTTAATAGAGAAGTTCAACGCAAAAGAGGGCGCCTGGTTGGGGCGCCTCTTTTGCGTTGAGGATTAAGTTTTAATCGTTAGGATTAGCGGCGCTTGCGGGCGGCCGTAGCCTTGCGGACGGAGATCTTCTTGGTAGGAGCCTTTTCCTCGGCCGGAGCGGCGGGGGAGACCGGGGCCTCCTTGGCGGGCTCGGCCTTTGCCGTAGCCTTTGGAGCGGTCTTGACCTCTGCGGCCTTCGGCGCCGGCTCGGCCTTTACTGCGGGCTTGTCCTCGACCTTAGCCTCTGCCTTGGGAGCTGCAGCCTTGGTCGTGGTCTTCTTGGCCGTCGTCGTAGAGCGCTTGCGCGTGGTGGTCTTGGCAGCCGGCTTTGCCTCGACAGTTGCCTTGGCCTTGGGCTCGGAGGGCGCCTCCTCGACCTTGTCGGCGGGCTTTGCAGCAGCCTTCGGGGTCGTCTTCGCGGCGGCCTTCGTCGTAGCAGCCTTCGTGTTCGTCGAGGTCGTTGCCGTGGTCTTCTTTGCTGCCGTTGCCTTCTTGGTGGTCGCGGCCGTCTTCTTGGCAGCGGTCTTGGCCGGAGCCTTTGCCGCAGGCTTAGCCTCGGCGGTGGCAGTCTCTGCCTTTACCTCGGGAGCGACCTCGGCCTCGGCGGTCTTCTTGGAAGCGGCGGTCGTACGCTTGCGCGTAGTCGATGCCTTGGCAGTAGTTGCCTTAGCGGCGCTAGTCTTGCTATCAGTGGCCTTCGTGGTCGTGGCCTTCTTAGTCGTCGTCTTACGAGTCGTCGTCTTTTTGGCGGCAGGCTTCGCCGCGGGCTTAACTTCGGCCTCGGCAGTGGGCTTCTTCTCGACCTTGGGCTCCTCAGCAGCAGCGGGCTCCTTAACGGTCGCCTCAGGCTCGGCAGCAGCCTTCTCAGCCACAACCACGGGCTCGTCGACAACCGCCGCCGGGCGCTCAATCTCCGGGTGCATAAAGAAGTACAGGTCCAGATATTTATCGGCCGAGCGCGTCCAGCTAAAGTCCTGGCTCATGGCCTGCGTGACCAGCTGGTTCCAGGCGTCGCGGTTATCCCAGAACAGACGCGCCGCGCGGAATACCGCATCGCCCATCTCGTCGCCGTTAAAGTTGCTAAACGAGAAGCCCGTGCCCTCGCCGGTAAACTCGTTGTACGGCTGCACGGTGTCCTTCAGGCCACCGGTCTCGCGAACAATCGGCAGCGTGCCGTAGCGCATGGCGATGATCTGCGACAGGCCGCAGGGCTCAAACTTCGAAGGCATCAGGAACATGTCGGCGGCGGCATACATGCGCTGCGACAGCGCCGGATCGAACTCGATGCGTGCGGCCATGGTGCCGGGGTACTTGTCCTGGAAGTAGCGCAGGCCGTCCTCGTAGTCGCGGTCGCCGGTGCCCAGCACCGCCACCTGCACGCCGCCGGACAGGATGCGGTCGAGCGCGTACATGACCAGATCCATGCCCTTCTGGCGCGTCAGGCGCGTGACCATCACCATGAGCGGACGGTCGTCGCGAACCTCGAGGCCCAGTTCCTCCTGCAGCTTGGCCTTGCACACGGCCTTGCCGGAACGGTCTTCGACCGTGTAGTTGGCGGCAATGCGCTTGTCGGTCGCCGGGTCAAAGCCCGCCACGTCAATGCCGTTGAGGATGCCCTGCAGCGCGTACGAACGCTCGCGCAGCACGCCGTCCAGGCCCTCGCCAAACTCGGGCGTCTGGATCTCGTTGGCATAGGTGGGGCTCACCGTAGTGATGGCGTCGGCATAGCGCAGCGCGCCCAGCATGTAGTTGATGCTGCAGGCGTCGCAACGCAGCTGCGAGGCAGCCGCCGGAATATGCGCCACACCAAGGATGTCCTCCATCACGGTGTCGCTAAACTGACCCTGGAACGCCACGTTGTGGATCGAGAAAACGGTCTTGACGCGGTCATACAGCGGCAGGCCCTGGTAGAATTCGCGCAAGAACACGGGCGCCAGTGCCGTCTGCCAGTCGTTGCAGTGCAGGATGTCGCACTCAAAGCCGGCCGGCAGGTGCTGCAGGCTTTCGGTGATGGCCTTGGAGAAGAACGCGAAGCGCTCGCCGTCGTCAAAGAAGCCGTACGGATAGTCGCGCGCAAAGTAGCGCTCGTTGTCGATGAACATATAGGTGACGCCGTCGTGCTCGAGCTTCTCGAGCCCGCAGTACTCGTTGCGCCAGCCCAGGCTCACGTAAAAGTCGGAGAAGTGCTCCATCTGCGCCTTGTACTCGTCCTTGATGGTGGCGTACTTGGGCACCATCACGATGACCTCGGCGCCGGCGCGCACAAGCGCCGCAGGCAGCGAGCCCGCCACGTCACCCAGGCCACCGGTCTTCACAAACGGTGCGCACTCGGCCGAGGCAAACACGATCTGCATCTTTTTGCTGGAATCAGCCATATTGTCTCCCATGTTGCAATTCGAGAATAGCCGCCTGGCGCTAACCGGGCGGCTATTCTACATGTTACGAGCGATGTTGCGGTGCCAACGTTAACGTACGATGGTGGTGTCGGAAGTTAACGGAGCCTTGCCCAGCACCAGGATGTTCTCGGGCGTGCCGCGAAGCTCGGTGTTGGTGGGAACCACGTTGTTCTTGTCCAGAATGGCATTCTCGACGCGGGCGCCGCTCTTGATGATGCAGCTCTGGTTGATGATCGAGTTGGTCACCGATGCGCCCTCCTCAACCACAACGCCGCGCGACAGGATCGAATTGCGCACGGTGCCCTTGATGATGCAGCCGGCCGAGATGATCGAGTTGCAGGCGTGGCTGCCGGTCGCATAGCGCGAAGGCGGCACGTCGTGAGCCTTGGTCAGGATCGGGCGCTCGGGATCAAAGAGCTGGTCGGCGACGGTCTGGTCGAGCAGGTCCATGCTGCGGCGATACAGTGACTTCTCGCTAAATACGCCCACGACCTCGCCCTTGTACTCGTAGCTGCACACGTCGATGTTGCCAAAGTCGCCCTGGAGTGCCTCGAGCAGGTCCAGATAGTCGGCGGCCTGGTAGTGGTCGATGATCTCGAGCAGCGTCTCGCGATTGACGATGCAGCAGTCCATAGAGGCGTTGTCGCCGTACACGACGCCGGCGCTCACGCCCGTCAGGCGGCCGTTCTCGTTAATCTCGAGCTTGGTCTCGTCATCGACGTTGCGCGTGGCCTTGCAGTACACCACGGTCATCTGGGCACCGGAGTTCTCGTGCGCCTCGATGATGGTGTTGAGGTCCATGTTAAAGATGATGTTGGTGCCCATCATCACAACATAGGGCTTGTCCGAGCGCTGGAACAGCGTCTTGTTGGAGATGATGTCGCGCAGCAGGAATCGCATGCCGCCCTTGGTGGTGCCATACGCGTTGCCGGGCACCATGAACAGACCGCCCTTCTTGCGGTCCAGGCCCCAGTCCTTGCCCGAGCCCACGTGGTCGATCAGGGAGCGGTAGTTACCCGGCATGACGACGCCGACGGTCTTGATGCCGGCATTCATCATGTTGGACAGCGGAAAGTCGATCAGGCGGTAGCGGCCCAAAAACGGAACGGACGCGATGGGGCGGTCCTTGAGCAGCACACTACCGTAAGTCGAAGAGTAGTTAGCGGTGATATAACCGATGGCCTTGCGATTGATCATCGGATCATTCCCCCTTCCCGATAACGACGTCATTTCCAACGACGGCCGTATCCTTGGTGGTATCGACAGAGCCGAGCTTCACGCCCTCTTCGACCGTGGAGTTCTCGCCCAAAATAGCGCGGCAGATGTGCGCGCCGCTCTTAACGTGCGCACCCGGCAGCAGCACGGAGTCCTCGACCACAGCGCGCTCCTCGATGATGACATCGGTCGAAAGGATCGAGTGGCGAGCGGTGCCATAGATCTTGCAGCCGTTGGAGACCAGGCAGTCGTCCAGGCGACCGTCCGGGCCAATGTAGTGCGGCGGACGCGTGGTGATGTTGGACATGATGGGGAAGTGCTTATCGAACAGATCGAACTCGGGGTTGTTGCCCAGCAGGTCCATCGAGGTCTCGTGGAAGCTGGCGATGGTGCCGACGTCCTTCCAAAAGCCGTGGAACTCGTAGCTGTACAGGCGCTTGTTCTCACCGAGCAGCTTGGGGATGATGTCCTTGCCAAAGTCGTGGCTCGAGCGCTGGTCCAGAGCATCCTCCTCGAGCGCCTTGATCAGCACGTCGGCCGAGAAGATGTAGATGCCCATGGAAGCGAGGTTCGAATCGGGCTTCTCGGGCTTCTCGGTGAACTTGGTGATGCGGCCGTCCTCGGGGTCGGTGGTTAGGATGCCAAAGCGGCTGGCTTCCTCCCACGGCACGGGCATGACGCTCACCGTGAGGTCGGCGTTGTTCTCAATGTGCGTCTTGAGCATCTTGCGGTAGTCCATGCGATACAGGTGATCGCCCGAAAGAATCAGGACGTACTTGGGGTCGTTTGCCTTGATGTAGTCGAGGTTCTGAGTGATGGCGTCGGCCGTACCCGCATACCAGGCACCGCCGGTCTGCGTCTCGTACGGCGGCAGGATCGACACGCCGCCGTCGCGGCTGTCCAGATCCCACGCCTCGCCGGAGCCCACGTAGGCATGCAGCAGGTAGGGACGATACTGCGTCAGAACGCCCACCGTGTCGATGCCCGAGTTGGAGCAGTTAGACAGCGAAAAGTCGATAATGCGGAACTTGCCACCAAAGCTAACCGCCGGCTTGGCGATCTTTTGGGTGAGTGCCCCCAATCGGCTGCCCTGTCCTCCTGCGAGGAGCATCGCGATGCATTCTTTCTTACTCATCGATTTCTCCTTCTGTCATCGATGTTCCTAAACCCATTAGCGACGGACGCGGCTCTCGGTCGCGCCCGTCGAATAATGCCGTGCGGCAAAGGGAGCTCGCGGCCTTTACGCGTGCCAGATCTCGTCGCGATACTCGCGAATGGTACGGTCGCTCGAGAACCAGCCGGAGGAGGCGGTGTTGAGCAGGGCTTTGCGGTTCCAAGTCTCCTGGTCGCCGTAGCTGCCGGTGAGCTTCTCCCATGCATCCACGTAGCTGCGGAAGTCGGCCATGACCAGGTCGGGGTCGTTGTTGTTCATGAGCTCGTTGTAGATGCTCTCGAAGTTACCCGAAAGACCCGCAAAGGTGTTGTCCTTGAGCTCGTCCATCACACGGCCCAGACGCTCGCGATCGTTGTTGAGGGTGTCCCACGCAAAGTAGCTGTTGGATGCCCAGAGCTGCTCGACCTCGGGGGCGGTCAGGCCAAAGATGGCCTCGTTCTCGCGGCCGGCCAGATCGGCGATCTCGATGTTGGCGCCGTCGAGGGTGCCCAGCGTAATGGCGCCGTTCATCATGAGCTTCATGTTGGATGTGCCCGAGGCCTCCTTGCCGGCCGTGGAGATCTGCTCCGAGATCTCTGCGGCGGGGTAGATGAGCTGGGCGTTGCTCACACGGAAGTTGGGGATAAAGCAGACCTTCATAACCTCGTTGACACGGGCATCGTTGTTGATGACGTCGGCAACGGAGTTAATGAGGCGGATGGTCTCCTTGGCAAAGGTGTAGCTCGAGGCAGCCTTGCCGCTAAAGATGAAGGTCGTCGGCGTCACGTGGAAGTTGGGATCGGCGATGCGACGGTTGTAGATGTCCATCACCTTCATGATGTTCATGAGCTGGCGCTTGTAGGCGTGGAAGCGCTTCACCTGAACGTCGAAGACGGTGTTGGGGTCGATGACCAGACCGGTCTCGGCCTTAACGTAGGCGGCCAGACGCTCCTTGTTGGCGCGCTTGGAGGCACCCACGGCCTTCAGGAACTCGGTGTCGTTCTGGAAACCTTTAAGCTTCTCCAGCTCAAAGGCGTCCTTGAGCCAGCCATCGCCAATGGCCTCGGTCACGAGCTTGGCGTAAGTGGGGTTGGCCTCGGCAAAGAAGCGACGGTGCGAGATACCGTTGGTCTTGTTGTTGAACTTCTCGGGCGTCAGGGCATAGAAGTCCTTGAGCACGATGTTCTTGATGATGTCGGAGTGGATCTTTGCCACGCCGTTGACGCTATGGCTGCAGATCACAGACAGGTTGGCCATGCGAATTTCGCCGTCCCACAGGATGGCGGTCTGGCGCAGACGCTCCTGCCAACCCTCCTGCGTGGTGTCGAACGACTCGTGCCAGCGACGGCTGATCTCGTCGATGATCTGGTACACGCGGGGGAGGAGCTTGGAGAACGTGCCGATGGGCCACTTCTCCAGGGCCTCGGGCAGGATGGTGTGGTTGGTATAGCTCACGACCTGCGTCACGATGTTCCAGGCGTCATCCCACTCGAGCTTCTTCTCGTCGATGAGGATACGCATGAGCTCGGGGCCGCACATGGCGGGGTGCGTGTCGTTGGTGTGGATGGCAACAAACTGCGGCAGCAGCTCCCAGTTCGCGCCGTGCTCCTTCTCAAAGGTGTCGAGCAAGCTGTAGATGCCGGCCGAGACAAACAGGTACTCCTGCTTCAGGCGCAGCAGACGGCCGTGCTCGCCGGCGTCGTTGGGGTAGAGGATGGCACTGATGGCCTCGGCCTCGGCGCGCTCGGCATCGGCCAGGGCGTAGTCGCCACGGTTGAAGGCCTCAAGGTCAAAGTGCTCCTCGACCGGCTCGGCAGCCCAGACGCGCAGCTTGTTGACGGTCTCGCCGGCATAGCCCACGACGGGGATGTCATAAGGAACGGCCAGGATGTCCTGCGTGTCTACCGTGCGGTAGAACGTGCGGCCATTCTCCTCAAAGCCCTCGACGCGGCCACCAAACTTAATAGTCACGGCCTTATCCTGACGACGGACCTCCCAGGGATAGCTGTGGGTGAGCCACTCGTCGGTGGCCTCGACCTGGCTGCCGTTGACGATCTCCTGCTTAAACAGGCCGTAGCGGTAGCGCATTCCGTTGCCGTAGCCGGCGATGCCCTCGGCTGCCATGGAATCCAGGAAGCACGCTGCCAGACGTCCCAGGCCACCGTTGCCCAGAGCCGGATCGGGCTCTTGGTTCTCGATGACGGACAGATCAAAGCCCATGTCGTCGAGCGCCTCGGCGACCATGTCGCGCACGCCAAAGTTGAGCAGGTAGTTGTCGAGCAGGCGGCCGATCAAAAACTCGATCGAGAAGTAGTAGACGCGCTTCTTGCCCTCGGACACCGCGCGGGCGTCACTCTTGGTGGCAACGGTGCGCGCCTTCTCGGCCACGAGCTTGGCCAGGGCGTTAAAGCGGTCGAGGTCGCTGGCGGCCTCGACGCTCTTGCCGCTGATGCTCATGACGGCATCGCGATAGAGCTCGGTAAACTCCTGCTTGTTGTCGAAGATCTTATTCATACGTTCCTTTCCCCCGGGGATGTTTCTCCCGGAACGGTTATGACTTTTATCCTACGCCCTCACGGGGCGGGTATTACAGCTGTAACGGCTTTGTTACGCATCCTTGGCAGACGGCTTAACAGAAGCAGACTTTGCCTTGGTAGCGCCCTTTTTGGCAGCCGGCTTCTTGGTCGCGGTAGTCTTATCAGCGGGCTTTGCGGAAGACTTGGCCTTGGTCGTCGTGGCCTTCGCCTTAGCCGGAGCCTTCTTAGCAGCCGCGGGCTTGGGCTTTACCGACGACGTGCGCTTGCGCGTAGCCTTCTTGGGTTCCTCAACCACCGGCGGCTTATAGCTGCTGGGACCGCGGCGCTTAAGCACCACGCCTGCCAGGCCGGGCACCTTAATCTCAATGGAGTCCATCTGTCCGTTCCAGGGATAGGGCTCGCTCGAGCAGGTGTAGGGCTCCTCACCGGCGTATCCGCTGCCACCGAACTCGGGACGGTCAGAATCAAAGATGACCTCCCAGTCACCCTCGCGCGGCACGCCCACGCGGAAGCTCTCGTAGCTCGCCGGATCAAAGTTGATCAGGATCACCAGGTCGTCATCGACGTCCTCGCCCTGGCGCACAAAGCTCACAATGGACTGCTTGGAGTTGTCCGCGTCGATCCAGGTAAAGCCGTCGTCGGTGTAGCCGCGCTCGTACAGGGCGGGCTCGGCGGTGTACAGGTGGTTGAGCGCCTTGATAAACGCCTGATGATGACGGTGGGTCTCGTACTCCTCGGTCAGGAACCACTGGATGGACTCGTAGTAGCGCCACTCAATAAACTGGCCGATCTCGTTGCCCATAAAGTTAAGCTTGGCACCGGGGTGCGTCATCTGGTAGAAAGCCAGCGTACGCAGGCCGGCAAACTGGCGCCACCAGTCGCCCGGCATGCGGCCGATGAGCGAGCACTTACCATGCACGACCTCGTCGTGGCTCAGCGGGCAAATGAAGTTCTCGGTAAAGGCGTACATGATGGAGAACGTGAGCAGCCCGTGGTTGCCGGGGCGCCACGGAAAATCGGTCTGCATGTAGTGCAGGGTGTCGTTCATCCAGCCCATGTCCCACTTGTAGTGGAAGCCCAGGCCGCCGTCCTGCGGCGGGTAGGTCACGAGCGGCCACGCGGTGGACTCCTCGGCCATCATCATCACGTCGGGGTAGTGCGCCTCCACAGCGCAGTTGACCTGGCGGATAAATGCGCTGGCGTCCAGGTCCTCCTCGGTACCGTACTTGTTGAACTTCTTTTGTCCGGGATCGTCGATGCCAAAGTTGAGGTACAGCATGCTGGATACGCCGTCCATGCGAATGCCGTCAACGTGGAAGTTCTCGAGCCAGTACAGTACGTTGGAGACCAGGAAGGAGCGGACCTCGCCACGGGCAAAATCGAACTTGTGCGTGCCCCAGTTGGGGTGAATCTCGTGCTCAAACAGCATGTGGCCGTTAAAGGTGGCAAGGCCGTGGGAGTCGGCGCAAAAACCGCCGGGCACCCAGTCCATGATCACGCCAATGCCTGCCTCGTGGCATGCATCGATAAAGTGCATGAGCTGCTGCGGGTTGCCGTAGCGCGACGTGGCGGCAAAGTAGCCGGTCGTCTGGTAGCCCCAGGAGCCATCGAAGGGATGCTCCATGAGCGGCATGACCTCGATATGCGTGTAGCCCATGTCGCGCACGTAGTCCACGAGCTCCACCGACAGGTCGTCGTAGGTGTAGAACTCGCCGCGCTGCG
Source organism: Collinsella aerofaciens (assembly GCF_040915545.1). GTDB lineage: Bacteria > Actinomycetota > Coriobacteriia > Coriobacteriales > Coriobacteriaceae > Collinsella > Collinsella aerofaciens_BE. The sequence continues at coordinate 20,396 of NZ_JBCPDH010000004.1, read as the reverse complement.
CGGGGAAGGGATCCATGGGACCGGGGTAGTTGCCGTACTCGTCGGGCTCGCCCTGCGGCGCGTCGCCGTGGCGCTTCCACGAGCCAATATGCACCTCGTAGATGTTAAGCGGTTGCGACATGTGGTTGTGGCCGGCGCGGCGCTTGAGCCACGCGGCGTCGTTCCACTTATAGCCATCGAGGGTCCACAGCACGCTGGCGGTACCCGGTGGGCACTCGGCCTTAAAGGCATACGGATCGGCCTTGTAGAGCTTCTCGCCCTCGTTAGTCTCGATGAGGTATTTATAGAGCTGGCCCTGCTCGGCACCAGGAATAAAGCCTTCCCAAATAGCGCTCGTATGCACGGGCACCAGAGGGTTGGCTTCCTCATCCCAGTCGTTAAATTCGCCAATGACATGCACGCTCTTTACATCAGGCGCCCAAACGCAAAAGCGCCAGCCACGCGTACGGTTCTGCGTGTCGGGGTGCGCGCCCATCTTTTCCCAGCTGCGCTCCCACGTGCCGATGCCAAATAGATAGACATCGTCCTTGGTGAGCTCCGGTGCGTGCGGGGCGGCTTTACGGGTTGCGGGCTTTTTAGCCGTTGGCTTTAGCTTTGTATCGCTCACGTTTGATCCCATCATGACGCGGCAGCGTGTTGCCTTGGTGACTAGATGCGAAAGGTCCAAGGCTGCACGAATCGAAGGGACGGCGATAGTTCTATGATTCGTTCCACCTCGCGTGCTCGGTGGAACTTTCGGCAGAAACTACGATAACACCTGTACGTTACTTTTATGAAGGAAAGTGGTTTTAGGGCGGCGTTTAATCGGTAAGCGCCATGTTTAGACCACTGGCAGAATTGCCGTGGTAAAACTCTTGACAGTTTTACCAATTAGGGTTTCAAAATTGTTAGTCTGACGTTTGGTAAAACGTTTTTAGCAGGATGTTTACCATTTGACATCGAAAGGTTCGTTTATGTCCCAGACCGCCGCCCCCAACGTTGCTTTTATTTTCGATTGCGACGGCACACTGGTTAATAGCACCCCCGTTTGGACCTATGCTCAGCCCGAGTTATTGCACCGCCACGGAGTTGACGTGACGGTCGACGATTTTGCCCAGTTTGAGCATTTGTCGCTCGAGGACGAGTGCCAGGCCTACCATGACACCTGGGGCATTGGCGTAAATGGCGAGGAGCTCTACCGCGAGCTGAGTGACATCCTAATCGATGGCTATTCCAAGGTGCCCCCGCGCGAGGGGCTCCTGGCATTTTTGGAGCAGGCGAAGACGGCGGGCATTGCCATGTGCGTTGCTACGTCCACGCCGGCCGAGCTGGTTAAGTCTGCGCTTGCGGGCGCCGGGCTCGATGCCTACATGGAGTTTGTGACCACCACGGGCGAGGCGGGACGCTCTAAACAGTTCCCCGATGTGTACGAGTTGGCGCTGCGCCGCCTAGAGGAGCGCCATGGGCACCGGTTTGAGCGCGCATGGGTGTTTGAGGACGCTGTCTTTGGCCTAAAGAGCTCTGGGGTCGCTGGCTTTAAGCGTGTAGGTATCTATGATCCGCACGGCCGCATGAAGCGCGACGACGTACGCGCCAACTGCGATATCTTTATTGACAGCTACGAGGAGCTGGATCTGGCCCGCGTACTTTCGTTTGAGGGATAGGCGAGGGCTGTGGCTTGCAAGGTATTAGTGGTCTGCGGCTCGCCCGTGGTTGCGAGCGCGAATCTGTTGCGTAGGCTAGCGGGGGAGTGCGACCACGTTGTCGCCGTGGATCGCGGGCTCGACGCGCTGCTGGGCGCCGGCCTGGGCTGCGACGTATATGTAGGAGATGCCGATACGGTGAGCGACGCAGGCCGTGCTCTTGTTGATGCCGCTGAGGACTTTGAAGTTGAGCGCCACGACCCGTATAAGGACTATACCGACCTGGCTCTGGCGCTCGATTCCGTCCGCCGTCGCTGGTCGGGTGCCGAAGTGGTTGCGACCTGCGCTACGGGCGGCCGTCCTGATATGGCGCTTTCCGTACTGGGCCTGCTCGCGGGCCACGAGGACGCTCCGGTCTGGATTGCCGAGGACAAGGTGGTCGCCCGCATCCTACGCGCAGGCGAATCGTGGACCATCGAAGGTGCCGAAGGCAAGACGTTTTCTATCATCGCCATTGCACCCAACACCGAGGTAAGCGAACACGGCCTAGAATGGGAGCTAGACCACAGCCCCCTGGGCCTGTTGGCCGACACGGGCATCTCTAATGTCGTCAGGAAAACGGCCACGATCCAAGTCCACACCGGCACCGCCATCGCTTACCTCTACAAGTAAGGGCTATCCCGTCCCAGGAAAACGGTCCCAGGAAAACCCGTAAGTAAAAGATTCAACCCAAAAAAGTCCTTGCATCAAGCAAAACATTCCCCTATAGTATCACCTCGTCACGGGGGCGTAGCTCAGCTGGGAGAGCGCTTGACTGGCAGTCAAGAGGTCAGGGGTTCGATCCCCCTCGTCTCCACCATCGTGAATGTAAAGGCCTTCGGAATTCCGAAGGCCTTTTTTCATGCCAAAATACCTCGCGCCACAAACCCATACCCACATCAACAAAAAGTTGCACAATTTATTTCCCATGTCTGTACATAGTTTGTTATCCAAACGCAATTACCAGTGCAGCTCGCTGCTTCAGTTGGGCTTCAGGAACGCTCCCAATTATTGCCAGCGCCACAATAACCTGCGCCAACGTGAACAACATCCCAAAACAACCCCCTTAAGCACGTCAAATGAACGAAATGTTGTCCAACGCAGCCCAAATCAGTTTCACTAACAGCTTGTGCTAGGATATCTAACGTTACATGAGTTCAACTGTGCTCACGGCTTCAGTAAGCCACAAAGCGCAGGGTCGATCAGCATCCGGCCGTAACGGCGGTGTTAGAAAAACCACGAGCTCCAATATCGATTGCCATGCACGTTTTGCACTTGTTTTGCGGTTATTTATAAGTTCGCATTAGAAGGTTCAATAAGTTGTTACGGCAAACCACGGCAGTCCTTCAGCTGGCTGCGTGCGGTCCAGTTTTGTGCCCGTTTGACTGGTTCGCACGCAGCCAGCTGGGGATGCGGTCATTTTGCGATACACGTCCGCGTCTCTAGCAACTGCATTTGTACATACCGTTCACGGTGGGGCAGAGCCACGTGCTTGTCTGACTGGGCTCAGGGTTTGAATATGGAGCGCCTCCGCGCACACGCGCCCTGGCGAAGCCATACCCAAACCCCGTGAGCCACACGTAAGACAGCAAGGGGGTGGTGCTCGTGTGGTATGTGATCCAGGTCATTAACGGTCGCGAAGACGTAATGCGCGAGCGCATCGAGCGCATGGTGCCGGCTGGCGCCATGCAGGAGCTCTTTTATCCCCAATATCAAACCGAGATCAAGGTACACGGCGAATGGGTCAATACAACCAAGCCTCTCTTTCCCGGTTATCTTATCTGCGATACGGCAGATCCCCGCACCGTGCAACAGTATCTGCTACGTATGGACGACTTTGCCCGGGTGCTTTCCCAGGACGGTCAGTTTGTGCCGCTGGCAAAAGAAGAGGTTCAGCTTATTGGCGGATTTACGCATAAGGGAGACCGCGTAGTACCCATGAGCGAGGCCCTAAAAGACGGCGACCAGGTTGTAGTGACGGCAGGTCCGTTGCTGGGCCATGAAGGCCTTATCAAAACCATTAACAGACGCAAGAGCACTGCTTATCTGGAGCTCGACCTATGCGGCCGACGCGTAACTACGCGCGTTGGCCTTGCAGTGCTTTCGGCCGAGCAGCGCGTAATGCGAAACCTTAAAAAGGCGATCGCCTAGCTGTTGGCGACCGCTACACAGAACAGGGAGGATCCCCGACCCGGGGACGAAGTCTTGGAAGAAAACGTGTCGGATAAAACTCAATTTGCAACGGATGCGCCTGCGGGGGCAGCGCTCATTTCTCAGGCCATGGACCGGCGTGAGGGCGCCGCCAGCTACAGGGCCATGCAATCCATCATGGACTGGGACAACTCGCGCCTGGCCTACCGGGCCATAAAGCGCACGTTTGATATCGTTTTCAGCGGTGTTGTACTCGTCCTCATCGCGATCCCCGGTCTGGTGTTGGCCGCCGCCATCCGGCTGGAGAGCGAGGGCAACCCCTTCTACAGCCAGATCCGCGTGGGTCAGACCCACCGTGACGGCAGCCTGTCCACCTTCCGCATGTGGAAGTTCCGCAGCATGTACAAGGACGCCGACAAGCGTCTCTCCGAGCTCAGGGAGCAAAACGAGATCGCCGGCGCCATGTTCAAGATGAAGGAGGATCCCCGCGTCACCAGGATCGGGAAGTTCATCCGCAAGCACTCTATCGACGAGTTCCCACAGTTTCTGAATGTGTTTCTGGGCCAGATGAGCGTCGTTGGGCCCCGTCCGCCGCTGCCTAACGAGGTCGCGGAGTACACCGAGTACGACCTGCAGAGGCTAGCAGTGAAGCCAGGCATCACGGGACTCTGGCAGGTTACGGAGCGCAATTCCACCGGTTTCGACGGCATGGTCCGTCGGGACCTCGAATACATAGCCAAACGCGGAATCGTCATGGACCTCAAGATCGTCCTCCTCACGGTTCTGGAGGTCTTCAACGGGAGCGATGCGTACTAATGCCTAACTTTAATACCCGATTCGAATCGGAGAAGAAAATGAAGATTGCCGTCGCCGGAACCGGCTACGTCGGACTGTCCCTCGCCGTCCTGTTATCGCAGCACAACGAGGTACACGCGCTGGACATCGTGCCCGAGAAGGTCGAGAAGATCAACAGCTACGTATCGCCCATCCAGGACGACGAAATCGAGCGCTTCCTGGCGGAGGCCAAGGCAGGGGAGCGCCAGCTCGACTTGCACGCCACCGTGGAGGCGGTCGAGGCATATGCTGGCGCCGACTACGCCGTCATCGCCACGCCCACCAACTACGACAGCGATAGGAACTTCTTTGACACGAGCTCCGTCGAGGCCGCCATCGCTGCCGTGCGCTCGGTTAACCCGGACGCCTGGATCGTCATCAAGTCGACGATTCCCGTCGGCTACACCGCGGGCCTTCGCGAGAGGCTAGGCGACAGCAAGATCTTCTTCAGCCCCGAGTTCTTGCGAGAGAGCAAGGCGCTCTACGACAACCTGCACCCCAGCCGCATCGTGGTCGGCGCGCCAAAGGATGACATTGAGGCCGTTATAGCCGCCGAGAAGTTCGCCGGCCTGCTTGCGCAGGGCGCCGACCCCGCAGAGCTCGAGCGAGTCAACGCCGATGGCTCGAAGGGCATCCCCGAGCTCGTGCTGGGCACCACCGAGGCCGAGGCCGTGAAGCTGTTCGCCAACACCTACCTGGCCCTCCGCGTCGCCTACTTCAACGAGCTCGACACCTACTGCGAGGTCCGCGGCCTCAACACCCGCGACGTCATCGACGGCGTGTGCCTGGAGCCGCGCATCGGATCGCACTACAACAATCCTAGCTTCGGCTACGGCGGCTACTGCCTGCCCAAGGACACAAAGCAGCTGCTGGCCAACTACAAGGACGTGCCGCAGAACCTGATCGAGGCCATCGTGGACGCCAACCGCACGCGCAAGGACTTCGTCGCCGACGAGGTGCTGAAGATGGTGTGGGACCGCGTGTACGACGGCAAGGAGAAGCCGGTCGTGGGCGTGTACCGCCTGACGATGAAGTCCAACTCCGACAACTTCCGCGCGAGCTCCATCCAGGGCGTCATGAAGCGCGTGAAGGCCAAGGGCGTGCCCGTGGTGGTCTACGAGCCCACGCTGGACGCGCCGGAGTTCTTCGGCTCCGAGGTGACCCACGACCTGGAGGCCTTCAAGGCCGGCTGCGACGTGATCGTCGCCAACCGCTGGAGCGACGAGCTCGCGGACGTGGCGGAAAATGTGTATACGCGAGATTTGTTCAAAAGAGATTAACTTGCGCATAGCGATGATTGGACATAAGCGCTACGGCTCTCGAGAGGGTGGTGTAGAGGTCGTGGTAACTGAGTTGGCCCGCCGAATGGTTGAGCTTGGCCACGAGGTGACCTGCTACGACCGTTCGGGCAGCGATGTCATGACCGGCTGCGCCGCGGATTGCCGCGGGCGCGTCATCGACGGCGTGCACGTCGTGCCGGTTAAGACAATCGACAAAAAAGGCCTCGCTGCCCTTTCGTCATCATACTTTGCCACCAGGGCCGCAATTAAGGACCGCCCCGATGTGATCCACTACCACGCCGAGGGCCCCTGTGTACCCCTTCCGCTGGCGAAGCTTGCCGGCATCCGGACCGTCGCCACCATCCACGGCCTGGACTGGCAGCGCGCCAAGTGGGGCAGGCTTGCGAGCACCTACATCAAGATGGGGGAAAGGGCGGCTGCCACCAAGGCCGACGGCCTCGTCGTCCTGTCCAAGTCCGCGCAGTCCTACTTTCAGGACGTCTATGGCCGCACGACGACGTTCATCCCCAACGGTATCGAGCCAAAGCAATATAGGCCGGTTAAGCAGATAAAGGATAAATGGGGGCTCGATGCGGGCTCATACCTGCTGTACCTGGGCAGGCTCGTCCCCGAGAAGCGTCCCGAGCTCTTGATCGAAGCCTTCAAGGAGCTCGATACGGAGAAGAGGCTCGTCATCGCCGGCGGCGGTTCGGACACATCCGAGTACGAGACGTCGCTGCGTGTGGCTGCGCAGGGCGACCCACGTGTCCTCTTCACCGGATTCGTCAACGGCGAGCCCCTGGAGGAGCTGTACTCCAACTGCTATGCCTACGTGCTGCCTTCCGACGTGGAGGGAATGCCAATGAGCCTGCTGGAGGCCATGGCCTACGGCCGCTGCTGCGTGACGAGCGATATCCCAGAGTGCGCAGATGTCCTTGCGGGCAACGGCGTAACTTTCGATAAGGGCAGTGCCGATTCCCTGCGGGCCGCGCTGCGAGACCTGCTCGCTGACAGCGACCACGGGAGAGTTCTCGGCGCCGCCGCCAAGGCACACGTCGAGAAAACCTACAACTGGGACTCCGTCGTCGAACGGACCCTCGAATTGTATTCCACTTGATCTTGAAAGGTTAAATAGATGACCGAAAAGAAACTCAACGGCACCGTCATCGTCACCTACCGCTGCAACGCGCGCTGCACCATGTGCAACCGCTACAAGGCTCCCAGCCGCCCGGAGGAGGAGCTCTCCATCGAGACCATCAAGAAGCTCCCCAAAATGTACTTCACCAACATCACCGGCGGCGAGCCCTTCATCCGCCAGGACCTCAAGGACATCGTACGCGAGCTCTACAAGAAGTCCGACCGCATCGTGATCTCCACCAACGGCTTCTTCACCGACCGCATCATCGACCTGTGTGAGGAGTTCCCCAACGTCGGCATCCGCATCTCCATCGAGGGCCTGCAGCAGACCAACGACAAGATTCGCGGCCTGGAAAACGGCTACAACCGCGGCTACGCCACGCTAAAGAAGCTCGTCGAGCTCAAGCACCCCGACGTCGGTTTCGGCATGACGGTGCAGGACCTCAACGCGCCCGACCTGGTGCCGCTCTACAAGATCTCCGACGAGTTGGGCATGGAGTTCGCCACGGCGTCGCTGCACAACAGCTTCTACTTCGTCGAGGCCAAGAACATCATCCACGACCGCCCCATGGTGGCGAAGAACTTCGAGGACCTGGTCAACGAGCTGCTCAGGTCCAACAGCCCCAAGAAGTGGTTCCGCGCCTACTTCAACCACGGCCTCATCAACTACATCTACGGCCAGCCGCGCCTGCTGCCGTGCGACATGGCGTTCGACACCTTCTTCATCGACCCCTACGGCGACGTCATGCCCTGCAACGGCACCAAGGACAAAGAGGTCATGGGCAACCTCAACGAGGAGTCCTGGGACGAGCTCTGGAACTCCGACCAGGCCGAGAGGGTCCGCGCGAAGGTCCGCCACTGCGACCGCAACTGCTGGATGATCGGCTCGGTGAGCCCGGCCATGCACAAGTACATCTGGAAGCCCGGCTGGTGGGTACTCAAGCACAAGGTGAAGGCGCTGTTCACCAAGAGGCCCTACGACATGCACGAGCTCAAGGTCGTTCGTGATTATGAGGAGGGCCGCGTCACCAAGGAGCAGCTCGACTCCTGCTCCACCTGCGACCTGTGTGCCAAGATCAACGACGGCCTGTCCGAGGCGTCCAAGGCCGATGCGCACGTATACGAGACGCATGAGGCGATGTAATATGAAACCTACACTTCAAGGTAAGAAGATTGCACTAATCAGGTCTGCTTCATCTGCAGTTTCTAAGAGCCAGTACAATATCCAAGAGATAGGACTCGCCAAACGTCTATCTGAATACGGTGCTGAGGTTGGCGTTTTTCTTATCAGCGATACAGGAGCGACTTATCAAGAGATAGTCCAGGACAGTCCTCGAGTTGTTGTGTTTTGGCTTGCAGGGAAAAAGATACCTGGACAGCAGGGATATTATCGTGATTTAAAGGGTATTCTGGATGCGGAATGCTATGACCTTATTCAAGCGCTTGACGACAGTCAGATAACGACGGTGCTAGTCAGCCGTTATTGCAAGAAGCGTCAGATTAAGTTCATTCTTTGGCAGGGCATGTATGAAAACTACAAAGAGGCGTATAAGAAAATTATCCAGTGCGTATTCGATCGCACGTTTCTACGAGAACTGAGAAACAATACCAAATACTGTCTTGCCAAGACTACGTCTGCCCGTGATTACCTTGTTTCAAAGGGTTTTCCTTGGGCAAAAATTATTCCTGTTGGACTTGAGCTAAGTAACTTTCAAAACCCGATTAACAGAGATTATAGGAATGAGCTCGGAATTAGCGCAGACAAAAAAATATTACTTTATATCGGCAAGGTAGAGTCGAGAAGGAAGCCCATCTTTTTGATGGATGTTTATGCTGATGTTAAGGCCATTAATCAGAATGTCGCCCTTGTGTATGTCGGCAAAGGAGAGATGCTTGACGAAGTACATTCCTATGTGCAGGAAAAAGGAATCAGGGACGTCTTTTTCATCGACTCCCTTTCGCAAAATGAACTACCGGCGCTTTACCGGCAATGTGACATGTTTGTCCTTCCCACGCGTTATGAGATTTTCGGAATGGTGCTCTTGGAGGCAATGTATTTCGGAATACCGGTTATTACATATGCTGCTGCCGGCCCTCTTGACGTCATAGATGACGGCGTTGACGGTCTTGTTATGCAAGATTTTGATTGCACTAAATGGGCGCAAGCGATTACGGCTCATTTGTTCGAGCTCGATGATACGACTGCAATGGGCAGGGCGGCTTCTCAAAAGATCAATAATTCTTATCTTTGGGATGATGTCGCTCTGAGATACGCGAGCGCCTACGAATCCATTCTTGATTTGTGCAAATAAAGATTTTGGTTCAGAGCACAAAGCAATGAGGACTTGGCGGTAAAAATGTTTAGCATAATCGTGCCTGTATATAACGCGGAGAAGTATGTACGCGAGTGCATCGAGTCCGTAATAAATCAAACGTGTGAGTCTTGGGAGCTCCTTCTCGTTAACGATGGCTCTACTGATGGGTCTCTTGAGATATGCAAGAGTTTCTTGGGGGACGAGAGGATTAGCGTTTTCTCGAAGAAGAACGAGGGGCTATCTGCAACAAGAAACTACGGGTTGTCTCGTGCGAAAGGTGACTATATTCTGTTTCTCGATAGCGATGATACTATCGAGCCAGACTCACTTGAACGCTTTCAGTCGATTATTAATAAAACTGGTGCAGAGGTTATCGCTGGCTACGCATACCATTTTGATGATTCCGGCGCTAAATGGCAGTCCCGCGCTTATCTCGACCTGCACGGTGCTGTTCTGGACGGTCCTACTTTTTATAATAAATCGCTATATGGGGCAAATGTAAGGTCATGCGCCCCATACTACATAACAAGTCATGAACTTATCAACCGTGCTGATTTACGCTTTGAACCCGGTCTGCTCCATGAAGATGAAATCTGGACCCCGATTTTACTGGCTAATGCTAAGTCCGTCTTCGACGATGAACACTGTTTCTATAATTATAGGATTTCTAATGCCGCATCAATAACGAGGAATCCAAAGCTGAAGGTGAGGCGAGGTGCCGACAGGGTTAAGGTAGCAAAGGTGCTTGAAAAGTACAGTCGAAGCAATCCCGCCACTGCTAGTTCGTCGGCTTTCCACGACAATATCGCTGCCCAATATATGTTCGGCGTCTATACCGGAGACCTCTTGAGTGCAGAGGACTTTAGGGTTGAAAGATTCTTTCCGCTGCAGCATGCCCGAACGGCAAACTACAAACTGAAGGCCGCCTTATTTGCCTTCAGTCCGAAAATGGCGTGCATTGCTCGAGGGCGAAAAGACAACTGAGAGGACATAATGGCTCGTTTTAACGCTAGCAACAAGATAATAGTTGTGCATTACGGCAATGTGATGTTCTATCCCCCTGTGCTTAATTTGTTGGAAAATTTGCTTTCGAATCATCGCAATGTCGTTCTTATTGCCGGCAACACTGACAGAATTCCCTCGCGCATTCTTGACCATGACGGGATCTTCGTTAAAGATATCCCGCTAAGCGACAGCTCAGATCCTATAGGTAGGGTTAAGCGTAGGCTATGCATTGGCAGGATGTATAAGGACGCTTTAGATAGTTTCTACTCAGATGACGATGTTGTTTGGACCACCACAGATTCGACTGTACGCGCTTTGAGCACGGCACTTGATGGCAAAAAACATGTTTTACAACTTATGGAACTGGAAGAGTCTTTCCCGTTATTTAGCGGCGCAAGATTCCTGAAGTTTGACTTGCCCAGCTATGCACGTAAAGCATGGAAAGTTGTAGTTCCTGAGCAGAATAGGGCTTATATCCAGCAAGTTATGTGGAACCTTCCCCAGGTTCCCAAAGTTTTGCCGAACAAGCCGTATTCATTGGACCCTGGATACGCTGATGACCAAATTTCATTCCTGCTCGACAGGCTTAGGCAGGAGGATAGAAAAATCGTCATGTATCTCGGCGTAATGAGCGTCGATAGGAACCTCGGACCTTTTGCTGAGGCTGTCGAGATGATGGGGGAGGACTTTGCTCTTTATGTGCTCGGTAAAGTACCAGAAGGACAGCAGGAAGTTTTTGATGCTAAAGCTTTGGAAAACGCTACGGATTATGATCTGAAGAATTTCAAAGAAATAATGGAGAACTATCTTAAGCCAACATCAAATGGAAGAAGAATTGTATTTCCAAAAGACTTTGCAGATATTGCTGCTTTCACCACCACATGCGATTGGTGTGTATATAATAGAATCTTTGTTTCTCGCACAGCAGAGTGGGGTGAAATGGAAGAAGGCATTTTGGATATGAGCACGTACTATTACGAGGCAAATCCTGCATCTGTTCTTCTGGATAATATAAATGCTGCAAGACAAACTTGGAATTATGGTTAATTATTCCCGCGGATTACTTAGAAGGGAGGTGCGCTATGCTAAATGATTTTTCGTGGAACATGACCGGATACATACCGAAGCACCAAGTTAATCCACACGGTGACGGCATCATCCCCTATGTGGCAGAGCGCATCTTCCAACTGGAACCGGAACCGCCAGCGGTGGACAGTCTGAATGAATATATCCTGTCTGCTTTGCGGGAAAAGAATTTGCTATATTTTTCGTTCTTTCTGCACCACTACGAAACGCAGCTCAACAAGCGCATCAAAGGCTTTCTCAGTGTGGACGGCGGCAATCTGTACGACACAGACCGATTTATCGATATAAAGATCTCCTGCCGGGAGCAAATGCTCCAAAAGCTGATGGACTATGATCCTGCCAAGGGTGCGGAGTATGCTACATACATCTATCCGTTCATCTGGGATTCTATGCTCCGTTTCCGCATGGGCGAAGAAAAATGGTCGGTATCCTCTCTGACCAATTACAAAATGGTGCGATCAATGGCGTGGCTGTACCATAACACCAAAGATGCGGTCAACCAGTTTTCCAAGAAGTATAACTGCGACCTTGCTCTTGCGGAAGAATATCTGAAAGTTGTCCGTGGAATCCGCAACCAGCAGCCGTTCTATATAACGGACGAGGACGGCGAGGAAACAGGCGAGGATATAGCCCTTGACGATAGCTGGAACTATACCGACATCCTCTGGAACGGCATACAAGCAGAAAAGGTACAGCGGGCATTTGAGAAGCTGAATTACCGGGAACAGACCTTGCTCGAAAAACGGTTAGCAATCTGTATGACCTGCGGGCGAGTTGGCTCATGGAAGAACCGCCCCACTTTTGAAGAATTGGCGATTATGTTTGAGGGCAGCACAGCCAGCGGTGCAGAGCGAGCCTACCGGAAAGCGGTGGACAAACTGACAGAACTGCTGGTTGCCGAAGGTGCGCTCCATGCTGTCCGGCTGAAACAGAAAACCAAAACCAAGCGCAAAAAGAAAATCGCCGCCGCAATCTACGAATATCAAGCAGACTGCGACGGCGAATGGGGCGAAATTTCAGTTGATTTTGAGAACGGCACAGCAGAGATTATCCGACTTGCTGATTGGGATACAATTAAAACGAACTGGTTTGCCAAGGAGGCGATCCGGTATATTTTATCATTGTCGCCTGATGCTCTTACAAAATATATGCTCGTCCCCCTTGAGCCGCCACTTATATCTTGAATCCTTACAACCACTGTAAGTGGTATTTGCTGTGTTCCCATGCTATCATTTTATTACAAATGATAGGAGGTATTCACATGAAACCCATTTTGAATATTGAAAATTTAACAAAAATCTATGGCAATGTGCCAAGTCAAACAAAGGCACTGAATGGGATCACCTTCCAGGTGATGCCGGGAGAGTTTCTCGGCATTATGGGAAGCAGCGGTTCCGGTAAATCCACACTGCTCAATTGTATTGCGACTGTGATTCAACCCACAGGTGGAAGCATTCAGGTGGAAGGCGATACTCTGCAATCCCTCAAGGGAAAGGCTCTTGCAGAGTACCGTGGCAAAAAAGTTGGTTATCTATTCCAGAACTTTGAATTGCTGGACAACCTGACTGGCAGGGAAAACATCCTGCTCCCGACTTCCTTGCATGGGGTATCCGAAGCAGAAAGCAGCCAGCGGCTGAAGCAGTTGGCTGACTATCTGGAAATCACTGATGTTCTGGATAAGTTTCCGTCCAAGATGTCCGGCGGCCAGCGTCAGCGTGTTGCGGCAGCAAGGGCTCTGATCTTACATCCCCAAATGATCCTTGCCGATGAACCGACGGGTGCGCTGGATTCTAAGAACGCAAGAAGTCTTATGGAGAAGCTGTCCGGCCTGAATCGTGACGAACAAGCTACGATCCTGATGGTAACCCATGATTCCAATGCCGCCAGCTTTTGCAAGCGCATTCTGTTCATCCAGGACGGCGTGATCTTTCATGAGCTTCGGCGTGGAGACGAAAGCCAGCAGGAGTTCTACGGGCGCATCCTGAAGGTGATGGCGCAACTGGGAGGGGGCAGCGCAAATGTTCTCTAATCTCATTCTTCGGAACAGCCACCGCAGCCGAAAGGAAAACGGTCTGTTTTTCAGCTCCCTGGTGATTTCTATTGTTGCCTTTTACATGATTCTTTCCATCTCCACTCAAGATGTGATGCTCTTTTTGCAGAAAATGGAGAGTGACGCAGTTGACAAACTCCTGCTTCTGATTCCTGCGTTTTATGGGATGACCCTCGGTATTCTGTTCTTTTTGATCTATTTTGCCTGCAAGTATCAGTTCGAGCGCAGACGGCATGAGTTTGGTGTTTATCTAATGTTGGGGATGCGTAGAAGTAAACTGTTTGGTATGCTTCTGGCGGAAGATTTCCTGACCAGTATTCTTGCCATGCTCATAGGCTTACCTGTGGCTGTGGTGCTTTCAGAAATTGTCAGTCTTGTCACCGCCAAGCTGGTAGGCATGGGGATCATCGGTCATCAGTTTTCTTTATCCTGGTCTGCAATTGAATGGACGCTGGCAGGATTTCTGGCAATTAAGCTGACGGCACTTCTGATTTTGAGTGGACGAATCAGCCGCCAGGAGATCGGTACTTTGCTATCCCAGCCAACGAACCGCCCCAAAAAGCAAATGCCATCTGTTATCTATGGACTGGCTGCTATATGCGGAAGTGTGATGTTGGCAGTGGCTTACTACATGGCGATTCAGGGAATTGCATGGACAAAGGTAAGTATGATGGGACTGACTTTGCTGTTGGGCATAGTTGGTACGATGCTGCTTTTCTATGGGATGCGTGCGCTGATTGCTTTGATTGTTAAGAAAGGAAAAGGAAATAAGCAGCTTCATGTATTTACCTTCCGGCAGATTCAGGAGAATGTTATTCATCAGTCAACCTCCATGGCCATCAGCTCCCTGCTGATTCTGGCGGCGCTGTGTTGTTTTGGTGCGGGCGTAGGAATTGCAGGAACGAATAGCCTGTCTTCTGGCCATGTAATCGACTATACTTTTGAAGATCATACTGCAGAAGATTCATCGCAGGTTCTTCCGAATATAAAGGCAGCCCTGAAAGAAAACGGTTTGGAAAATCAATTTTCAGAGCTTTTTGAAATGAGGGTTGGGCGTATTCGCACCACAGAAGATTATGATAATGCCTACAGCATGGACGCTGTTATGGACTCTCTTCGGAGCCTGCCCCAGTCGGAAGACCGGGATGTCCTTCTGAACAATCTTGGTTATGCCACATACCCATATTTGATTTGTTTATCGGACTATAATCGTTTGTTGGAATTGTCCGGCAAACCGGCTCTCCAATTAGGCGAAAAGGAGGCCGCTGTCTATATTGATACAGAGTTTACTACGGTAAGTCGTACCGCAATGCTGAACCAAGTATTGGCCGGACAGCCCAAGGTGGAACTGGATGGTAGTCCGATTCATCTTACAGGAGAGGTTCAGTCTGTGAATTTGGTCACGGACCGTTCTATAACCTTGTCCTTTACATTGATTCTTCCGGATGAAGCATTCCTATATTATAGCCAGGGAATGTATGATACCTATGTCAATGCGGTGCTCAGTGAGCAGGCTCTGGATGGAAATAGCCTTATGACTGCATATTTGGATTTGAACGAGAAGCTGGACGAAACTGGCATTGAATATGAAAGCTATCTTCAGAATATAGGTCGTCAGCTTTTCTACACCATAGCATCCAGTTATATTACCCTCTATCTTGCGATTGTTTTCCTGGTAGTTGCCAACACCATCGTGGGTGTTCAGTTCCTGATGAGTCAGCAGAAAACCGGGCGCAGATACCAGACCCTGATCCGCCTGGGAGCTACTTACGAAACCCTTTGCCAGTCTGCTGGAAAGCAAATTACCTGGTTTATGGGACTTCCTGTATTGGTTGCGGCTGTCAGCAGTCTGTTTGGAGTCAGGGCGTTATTTACAGGGATACTCTCGTCCCGAACCCGTGGGACAGTGTCTGAAATGCTGCTTGTATCTGCTGCTATGATTTTACTACTTTGCGTGATAGAATATATTTATATGAGAGTGGTCAAGCGCTCCAGTGATCGGTATTTGCTGACACTGATGCAGCCGCAGAGAGAAGAATAATTTGGAAGGAGGTGCTGTCATGAAAAGAATTGCTGTTGTGGAAGATGAAGTCTATATGCGGGAAGAACTCTGCGATATGCTCCAAAAGGACGGCTATCTTGTGGAGGCAATTACCGAGTTTGAAGATGCCGCTCGGCTCTTGGCAGCCCTCCGCCCTGACCTTGTGATCTTAGACCTGAACTTGCCGGAGATCAGTGGCTTTCAAATCTGCCAGGAGCTAAAGAATAAAACTGCTATCCCCGTCCTGGTGCTGACTTCCAGAGATCAGGTAAAGGATGAACTGCAAGCGTTCCAGTTGGGTGCCGATGAATATTTGACGAAGCCGTGCAGAAAAGATCGACTTCTTGCCAGGGTATCCAATATTCTCAAAAGGTATGAAGGCCGTACCAATCTCATAGAGGGACCAGATTTCCTGTTAGACCAGCAGACCTACACGCTTTATATTCATAATACCTCTGTGGTGCTTCCAAAAAATCAGGGAAAACTGTTGGTCGCTCTTTTGTCCGGCGGCGATGCTCTGGTCACGACGGAGCAGCTTTGCATGGCACTATGGGGAACCACGGAATACATAGATGAAAATGCCTTGCAGGTTAACCTAACCCGGCTGAAAAAAACGATGTCCGCCCTTGAAATGAAGCAGCGAATCGTTGCAGTTCGAGGAATGGGCTACCGTTTGGAAGCGGAGGTGTCTCTATGAAGCAGCTTTAGCACATGATAGAACGGTACTACCCCTGGCTTCTGTTGCTGCTGGGCGTGGATTGCTTTTGCGCTGTCATTCTTTGGATTTCTGACATTCAGGTATTTCAAACCTTGATCGGGTTAGTAGTTCTGACGAGCATCCTTTTGTTTTCAGCGATTCTGTTTGTACTAAACAAGAGGGAGAACACCCACATGGAACTGTTCCGAGATTTCCTCAGTGATCCTACCATCTGCAATGAAGAACGGCTGCTCAGTGCCATTAGTCAGAAAGAAGGAGAATCTGTCCGATTTTTGGCTTCGGTTTTACGGGAATACAAAAACGAGAGTAACAATATGGCGGATGCCCTACGGGACTATGAAGAATACGTGGAGGGCTGGGCACATGAAACGAAAACGCCCCTATCGTTGCTGACCATGCTCTTGGATAACCGGAACGATGAAATCTCTCCTTCCCTGCAAGCAAAGCTGGATTATGTCCGCAGTCAGCTTCAGGAGGATGTCACGCAGATGCTGTACTATGCCCGGTTGAAGAGCAGTACAAAGGATTACCGATTTGAGGATGTCAATTTGAATGACTGCTTGGGTGAAGTTCTGGAGGACTATGCCCCACTTCTTGAAGAGAAGCATTTTGTCATTCTCAACAAACTGCAATCTGAAACAGTCTATACAGACCGTAGAGGACTTCAGTTTATGTTGGGACAAATCGTTAGCAATGCCATCAAATATAGCAGCGATAGTCCCATGCTTACAATTTCCGTGATACATTCGGAGACTGCAGATATCCTTTCTGTTGAAGATAACGGCATTGGCGTAAAAAAATATAATCTGCCGTACATTTTTCAAAAGGGCTTTACCGGGGATTCTACTGACAGCAGAAAGAAGGCTACCGGTATGGGACTTTACCTGGTTAAGAAGATGGCCGACGATCTAAATCTTCATCTGGAAGCAGCTTCCCAGTGGGGAAAGAGCTTCAAGATTGTCATCTTCTTTCCTAAATTGAGATCCAACGGAGGGAAATAATATAAACAGAAAAACGCCCGCAGGATTTTCTCCTGCGGGCAGCGTGTTGTCAGCTATCCCAAGGCTTGTATTCTGTTACAGTTTTCAAATAGGTTTCGGGATCGCCGTTCAAGATAAGGTCTGCATACTCCAAAGGAGCGTTGTAGATCAAATAATCCAGCTCTGACCGCT
Source organism: Collinsella aerofaciens (assembly GCF_040915545.1). GTDB lineage: Bacteria > Actinomycetota > Coriobacteriia > Coriobacteriales > Coriobacteriaceae > Collinsella > Collinsella aerofaciens_BE. The sequence goes on along the minus strand of NZ_JBCPDH010000004.1, from coordinate 2,946 downwards.
GATACATATTGTCAGCAATCTCGTTCTCAACGACGATAGTGTCAATCGCAATCATACTGCCGTCGCTGAATTTCACTTCCACACAGCAATTATCCATATTGTAGGCACAAGATATTAAGGTTTTCATGGTATGTCCTCCATAATTCGTAATATAAAGCGAAAATCCCGTCTGACTTCCTGTTAGAAATCAGACGGGATTTGTCCGTATGCACCCCGGAAACCGTCAGCTAACAGTTGATAAGTAAATTAGTTCCTTATCACTGTTAAGCCAAAGATACCATCTCTTTTAAAGCTGTTGTTCGGTCAGTAGTCCGGTACTACTGTTCCCTAATCGTCACACTTGATAATGTGCTTACCCCCAATCGGTTAAGAGTGTCTTCTAGCTCTCTGTTTGACTCGGATTTATTTTCCGAGATTAACCAATCAAATGCCGCAGACTATTTTCTTTCAATTCGTTTTGAACTATTTTCTGTCCTGGATTTGGCCTTCGATTTCTCACTATATTCCGAGGTGCTTTCTATAGCCGATTCCTGTTGGACTTTCATCTATGACAACGGGCTCTTCAGCCGAGGTCTTCACGTATATTCGCTCGGGCATCGTGCGGCTGTTAACTTAGATCGTTCTGATGCAGCATCTAGGATGCTTGCCTTATTATCTCGCTGCCAGCTACGGTTAAGCATGTATGAAAAATCATCGACTTCAATTTCGCTTGCCATTGAGCTGTCAGGTGATTCAACAAATCATACACTTAAAGGCTCTTTGCTGGAATTTAAGGGCCATACATTAAGGGAGGGGATTGCAGACTTTGATTTTGCAATCTCTTGCTACGAGGCAGCAATTTCTGAGTATCTGCAGTGCGATCCCGTAAATTATCGCGGGATCGCTATCGCTAGTTTCTCGATTGCGGAGTCTTATTATGCACAAGGCGACTATCGATCGGCCCTTGACAGAGTCCAATCGGAGTTGAGTTCAGCCAACCAACTGGAACCTAATATGCGTTCAAAGATCGAGTTGCTTGGCGCTCATTGTCTATTTAAACTTGGCGAGCTCAAGAATGCTAATTCATTAGCGCGTAGCTGCTTGGAAACTTGCTCGAGTGGCGGATTGAGCGGAGTTGTTGCGGATACTTATCAGCTTTTAGGGGACATTGAGTTCGATTTGAATAAAAAGGACGAGGCGGTGCGTTTATATTCTATATCCAGTGAGATTTATTCTCAGTTGGGAGATGTAGCTCAATGCAATATCGTTGCAGGCAAAATCCAACTTGTGAGCTCTTAGCCTTTCGTTAGGGAAACAAAGTGGCTATTATTGATTGTCTCTAATATGCATCGCGTCTTATTATGTTTTAGTAAGTACCAAATTGCTCGAGCGGTCAATATGCTATTCGGACAATCAGTTTGTACCTTAAACAGATTTAATCTATTTAGTATTACTATCCATTCAGAGTCTATATTTATACAAACTAGCTTGGTTGTATCGCTTTGTGTGTCCATTAGACGGCTTATGAATTTACTCGAAAGAGTATTGTCTATGACTACTATTTCAGGTGGTGCTAAGTTAATTGAAGGCATCGCCTCCTTTTCTATGAGTTGGATTCTGGGGCCATCGAATACCCAGTTGTAATCCAATGATGAACTTTTAAATGCTTTTATGTTAAGAATCGCCTCTCCTTTTTGTTGTTTTACCAGCGTTATGGTTCGATAGATTTCATTATCTATCTGGATTGGTCGCGGTCGTTGCGCCAGAGTTTTTTCCGGCGCTTTGTTACCAACCTTTATTCCTAGTATCGAATATGCCAAGTGTTGAATCGATTCTAATGAGTGTCCAACGTTTGCAAAAGCCGTTGGCTCCAAGCGATTTGTTTGTAATGGCGCAGCTTCCAAGGCTCTAATTACCTTTAGAGCCTTATAGCTGTTCTTTATAGGTATTGAATTAATATTTGCATGCTCAACTATGGCAATCCCCTTGGGGATGCTATCTTCGCTCGGTTCGTATCTTAAAACCGGTTTGCCTATTGAGGCACCATAGTTTGTAACTGATCCATAATCGCCAATTACGATATCTGCGGCAATTATCGCAGCTTCCCAGCCTATTTCATGTGGAACGATTTTTAGCCCTGCGTACAACTCCTTTTTAAACCATGTTTTTATTTGCCATTCGCCATGTGCTGCCCAGATATACGGATGAAGAACCATCGCCACTCTGTATTCCGTATATGGAAGTTCCCTTAGTAGATCTTCTGCAATTGTTCTTATATTTGATAAAAGTGAATTTGGCCCCCATGTTGAAGTGATTATTACCAGCTTCTGGGTATTGCAATTTAATGCAGCCCTGTATTCTTCTCTATATTTTTCAGAGTATAGGATTTTATCAAAAACGGGATCGCCCACATAAACGGTTTTAATATTTGCTGGTAAGTCGGTTATTTCACCCTTTGAAGTCGGCTCGCAAATATATGTCGGATATTCTCTTGTCTTTAAGCGATTTATAGCTTTTAGGGTGGAGTCGTATGCCCCCGATTTACCTAATGCGGGTCCATGCTGAAACAACAACAGTGGGGCGTCAATCTTTTCAAAATCGCCATTAGGACTTGCTGCTATTGCTAGGTCAAATTTTTTGGTCAGAGCAATATCCCATGGCAGCAAAATGCATCCGGCATCTTTCAAATACAAATCAAGCGACCTGTCAACTATTGATTTTGGTTCAGGTATTGTAAAGACGCATTGGATTCTGGTGTCGGCAAATATTGCAGAGCATACTTCTTCAAGTCGACTGAAAATGTAGTCGGCCCTGATGATAAGCAGCACTAGTTTTTCGAATTGTACGGTGTTTCTTTCTGGTGTATTTATGGGGACAAATTTAATATTGCGGTTGATTTTCAATCTCAACGCAACAGCCTGAACGGACCCCGCGTTTCCGCAGCTAGCGCAACGCGGAAATAGCTCC
>NZ_JBCPDH010000003.1:0-136078 GCF_040915545.1 Collinsella aerofaciens | reverse complement strand
CATCATCGCGGTCTACGGGGTCAACGATATGGCACCGTGGGGACACATGTATGTCAATCCTGGTCTAACAGAGCCTTAAATAATCATTCGAATTTCGATGGTTATTTAATCCCCGTCCCATTTTTATCAGGCGTTACCGACTTCTTTGCGCGCTGGGAATTGTTGCGCAACACATTCCGATTTTTCGGGCTTACCGTAGCCTCAGGTCATATTTACCTCTCGACTGAAAGGGGCAACCATGCCAAGAACAAGAAAAATGAAATGGGGGGTGTTCTAATAGCTGGCCTGACGCTGGCCGCTAGCCTTATTGTCGCGCCGCTGGACGCCTATGCTGCCGACGTCCCCACGCCCGAACTGAAGGACAGTTTCGTAGTGTCGGGCGAATTGTTTGACAGGTCTTTGTCGGGAAAATACCTGATTCTAAAGCAGGGCCACTCTGGGGATGGTACCCAGCTGCTAGTGGTGAATGCGGATGATGGATCACAAATACAAGCCTCAACCTTTATTGATGACTATGTTTGCGGAAGCGGTAACTACAAAGGAGCTTATTGTTTCTCCAATAAAGAGGACTTCTTTTATTCGTACGATCCAGAGCAATCGGAAATCATTGGCTATCCGTTAGGGGATAAAGGCGAATTGGAGTCTACTCCCGTAGATCCTTCCGCTGTTGAAAATGAGCTTTGGCAGCTTGGCTTGTCTGATGACGGAAACACTTTTTTCTTAACCTCTACTGATGGCGTGTCTGTTAGATTCAGTAAGCTTGACCGCAAGACGGGAAAGGTTCTCTCAGTCTATTCGGCTCCGTTTTTCGAGGACAAGGGCGAATGGTCGACCTATACCTCCTGTTCGGCATGGACGTCTTTAGACGGTAAATATGGTTATGTGAATAATGTAACTGACGGTAAGCTGACAACAATTATCTTGGATGCTGAAACCATTGTTAATGAGATAAGCATTCGGGCCCTCGAACTATCATCATCAATCGAATCTCCAATGCGTGTGATGGCGGGTCGAACCTTGTTTTCAAGCGGCGTATTTGCTTCGAATAAAGGCGAAGTTACAGTCACCAATGAGCGAAAAGAAATGTTGGAGCACTCAAAATGGTATGAGCGCACATGCAACGCAGATGGATCGTTGATGGGCATGCTGTCCAGCCAGCTTGACGGGGGAGGCTCTTCGAGCTCGGAGCGCGTCAGCGAGTGTTCTCTTTCGGTTGTAGATTCCGTTACGGGTAAAACAAAATGGAAATCCGCATTTAGCGTGAAGAATTATTCTGACATAACGTGCATTTCGTCTTTGTCAAGTGACGGAGCATTTGCTTTAGTATACGCCGCAGATGAGAATGGATCCGGTTTGCTCTATCTGGTTGATACCAAGACTGGATCGTCCTCTCAAATATCCTTAAAAAGCGATTATGGCGTATCTGGGTTCGGAGCGTATTTCCCGCAAGATAATTCAAAGGTTTACGTTGCGCAAGATCTTGGTGACGGTAGCGTATCAATTGATATTTACGAGATCGGTGCCTCGGGAGGCCTGCTGTCTCCTGCAGCCCAGCGCGATGGCGACTCATCCTCGGTCAACCCAATTATCATTGTCGTTGTAGTTGCGATTCTTCTTGCGGCGGGCGTTGGCGGCTTCGTTGTTATTCGCATGCGCAAACACTCTAAGGGGTATGCGGCAACCGCGAATGGCACTATCTCCGCTGCGCCTCAGCAGACGGTTCCGCAGAATTTCGTCGGACAGCAGACTCAGGCCCAGCTGCAGCAGGCGCCCATGCCTTTGGAAGCTCCGCGATTCTGCGGTTCGTGCGGTGGTCCCCTCGTTCCTGGTACACGGTTCTGCCCACATTGCGGCGCACCGGTAAAGCACTAAGCGCATGCCGGTGGAGCGATTAAAACAGAATCGCGACATGCTGATGGTCGTGGGTACCTTGGCGGTGCTCGCGACCATCGCGGATATGTTTCGCGATACCGTGGGATTCTCTTGTAACCCTATCAACTTGGTCCATGTCTTGGGGCACATGGCCTTTTTCTGCGCAGCGTTTATGCTCGGCGACTATCTGATCGATCGGTTTCTAGTGGGACGCAAAAGTACTGTCGGCGTTCCTCGGCAAGTCCATGCTAGATGGTTTGACAACTTGTGCGACATAGCGTTCTCTGGCATCCCACAGACGTACGAATTCGGTGGTATCGTAAAACTGGGCGCAATCATCTACGCCTGCTGGTCTCCGTTGCTGGTTCTACTGTTCCCGGGCGTGATCTGGTGGGATACCCGCCAGCAGCTTTTGCAGTACAACGGCTTACCCAATGCCTTGTCGGACGGCGTTATCACCGACCATCATCCGATACTCGATACCTATCTGTACGGATGGTTTACCGACCTGGGCCGTGCGCTGGGAAGCGCTGATGCTGGGGTGTACGCCTTCTGCCTGGTACAGGCGTTTCTGACGGCGTGTGCCCTGGCGTGCTGCCTTGTTTTGGTATGCCACATGGGCGGCGGACGTGGCGTTTGCCTGACACTGCTGGCGTTTTTGTGCCTATATTGGCACCTTCCCATTTATGCCTCGGCCATGGCAAAGGACGCCACCTTCCTGCCGTTTTTCCTGCTGTTCTCGGTTGCCTCCATTGAGGTTATGCGCTCAAGGGGGCGACTCCTGAGGGCGCCCGGTTACCTTGCTGTATACGTTGCGCTTCTGCTTCTGGTTTCGCTGACGCGTAAGACCGGCCTGATTCTTGTGCTGATTGTCCTGGTTGTCGTGTTCTTCAAGGTAACGGGTCGGCGCGGGCGAGTTGTCGTTGCGGCAATGGCGGTCGGCGCTTCTCTGTTTATGACGGTCCTTATGCTCAGGGCCGTGCTTCCCGCTTTGGGGTGCGAGCCGGGTGGCAAGCAGGAGGTCTACGGTCTCATGTTTCAGCAGTCCGCGTTGCTGATGCGTGACCACGGGGAAGAGGTCCCGAAATGGCAGCGCCAGGAGATCGAGCGCGCCATCGGCGAGGACGGGAAGAACAACTACACGTGGTTTTTAACCGACTCCGTTAAAGACCCCACGTTTGGTAAGGCCGACGAGCTCGATTTTCTAGCCTATCTTGGTGCGTGGGCGGCGGGGTTCCTGCAGCATCCGCTTTGCTATCTCGAAGCGTATCTGGGTGTGCAGGTTGGCTGGTATGCCATGCCGGCGGCGGGAAGCGAGGCCTTGTCGCCCTATGTGACTCCCGTCGATGGGCACAACGTGAGCCATGTGTTTCCCCGCTCGCGGGACCTGGGATTGAGTTGGTCCGATGCGACCTTGGGCCGCAGTGTCGAGTCGCTCGTCGCATGGTTTCAGTCGACGCCGGTCGGCATGCTTGTCGGCGCTAAGGCGCTTTGGTCGACCTGGGGTATGGCGTTTCTACTGCTGGAGATAAAACGTCGTGCGCCCCAGAAACTCTATCTGATGGCGCCGCTCGTTGCGGCAAACCTTGTTCTTTGGATCTCGCCGACGTCGTATACGACCGAGTCGATGCGCTACCTGCTGCCGTTGTTGTTCTGGCTGCCCGTGAGCGCAGCGATGACTTTTGCCAGCGTTGCATCGACCGAATAAAGCGGGCTCGCGTGCAGTTACGCACGCGAGCCCGTTCTCATCATGCGGTTAGTTGCGCTTGAGGTGGACGACCGTTTCGCAGTGGAAGGTTTGCGGGAATAGGTCGACCGGCGTGATCTTGACGGGGGAGAAGGTGCCCTCCTCGACAAAGCGCTTGAGGTCGCGGGCCAGAGTTGCCGGGTCGCAGCTCACGTAGGCGACATCGCGGGCACTCGTGCTCGCGATGAGGTCTATGGCCTCGGGGGCGAGGCCCGCACGCGGCGGGTCGACTACCAGGACGTCGGCGTCCTGATCGGGGAACTCGCGCACCGCGTCGCCGCCGATGACGTCGACGTTATCGAGCTTGTTGATCTCCAGGTTACGGCGTAGATCGCGCACGGCCGGGCCATAGGCTTCGACGGCGGCGACAAAATCGCAGCGGCGGGCGAGCGGCAGGGTAAAGGTGCCGGCACCGCAGTACAGGTCCACGGCCAGCTCGTCTTCCTGCGGGTCGAGGGCGTCCATAACGAGCTCGATTAAAATCTCGGCACCCTTGGTATTGACCTGGAAAAACGACGGGGCAGATAAGCGCATCTGGCCTTCGGCGATATTCTCGGTCCACGAGCCCTCGCCGGCGAGCATCTCGACTTTGGAGACACGGCGGGCTTTCTTTTCGCCCTTGCTCATCACACGAACGATGCTCGTGGGATGAGCGGCGTCCGCCAGCACGCGGGAGACCTGCGAGCGCGGAAAAGAGCCTGTGGGCGTCCAGAGTGCGACCTCGAGTGCCTTGGTGCGGCGCGATGCGCGAATGCCCACGCGTTCGAGCCCCAAGTCATGGCTGCCGCTTAGATAGTTGAGTGCGCCGACGACCGATTTGAGCGCCTTGGGAAAACGCTTATCGAACAGCGGGCACGCATCGACGGTCACGATTTTGCTGGGGTCGACACCGTGCATGCCAAGGCGCACGCGACCGTTGACGACGGTGGGCTCCAGCTCGATCTTGTTGCGGTAGCCCCAGTCGTCCTTGGTGTGGCGGATGGGCTGTACCAGCTCATCGACCTGCTCAGGAGCGAACTTGCCGATGCGCTCGAGCGTGGAGCGCAGGTTTTGCTCCTTGGCGGCGAGCTGTGCCGTGCGTAAGAGATTGCCCCACGAGCAGCCGCCGCAGATGCCCACGAAGGGGCAGGGGGGCTGAATGCGATCGGGGCTTGGCTCCAGAATCTCGGTGGTGCGGGCGCGCATGAACGACTTGCCGTCCTGTACGACCTCGGCCTCGACGGTGTCGCCTGCCACGGCGCCCTGCACAAAGACGGCCTTGCCGTTGTCGGCGTGCGCCAGACCGTCGGCGCCGTAGGTCATCGATTCTATAGTGAGCTTCATATCCCTGCCTGTCATTCGCGTTGTTGTTCGCACCATGGTAGCAGGGAAAAGCGCCCCGCATCCGAGGCTTTCCTCAAATGCGGGGCGCTTCTACAAACTGCTTCTACAAACGACTATTTCGTCTTGCCGGTAATGAGCGTCTTAAGACCCAGACCGATCAGGCCCAGGCCCATGCGCACGCGGCCGGGGCGATGGCGCTCGATGGCCTTGGTCTTACCGGCGGGCTTATCGCGACGGGCGCTTGTCTCGGGTGCGGGCTTGGTGACCTGCGGCTCGGGCTGAGGTGCAGGTGCAGGCTCGGGCTCAATGACGGTCGCCTGGACCTTCTGAACCTTGGGCGCTTTCTCCACGGCGGGCTCTGCGGCAGCCTCGGGCTCATTCACCGGGGGAGCGGCAATCGCTTCCGGTTTGGCAACTGCCCCATGTTCAACCTCGGCCTGAATAGCTTCTTCGGCCACACGTTCCTTCTCCTGTGCGCGCTGCTGCGCGGCGGCCTCGGCGTTGCGATAGGCACGCTCCAGTAGGGCTTCCTGCGAGTTGAAGGGTTTCTCACCCTCTGCGCGCTCCACGGGGACCCAGGTGCCGTCGCTCGTGAGGCTGCGGGCCTTCACGTTGTCGCGCAGCTGCATGCCCATGTACTCGTGCACCAGTGCGCGGCAGGTGGGGTCGAGCACGGGGAAGGCGATCTCCACGCGGTGCTCGGTGTTGCGCGTCATCATGTCGGCCGAGCTCAGATAGATCATGTCCGAGTCCACGCCAAAGGCGTAAACGCGCGCATGCTCCAAAAAGCGTCCGACGATAGAACGGACATGCACGTTCTCGGTCTTGCCCGGAACGCCCGGCTTGAGGCACGAGATGCCGCGGATGATCATGTCCACGCGTACTCCTGCGCACGACGCCTCGGCGATCTTGTCGATGACTTCGCGGTCGGTGAGCGAGTTGAGCTTAAAGAACACGCGGGCGGGCTCGCCAGCGAGGGCGCGCTGGATCTCGCGATCCAGGCCGCGCATGATGAGCGGCTTCAGGCCGACCGGCGCCACGCCCAGGAAGCGGTAATCGCCGCGCAGGTTGCCCAGCGACAGGTTGCGGAAGAACAAGTTGGCGTCCTCGCCGATGCCGGGATGGGCGGTCATGAGCATAAAGTCGCTGTAGAGCTTGGCCGTCTTCTCGTTAAAGTTGCCGGTGCCCAACAACGTCAGGCGTGTAAGCGCCATGCCCTCGCGATAAGTGAGCTGGCAGATCTTGGAGTGGCACTTAAAGCCCTCGGAGCCGTAGATGACGGTGCAGCCTGCCTCTTCCAGACGCTCGGCCCACTCGATGTTGTTCTGCTCGTCGAAGCGGGCGCGGAGCTCCATGAGCACCGTGACCTCTTTGCCGTTTTCGGCGGCATCGATGAGCGACTCGCACAGACGGCTCTGCTTAGCCACGCGGTAGAGCGTGATGCGCAGTGAGATGCACTCGGGGTCGTAGGCGGCCTCGTGCACCAGATCCAGGAAGGGGTTCATGGCCTCATAGGGATAAAAGAGCAGCTTGTCGTGCTGAAGTACCTGCTCGCGGATGGAGCGGGTCATATCGATGGTGGGGTTGGGCTGCGGCTTAAACGGCGTAAAGAGCAGCTCGTTGCGCAGATGCTCGGGAATCTTGCCCTCGATGCTAAAGACATAGCCCAGGTTGAGCGGGATGTCGCAGGTAAAGACCGAGCGACGCGAGAGCTCGAGCGCCTTGCGGATAGTCTTGAGCGTTGGCTTTTCGAGCGAGCCCGAGACGGCGAGCACTACCGGCTGCAGGCGCAGGCGCTTCTTGAGGATGCGCTTCATGTGCTGGCGGTAATCCTCTTCCTCCTCGACGCCCTCGCCGTCCGGATCGATGTCGGCGTTGCGGGTGACGCGGATGAGCGCGCGGTCGAGCGGCTTATAGGAGCCAAAGCAGCTATCCAGGCAGGCGAGGATAACATCCTCGAGCAAGATGTAGGAGTAGGTGCCGGTGGGCGAGGGGATCTCGACCACGCGGTTCATCGAGGCGGGAATCTCGATCAGGCCCAGCAGACTTTCCTCGTCGGTGACGCCGTCCAGGCCGCAGGCCAGGTAGAGTGCGCCGTTGCGCAGGTTGGGGAAGGGGTGGCGCGGGTCGATCACCAGCGGTGAGATGACCGGCGACACGTAGGCCTGGAAGTAGCGGGTTACAAAGGTGCGCTCCTCGGGCGTAAGCGAATCGACACGCGCGCGGTGAACGCCCAAGGTGTCGAGCTTGCCCTCGATGTTCTTAAAGATGGACTCCCAACGGGTAAGGAGCTCGGGCATTTCGGCCATGACAGCATCGACCTGTTCGGAGGCGGTCATATTGCTCTTGTTGTCGACAGGCTGCTTTTTGAGCTCGGCAAGGTCGGACAGGCCACCCACGCGCACCATAAGGAACTCATCGAGGTTGGACTCGAAGATCGAGACGAACTTAAGGCGCTCGAACAGCGGCACGGACTCATCAAAAGCCTCGTCGAGCACGCGGTTGTCAAAGCGCAGCCAGCTGAGCTCTCGATTTTGCGTGTACGAGAAGTCGCGCGGCGGCTTGCGCAGCTTAGCGGCCTTTTGCTTCTTTTCGATTTTGCTCGGCATATGCATCTGTCCGTTCAGTCCCCGCAGGGGACGGTAGCCTAACACTATTCACTATTGTCTCAATTTAGTCGACTTGCGGCACGGACGTATTGTGCGAACGGTATCTTTACCTACTTCTTACGCTGTCAAGCATGCAACTAACTGCCTGACTCGTTTTGAAAACAATCTATATCCATACTCAACTGGTGAGAATGTATGAATAAGAATGATTGCAAGCTGAATATAATCGAATCCAAATCGAATCGTGGACAAACGACATATATATGCAGAAAACCGTTTTAGCTATGCAATTCTTAAACATGAAAATATTTGTGCAATCTGGATTAATTCCTTAGAAAAAAGAACGTTTACCTTTGAAAACCTGCTTTAGAAAACTGAAGTGCATCATGGGGGAATCATATGCGATATACCGTTCATCGCACTTTGCTGACCGTTCGGGGGCGAGGTGGAATTGCGGGTGGTTTTTGGATATAACTAGAGCTGTCAGCAAGCAGCGTCCCATACGGAGGGGCGCTGATACATTCGGCCAGTAAGGCCCGAAAGAAAGGTAGGAGGCCATGACGAAAGGTCTGCACGTGCCTTCCGAGATCGGCAAGCTCAGGAAGGTCTGCCTGCACCGTCCCGGCGACGAGCTCCTCAACCTGCCGCCCGACGAGCTCGAGCGACTCCTGTTCGACGACGTCCCGTTCCTGGAGGTCGCGCAGCAGGAGCACGACACCTTCGCCCAGATCCTGAGGGACCAGGGCGTGGAGGTCCTCTATCTCGAGAACCTCGTCGCCGAGGTGTTCGACCAGGTCCCCGGCGCCCGCGCCGAGTTCACCGACCAGTACATCGCCGAGGCCGGCATCCGCGGCCAGCACATGCCGCAGATCGTCCGCGAGAAGCTGGACTCCATCGAGGACAACCTCGAGTTCGTCAAGAAGACCATGGCCGGCATGACCAAGTCCGAGATCGACATGCCCCTCACGGCGTCCACGACCCTCGACTCCCTGGTCAACTCCGAGTCCGAGTCCGACCTGATCATCGACCCGATGCCCAACCTCTACTTCACCCGCGACCCGTTCGCGGTCGTCGGCGAGGGCGTCAACCTCAACCGCATGTACTCGGTCACCCGCAACCGCGAGACCCTGTACGGCAAGTACGTCTTCAAGTACCACCCCGACTACAAGGACGTCTCGCTGTACTTCCGCCGCGACTGCCAGTTCCACACCGAGGGCGGCGACGTGCTGAACATCAACGAGAAGACCCTCGCCGTCGGCATCTCCCAGCGCACCCAGGCCGCCGCTATCGACGTCATGGCCCAGAACATCTTCTGGAACTCCGACTCCAAGGTCGAGCGCATCCTGGCCTTCGACATCCCGGTCTCGCGCGCCTTCATGCACCTCGACACGGTCTTCACCCAGATCGACGTCGATAAGTTCACGATCCACCCCGCCATCATGGGCACCCTGCGCGTCTACGAGCTGACCGCCGGCAAGAACCCGGGCGACGTGAACATCCGCCTGATCGAGGACACCCTCGAGCACGTCTTGGAGGACGCCACCGGCGTCGACCAGGTCAAGCTGATCCCCTGCGGCGGCGGCGACCCGATCGCGGCCTCCCGCGAGCAGTGGAACGACGGCTCCAACACCCTGTGCGTCGAGCCCGGCAAGATCTGCGTCTACGCCCGCAACACCGTCACCAACGACGTGCTGTACAAGGAGGGCCTGGACCTTCTCGTCGTGCCCTCCGCCGAGCTCTCCCGCGGCCGCGGCGGCCCGCGCTGCATGAGCATGCCCTTCTGGCGCGAGGACCTCTAAGGTTTTCAAAGACCCGTATAGGTCTTAAAACAAACGTCTAACTGCCATTAGATGTCTCCCATTGGGGCGGTGCGAATCTTTCGCACCGCCCCATTCTTGTATGAGGAACGTCAACACGATTGGATGACTGCTTTTGTAAGGAGCTTGGCCATGGATATCAAGACAATCGGCGTTGAGGAATGGCTTAACGTTTGGGAGAAGAGCGCTACGTGGGATATCGCCCAGTCGACAATCTCCTCGCTTACCATGGGCGAGCTGCGCGCGCTCGACGACCAAGATGGTGCCACGTTCTACGAGCGCCTGGACCGCGAGAAAATGAACTACGGCTGGATTGAGGGTTCGCCGGAGTTTAAGGCCGAGGTTGCCAAGCTGTATCGTCGCGAGGTCAATCCCGATCATATTCTGCAGACCAATGGCTGCACGGGTGCCAACCTCAACGCCATCATGGCCGTGGTCGAGCCCGGCGACCATGTGATTGCCGAGTGGCCCACCTATGCGCCGCTCTATGAGATCCCGCGTACACTCGGCGCCGAGGTTGAGTATTGGGAGCTTTGCGAGGAGCTCGGATGGAAACCCGATATCGAACAGCTCAAGCGCCTCGTTCGCCCCAACACCAAGCTCATTTGCATCAATAACGCATCGAACCCTATCGGTACGGTGCTCGATGCCGATACGCTCGGCCAGATCGCCGAGATTGCCCGCTCGGTTGGCGCCTATGTGCTGTGCGACGAGGTGTACCTGCCGCTTGAGAACACCGAGGACTTTTTGTCGATGGCCGATGTGTACGAGAAGGCCATCGTCACCAACTCGGTGTCCAAGACCTATTCGACGCCTGCGGCCCGCGTGGGCTGGGTTGTGGCAGACGAAGAGGTATCTAACCGCATTCGCACTTACCGCGACTACACCATGATTTGCGGCGGCGTGTTCAACGACGCCCTGGCGACCTATGTGCTCGAGCACAAGGACAAGATCCTCGAGCGCAACCGCAAGATCGTGTTTGGAAACCGCGATATCGCGCAGGCTTGGATCGACACGCAGCATCGTGTCTCCTGGACGGCCCCGCAGGGTGTGTCCACCTCGTTTATCCAGCTGGACATTCCCGAGGATGACGAGGGGTTCTGCAAGCGCCTGCTGTCCGAGAGGGGAGTGCTGCTGGTACCTGGCAGCCGCTTTGAGCTTCCCTGTGGCGCACGCCTGGGCTACTGCGCGAGCGAGGACGTTCTGCGCGAGGGCCTGAGGCTTTTGGGCGAGGCGCTGGCGGAGTTCGATCGCTAGGATCACGATTCCCTTCGAAGGCCGTATTCAAATTGGCCGGCAATAATCGAAAACGGACCTGTTTCCCTAGGGGATCGGGTCCGTTTTTCTATACCGAGAAGTCAAGTTGTTACAAATGGAGACGCAAGATCGATCAGGTATTCGACCAGCCTTATACTGAGCTTCCGGTGAACGGTATCCAACTTCTGGTAAACGGTAATCTGTTTGCCAAAAATGAATAGGACGAACTTCTTTCTGAATAAAAATCAAAATGGTTGAGATACAGCGAGAATTGCGAATTCTATTCATATCATTGCGCGAAATATGCAATTTGAGGGTGGTTTAACAAAGATTAGTTTCAATTGATTTATCGGTTAAAAAGGCGTTTAAGCACGTAAATACACTTTATTAAATCAAAGTGTGCCATGCGTGAAGTATATGTGTATGCCGTTCACCCCCCCATATAAAACCGTTCGGGGGCGAGGTGGAAGTATGGACTGATTTTGGATATAAATATGTCGTCAGCAATAACGCCTCACACGGAGGGGCGCTAACGAATCGGCCCTGACAGGGGCCCGAAAGAAAGGTAGGAGGCCATGACGAAAGGTCTGCACGTGCCTTCCGAGATCGGCAAGCTCAGGAAGGTCTGCCTGCACCGTCCCGGCGACGAGCTCCTCAACCTGCCGCCCGACGAGCTCGAGCGACTCCTGTTCGACGACGTCCCGTTCCTGGAGGTCGCGCAGCAGGAGCACGACACCTTCGCCCAGATCCTGAGGGACCAGGGCGTGGAGGTCCTCTATCTCGAGAACCTCGTCGCCGAGGTGTTCGACCAGGTCCCCGGCGCCCGCGCCGAGTTCACCGACCAGTACATCGCCGAGGCCGGCATCCGCGGCCAGCACATGCCGCAGATCGTCCGCGAGAAGCTGGACTCCATCGAGGACAACCTCGAGTTCGTCAAGAAGACCATGGCCGGCATGACCAAGTCCGAGATCGACATGCCCCTCACGGCGTCCACGACCCTCGACTCCCTGGTCAACTCCGAGTCCGAGTCCGACCTGATCATCGACCCGATGCCCAACCTCTACTTCACCCGCGACCCGTTCGCGGTCGTCGGCGAGGGCGTCAACCTCAACCGCATGTACTCGGTCACCCGCAACCGCGAGACCCTGTACGGCAAGTACGTCTTCAAGTACCACCCCGACTACAAGGACGTCTCGCTGTACTTCCGCCGCGACTGCCAGTTCCACACCGAGGGCGGCGACGTGCTGAACATCAACGAGAAGACCCTCGCCGTCGGCATCTCCCAGCGCACCCAGGCCGCCGCTATCGACGTCATGGCCCAGAACATCTTCTGGAACTCCGACTCCAAGGTCGAGCGCATCCTGGCCTTCGACATCCCGGTCTCGCGCGCCTTCATGCACCTCGACACGGTCTTCACCCAGATCGACGTCGATAAGTTCACGATCCACCCCGCCATCATGGGCACCCTGCGCGTCTACGAGCTGACCGCCGGCAAGAACCCGGGCGACGTGAACATCCGCCTGATCGAGGACACCCTCGAGCACGTCTTGGAGGACGCCACCGGCGTCGACCAGGTCAAGCTGATCCCCTGCGGCGGCGGCGACCCGATCGCGGCCTCCCGCGAGCAGTGGAACGACGGCTCCAACACCCTGTGCGTCGAGCCCGGCAAGATCTGCGTCTACGCCCGCAACACCGTCACCAACGACGTGCTGTACAAGGAGGGCCTGGACCTTCTCGTCGTGCCCTCCGCCGAGCTCTCCCGCGGCCGCGGCGGCCCGCGCTGCATGAGCATGCCCTTCTGGCGCGAGGACCTCTAAGTCTTTCCGTTTCCGGTGCGGTCCCCCTACAACCGCACCGGCTTCGCCCGTTAAACGGGCAACACTAATACTTACGTAATTCATTTCTTCGAAAGGAATCGAACCATGGGTGTTAACCTCTCCGGCCGTAGCTTCCTCAAGCTTCTCGACCTCACCACCGAGGAGATCGAGTACCTGCTCAAGCTCTCCAAGAACTTCAAGGATATGAAGCGCGCTGGCGTTCCGCACCGCTATCTCGAGGGCAAGAACATCGTCCTGCTCTTCCAGAAGACCTCCACTCGTACCCGCTGCGCCTTCGAGGTCGGCGGCATGGACCTGGGCATGGGCGTTACCTACCTCGATCCCGGTTCGTCGCAGATGGGCAAGAAGGAATCCATCGAGGACACCGCCCGCGTTCTCGGCCGCATGTATGACGGCATCGAGTTCCGTGGCTTTGCCCAGGACGACGTCGAGGAGCTCGCTGCTAAGTCCGGCGTGCCTGTCTGGAACGGCCTGACCACCGAGTGGCATCCCACCCAGATGCTCGCCGACATCCTGACCGTCCAGGAGAACTTCAACTACGACATCAAGGGCAAGACTCTTGTCTTCATGGGCGACTGCAAGAACAACGTTGCTCGCTCCCTCATGGTCGTCTGCTCCAAGCTCGGTATGAACTTCGTGGCCTGCGGCCCCGAGGAGTGCATGCCCGCCGACGACGTCATCGAGGCCTGCAAGCCCATCGCCGAGGCCAACGGCTGCACCATCAAGCTGACCACCGACGTCAAGGACGGCGTCACCGGTGCCGACGTTATCTACACCGACGTGTGGGTCTCCATGGGCGAGCCCGACGAGGTCTGGGCCGAGCGCATCGCTCAGCTTACCCCGTATCGTGTTACCTCCGAGGTCATGGCTATGGCCAACCCGGGTGCCATCTTCCTGCACTGCCTGCCCAGCTTCCACGACACCAACACCACGATTGGCGCAGAGAAGTGCGAGCAGTTCGGCATCACCGAGCAGGAGGTCACCGACGAGGTCTTCGAGAGCCCCGCTTCCAAGGTCTTCGACGAGGCCGAGAACCGCATGCACACCATCAAGGCTGTCATGTACGCCACGCTCAAGTAAGAGCATCTAGCATCTCGCTCGGGGTGTCTTGCTGCACACCCCGAGCAGTTTTATCTGGTAATAATCTCGCATCAAGCGGCAGGCACGGCACGGAAGAGCCGCTTCTGGCGAGATCAGTAAATGATTTATGAAGGGGGGATGAGAACTATGACTGAGACCGCTAAGAAAAAGCGCGGTATGCCTTCATCGTTCACCATTCTTCTTGCTCTGCTGGCAATTGTCGCAGTGATTACCGTTATCGTCTCCGGCACGTCCGGCGGCGCGGTTACTGCCGCCCGTCTGAGCGATTTCTGTACCGCCCCGATTAAGGGCTTCGCTGACGCTCTGCCCGTCTGCCTCTTCGTTATGATCCTGGGCGGCTTCCTCGGTATGATGACCGAGACCGGCGCCCTGGACAACGGCATCGCCGTTCTGGTGCAGAAGCTTAAGGGCAACGAGATTATGCTCATTCCCGTGCTGATGCTCATCTTCTCCCTCGGTGGTACCACCTATGGTATGTGCGAGGAGACCGTTCCCTTCTACGCCCTGCTCGCCGCTACCATGATGGCCGCTGGCTTCGACCCCATGGTCGGTGCCGCTACCGTCCTGCTCGGCGCTGGCTGCGGCTGCCTGGGCTCCACGGTTAACCCGTTCGCCGTCGGCGCTGCCGTCGACGCTCTGACCGGCGTTGGCATTGAGGTCAACCAGTCCATCATCATCGGCCTCGGTGCCGTCCTGTGGATTGTCACTACCGCTATGTCCATCTTCTTCGTGATGAACTATGCCAAGAAGGTCAAGGCTGACAAGGGTTCCACCATCCTGTCGATGCAGGAGCTCAAGGACGCCGAAGAGGCTCACGGCAAGGCTGCTTCCGAGGTCCACAAGGAGGTCAAGCTCACCGGTCGTCAGAAGGGTGTTCTGATTGCCTTCGCCTTCACCTTCGTCGTCATGATCGTCGGCTTCATTCCGCTGGCCGACCTCAACGAGGGCGTCGCTAACTTCTTCGACGCTGGCGCTGTCTACGACGCCGACGGTAACGCCGTCGTCCAGGGCTGGTCTGCCCTGATCACCGGCCTGCCCATTGGCCAGTGGTACTTCGACGAGGCTTCCACCTGGTTCTTCCTCATGGCCGTCCTGATCGGTATCATCGGTGGCCTGTCCGAGAAGCAGATCGTTAACACCTTTATCACCGGCGCTGCCGACATGATGTCCGTTGTTCTCGTTATCGCCCTCGCCCGTGGTATCTCCGTCCTCATGGCTAACACCGGCCTCGATGTCTTCGTCCTCGACGCTGCCGCCAATGCCCTGGCTGGCCTGTCCGGCGTGATCTTCGCTCCCATGAGCTTCCTGGTCTACTTCGGCCTGTCCTTCCTGATCCCCTCGACCTCCGGTATGGCCACCGTCTCCATGCCCATCATGGGACCGTTGGCTGTTAAGCTCGGCTTCTCGCCTGAGGTCATGGTCATGATCTTCTCCGCCGCCATCGGTGTCGTGAACCTTTTCACCCCGACCTCCGGCGCCATCATGGGCGGTCTCGCCCTGGCCAAGATCGAGTGGACGACCTGGCTCAAGTTTGCCCTTAAGCTCATCGTCGCGCTCTCCGTCGTCTGCGCCATCATCCTGACCGTCGCCTGCGTGTTGATCTAAGTACCCAACGGGTACCCCACGGAAACCTTGACGATCCTGTAGAGGATCACCTGGTCATCGTCTGTCCGGTGGGGTAAACCCACCGGTAGACTCCTACCTTTAGCCCCCTTCCGTTCCGTGCGCGGGAGGGGGCGACTTTTTGTTCCGCGGTTTTACCAAACCGCGGAACCGGTCGACGCTACGCGCCGTCCAGAACGACAATTTGTCATTCAAAAGGCAAGGCATGACCAAAAGGTCTATGCCTCGCCTTTTTCATGCCAACTTGTACGTTCTGGACGGCGCTCGCTGTCCGTCCTCTGCCTGCGGCGCTTTCCATTGTTGGTGCAGAGGGCGCTTTGCCTACTCTGGTGGGCTTTCGCTGGCTTATGCTCAACCTGCGACGTTTCCATTATTGATACAAAGGCCAGGTTTGTTTGAACCAAAAAGGGGAAGTTGCGGTGGAATAGTTCCTGTTTGGCCGTCTTGAGGGGTTAAACGGGAACTATTTCACCGCAACTTATCGATGGCGTGTTTGGTTGGTGCCAGTTGATTGCTTGGGCGTTGGGGAGGGTCTGCTCCGTTATAATCGCCTAGAACATTAAATGGAAACGGGACGGGAGCCATATATGCGCCAGGGTTTCGACAACGCGAAGTATATCGAGCTGCAGGCTGCTCACATTAAGGAGCGCATCTCGCAGTTTGGTGGCAAGCTCTATTTGGAGTTTGGCGGTAAGCTGTTCGATGACTATCATGCGAGCCGCGTGCTGCCGGGTTTTGAACCGGACAGCAAGTTCCGCATGCTCAAGAGCATCGCCGACGATGTCGAGGTTATCATCGCGATCAACGCAAACCACATCGAGAAAAACAAGGCTCGTGGTGACCTCGGCATTACCTATGACGAGGATGTGCTGCGCCTGGTTGACCTGTTCCGCGGCAACGGCTTTGCTGTCGCGGCTGTGGTCATCACCCAGTACGCCGGCCAGCCTGCTGCCGATGTGTTCCGCAACCGCCTGAACGCGCTCGGTATTCCCGCCAAGCTGCACTATCCCATCGAGGGGTATCCGCACGATGTCGATCTGATCGTGTCCGACGATGGCTACGGCAAGAATGAGTTTGTCGAGACCACTCGTCCGCTCGTCGTGGTCACCGCGCCGGGTCCTGGTTCAGGTAAGCTCGCCACCTGCCTGTCTCAGCTCTATCACGAGCACAAGCACGGCACCGCCGCCGGCTACGCCAAGTTCGAGACTTTCCCGGTCTGGAACCTTCCCCTCACGCATCCGGTCAACATCGCCTATGAGGCCGCCACGGCCGACCTTGACGATGCGAATATCATCGACTCCTTCCACTTGGAGGCCTATAACAAGACTACGGTCAACTACAACCGCGACGTCGAGGCCTTCCCGGTGGTCCGTGCCCTGATGGAAAAGATCCTGGGCAAGAGCCCCTACCAGAGCCCCACGGACATGGGCGTCAATATGGTCGGCTTTGCCATCACCGATGACGATGCCTGCCGCGACGCTTCCAAGATGGAGATCGTCCGCCGCTACTTTACCGCGGTTGAAAATGTGCGCCGTACCGGCGTGGGCGATGAGCAAGTCGACCGTCTCAAGATCATTATGAAGAAGGCTGGTATCGACAAGAATTACTCGCCGGCACGCTCGGCCGCCCTTACCAGGGAGCAGCTGACGGGTGGCCCCGTAGGCGCCATGGTCATGCCCGATGGCTCCGTGGTGACCGGCAAGACTTCCACGCGCCTGGGCGCCGCGAGCTCGCTCATCATGAATGCACTTAAGCATGTCTCGGGCGTTGACCTTGAGCTCGAGGTCATTAGTGATGAGGCGATTGAGCCTATCAGCAAGCTCAAGACGCATTTCCTGGGTAGCAAGAACCCGCGCCTGCACACCGACGAGACGCTTATGGCGCTCTCGATCACCTCGGCAACGAGCGAGACGGCGGCCCGCGTCCTTTCGGGCCTGGAGCAGCTGCGCGGCTGCGATGCCTTCTTTAGCGTGATCATCTCGCCGACGGACGAGACGGTGTTGCGCAAGCTGGGCATCAACGTGTGCTGCGAGCCCAAGTTCGAGCGCCGTGGTTTCTTCCACCGCTAAGCCTGGATAAATTGGTCTGAAAGGGGCGCATCGGGTATGCATTCGGTGTGCCCCTTTTATCAACAAAGCTACCGTTTAACCTAAAAATAGCCCGCTTACCTGCCTATAAGCAATTTGGGCGGTATACAATAACCCTAATTGTTTCATCCTTTTGCGGGGATGCCGCATGATGGATGTTGCCGGCCATCATGGGGTGTGCCGGTCGCGCACGGTGCAGGTGATGCCCGTGCTCGGTTTGAGGAGGCTGCCATGGCTGGCAAGGGTCGTGCGAGTGTCAACGATATGAAGCGCGTCGAGGTGCAGGTGCTGATGGAGATCGCACGGCAGTCCGAAGACAACGGCGGATTTTATGGCTTTTCGCGCAAGACGCTTGCCGAGCGTGTAGGGGTGTCTCCGTATCGCGCCCGCGCGGCAATTGAACGCTTGGAATCCAAAGACATCATTGAGGTCGTCTCGCGCTACAGCGACGACGGCGGCCAGCTCGCAAATGGTATTTGTCTCACGGAGCGTGGCGAATGGTATCTAGAGGGCATCCGTGCCGGTATGCTCGTGCAGGACTTGATCAAGGACGAAATCGCCGATCGATAACAGCGCGCATTCATAGTGGAAACGACGCCGCCTGGGCAACCGGACGGCGTTTTGTTTCGAGATGGAGAAATGCGATTGCGCGTAAGAATAATTGCGTGCGGCGCGCGTCGCGAGTATTACAATGAAGACCCGTAAGATGTGTATGGACAACTTCTACGGGAAGCGCAGGTAACTCAATATGACCAAGCATGTGTTCGTGACCGGCGGCGTGGTTTCGTCTCTGGGCAAGGGTATTACCGCGGCCTCGCTGGGCCGTCTGCTCAAGTCGCGCGGCTACAAGGTAACGATGCAAAAGGCCGACCCGTATCTGAACGTCGACCCCGGTACCATGAGCCCGTTCCAGCATGGTGAGGTCTTTGTGACCGAGGACGGCTACGAGTCCGATCTGGACCTGGGTCACTACGAGCGCTTTATTGACGAGAACCTGACCCGCGATTCCAACTTTACGACTGGTGCCATCTATAAGAGCCTGATCGCCCGTGAACGTCGCGGTGACTTTTTGGGCGGCACCGTACAGGTGATTCCGCACGTCACGAACGCCATTAAGGATAAGTTCCGTCGTATTGAGGAGCAGACCGGCTCCGACGTGGTCATCACTGAGTTGGGCGGCACCATCGGCGACATCGAGTCGCAGCCGTTTGTCGAGGCCATTCGCCAGTATCGCAAGGAGGCCGGTCCCGAGAACGTCTGCTACATCCACGTGTCGCTCGTTCCCTATATCGCCGCCGCCCACGAGGTCAAGACCAAGCCGACGCAGCACTCCGTTAAGGAGCTCCGCAGCTTTGGTATCCAGCCCGATATTATCGTTCTGCGCTCCGACCACCATATCGACGATGCCATCCGCGGCAAGATTGCAAGCTTCTGCGACGTCGACACCGACTGTGTCTTTACCAACGAGGACTGCGCGAGCATCTACGATGTTCCGCAGTTGCTTGCCGAGCAGGACTTTGACCTGCGCATTTGCGAGCGTCTGGGTCTGGACCCGCGTGAGCGCGACATGAGCGAGTGGAACGAGTTCCTGCGCAAGCAGAACCATGCCAACCAGCACGCCGACAAGGTGAAGATCGCCGTCGTGGGCAAGTATACGCAGCTGCCCGATGCCTACCTGTCGGTTATCGAGGCCCTGCACCACGCGGGCGTGTTCTACGATCGCCACGTTGATGTGCAGCTGATCGATGGCGAGAGCCTCGATGAGCAGAACGTCTCCGAGGTCCTGGGTGACGCCTCGGGCATCTTGGTCCCTGGCGGCTTTGGCAAGCGCGCCCTGGAGGGCAAGATCCTCGCGGCCGAGTTTGCCCGCGAGCACAAGATTCCGTATCTGGGCATTTGCCTGGGTATGCAGGTGGCCGTGTGCGAATTTGCTCGCAACGTGGTCGGCCTTGCCGGCGCCAGCTCCTCCGAGTTCGATCCGGATGGCCCGTATAGTGTCATCGATCTGATGAGCTCGCAGGAGGACGTGACCGAGAAGGGCGGCACCATGCGCCTGGGCGCCTATCCGTGCAAGCTCGCCGCCGATACCCTCGCTCGCGAGGCATATGGCGAGGAGCTCGTCTACGAGCGTCACCGTCATCGCTTTGAGTTCAACAACGCCTTCCGCGACCAGCTCGAGGACGCCGGTTTGGTTATCTCGGGCCTGTCGCCCGACGAGCGCCTGGTCGAGATGGTCGAGCTGCCGCGCGACGTGCATCCGTGGTATGTGGCAACCCAGGCTCATCCCGAGTTCAAGAGCCGCCCGACCAACCCGCAGCCGCTGTTCCGCGAGTTCGTGCGCGCTTCGATCGGCCAGCACGAGGGTGTCGACCGTCTGCAGGTGACGCCCATGAACCTTGCTACGGACTAAGGGTGCCGTCGAATAAGGAACATACCGAAGCTACTCCCTCGTCGCTCGCCGTGGCGGCGGGGGAGTATCTCGATTACCTCGCGGTCGAGCGGGGTTTGGCGCGCAACACGATTGCGGCCTATCGTCGTGACCTGACGACGTACTGCGCCTATCTGGAGCGGGCGGGTATTGTGTCTTTTGAAGAGGTGACTCGTCAGGTCGTGGAGGGCTTTGTCGCCGACCGTCGCGATGGGGGCTATTCCGATGCCTCGGTGGAGCGTGCGCTTGCGGTCGTAAAGGGCCTGCATGCCTTTTTGGTGCGCGATGGGGCTGTGGCCCAAAATCCAACGACGGCGTTGCGCCTGCCTAAAAAGGCTGAGCGCTTACCGGAGTATCTATCGGTGGAGGATGTCTCGGCGCTGCTCGATCAAGACTTCCCCGAGGGCGAGATGGGCTTGCGCGACCATGCCATCTTGGAAGTGCTCTACGGATGCGGTTTGCGTGTGAGCGAGTTGGTGGGGCTCGATGTGGGCGATATCCATATCGACGATGGTTTTGTGCTCGTTCGCGGTAAGGGCTCAAAGGAACGCCTGTCCCCGCTGGTGGGAAGCGCGGCGCGAGCTCTGATGCTCTATGTAACTGAGGGGCGTTCTCGCTTGGCGGCCCATGCCCGCGGAACCGAGACCTCGGCGGTCTTTTTAAATAAGAACGGCCGCCGTCTGTCGCGCCAGGGCATCCATGCCATCTGTGAGCGCTACGGGCGCCAGGTGGGGCTGGTGGGACTCCATCCCCACACGCTGCGTCACTCCTTTGCTACCCATATGCTTGCGGGCGGCGCAGACCTCCGTGTGCTACAGGAGATCTTGGGACATGCCGATATATCGACCACGCAGGTCTACACGCATGTCGATCGTACGCAACTGACCGAGGTCTATCTGGCGGCGCATCCGTTGGCACATCGCTAGCACCTCGCTGACCTGCATATTTATAAATATTAAAGGGGACGGGCCCCAGATTGCCGAGACGCACTTTTGCGCACATGGGCAATCTGGGGCCCGTCCCATTTTTCGCCAGACACCGACGCGTTGGTGGGCCGTGTGTACCGTGGGTGGGGGAGTTTGGGGGCGATGTGAACGGTGTGTAAAGGGACGTAAAAATCGCCTCAAGGTCAACTTGAAGGTTGAGGTTCGCGGGCGTGGTTCTACAGGTGGCATCCCGCCTTTGCTGTAAACACAACATATTGTGTTTTCGAACATATGCTCGGGGGTGTTTTACAACATATTGGGGGTGGAGTGGTGGGGTGGGGTGGGGGAAGGAGTGGGGAAAGGTGTTGAAAAATGGGGCGGTTCCCCATATTATTGATGACGTCGACAGGCGGGGTGGTTCCCCGCGTACGTGCCATCTGAGTAACCGAGGGGAGGGCGCACATGGGAATGACGGGTGCATACGAGCGCAATCTCGATGCAAAAGGTCGTCTATCCCTGCCTGCACCCCTTCGTGAGGAGCTTGGAGAGCACGTTCGCGTGTTCAAAGCCCTGGATGTCGATGCTCTGTACGTGTTCTCTGCCGAGGCCTTCGATAAGTGGGTCGAAGGACTCTTCGCGGGTCGTGAGGGCCACGAGGGTTTTAACCCGCGTGACATCAACGACCAGAAGCTCATGAGGGCGATCAACAAGCGCACCACGTCGATGGATGTGGACAGCGCGGGTCGTATCGGTCTTTCCGAGTCTCTCCGCAAGCAGGCGAACCTCGACCGCGAGGTCACGGTTGTGGGCAACTACGACCACCTTGAGGTTTGGGACCGCGCTACGGCCGATGAGGACGATGACGACGAGGCCCTGCTGGACCTCTTCTTCTCGTAAGGGCAAGGCACGAGTAACGGATGGAGCGTGGGATCTTGACACAAGAATATCGGCATGAACCTGTCATGCTCGGCGAAGTGCTTGAGTCGCTGCAGCTAAAGAGCGGCTCCGTCGTCTGCGACTGCACTCTTGGCGGTGCCGGCCATTCGGTAAAGATGGCCGCGCAGGTGGGGGAGACCGGCCTTTTGCTCGGCGTCGATCAGGACGACATGGCCCTTGAGGCCGCTGGCGCCCGTCTGGACCGCGAGGTTCCCGGCGTACCACACCAGCTGCTGAAGGGCAACTTCGGCGACTTGGACGAGCTGCTTTGCTCGGCCGAGGTGCCCGGGGTCGATGGCTTCCTGTTCGACTTGGGCGTTTCGTCGCCGCAACTCGATATCCCTGGCAGGGGCTTTTCGTACAACGAGGACGCCCCATTGGACATGCGGATGGATCCGGGTAACAACACCTTAAACGCAGCTGAGGTCATCAACACCTATAACGAACACGACCTCGCCCGGATTCTACGCGTCTATGGCGAAGAGAAGTTCGCCTCGCAGATCGCACGTGAGATCGTGCGCCGCCGCGAGCATGAGCCGATCGAAACCACCGGTCAGTTTGTCGAGATCATCAAGGCTGGTATCCCCGCTGCCGCTCGTCGGCATGGCGGACACCCAGCCAAGAAAAGTTTCCAGGCCATTCGCATCGAGGTCAATCACGAACTCGATGTGCTCGAGCGAGGGCTTGACGCCGCCACAAGGTGGCTCAACCCGGGCGGACGCATCTGCGTCATCTCGTATCACTCGCTCGAGGACCGTATCGTAAAGAACCACTTTAAGGAGATGAGCCAGGGGTGCACGTGTCCGCCGGAGATTCCGGTGTGCGTGTGCGGCAACGTGCCGATACTCAAGGTCATCACTCGCAAACCCCTGGTTGCCCAACCCGATGAGGTTGCGCGCAACCCTCGGGCGAGATCAGCCAAGATCCGCGTGGCGCAGCGTCTGTAGACGCGACCGCGCGATATTGGACCTCCCGCTCGTACCACAAACGAAGCTTAAACACACTACCAACGTACTCGGGATGGGAGGCGGCATATCATGGGCTACAACACCTCAAACGCAGCACTCGCCTATGATATGAACGCCATGCCCGCCTATCGTGAGGCACCGCAGGCCCCCGTTGCTCCCCGCGAGCAGCGCACGCCGCGCTTTGATGTCTACACGGGCGCGGGCCGTCAGGCAAACCAGGCGGTAAGCCCGGTTTTCATGAGCGTTCTTAAAACGTTTTGCATCATTGCGGCCATCTTCATGACGATCGGTGTCGCCCGTGTGGCGCTCGCCGGCGTTACGGCCCAGGTGCTCAACAGCAACGCCGCGCTTACCAACACGCTCGAGAAGGCGACCGACGAGAGCTCCGACCTGGAGGTCATGCATTCGGTCTATGGTGCCGACACGCGCATTCGCGACCTTGCGGGCGCTTATGGCATGGTGGAGCCCAGCGAGAGCGTTACACTTGATTTTTCGCAGGATGCAGCCGCGGGCGCTAGCTCGACCGCGACCGCTCAGTAACAAGACGGTAGCTGAGTATGACAAATGACTATCGCCGCGGCTCCGACGGGGGTCGCGGTTCTGGACGTCCCTCATCGCGGGGACGTTCTGGTTATCAAGGAACGGGTCGGCCATCTTACAACGCGAGGCCGTCCTATGGCAACGACTCCGCGTCGCGTCTCCGTGGCTCGAATGGTCCTCAAATGCATAACACCAGACCGCGCAAGAGCTCGCCGACCGAATGGCTCACGGGCACGCCACTGCCCCGTCGCAAGGCCGTCATGGGCTTCATCGGGTTTGGCTTGGGTTTGGGCGTCCTTCGCCTTGCCGACTATCAAATTGTGGAAGCCGATAAGTTACGCGACCGCGCCGATGCACGTCGCTTGCTTGCACAGACGCTGTATGCCAAGCGCGGTACCATCTACGACCGCAACGGCAACGTGCTGACGTCGTCGGTCGAATGCCGCAACATCGCCGTGAATCCTCAGCTTATCGAGGACGTTGACAAGACGGTATCGGCGCTGGTCAAAGCTACGGGAATCGATAAAAAGACCTGTCGCGAGCTCGTTGAGTCCGATGGAACCTGGGTGTATATCAAGCGCCAGGTGGACGAAGACGATGTTGCGGCGCTGGAGAAGAAGAACCTGCCCGGCGTGCTTTTTGAGCAGGCCATGAAGCGCGTATATCCATACGGCAATCTGGCATCGCAGGTGCTGGGTGTAGTGAATGTAGACAACGACGGCTTGACGGGTCTCGAAAAGCAATACAACAAGCTTCTGACCGGCACGAACGGTTCTCTCGTACGCGAGCGCGCGAGGGACGGCAGCTATATCGCGGGCGGTGCCTATAAAAAGGTGGCTGCGGTCGACGGCGTTGATATCGTGACGACGCTCGACGTCAATATCCAGCGTGCGGCCGAGGATGCCCTGGCAGAGGCTGTCGAGAAGACAAAGGCCAAGAACGGCTCGGCGCTGGTCACCGATCCTACGACAGGCGAGATCTTGGCAGCCTGCTCGTATCCGACTTACGACCAGACCGATCTGGAAAACGCCAAGACCGAGGATATGAACTTGCGCCTGGTCACCGACGCCTACGAGCCCGGCTCGGTCTTTAAGACGCTCGTGGCGGGCGCCGGCTTCGACTTGGGTGTCGTGCGATCGAGTACGTCGTTTGAGGTGCCGGCGAGCATCAAGGTGGGCGACGATACCGTCACCGATGCCGACAAGCGCGACTACGCCATGACCATGGATGTGCGCGAGATGATGCGCCGTTCGTCCAACGTGGGCTTTGTCCTGGTGGGGCGCAAGATCGGTGCCGACGACTTTGCCACCTATGTGGACAAGTGGGGCATCGGTCACAGCTCTGGTGTAGATTTTCCGGGCGAGAGCCTGGGTATCGTCAAGGAGCGTGACCAGTATGACGGCGCCACGCTGGGCTCGATGAGCTTTGGACAGGCACTGTCTGTCTCGCCGATTGAGATCGCACGTGCCGTGGGCGGCATCGCCAACGGCGGCGTGATGATGACACCGCACTTCTATAAGTCCAGCAAAGGCGACGAGAAGGACTGGGGCGAAGGCGAGCGCGCGATTTCGGAGGACGCCGCATCCCAGGTGACATCGTGCATGCAGACGGTCGTGTCCGAGGGAACGGGCGTTGGCGGCGCGGTTGACGGCTATGACGTAGCGGGTAAGACCGGTACGGCCGAACGTGCCGACGAGAACGGCGGCTACCTCAAGGAGAACTACATGTCGTCCTTTATGGGCTTTGCACCGGCACAATCGCCCAAAGTGCTGTGCTATATCACGCTCGACGGAACGCCGAGCGGCTCAGATGCCGCTGCGGTGCCGTTCCAGTCCATTATGGCCAACGCGCTCGACGTGCTGGGTATCCCGCACACGAAGTAGGGGGTTACAATCTTTGGGGCGTTGTTTGTTGTCCCATATGAGGGTGTTCACATGCCCTGCACCACGCATGTGCGGCGCTGGGATACAATACGCCGATAGCATTATTAGGTTTACAGGGGAGCTGCAATGATAGAGATCGCCGTCAACAACCTCGCGGCCGCAACAGGGGCCCGAACCGTGACGGGAGAAGCCGATCGGGTATGCCGCGGGTGCGTTATCGACTCGCGCCAGGTCGAGGAAGGGACGATTTTCGTCGCCTTTCCCGGTGAAAACGTCGACGGCAATGATTTTGCTTCCCGTGCCGTCCAGTCGGGTGCCGGCGCCGTCGTGATGACGCGTGAGCCCGAGGCCGAGCTGGTCTCGCTGGCGCAGGACAAGGGCTGTGCCATCTTGCTGACCGATGATCCCGAGGAGTTTCTGCTGCGTTTGGCGCACGCGTATCGCCTGGAGCTTGGCTGCCTGGTCGTTGGCATTACCGGTTCCATCGGCAAGACGACGACCAAGGACGTGCTCGCCGCCGTGCTCGCCAAGCGCTATCGTGTCTGGGCCACCAAGGGCAATTTCAATAACCTGATTGGCATGCCGCTCACGGTGCTTTCCGCTCCGGCCGATACCGAGGTCCTGGTGCTCGAGATGGGCATGAACCATTTCCACGAGATCGAGCGCCTGTCCCAGTCCGCCAATCCCAATCTTGCCATCGTGAGCAAGATTGGTACCTCTCACATCGGCATTTTGGGTAGCCGCGAGAACATCGCCCGCGCTAAGGCCGAGATCGTCCAGGGCATGTGTGCCGCCGGCGACTATTTGCCGCTGCTGGTTTTGGGCGGCGAGGACGACTTTACGCCGTTCATTCGCGATACGTTCGCCCAGCCTGCTGGTATCGACGTGATGCTGGCCGGCGTCTCGGACGATGATGAGGTCCGTGCCCGCGACATTCGTGTTGATGACGAGGGCCGTCCGGTCTTTACGCTCGATTTTGGCCAGGGTGAGACGATCGATACCATGCTTGCCATTCCCGGCGTGCAGTCCGTTCCCAATGCCGTTAAGGCCGCCGCGGTTGCCTATCGCCTGGGTGTGACGCCCGAGCAGATCGGTGCTGCCTTTAGGGGCCTCACGATCACCGGTCACCGCCAGGAGATCAAGCGCGCCAAGAGCGGTGCCCGCGTCATCGACGATTCCTATAACGCCAGTGCCGAATCCATGGCTGCTGGCCTCGATCTACTGTGCTCGCTTTCGTGCACGGGGTCTCGCATGGCGATCCTGGGCGAGATGGGCGAGATGGGCGATGAGGCTCCTCGCATGCATGAGCTCGTGGGCGCCTATGCCGCCGCCAAGAAGCTCGACATGCTGGCGTGCGTGGGTGGTGAGCTGGCCCAGCTTATGGCCGATGCCGCGCGCATGATGGGCATGGACGAGGACCGCATCCAGGTGTTCTCCGATTATCAGCAGGTGCTCGACCGCATGGGCGGCGCGCTTGAAAAACATGATGTTGTACTGGTCAAGGGTTCCCGCTTTGTTGAGCTCGACCGCTTTGTGGAAGGTGTGTGCTAGCCCATGTTCGGCAATCCCTCGTATCCAACGTATCAGGCTTTTTTGGGGCTTGGCATCGCCGCTGCCATTGCGCTGCTGCTCATGCCGTGGTGGATCAAGCTGCTCAAGGTCGAGGGTATCGGCCAGCAGGTTCGTGCCGACGGCCCCAAGCGTCATTTGGTTAAGCAGGGAACGCCCACCATGGGTGGCGTTGTCATTCTCGTCGCGATTTCGCTGACCTGCCTGCTGATGGGCAAGCTCACCACCGAGCTCGTGCTCGTGCTGCTCGCCACGCTGGCGACCGGCGTGCTGGGCCTGATCGACGACCTGACCTCCGTTACGCATGGGCGCTCGCTCGGTCTGACGCCTCATGCCAAGATGATCGGTCTAACCATTATCTGTGTCACCTTTACGGTACTTGCCGTTAACTGGTGCGGCGTCGCCCCCGAGATTCGTTTTCCCGGCGGCCTGACGATCGACCTTGGCGTGCTTTCGACCACCATCTGCGGCCTTTCGTTCCCGTGGCTCTATATTGTCTTTTGCTGGCTGATGATCGCCGGTCTTTCTAATGCCGTGAACCTGACCGATGGCCTTGACGGTCTTGCTGGCGGCACCTCCATGATCGCTATGCTCGCCATGGCCGCCATGGCGTTTTTGCACGGAGACGTGAACCTGTCCATCTTCTGCACCGCGTGTGCCGGTGCCTGCTTGGGCTTTCTGTGGTTCAACTGCTATCCGGCGAGCATCTTTATGGGCGATACCGGCTCGCTTGCCCTGGGTGCCGCGTTTGCCTGCACGTCCATCATGACCAACACCGAGGTCGTCTCCCTCATCATCGGTGGCCTGTTTATCGTTGAGACCCTGTCGGTCATGATTCAGGTTGTCTACTTCCACTTTACGCACAAGCGCGTCTTCCTTATGGCGCCCATCCATCATCATTTCGAAAAGAAGGGCTGGGCCGAGACCAAGGTCGTCATCCGTTTTTGGATTATCGCTGCTGCCTTTGGTGCCGTTGGCCTTGCTCTGTTCTTCCAGTTGGGATAGTGGTCTTTCATGTCTCTTGCTGATGTCTTTAGCCTGCTCGTTTTGGGTCAGGGCAAATCCGGTCTCGATGTCGCCCGCTGGGCGTTGGCACATCCCGAGCGCGTAAGCGCCGTTACCGTGTATGGCGGTGGCACCTCTGAGCCCAATGACGCCACGCGTGCGCTCGAGGCTGCTGGTGCGTCGTTTGTCTATGGGACCGAACAGGTCGAGGGCGCCTATGACGTATGCGTGACGTGCCCGGGCATCTCGGAGTTCTCGGGCTTCTTTAAGGCCGGGCGCGAGCATGCCGCCCAGATTATGGGTGAGCCCGAGTTTGCCTATCGCCTGTCGCCCGATAACTGGATTGCCATCACGGGCACCAACGGCAAGACGACCACCACGTCGCTGACTGATTATCTGCTTAAGGCTGCCGGCGAGGCCAGCGTTGCTGTCGGCAACATCGGCGAGCCGCCGGTCAACGAGATTGACGGCCGAGCCCACAACGAGTGGTTTGTGGCTGAGCTCTCGAGCTATCAGATTGCTACGACAACCGAGCTCCACCCCCGCGTGGCGGTGCTGCTCAACATCACTCCCGACCACTTGGGCTGGCATAAGAGCCATAAGAACTATGCGCTTGCCAAAATCAAACTGTTTGACAATATGGCCGATGACGATCTGGTGGTTGTCGACGTCGAAGACGCCGGCATTCACGAGTTCGATGAGTACATCTACACGCCGGGTCGTCGCATCTGCAAGGTTGCCTTTGACGAGCCTGAGGGCGAGGATGCCGCCTTTGTGCGCGATGGCAAGATGATCGTGCGTCTGAAGGGTGTCGAGACCCCGCTCATCGCTACATCCGCGCTCAAGATCTCGGGCCATCACAATGTTATCAATGCCCTGTGCGCTGCCACGGCTGCCTTGGCGGTCGGTGCCGATGTCGATGGTGTCTGCCGCGGTCTGGCCTCGTTCCAGCCGCTCGAGCACCGCGTGGAGCCGTGTGGCGAGATTGACGGCGTGCGCTACGTCAACGATTCCAAGGCGACCAACACCGATGCGGTCGAGAAGGCACTGACGGCATTTCCCGATGACGACGTGATCTTGCTGCTCGGCGGCCACGATAAGGGCACGCCGCTCACGGACTTCGCGCGCGTCGTTATGGACAACGTGCGCTCGGTCGTCTGCTTTGGCGATGCGCGCGAGCGCTTCACCGCCGCTATGGACGAGGCCGATGTCGATGGCGACGTGGATATCGCCCAGGCGGATGACCTACGCGACGCCGTGGACGTCGCCCGTTCGCTGTCGAGCCGTGGTGACGTGATCTTACTTTCTCCTGCCTGCTCTTCGTTCGATGAGTTCTCGGGCTATGAGGAGCGCGGCCGCGTGTTTAAGGACTACGTGGCCCAGCTTGCCGCTGCAGCGAAATCACAAATGGAATAGGGGTTGCGGTGAGAGAGGAGAGCCCCCGACAAGGTATGAGGAGGCCCGACTCGGACCGTGCTTCCTCACGTCGCACCACACCGCGTTCCAGCCGCGGCGGGCAGTCGTTTAGCGAACGCTATATTGCCGGCGTTCCCGCCCGTATCATGCGCCCCCGTTTGATATTCATGGCCTGCTTGTTTACCTTGGTATGCTTTGGCCTGCTGATGGTGTACTCGGCGTCTTCGGTCGAGGCGCTGCACGAGAATGGCTCGGCGACGTTTTTTCTGGGTCGACAGGCCGCTTTTGCCGTGGTTGGTGTTCTGGCGTTGATTGCCATCGTGCGCGTTTTGCCGGACAGCTGGTTTGGGGAGGATGTGCTCAGGATCTTCCTCATAGGCATGATAGGGCTACTGTTTCTGGTGTTCTTGGTGGGCAGCGGCAGCCGTGGCGCCACGCGCTGGCTCAACATCGCCGGCATTCAGTTCCAGCCTTCCGAGTTTTTAAAGCCATTTGCCATTGCGTATTCGGCTATCATGCTTGATCGCTTTTTTTCGCCCGGTGGCAACATCAACGAATTCCTTCGCAAGATGGGCATTTACCTGGGCATTTCGCTCTTTCTGATCTTTATCCAGCCCGATTTCGGTACTGTCCTGATCATCCTGTTGACCCTCATGTGCATGGCGTTGTTTGCGGGTCTCGACCCCAGATTTATCATCGGCGTGCTAATCTTCGGCATTCTCGTGATCGTGATTGCGCTTGTCGCAGAGCCGTACCGTATGGTGCGTATTCAGGTTGCCTTGAACCCTTGGGCCGACGAGTATGGTGACGGCTATCAGGCCACGCTTGCCATCATGGCCTTTGCCTCGGGCGGTCTGTTCGGCCGTGGCATCGGCAACTCAACCATGAAGTACTCGTATCTGCCCGAGGCACACAACGACTACATCTTGGCCATCATTGGCGAGGAAGTCGGTTTTGTCGGAACCGTGCTGTTCTTCTTGGTGTTTGCGATGCTGATCTACTCGGCGTTTCGCATTGCCGAGCAGGCGACCGATCGCCGGGGCGCGCTTATGGCGTCTGGCTCCGCGGTCATTCTCGCAGTGCAGTTTTTGATTAACGCGCTGGGCATCCTCAACGTGTTTCCCATGACGGGCAAACCGTTGCCGTTTATTAGCTACGGCGGTTCGTCGATTATTGTGTCGCTCATGCTTGCCGGGTTGATCCTGCGCGTTTCGTACGAGAGCGCCCGCCGCGATGAGTATGACCGCCGCCGCGAGAGCTTTGCCGTTATGGATGAGAGTACCGCCGGCGTGCCCCACGTGCGCGGCGAGCGATCTTCGCGTAACGGTTTTACCGTCCTGGATGGCTCTGCGACCGAGCCGGCAGCCCGCCCGCGTCAACGAACGGCGCCGCAAGGTCGTCCTCAGCGCCCCAGCCCTCGCAACGCGGGCGGCGGATATAATCGAATCGATTTGAACTCGGACCCGTCGGCGCGTCTGCGTATCGACGACCAGGGACCGCGTGTACGAAGGGACTACCATGACCGATAAAATGACCGTTGCTATTGCAGCCGGCGGCACGGCCGGGCACATCAACCCCGCGCTCGCCTTGGCCGAAGAGCTGCGTGACCGTGGCCACCACGTTGTGTTCGTGGGCCAGTCGCGCAAGCTCGAGGGTCGTCTGGTCCCCGAGGCTGGGTTTGATTTTGTGCCCATTACGGTCACGGGCTTCGACCGCTCCCGTCCTTGGACGGCGCTGACCTCGCTGTGGCGTGTCAACAAAGCCAAGCGTGTGCTCGCCAGTCATTTCTCAAAGGTCGGCAAGCCCGATGCCGCCATTGGTTTTGGTGCCTATGTCGAGGTTCCGCTGCTGGGGTGGTGCAAGGGCGCGGGCGTTCCGTATCTGCTGCATGAGCAGAACTCTGTTCCGGGCCTGGCCAACAAGATGATGAACTCCCACGCCGCCCGCGTGTGCATCTCGGTGCCGGCAGCGCGTTCGGTCTTTGAGCGCGAAGGTGACCCTGACCACGTGCTCATGACCGGCAACCCCGTACGTCGCTCGGTGATCGAGGGCGATCGCGCTCGCGGCCGCAAGGCACTTGGCGTTCCCGAGGACGCTACGCTGCTGCTCGTCTTTGGCGGTTCACTTGGCGCCCAGCACCTCAACGAGCGTGTGGCTTCGCTCAAAAACGAGCTGCTTTCGCGCAAGAACCTCTATGTGTTGCATTCGACGGGTGCCGACGGCTTTGAGGAGACCGAGCGCGCTTTGGCGCTGACGCCCGAGGAGGCGAAGCGTTACCGCGTCCAGCCTTACATCGACAACATGGGCGATATGCTGGCTGCTGCCGATTTGGTGCTCTCGCGTTCGGGCGCATCGAGCGTGGCCGAGATCGCTGCACTCGCCGTGCCTTCGGTGCTCGTGCCGTACCCGCATGCGACGGCCGACCACCAAACCACCAATGCCCGTTATCTGGTCGACGCTGGGGCCGGCGTGCTCTGCGCCGATGCCGATATCGACGGTTCTGCCTTTGCCGATGAACTGCTGTACCTGGTCGATGACGCGGCGGCGCGCGACGCCATGCGTCAGGCGGCGCGTGGTCTGGCTCAGGATAGGGCCGCCGCTCTTCTGGCGGATGCGGTAGAGGGTTTGCGTTAGTTAGACGGGATATCGTCGGTCGCCCTCGCGCTGATGCGGTAGGTGCGGTACAGTTAACGGGTTACAGGCAGTGTTTACGCAAGGAGTACACGAGCACATGGCTGATTCCCAGACTGCAACCTCCGCGCCCGAGTTTAAGAGCGCCCACTTTATCGGTATCGGCGGCGCCGGCATGAGCGGCATCGCCCTCGTTCTTCACGAGCGCGGTTATGCCGTTACCGGCTCCGACCTTAAGACGTCACGTTATATCCGCCAGCTTACCCGCGCTGGTGTGAAGGTGCATGTGGGCCATGAGGCCGCCACGATCGACGAGGTCAAGCCCGACGTGGTTGTTGTCTCCACCGCTATTCCGGAGTCCAACCCTGAACTCGTGCGCGCTCGCGAGCTTGGTATTCCCGTGTGGCCCCGTGCCAAGATGCTCTCTGCTTTGGGCCACGGCTACACCACCGTCGCTGTTGCCGGCACGCATGGCAAGACCACCACGTCTTCGATGTGCGCCACCATGCTCGACCGCATGGGTCTGGATCCGAGCTTCTTGATCGGTGGCATCGTCGAGGGCTATGATACGAACGGCAAGAACGGCTCGGGCGACTACTTTGTCGCTGAGGCCGACGAGTCCGACAGCTCCTTCCTGTTCCTGAACCCCAACGTGGTCATCGTGACCAACGTCGAGGCCGACCACCTCGATCACTACTCGGGTATCGAGGAGATCGAGGCAACTTTCGCCAAATTCATGAGCCTGGTGGGCGAGGACGGCACCGTCATCGTCTGCGGTGAGGACCCGCATCTGGTCGAGCTCGCCAAGTCGACGGGTCGTCACGTGCTTTCCTACGGCTTTGCCGAGAGCAACGACATCGTCTGCATGCACCCGGATGTCAAGGGCATCCAGAGCGATTTTATCGTTCGCTTTGAGGACGGCACTGAGCACGCTGTGGAGATCAAGAGCAATCCCGGTCGCCACAACATGCTCAACGCCACGGCGGTGCTCACCGTCGCCCATGTCCTGTGCCTTGACATCGACGCCGCCGCCAAGGCGCTCTCGAGCTTTGAGGGCGTCCGCCGTCGCTTTACCCACGTGGGCGATATCGATGGCATCACCGTGGTCGATGATTACGGCCATCACCCCACCGAGATCAAGGCGACGCTTGCTGCTGCTTCGTCGCTGGGCTACAAGCACGTCGACGTCGTGTTCCAGCCGCACCGCTATTCGCGCCTGCAGGCCCTGTGCGACGAATTTGCCGATGCATTTGCCAATGCCGATAAACTGCTGCTGATTGATGTGTTCTCGGCTGGCGAGATGCCCATTCCGGGTGTCACCTCTAAGATGCTCGCCGATACCGTGCGCGCCAAGCATCCTGGCAAGGAGGTCGTGTACTGCTCCAGCCGTCTTGAGCTCAATCAGGAGCTCGAGCAGATGGTGGGCGAGGGCGACCTGCTGCTCACTATGGGTGCCGGTGACGTTACGACCGTCGGTCCCGAGTTCATTGAGTATCTGACTGCCAAGAAAGACGCTTAAGTCTAATGGGTCTGTTTAACGCCGTCATGGCGCTCTCGGGCATGATCGACACGGATGTGATCGAGGACGAGCGCCTTGCGCGTCATACGAGCTATCGTATCGGCGGCAAGGCCGACCTCTTTGTGACGTGCCATAGCTATCATGCCCTCCGCCGCGCCGTGGCGGTGCTCGATCGCGAGCAGGTGCCGTGGGTCATCATCGGCAAGGGCTCCAATCTGCTGGTTGCCGATGGCGGTTATCGCGGCGCCGTCATTTCGCTCGGACGTGAGTTTCAGCGCACGGTTGTTGCCGATGACGGTTGTACGCTGACGGTCGGTGCGGGCGTGATGTTTGCGCGCCTGGTCAACGATGCCCTGTCGCGTAGCCTCTCGGGCCTTGAGTTTGCCGTTGGCATCCCTGGTTCGGTTGGCGGTGCGATATCTATGAATGCCGGCACACGGACCGAGTGGATTGGCTCGCTGGTTGAGGATGTCGTAACGTTTGACCCGGCATCCGGTATCAAACATTATGCGGGGTCCGAGATCACTTGGGGCTACCGCGAATGTAGCCTTCCCCGCAATGAGATCATCCTCGAGTGCGTGCTCAAGCTTAAACCGGCGCCCAAGGCCGACATTCGCGAGCGCATGGAGCGGTACCTGACGAGGCGCAAGCGTACACAGCCCATGGGTCGCGCATCCTGCGGGTCGGTCTTTCGCAACCCGCCCGATGCGAGCGTGGGCAAGCTTATCGAGGATTGTGGATTAAAGGGTTTTTCGATTGGCGGCGCGGAAGTTTCGCCCGTTCACGCTAATTTTATCGTTAATAACGGAACTGCCTCGGCCGATGACGTTGCCGCGGTTATCAGACATGTGCACGGAAAGGTGAGGGAGGCGTATGGCATCGAGCTCAGACCGGAAGTTAAATTCCTCGGCTTCTAGAGCATCGAAACCCACCTTCCGCCGCGCCGGAGGGCGTTCCGGCGCGCCTGCCAAACCTCAACGCAATATCGTCGCGCACTCTAAGCCTGTCGGGCATGCTCGACAGACCAGTCGTCCGGTTGTCGGCTCGCAGCTCGGTAATCGTCCGGCCGCAAAAAAGTCCTCGCGTCCCTCGGTGACGTCAAAGCCTGTTATGGGCGTCAAGCCTGCCCGTCCTATGGCAACTCCTAAGCCCTCGCCAGGAACTAAGGCGGCGCGTCCGAGTCGCACGCTGGGCGCATCGAAACCGCGCTCGCTGACATCGGTGCCGGCTACCGCCAAGAAGCCTTCGGGTAAAAAAGGCGTCAACCCGTTGTCTTTACTTAGGGCGATGGCAAATAAAACATCAGACGCCGCTTCTGTCGTTACAGGCAAAGGCAAAATCGTGGGCGGCGTTTTGGCCGTCTTGGCCGTGCTCGTCGTCGTTGCTATCGTGGTGATTAACTCTGGATTATTTACCGCCACTGATATTCAGATTCAAGGCAGCGAGCATGTGACGAAGCACGATGCTATCCAGCTGATCGATTTGCCCGAGGGAACGTCGCTTTTTAACGTCGATCCCGACCAGATTACCGAGGACCTCAAGCAGAACCCGTGGGTCTCGGGCGTGGATGTCCAGCGTCAGTTCCCACATACGCTCATCATTACGCCGATGGAGCGCAAGGTCATCGCAATTGCCTATATCAGCTCCGATGACCTTGCCTGGGCCATCGGGGATGATGACACCTGGATCGCCCCGCTGTCGACGTCGGTCGAAGTGGACGATCAGGGCAACGTCATCACGACAGGGCAGGGCTCAAATACCTTGACCGGAATCGATGCCGCGCTGGCGCTCGCTAAGCACTATGGCGCGGTGTTGTTGACTGATGTCTCGGCGGATGTCGCTCCGGTTTCCGGCCAGGCAGTGAGCTCCAAGGCCGTTAAGGCTGGCTTGGATTATGTGCGTGGTTTTTCGAGCGAGTTCTTGGGACAAGTCAAGGATATTTCCACGCCTTCGGTCGAAGCCATCTCGGCAAACCTCAATAACGGCATTGAGGTGTCGCTGGGCGATTCGAACGATATCGTCAAGAAGGAGCGCGTAGTCACCAAGCTGCTTTCGCAGGTAGAGGGCGTAACGTATATCAATGTGCGCTCTCCGGGTAACTATACATTTAGGAACGCTCCGACCTCGTAGCGCTGGTTGATGCTTTGTTGAGGGGCCATACCACGCCGTTTATCTGGTTTGTTTGGTTTTCACGGTCAATTATTTGACTGATACGTTCATAATGTGCAAACATAATACGGTTTACCTTTGCATTTACTTTCAACCTGAAGGTTAATGTGCGCAGGGGTCGACCCATGCTATGGCTATAACCTTTGTTCGGAGGACCGACATGCACGAGACAGAGATCAACAACTACCTTGCCGTCATTAAGGTGGTCGGCGTCGGCGGCGGCGGTACCAACGCGGTCAATCGAATGATCGAAGAGGGCATCCGCGGCGTCGAGTTTGTTGCCATCAACACCGATGCTCAGGCACTCGCGATCTCTGATGCCGATATCAAGGTGCACATCGGCACCGACCTTACCCGCGGCCTGGGCGCCGGCGCCAACCCCGAGGTTGGCCGCAAGGCTGCCGATGAGTCCCGCGACGACATTGCCGAGGCGCTCGCTGGTGCCGACATGGTGTTCATCACCTGCGGCGAGGGCGGTGGCACCGGTACCGGCGCTGCTCCCATCGTTGCCGATATCGCGATGAACGAGGTCGGTGCGCTGACCGTCGCCGTCGTGACCAAGCCCTTCACCTTCGAGGGCCGCAAGCGCAAGAAGAGCGCCGAGGAGGGCATTAAGACCCTCTCCGATTGCGTCGACACCATGATCGTCATCCCTAACGATAAGCTGCTCGACATCGCCGAGAAGAAGACCACCATGCTCGAGGCCTTCGCGATTGCCGATGGCGTCCTTTCCCAGGGCACCCAGGGCATCACCGACCTCATCACCGTCCCCGGTATCATCAACCTGGACTTCGCCGATGTTAAGACCATCATGAAGCAGGCCGGTACCGCCATGATGGGTATCGGTACCTCTTCTGGGGACACCCGTGCCGTCGACGCTGCCCAGCAGGCCATCTCCAGCCCGCTGCTCGAGAGCTCCATCGATGGTGCCACGCGCGTGCTGCTCTCCATCGCCGGTTCCAAGGACCTGGGCATCCAGGAGATCAGCGACGCCGCCGACGTTGTCGCCAACGCCGTCGACCCCGAGGCCAACATCATCTTCGGTACCGTTGTCGACGAGTCCCTGGGCGATCAGGTGCGTATCACCGTCATCGCTACGGGCTTCTCCGACTCCAACGTCAACCGTCAGGACGAGCTCTTTGCTGCTCAGCAGTCTCAGAGCAAGGCCGCTGCCTCCGCTGAGCCGCAGCGCACCGCTCCTGCCACGAGCCCGGCTCAGGCCGCTCCGACCCGCAACGTCGGTGGCACCGAGCTTCCTAACTTCGGCAACGATCAGTTCGAGCTTCCCGACTTCCTGAAGCGCGGTAGCTTCTAAGTCGTTCTTTGCATTGTTGTGCACAGGGGCGTGTCCGTATGGACGCGCCCTTTTTATTTCGACTTTGTAAACTAGAACCTCCAATCTCTTTACGTTCCCTTTACGATTGCCTCCAGCGCAGCAGGTATCCTTTTAGAGAAGTATGACAGCCGTATAAACGCGGGCTGTAGCGGCGATGCCGCGGTACTTGTGTTATTAGGAGGCTTTAGTATGGCAGCACGTGCGGACAAAGTTTCGCGTGTCGACCATGATGGAGTTACGTTGGTGGAGGGCGCGACATCCGATGTTCGCTTTGCCTTCACCGAGCGCGCCGGTGGCGTTTCCGAAGATGCGTACTCCTCACTCAACTTGGGCTCGCATGTTGGCGATGACCCCTTTGCTGTTCAAGAAAATCGTCGTCGTGCGCTCGAGGCTATGGGTGCCGCCGAGTGCGAGCACAACCTGCTCGTTCCCAATCAGGTCCATGGTGATCATATCGTTGCGGTGACCTCGAACGGCGCCGATGACCTTGAGGACGTTCGCGAGCAGATTGCCGAGGGCTGTGATGCCATCGTCTGCACGGCGCATAACGTGCCCGTGCTGCTCTGCTTTGCCGACTGCGTTCCCGTGGTGCTGGTGGCCCCCGGCGGATTTGCCGTGGTGCACTCCGGTTGGAAGGGCACGATTGCACGTATTTCCGCCAAGGCGTGCCAGGCGCTTTGCGATGCTGCCGGTTGCGATGCGAGCGACGTTTCCGCCTATATCGGCCCCCATATCTTGGGTGACGAATATGAGGTATCCCAGGAACTCATGGATCGCTTTGCCGCCGAGTTCTCTTGCATCGATGCGAATACCTCTCGCATGCTTGATCTTTCCGCTGCCATTCGCGAGGCGCTGGTAGATGTCGGTGTCGACGCGGATAATATCGTGGATACCCAGCTTTCGACCGTGCGTCAGAACGACCGCTTTTATTCCTACCGTAACGAGGACGGCACCTGTGGGCGCCATGCTGCGATCGGCATGATGCTATGAGAAAGATCGTATCGGTCCTGAGCGCCGCTGTGTTTACGCTTACGCTGTGCGCCTGTTCTTCGGGATCTTCTACCTCTTCCATTACCGTGGCCGGCTCCACGACCTGCCTTCCTATCGCCGAGATTGCGGCCGAGGGCTTTAAGGAGGAGACCGGCATCGACGTGCTCGTTTCCGGTTTGGGTTCTTCCGCTGGGATCGAGGCCGTCAGCGCCGGCACGGCGGATATCGCCAGCTCCTCCCGTGGACTCAATGCCGACGAACAGGATCTGGGCCTGACTCCCATCGTCATTGCCCACGACGGTATTGCGGTCATCGTGAACGACGACAATCCCGTCGATAACCTCTCGACCGAGCAGCTCCGCGATATCTACGCCGGCAAGATTACCAATTGGAAAGAGGTCGGTGGCGAGGACCTGAGGATTCAGGTCATCAACCGAGACGAGGCGTCCGGTACGCGCGAGGCCTTCCGTACCATCGTGATGGATGGCACGCCGTTCGATCGCCGCTCGGCTGTTCTTTCGGGTACGGGCCAGGTCCGCGACGTGGTATCTCGTTCGCGTGGGGCCATCGGCTACATTTCGCTGGGCTTCGTCGATAGCCTCAACGCCAAGACCTCGGTCAAGGCCGTCTCGGTCAATCATGTTGAGGCGTCCGAGAAGACGGTCGCGAGTGGCGGCTATCCCATCTCGCGCGACCTTTACTTCTTTGTGAAGGGTGCGCCTTCGCAGCAGGCGCAGGATTACATTGACTATGTGACGTCCGAAAAGATGGACAAGCAGATTCGCGAGGCGGGCTTTATCCCCGTCACCAACGACGAGAAGGGGAGTGAGTAGCATGGAAGCACAGGAAAACTCCCAGACTGAGCAGAATGTTCAGACGCCCAAGAAGCGCGAGCTGGCGCTCGTATCGCGCAGCACCTATATCAAGGAGAAGGCGCTGCAGTGGATCTTCTTTGCCTGCGCGTTCTTGGCGGTCGTCACCGTCATCCTGATTTTTGTCTTTACCACGTACTCGGCGCTGCCCGTCTTTACTGACATCGGTCTGGCGGACTTCTTTAGCTTTACGTGGGCGCCTTCCGAGGGCCACTACGGAATCTTGTCGCTGCTTGCCGGCTCGGGTCTGGTGACCGTCGGTGCGCTCGCCATGGGCGTGCCGCTGGGCGTGGGTACAGCCGTTTACCTGGTCGAGATTGCCAGCAAGCGCGTGCGCAAGCTCATCAGCCCTGCCGTCGACCTGCTGGCCGGCATCCCTTCTATCATCTACGGCTTTTTCGGCATGATCATCATCCGCCCGTTTATCGCACAACTGACCGGCGGCCTTGGTTTTGGTGCGCTGACGGCGTGGTTTGTGCTCGCCATCATGATCGTCCCTACCATCACCACGCTCACCATCGATGCTCTCAATTCCATTCCCATGGGCATTCGCGAGGCATCGTATGCCATGGGTGCCACAAAGTGGCAGACCATCTATAAGGTCGTGCTACCTGCCGCGAAGCTGGGTATCGTTGATGCCATCGTGCTGGGTATGGGCCGTGCCATCGGCGAGACCATGGCCGTGCTCATGGTCGTAGGTAACGCCCCGGTTATTCCCGACAGCATTGCGAGCCCCATCTCGACGCTCACGAGCCAGATTGCGCTCGACATGAGCTATTCCTCGGGTCTGCACCGCTCGGCGCTGTTCGGCATGGGTGTGGTCCTGTTTATCATCTCCGCCACGCTGGTGGGTATCGTTCGTCTGATTTCCAAGAAGAAGAGGGGGTAGGCTATGTCCGATTCCGTTGACACGACGGTCGATACGACCTCGTCGCGCGAGCGCATCAAGCGTGCCCTTTCCCACGGCAAGAAGGGCCGCATCAACAAGGACCTGTCCAACAAGATCATGCTTGGCGTGTTTCGTGCCGCTGCCTACATCACCACGCTGGTGCTGGTCGCTATCATCGCCTACGTGGTCATCAACGGCCTGCCACACATCTCGCTCGACTTTATCTTCGGTTGGCCCCAGGGCGTCAACGCCGAGGGCGGAATTTGGCCCACGATCGTCTCGACCGTCTACGTGACGGCGCTCGCCATGCTTATCTGCACGCCGATCGCTGTGCTGGCAGCCGTCTATCTGGCCGAGTACGCCAAGCAGGGCAAGGTCGTCGAGCTCATTCGCTACGCTGCTGACGCTTTGGCCTCGGTGCCCTCCATCGTTATGGGCCTGTTTGGCTACGCCTTGTTTGTCGAGGCTATGGGCCTGGGCCTTTCGATGGTCTCGGCCGCTCTGGCGCTCGCGCTCTTGATGCTTCCCATCGTCATGCGCACCACCGAAGAAGCCATTCGCGCCGTTCCGCGCTATATCCGTTGGGGCGCGTACGGCCTGGGCGCTACCAAGTGGCAGGTCGTCTCCAAGATCGTGCTTCCTTCGGCCTTTGGCCGCATTGCCACGGGCATCGTCCTTGCCATCGGCCGTGCCATCGGCGAGACCGCCGTGGTGCTCTACACCATGGGCCAGGCCATCAATCTACCTATTTCGCCGCTCGATTCCGGTCGTCCCATGACCGTTCACCTGTACCTGCTTGCCAACGACGGCATCAACATGAACGCAGCCTACGGCACCGCGCTCTTGCTGATGGTGATCATTTTGGCCTTCAACCTGTTTGCGCGCTTCCTGTCGCGCAAGCGTCGCTAGTTAAGGAGTCCCATGTCCGTTTATCAGTCCGCTCCCGCGTTGGAGCAAGCGGCCATTACGGCCAAGGATTTCAACTTTTGGTACGGTGACTTTCATGCGCTGACGGGGCTTGACCTCAACATCGCCAAAAACGCCATCACCTCCTTCATTG
This sequence comes from Collinsella aerofaciens, assembly GCF_040915545.1. Taxonomy (GTDB): domain Bacteria; phylum Actinomycetota; class Coriobacteriia; order Coriobacteriales; family Coriobacteriaceae; genus Collinsella; species Collinsella aerofaciens_BE. The sequence continues at coordinate 95,667 of NZ_JBCPDH010000003.1, read as the reverse complement.
GCCCTTCGGGCTGCGGCAAGTCGACGTTTTTGCGCTGCATCAACCGCATGAATGACCTGATTGAGGGCACGCGCGTCGAGGGCACCATGACGCTCGACGGCAACGATATCTATGCCGAGGGTGTCGATCCGGTCGATCTCCGTCGTCGCGTGGGCATGATCTTTCAGCAGCCCAACCCGTTTCCCAAATCCATCTACGAGAATGTCGCCTTTGGCCCTCGTCTGCAGGGCGTGACTAGCAAAAGCGACCTCGATGACATCGTGGAAGAATCGCTCAAGCGCGCCAACCTCTGGAAAGAGGTATCCAATCAGCTCAACAAGGATGGTTTGGCGCTCTCGGGCGGTCAGCAGCAGCGTCTGTGCATCGCGCGCGTGCTTGCGGTGCAACCCGATGTCCTCCTGATGGACGAGCCCTGCTCCGCCATCGACCCCACTTCCGTCTCTAAGGTCGAGGATCTGATGGCCGAGCTGGCGCCCGAGATGACGATTATCATCGTCACGCATTCAATGCAGCAGGCAGCTCGTATCAGTGACTACACCGCGTTCTTCTTGCAGGAAGTTGCCGGCGAGCCCGCTACGCTCATCGAGTATGGTCAAACCGACGCGATCTTCACCAGCCCGGTGGACTCGCGGACGGAAGACTATATCACCGGCCGCTTTGGCTGATCGGTGCGACTAGTCCCAAGCCGATCGGATCTGGTCCGGTGCGTATTCACTGTGCGGGCGGCATGACCGCACCCAACTGATTGGAGTGAACCATGCGCAAACTGTTTTCCCGTCAGCTCATCGAGGCCCGTCACGAGATGCTGAGCATCTACGAGGCCGTCGATCTGGCCCTCCACGATGCCGTGAAGGCCTATGTGACCGACGACCGCAAGCTCGCCACCAAGACCAAGAAGCGCACGCTTTCGATTGACGCACGCTGCGCCAACCTGGAGGCCGTCTGCTACAACCTGATTGCCACGCAGTCACCGGTCGCCTCCGACTTCCGCTTGCTGCAGACGATCATCTACGTCGACTTTAACCTGCAGCGCATGACCGATAAGGTTCGCCAGATTTGCCGCGCCACGCGTCATATGATCAAGGCCGACATCTCGCTGCCCAAGGAGCTTGTCGGCACGGTCGAGGCCGAGGCTGAGGCCGTCTACCAGGTGCTGGGCTCTTCGCTTTCTGCGCTCGTCACCAACGACATGTCCATCATCTGCAACTTGGCCGTCGAGGACGAGCCAGTGCACGCCGCCTACGAGAAGTTCTTCCGCACCTTTAACCGCATGGACACGGGCGATTTTATGGACGACGACAGCAACTATGACGACCTGCGCCGCGCCATCATGGTATCGCGCTATCTCGATCGCATCGCCTCGATTTCCATCGATGCCGCCTGCCGTCTGACCTTCCTGTTGACCGGACAGCGTATGACTGCCGGTGATATCGCCTGCACTGATGAGGATGAGCTCGAGAGCATGCGCGTGCCTTCGGGCGAGGGTGTTATCATGAGGCCCGCCGTCGATGCACGCTACGTTGCCAAGGTGCCCGTTAACGAGGTCAGCGAGGGTCTTCGCTACCTGCTCGATCATCTTGAGGATGAGGACGATGGCGAGGACGACGAGGAGTAAGTAACCCCGTTCGTCGAAAGATTGTAAATACCTAAGTGAGCGCGGCCTTGCACATGCGGGGCCGCGCTCTTGCGTTAGCATGGGACTACTTGTTTGGCTGTCAGCGGAGGCGATTGGCAATGGATAACTATTTGGACTTGATGCGCGCTCGCCGCGAGCAGATTCTGGAACGTTTTTATGCGGCGCTCGATCGCGCGGGCCGTCCCCACGACGCCGCGAGCCTCATTGCCGTGTCCAAGACCGTTGGTGTCGATGAGACCGTTGCCGCCATCCAGGCGGGGTATCGCCATTTTGCCGAGAACCGCCCGCAGGAGCTGGTTCGCAAGCTCACGGGTCTGGCGGAGCATCCGGAGCTGCCCGAGGTGCGCTTCGATATGATCGGCAACCTGCAGACCAATAAGATCAATGCGGTGCTGGGCTCAGCCGAGCTGATTCACTCGGTGGGTTCGCTGCATCTGGCGCAGGCGATCTCGAGCCGTGCTGTTCGCAAGATTGAGGCAGGCGAGCTCGTCGGCCCCCAGCGTGTGCTCATTGAGGTCAATGTGAGTGGTGAGGAGTCGAAGGGAGGCTTTTCACCCGATGAGATTCGCGCCGCCGCGGGTGAGCTTGCAGAACTTGAGGGAATTTGCGTACAGGGGCTTATGACTATGGCGCCCCGGGGGAATAAGGATGTGGCACGCCGCACCTTTGCGGGGCTTCGTGAGCTGAGGGATGAGCTGGAGGCGGCGCATCCCGATTTGAACCTGCCTGAGCTTTCCTGCGGTATGAGCGAGGACTTTGAGTCTGCCCTTGAGGAGGGCTCTACGCTCGTTCGCCTGGGCAGGGTAGTATTTAGCCCGGAGTTTGCAGTAAAATAAGGCTCTGAAGTGCGCACTGATTATCGGGGCGCCTGCACTAAACCGCGAGAGGACACAACCATGGGCTTCCTTGACGAGATTAAAAATAAGATGCACCTGGGCGGCCAGCAGGGTTACGACCAGGGTTATGGCCAGGACGACGACTACGGCTACGATGACGGCTACGACGATGGCTATCAGAACAACGGCTACAGTGGTGCTTCGGGCGAGGGCTTCTACACCCAAGACGAGCCGAGCAACGGCCTGCTTGGCCAGACGCGCCGCGGTGAAGCTGAGTCGGTTGCCGTGTATACGCGCTCCGGTCAGCTGGTCGGCGATGACTCCCGTCATGCCACGACGTATAACCCGCCTTCGCGCTCGCAGGACAGTGTTGCGAGCGGTTATCGTCCTGGTGCCTATGACACGCCGTCGAGCTACGCCGAGAATACCCGCGCCCGTGCCGCCGCTGCACCCGCGCCTGCACCGAGCGATGCCTCGGCCTATGCGAGCAATATCATCAACGCCACGCCGCAGCTGCCGGCCTATGTCCTGCGCCCCGAGAGCTATGACGACGTGGAGACCGTGGTGCGCCGCGTTCGCACCAAGCAGCCTGTCGCACTGATTTTTGTGGGCGTACGCACCGAAGTTGCCAAGCGCGTCTTGGACTTCTCTTACGGCTTTGCCTGCGGTCTGGGTGCCACGGTCAAGGAGGTGGGCGACCGCGTGTTCATGGTGCTGCCCGCCGGTTGCGAGGTCAAAGATTCCGATCTCAAGAAGCTTCGTGCCGACGGCTACCTTAAGTAAAGACAAGACGAGGAGATTCCCATCAACATCTACACTATCGTCCAGCTGGTCAACACGCTGTTCAACTTCTATTCCACGCTCATTGTCGTCTACTGCTTTATGACGTGGATTCCCATGAAGCAGGGTGGTTTGCTTCAGGATATTGCCGCGGTGCTTGATAGCGTGTGCGGTCCGTGGCTCAACCTGTTCCGTCGTTTCATCCCGCCGATGGGCGGTATCGATTTTTCGCCGGTCGTTGCGATTATTGCGTTGCAGTTGGTGCAGAGGCTGGTTCTGCAGCTTCTTATAGGTATACTCGTGTAGAACTGACTTAGTAACTTACGTCGGGCGTGTAGCGCCGAGGCGATGAAAAAGGAGACTTGTTATGGCTATTACCCCTGCAGACATCCAGGCTCAGACTTTCTCTGAGGCCAAGCGTGGCTACGATCCTGCTGAGGTCGACGTCTTCTTGGAGACGCTGTCCTCCGAGGTTGACGCTATGCTCGCTAAGATCGTCGACCTTAAGGGTCGTCTGACTGCTACCGAGCAGCAGCTTGCCGATGCGCAGGCTCAGCTTGCCCAAGCTCAGGATGCCACCGCCCAGGCCGTTCCTGCCGCCCCCGTGGCTGCTCCCGCCCCTGACTTCTCCGCTCAGGAGCGCCAGATTTCCGCTGCCCTGATCGCTGCCCAGCAGACCGCTGAGACCATCGTTAACGATGCCAACGAGAACGCTGAGCGTATCCGCAACGAGGCTGACGCCAAGGCCCGCGAGGTCATCCGCCAGGCTCTGACCGAAAAGCAGGCCGAGCTCGAGGAGATCGATCGTCTCAAAGCTTCCCGTGAGGAGTTCAAGGCCGAGTATCTCAAGCTCATCCAGCACTTCATGGACGATGCCCAGAACTCCTTCCCGGCCGACCTCATGGCCTCCACGCCGGTCGGTTCTGCCGCTTCTCCTGCAGTGACTGTTCCCGCCGAGCCGCTGCCCGTCGCTGACCCGGTTGTCCCCGTGGCCGATCCCTTTGCCCCGATCGACAACTTTGCTGCCGACGACCTGGACTAACATTCGGCCTACAATTTAGTGCCTAGAAAGGACCCGCAGCTTGCGGGTCCTTTTTGGCTTATAGGACAAAATGTGTGTCTACTTTAGGGGCATCGGCGCAGGTCGATGCCCCTTTTTCAGCCGTTTAAATTCCGTGGCCGCTTTTAACCGCTCGGACGGAATGTGTGTCCGGTTGCCTATCGTTGCCGCAGGTAGATAACCTTTTCCGGAACCGTTAAATACCCTTTCGGAAGAGGTGCCCATGAAGGCCGTTTATTGCCCCTACTGCGGCGGTCGGACCAAGCGCAACGGCAGGACCTCATCGGGGTCCCAGCGGTGGAGGTGCACGGCCTGCGGCGCGTCGACGACGGTGAGGTACGACGACACGGCGACAAGGCTCGAGGAGTTCCTCGGGTGGCTCCTCTCGAAGGACTCGCAGGCCATGATGCCGGGCGGCGGACGGTCCTTCAGGCGCAGGACGGCCGAGTTCTGGGAGGTCTGGCCGATGCTGTCCCCGTCGGCGAGCTGCACCGCGTGCTCTACGCCGACGGGATCTGGGTCGCGCGCGTCCTCGTGGTGCTCATATGCTGCAGCGGCGAGAGGGTGGTCTCCTGGTACATGGCCAGGTCCGAGAACTCGAGGGCGTGGTCGGCCCTCATGGCGCCGATCCCGGCGCCCGACGTGGTCGTCACCGACGGCGGGAGCGGGTTCGCCAGGGCCGTGCGCGAGACCTGGCCGCGCACCAGGGTCCAGAGGTGCACCTTCCACGCCTTCTCGCAGGTCAAGCGCTACACGACGACGCGGCCGAAGCTCCAGGCGGGGCGCGAGCTCTACCTCATCGCGCGCGACCTCATGGGCATCGAGACGCTGCACCAGGCCGAGCTCTGGGTCGAGCGCTACCTCGACTGGTGCGGGTTCTGGGCCGACTTCCTGGAGGACAGGACCGTGGTGGACGGCAGGAGGGTCTACACCCACGAGAGGCTGAGGCGGGCGCGCTCGTCGCTGTCGTCGCTGGTGTCGGCGGGGACGCTGTTCACCTACCTCGACCCCGCCCTGGCCAAGGCCGGCCCGCTGCCGTCGACCAACAACATGATCGAGGGAGGGGTGAACTCGCAGCTGAGGGCCGTCCTGCGCAACCACCGGGGGCTGACGTCGGTCAAGCGCGTTAAGGCGGTGTTCTGGTGGTGCCACGCTCATTCGGGGGACGCGAGGACGGCGCGCGAGAAGCTCGCCACGATGCCGACCGACGCGGACATCGACTTCCTGTTCAGCGTCTACTCCGCCTCGCCGTCGCGCGAGGACGGAGGGCCGGAGTGGGGCGACAGGGCCGTGTGGGAGGACCTCCACCACAGGGACCCGTACCCGTTCTGGCTGGATTAATGGATGGAAACGGATGTTCTATCGGGACACACATTTTGTCCTATAAGCCTCCTTTTTTATGACTGTGCCGGGGTGCGTAACATAAAAACCAAGCCCTGCACATAGTGGCGCAGAACTCGGCGAACGGATGAACGGTCAAGGGTAGGCTTTAAGGCATGTCCCAAAAATCTACTTGAGGAGGAAGTCGGGGAGGGGAATGGTGCGGGCCTCGCGATGCTCGGGATCGGCGATGTGGTCGGCAGGATAGCCACAGACGAGCATGTGATAGGGATAGACGCCCTTGGACAGATTGAACTGTTCTTGTGCCACCTCAGGCTTAAAATGGCATACCCAGCACGTTCCCAGGCCCTGCTCGGTGGCCTCCATCATCATCTGATCACACACGATGGACGTATCGATTTCGCTGGAATTCATCTGATCATACGGGCGCACCCAAGCGTCATCGGTAACGCTGCAAATAAGGAAGACAGGCGGAGCCCCAAAGATAGACCCATCACGAGCAAACCGAGGCTGACAAGCAGCAGCCTTCTCCAGAAGCTCAGGCGTATCCAACACCATCACACGGGTTGGATGGTTATTACAAGCAGAAGGAGCAATACGCCCAGCCTCAACAATGGCATCCACCACAGCCTGCTCCACAGCCCGATCTTCAAACTCACGACAAGAATACCGACCCCGAGCCAGATCCAAATAACTCACAACCAAGCCCTCCAAATTCAGTGTATCAACCCAAAGCAAAACAAAGGGTACCCAAAGCCCGATCCAGCCAAACGTTTAAGGCGGTCCCAAAGTTCCCAATCGGGCTCAAAGGCCCTGTCAACAAAAGCCTCATTGCTTTCAAAGTATCAGCCAAAGTTCCCAATGGTGGTACGTAAGGCGAAGGGCCGGCCACGGTTTGCTTTCGAACGACTCTGCAAAGCAGCCGGAGTGAGAAAGCAAACCGTGGCCGGCCCTTCGCCGCCGGGACACGTACCCCCAATTAACTGTTCTTCATGACAATCGAATCCACGACATCGGCCACATTCTCGCAGCAGTCGGCGCAGTACTCCAGGAAGGCGTACACGTCACGCCAAGCGATGACCTCGAGCGGGTCCTTGCCGTTAACGTGCAGGTTGCGCATGGCGTTGATGTAGAGCTCGTCGGCCTCGGACTCGATGGTGTTGATCTGGATGACGAGCTCGCGCAGGGTCTTGGACTTGCGGTAGTTGGGCAGCTCGACCATCAGGTCCTTCATGGCGCGGCAGGCGTCGGTCACCTTGTGGGCGATGACGATGGCATCGGGGTGGATGCTCTGGATGTTGGTGAAGTAGACGCGCTGCACGACGCCCTCGATACGATCGAGCACGGTGTCGAGCGAGCAGCTCATCAGGTCTAGATCCTCGCGCTCAAGCGGGGTGATAAAGGCGGTGAGCAGGGCGTCTTCGAGCTCGTGGTGCTTCTTGTCTGCCGCATGCTCAATCGCATGCATCTTATCGAGCATGTCGTGGATCTGCGCAGGGTCAAAGTTCTCAAAAATCTTGGTGAGCAGCTCTGCGGCCTGGACGGCTAGGTCGGCGCAGGCGACGTAGTTGTCAAAGTAGAACGAATCGGGTTTCTTTGCCATGGGTGGTCCTTTCGAGGTGAAGATGGGCGGGCGAGGTAATGCAGTCCGGATGGACGTTCGGTTTGACTAGAGGAACATCATGAACAGCTTGGCCATGACAAAGCTGATGAGTCCGCAGGCGGGGAAGGTGAAGAACCAGGTGAACATCATGTCCTTGACGACACCGAAGTTGATGGCCGAAAGGCGCTTGACGGCACCGACGCCCATGATGGCGCAGGTCTTGATGTGGGTGGAGGACACGGGGATGCCGGTAAGGGTGGCAAGCAGCAGGTTTGCGGCGCCCGCCAGGTCGGCGGAGAAGCCCTGGTACTTTTCGAGCTTGACCATGCTCTGGCCGACGGACTTGATGATACGCTCGCCGCCCACGCTGGTGCCGATACCCATAGTGGCCGAGCACAGCAGCATAATCCAGATGGGGATGCCTGCATCGCCGACGCTCGTCTGGCCGCTGGCAAAGGCCACGCCTAAAAAGAGCACGCCGATGAACTTCTGTCCATCCTGCGCGCCGTGCATAAAGCTCATGGCCGCAGCGCTCGCGATCTGAGCGTATTTAAAGAAGACATTGGCACGTCGCCTGTTGGCGGCGGCGAAAAGAATCGAGACGAGCTTGCACAGGACCCAGCCCATGACAAAGCCCAGGCCGATGGAGAGCGCCAGGCCGTAGATGACCTTCATCCACTCGTGGACGTTGACGCTGCTCGCGCCGCCGAGGGCGATAGCGGCACCGGTCAGGCCGGCGATAAGGCTGTGGCTTTGCGAGGTGGGGATACCAAAACGCGACGCTGTGGCGCCGTAGACGACGATGGAGAACAGCGCCGCGCAGAGGCACGCGAGCGCCATGGTGCTGTTTCCGCCAAAGTCGACGATATGCGAGATGGTATTGGCGACGCTCGCGTTAAAGTGCGTCATGATGAGCACACCGAGGAAGTTGAATGCGGCGCTCATGAGAATGGCGGCGCGGGCGGGCATGCAACGCGTAGTGACGCAGGTCGCGATGGCGTTGGGCGCGTCGGTCCATCCATTGACGAAGATGGCGCCCAACGCGAGGATCACGGTGACGGCAAGGACTGGGTTCGACACAATTTGGCCGAGGAAGGTTGAGAACGTTACGTCCATATATGGGCTTTCTCGAAGTTTGCAGACACGTTACAAAAACATGATAAATCGTATCACCTCCTGTGGGTTTCTTTACCGAGTTCTGATGGGAGAAGTGAACTTTTTGGCACTAAAATTGAATATTAGCCCTGTTGACCGCGGGTGTTCTTTTTGCTAAAACGCCATGCGGACACGTGCGATTACTACGACACTCCAAAACCACAGTCTGTTCGCTTTACAACATGCAAACATGCGTTCGATAATAGGAGGCATGGAATATCGACAGACAGATGGCAAAACTCGGCGCGTGCACAAGCAGTATGTGGACGTCGTGGCTCGCATCCTCGCGGGCGGACAGGTCGTGCCGGTCACCGTCTGCTGGGTCGACGGCCGTTGCTTTACGATTGACGAGATTGTCTCGACCACTGGGTTTGGCCTGACGGTTCACGGCATCCGTACGGCAACCTATAAGGTGCGTTTTGGCGGGCACGCGACCGAGTTGTATCTGGAGGACCAGACGCGCGAACGACCAGATGGTTCGCAGGCCCATCTGATGCGTTGGTGGGTGTGGGCATTCGACCGTACGCTCGAGGGCGAGCGCCGTGGGTAAGGACGTACGGCATTCGGGTACAATGACAGGAATCTTGTCACCTGCTGCGCCGTCTTTCACGGCACTTTTTGAAAGGACGAACCTATGAACGATATCCAGGGCTATCAGAACGGCCCCGTCGAGAGCGGCGCAAGCCGCGCCAAGGAGATGTCGCCGCGCGCGTACAATCTCGCCATGTCTGCCCTGATCTTCTTGGGCTTTTGCGCCATGGGCGCCGGCGCCTACTTTACGAGCACCATGTCGTTTGCGCGCATGATGATGAGCGGCGCCGCCCTGCCGCTGGTCTTTGGCTCGTTTATTTTGACCATCGTCGGCATGGTCATGATGTCGGCCGCCGCCAGTAAGCAGTCCGTGGGCCTGTCCCTTGTGGGCTACGTAATCTTTGCGAGCACCTTTGGCCTGACCGCGTCGTTTGGCCTTGCCAACTACGACCTGCCCACCATCAACACTGCCTTTATCGCCACGGCCGCCATCACCTTTGTCTTTGGCGCCTTGGGCGTGACGTTCCCCAAGTTTTTCCAGCGCGTATATGGCATCGGTTTTGGCATTCTGCTCGCCACTATTCTGGTTGAGATCGTGCTGATGTTCATGGGCGTCTCGCAGACCATCACCGATCTGATCGTAATCGTGGTGTTCGCCGGCTTTATTGGCTACGACACCTATGTTGCCACGACGGTGCCGCCTACGCTGCCCAACGCCGTGCTCATGGCGTCCAATCTGTTCGTGGACATTATCAACGTGTTCCTGCGCATCCTGAACATCCTTGGCCGTCGCGACTAGTGGCGAATTGCGGCGGTGCTTGCCGTGCGTGTAAATCGATGCGAAAGGCGGTCCTTCGGGGCCGTCTTTTTTGTACTCGGCGGGGTATCATGGATGGGAAAAGCCGATAGCGGCAGCGACAGGAAAGGTGACCATGTATGGCAGACGTCGACAACAGGAACCGTAACCGCAGGTCCAACCGAGCGGGTCAGCCCAATCCCAAGCGCGAGGCCCGTGCCAAGGCCGCCGAGCGTCACGTGGCAACTGTGTCCGAAGCGTGCGCCAAGGATATCGAGCGTTCGCTTGCCGGCGTGTGCGAGTTCGATGGTATGCCTGCCGGTTTTGTCGCGGCGATGAAGGCCAAGGCCCAAGCGGCCGACGCTGTCGAGGAACAGGTTGCCGAGGAGTCTGAGGCCGCCGAGGCCGAGACCGCTGAGGTTGCGTCCGCCGAGACCGAGGTTACGGCCGAGCCTGCACACGCAGAGGAGGCCACGGAGACCGAGTCCGCGCCTGCCGCCGAGGAGCCCGCTCCGGTCCTGCCCGAGGTCACCGTGCTCGACGCCTCTGCCACGCAGGCCATTCTGGATAACGGCCGAGGCTATGCGCAGTTCTGCGACATGGCCGTGCTCGACTTTGCCTCGTTCACCAACCCGGGCGGCGGCTACATCCAGGGCTATCTGGGTCAGGAGGCCACGCTCTGTGCCGATTCGTACCTGTACAACGTGCTCGATAAACAGCGCAAATGGTACGGCGAGAACCGTCGCCGCAACATCAACTGCGAGCTTTACCGCAACCGTGCGCTGGTGGTGCCTGCGGTGCGCTTCGACCGCAACCACGTGCATGCGTATGCCGACGTGATCGTGGCCGCCGCGCCCAACGCCAAGCGCGCTCGCCAGGAGTATCGTGTGGGTGACGATGCCCTGCTGGACGCCCTGCGCGATCGCATCCGCTTTGTGCTTGCCATCTGCGACGAGCTGGGTCGCGAGAAGCTCGTGCTGGGCGCTTGGGGCTGCGACAACAACGGCTTTGACGCCGAGGCCGTGGCCGAGCTCTTCCGCAAGGAGCTCGCATCGGGCGACTTTAAGGTCAAGCAGGTCTTTTTTGCCGTGCCCTCTACGCGCTGGGACGAAGATTTTGCCAAGTTCGAGCATGTGCTGGCAAACTTCCCCGAGCGCAACGAGGAGTCCTATGCCCAGGTTGCCGCTCGCGCTGCGGCTGCCCGCGCCGCCGAGCAGGCCCAGGCTGCCGCCGAGGACGATGAAGACGATGACGATTGGCGCAAGTACCTGTAATCGGTATGTGCTGACAGATAGGTCGATTCGGCGGGAGAGACTGCTCCCGCCGACTTTTTCTTTTTACTAGAGGAAGGGCTTACGATGAAAAACGTTCTGTGCTTTGGCGACAGCAATACCTACGGCTATGATCCGGCGGGCATGCGCGACGGCACCGCGGTACGCTATGCGCACGATGTGCGCTGGTGCGGCGTGGCCCAGCGCGACCTGGGCGAGGGCTGGCACGTGATTGAGGAAGGCCTCAACGGCCGCACGACGGTACGCGACGACATGTGCCATCTGGACACTAATCTCAACGGCATCCGCGCGTTGCCGATGCTGCTCGAGGCTCATAAGCCGCTGGATGCGATCGTGATTATGCTGGGCACCAACGACTGCAAGACGGTCTTTAGCGTGGGGGCTGCCGATATCGCTGACGGTGCCATGGCGCTGATTCGCACCGTCCGCGCGTTTCCCTGGACCGAAGCCGCGCCCTGCCCGCGTATTCTGCTGATGGCGCCTATCAAGATTAAACCGCAGATCGCCGATGTGTACATGACCGACTTTGACGAGCGCTCCGTCGAGGCCTCGGAGCATTTTGCCGAATACTATGCGTATGCTGCTAAACAGTTTGGCTGCGACTTTTTGAATGCCGCTGATTTTGCCGAGCCGGGCGATATCGATTATCTGCACATGATGCCCGAAAGCCACGAGAGCCTGGGCCACGCCGTGGCAGCCAAGCTCCAAGAGATGCTCGGAGAGTAGCGCGACCCCAAGCCACCGCAAAGGGGACGGGCGCCTTTGCGGTGGCTTTGGACTGCGAATCTTAATACTGCCACATGTGGTTGACGGGGCCGGAGCCTTTGCCCATGTCAAAGCCGGCGGCCAGAGCGCCGGTTAGGTAGGCCTTGCCGGCGTTGACGGCGTCGGCAAGATCCATGCCCTGAGCCAGCGCGCAGGCGATGGCGGACGAGAGCGTGCATCCGGTGCCGTGCGTGTTGTCGGTCTCGATGCGCTTGTGGCGGAACCACGTGGTGAGTGGATCTCCCAGATGGTTGCCCTCGTCATCGAGTGGCGCGGGTTCGGCCAGTACATCGTTGGCCTCGTTGACAAGATGCCCACCCTTAACGAGGGATGCGCAACCAAAGCGGCGGGTGAGGAGCATGGCAGCATTTTGCTGCGTGCGCTCGGAGTCGACCTCATAGTCGAGCAGTGCCATGGCCTCGGGAATATTGGGCGTGATAACCGTCGCTAGCGGGAACAGGCGGCGGGTGAGCGCCTCGGCGGCATCTTCGGCAATCAGCCGCGCGCCCGAGGTGGCGACCATGACGGGGTCGACGACCACGTTCGTTGCGTTCCAGGCGCTCAAGCGGTCGGCGATGACTTCGATAATCTCGACAGAAGAAACCATGCCGATCTTGACGGCGCTGGGGCGGATATCGTCAAAAACGGCGTCAATTTGCGCGGCTACGATATCTGGCGAGATATCCTGCACGGCGGTAACGCCCAGGGTGTTTTGCGCTGTGATGGCGGTGATGGCCGTCTCGGCATACAGGCGGTGCGCCGTGATGGTCTTGATGTCGGCCTGAATGCCGGCGCCACCGCTGGAATCGGATCCCGCGATGGACAGGACGGCAGGTACCTTACTACGATCCATGTTCGCTCCCTTGTTCGGTCGGAATCAAATGGGTCTTTAAGCCAGCATTATAAAGATGCCCGGGCCGACTCTATGCCGAACCCGGGCGGGCGATGCAATCTCTACGCAAGTGTAAGTAAATGTTCACAAGTCAACAATTGACAGGCACCAGCTCGCCGCCAGAAGCGGCCGCGGCGACAGGGCTAGTCCTCCATGCCGAGGTCGATCGTGGTGCCCTCGAAGATCTTGTTGACGGTGCGGACGGCGCACATCTTGCCACACATGGTGCAAGTGCCCTCGGTGGCGGCGGGGGACTCCTCGTAGCGCTTCTTGCCCGTAACCGGGTCGAGCGCGCACTTCCACATGGCGTCCCAGTCGAGCTTGCGGCGTGCCTGGCCCATCTTGTCGTCCATGTCGCGGGCGTGGGGCACCTTTTTGGCGATGTCGGCGGCGTGTGCGGCGATCTTGGTGGCCATGAGGCCGTCGAGCACATCCTGGGCGTTGGGCAGGCATAGGTGCTCTGCCGGTGTCACGTAGCACAGGAAGTCGGCACCGGAGCTGGCGGAGATGGCGCCGCCGATGGCAGCGGTGATGTGGTCGTAGCCCACGCCGATATCGGTCACCAGCGGCCCGAGCACATAGAACGGGGCGTTGTGGCACAGGCGCTTCTGCAGTTTCATGTTGGCGGCGATCTCGTCGAGCGCCATGTGGCCCGGACCCTCGACCATAACCTGGACGCCGGCGGCCCATGCGCGCTTGCACAGCTTGCCCAGCTCGATCATCTCGGCGGTCTCGGTGGCGTCGTTGGAGTCGTAGAGGCAGCCCGGGCGACAGGAGTCGCCGAGCGAAATCGTTACGTCGTACTCGTGGCAGATTTCGAGCAGCTCGTCGTAGAACTCATAGAATGGGTTCTCGTTACCGGTGACCTCCATCCAGCCAAACAGCAGTGAGCCGCCACGGCTCACGATGTTCATCAGGCGGCCGGTCTCCTTAAAGGTCTTGGTGACCGACTTGTTTATGCCGCAGTGGATGGTCATAAAGTCCACGCCGTCCTCGGCATGCGCGCGCACGACTTCGAACAGGTCGTCCTTGGTGAGCTTGACCAGCGGCTTTTCCATGTAGCCGATGGCGTCGTACATGGGGACGGTGCCTACCATGAGCGGCGTCTCGTCGATGAGCTGCTGGCGGAACTGGCGCGTCTTGCCCGAGTTGGAGAGGTCCATGATGGCGTCGGCGCCAAAGTCCTCGGCGATCTTGACCTTCTTCCATTCCTCGGCGGCATCGGCCTTGTCGCCCGAGATGCCCAGGTTGACGTTGACCTTGGTGGAAAGGCCCTCGCCGACGCCAAAGGCGCGCATGCCCTTTTTGATGTGCACGATGTTGGCGGGAATGGCGATGCGGCCGTCGGCCACGCGCTCGCGGATGTACTCGGGGTCGCGATGCTCGCGCTCGGCGACCTCCTTCATCTGCGGTGTGATCTGCCCGGCGCGGGCGAAGTCGATTTGCGTGACGAGCTTGGGCTCGGTCTGTGTGCTCATTGGCACGGCTCCCTTCGTTGGCATTACCCATATCAGGTTTGCGGGTCAGGGCGGGCGCGCCCAATCTCAGCCTGCCGTCTTGTCCTGCAAGCTCCCCGTTTATGTAATGGGCTCAAGTATAGCTCGAATGGGTACGATTGGCCTAACGAGCGTGCCTGTGGGGAGGCGTACATGGAAGACAAGCATCTATATCGAGAGACGCAATGGGATGTATCGGCCGAGGAAAGCCGTGCGCACCATGGGTTGGTTGCGATTGGTTTTGCGGTGCTTGCCGTGCTGGTGATTGCCTTTTGTATTTGGACGTTTGGCGGTCGCGGCGGCGCTGCCTGGGAATTTGAGGCCGATGATGCCCTGCCGATTATGACGGTGAGGAGTACTGGCGGTAATGCCAATACGCTCGCCGTTCCGGGCGACTATTGGTATCCGCGCGACGAGTTTGTGCAGCTGCAGCTGAGTGGTGGATCCATTCCGGGTGAAGAAATCGAACGCGTGACGTTTGATGCAGCGCTCAAAACGCTCACGGTAAAGCTCAAAGATCAGGGGGACGTGCCCACGACCATGGATATCGCCCTGACGGAATGGCGTTTGGAGCCTCCGACGGGTGTTGCGGTGTCCGAGGTTGAGCACGTCAAGATTGTCTATCAGGACGGTTCGACAAATGGGATTGCAAAGGCCGACGGTCTAGCAGAATAGGTGTCGAGCCTAGCAGCCAATTCATAAAAGTTGCGGTGGAATAGTTCCTGATTGTGCGATAAAAGGCTCAAATAGGAACTATTCCACCGCAAGTTATATGGAGAAAGCTGAGCGGGTCAGTGTTGGGTGCCGGCTCTAGAGTGCTCGTTGATGAACACGAGGGTGCCTGGGCATGAGAGCTCGGGAAAGTGTCGATAACCAACGTCGAACGCGGTGAGCTCGCTTGCATCCTCGAGCTTGTTTTCTGCCATCCACCGCACCATGGAGCCGCGCGCCTTTTTGCTGGCGGTCGACCGTTGGATGGGCTTCCCGTTGCGGATACCCTCGCCAAAGAGGCACGTGACGGCTGTGGCGTCGCCCGCGAGGTGGGGCAGAACGGCTTTGGCATACTCTACGCTGGCGAGGTTGACGATCGTGGTGTTTGAACCTGCCGGGGCGATAACCCGCGCGAGCTTGTCGCTCCAAAACGCGTAGAGGTCTCGGGCATCGTCAACGGCGAGCTTCGCACCCATCTCCAGCCGATACGGTTCGACGGCATGAAAGGGGCGTACGCATCCGTAAAGGCCCGAGAGGATCCACAGATGGTCTTGCAGCCATGCGAGCTGCGCGGCATCCATCACCTCGGGTGCCATGCTCTGGTATTGAATGCCGTGATAGGACATGACGGCGGGGGAGGTATTGCGGGCGATATCGGGATTGTCGAGGTCGCCGTTTTCCAAGATGGGCTCGAACTCATGCAGGGTGTTGAGGCAAGGCCCCAGCAGTTTGTCACTCACGTTCCATAGCGCCTGCAGGCCGCCGCTGCCTTCATTTCGCTCAATATCTAGCAACGCGCGATGCAGTCGAGCCGTCTCGCGCGCAAAGGGCGGAATGCCCAGGACTTCAAAAGCATCTTGGGCCGAGCGCATCTGCTTGGCGGGCGAAATGATGACCTGCAGCATGGACTCTCCTCTGTCAAAAAGGAAGTTGCGGTGGAATACGGTCTGTTTTGGCCGTTTATAGGCCAGTTTAGTCCGTATTTCACCGCAACTGATGAAGGGGCTGGTTAGGCGCGCTCGAGGAAGGCCTTGTAGCCGCGATAGGCCTCGTAGATATCGGCCTTGTTGGCGACCTCCCACAGGGCGTGCATGGACAGGACGGCAACGCCGGAGTCGATGACGTTCATGCCGTACTTGGCCATGATGTAGGCAATGGTGCCGCCGCCGCCCGCGTTGACGCGACCGAGCTCACAGGTCTGGAAGTCCACGCCGGCCTCGTCCATGATGTCGCGGACGAGGGCCACGTACTCGGCATCGGCGTCGTTGGAGCCGCCCTTGCCGCGGCTGCCCGTGTACTTGTTAAAGCACAGACCGCGACCCATAAAGGCGGCGTTCTTGGTCTCGAACTTGCCGGCATAGCCCGGGTCAAAGCCGGCGGACACGTCGGAGGAGAGCATGCGGCTGCGGGCGAGCGCGCGGCGCAGGGCCAGCGGGCTATTCTCGCCGGCGAGCGTCATGATCTCGGCGACGGTGTTCTCGAAGAAGCGGCTCGTCATGCCGGTGGCACCCACGGAGCCGATCTCCTCCTTGTCGACGATGAGCGTGATGCTCGTGCGCTCCACGTTGGCGACGTCGATTTGGGCAAGCATGGAGGGGTAGGCACAGACGCGGTCGTCATGGCCATAGCCCAGAATCATGGAGCGGTCGAGGCCCATGTCGCGGGCGGGGCCGGCGGGCACGACCTCGATCTCGGCGGAGAGGAAGTCCTCCTCCTCGACGTCGTACTGCTCCTTGAGGATATCCAGGAACATCTGCTTGACGGGCTCCTTGGGGGCGTCCTTGTCGTCCTCGTCAAACTTGACGGGGCGGCCGCCCACGATCACGTCGAGAATCTCGGCATCGACGGCGTCCTTGGCAGGCTTGGACATCTGCTCGCTCGAGAGGTGGATCAGCAGGTCGGAGATGGTAAAGACCGGGTCGTCCGCCTTGTCGCCGATATTGATGTCGACGGTGGTACCGTCCTTTTTGCAGATGACGCCCACGAGTGCGAGCGGGGAGGCCACCCAGTGGTAGCTCTTGACGCCACCGTAGTAGTGCGTGTCGAGGTAGGCCATGTCGCCGGCCTCGAAGGCGGGGTTCTGCTTAAGGTCTAGGCGCGGCGAGTCCACGTGGGCGCCCAGGATGTTAAAGCCCTGCTCGAGCGGGGCGTTGCCCAGGTTGACGAGCATGAGGTCCTTGCCGTGATTGGCGGCGTACACCTTGTCGCCTGCCTTGAGCTCGCGGCCTTCGGCGATCACGGTCTCCAGGTCGACGTATCCCGCCTCCTCGGCCATCTTGATGCCGGTCTTGACGCACAGGCGCTCGGTCTTGTTCTCGCTCAAAAACTGCTTATAGCCGCGGCAAAGCTCCTCGAGCTCCTCGACTTGCTGTGGCGTGTACTTTTTCCATGCGCAGGGACGCTCCATGACGCAGGCTCCTTTCGGATCGATCGTGCTGGTTGATGTACCGTGAGCCATCGTATCACGCGCGGGCTCACGGTGGCGGGGGAGCTTGATGTGAGGTGGCCGCGGGGCGGGGAGCGTGTAAACTGGAGTGAGCAAACCGTGCCCAGCCTAAAGCGAGGTATTCAATATGTCTGACAAGCGCCGCACCTTTGCCGTTATCGACGGCAACTCGCTCATGCATCGCGCCTTCCACGCCGTGCCGCCGACCATGAACGCGCCGGACGGTCGCCCCACCAACGCGATCTTTGGCTTTCTGAACATGTTTCTTAAGATGATCGACGCCTTTAATCCCGACGGCGTTGTTGTGGCGTTTGATAGGGGCAAGCCGCGCGTGCGCATGGAGATGCTGCCGCAGTATAAGGCGCAACGCCCGCCCATGGACCCCGATCTGCATGCGCAGTTCCCTATGATTAAGGAGCTGCTCGCCGCGCTCAACGTGCCGATTCTGCAGTCCGAGGGCTGGGAAGGCGATGACATCCTGGGAACCATGGCGCGTCTGGGTGAGGAGGCCGGCTGCGACATGCTACTGGTGACCGGTGATCGCGATATGTATCAACTCGTGACCGAGCACGTCAACGTGGTCTCGACCCGCAAGGGCCTGTCCGACGTGGCGATCATGACGCCCGAGAGCGTGGACGACCTGTATCACGGCATCACGCCGGCGCTCGTGCCCGATTTTTACGGTCTAAAGGGCGATACGTCGGACAACATTCCCGGCGTACCGGGCATCGGGCCCAAAAAGGCGAGCGCGCTCATCGCACAGTACGGCAGCTTGGACGAGGTCATCGCGCATGCCGACGAGGTCAAGGGCAAGATGGGCGAGAACCTGCGTGCACACATCGACGATGCGCTGCTGAGCCGCAAGGTCGCAACCATTCGCACCGATGCGCCCGTCGAGCTCGATTTTGAGGCGACGTCCTTCCCGGCGTTTTCTGCCGACGAAGTGTCCGCGGCGCTGGGCACGCTTGGTATCACCGCCATGCAGAACCGTTTCTTGGCGCTGATCGGCGGCGAGGGTGGCGCTGCTGCCGCTGCTAGAACGTTTGAGATGCCCACGATTGAGCGCACCGCTGCCGGCGATGCCGAGGCGCTTGCTGACGTGGCGTCCGAGGTTTCGCGTGCGATCGAGGCGGGCGAGTGGGTCGCCGCCGTGGTGGACGATGATAAGGAAGAGGGCGCGCTCTTTGGACTGACGCGCACGCTGTGGTTGGCGACGTCCAAGGGCCTCTTCGCGCTCGAGGAGGGCGACAGCTGCGCGGCGGCTGAGGTTGAGGGCTTCAACTTCGTCCACGGCGTGATTGCTGGCGTGCTCGCGCGTCTGTTTATGGAGGGTCGCGTGGCGAGCCCGGATATGAAGGTGCTGTTGCACGAGCTTTCGCCCATCGATTCTTCTGAGCCCGAGCTCATGGATCCGCTGTCCGCTGATTCCACACGCATCTTCGATACCGTGGTTGCCGCCTACCTGTTGGACTCCGACCGCTCCGAGTTCGATGAGGCATATCTTGCCGATACGTATCTGCGGATGGCGCTGCCTGCGGCGCGCGGTGCAGAGGATGCCGGTGAGGACGCTCCGGCGCCCGCCGCTCGCACGGCGGCCTTGACGCTGGCGCTGGTCGCACCGCTGCGCGATCGCATGGCCCGTGAGAACGCCGCCAACGTGTTCGACGGTATCGAGATGCCGCTTGTGCCGGTGCTTGCCAAGATGGAGCGCGCGGGCATGCTCGTGGATCCCGATCGGCTGCGCAGCCTGTCCGAGGGCCTGGCGACCCAGATTACCGAGGTTGAGCGCAGTATTCGCGACCTGGCGGGTGACGAGACCTTTAACATCGGCAGTCCCATGCAGCTGTCGCACGTGCTCTTTGATGTGATGGGGCTTCCGACCAAGGGCCTCAAGAAGACTAAGCGCGGCTACTATTCGACCAATGCCAAGGTACTGAGCGATCTTGCCCGCGACCACGAGATTGTTCGTCTGATCTTGGACTGGCGTGAGAAGTCCAAGATTAAGTCGACCTATCTGGACACGCTAGGTCCGCTGCGCCGTGGTGACGGTCGTGTGCACACCACGTACAACCAGACCATCACCGCGACGGGACGTCTGTCTTCGAGCGACCCCAATCTGCAAAACATTCCGACTCGCTCGGAGCTGGGGCGTACCGTCAAGACGGCGTTCTCGGCGGGCGAGGGCAGCGTCTTTTTGGCGGTGGACTACTCGCAGATCGAGCTGCGCCTGCTCGCGCATCTTTCGGGTGATGAACATCTGGTGCGTGCCTTTAACGAGGGCGAGGACTTCCATGCCGAGACGGCGGCGCGTGTATTTGGCGTGCCGGTGTCCGAGGTGACACCCGACCTGCGCAGCCGCGCCAAGGCCGTGAACTTTGGCATCGTGTACGGCCAGCAGGCCTACGGTCTGTCGCAGTCGCTGCACATCTCGATGGCCGAGGCGCGTGGCATGATCGACCGCTACTACGAGGCCTATCCGGGCGTGCGCACGTTCCTCGATAATGTGGTGGCGCGTGCCAAGCAGACGGGCTACGCCGAGACCATGTATGGCCGCAGACGCCATATTCCCGAGCTCAAGGCCAAAAATCCGCAGCTTCGCGGCTTTGGCGAACGCACGGCCATGAACCACCCCATGCAGGGCACCGCGGCCGACATCATCAAGATCGCCATGGCCCGCGTAAGCCGCCGCCTGGAAGAAGAGGGCTTTGCCGCCCACATGATTCTGCAGGTACACGACGAACTGGACTTTGAGTGCCCCGTCGACGAAGTCGAGCGCCTGACCGCCATGGTCCGCGACGTCATGGAGCACGTAGTAGACCTCCGCGTACCGTTGATCGCCGAAGCTAGCACCGGCATAACCTGGGCCGACGCCAAATAGGGAAGCGCTCACAATTCCAAAGTAACTAAAAGCAGAAGGGGGCTCCTTGCCAACAAGGAGCCCCCTTCATTCCAAAAAAACAGCCAAGTATCTAGACGCCAAGACGCCATCTAGGCGGCAAGCAAGTCACCGCAGGACCTGGCCGGGCGAGGCGGGTAAGTTTTTCGTAGATTCCGCACGAGCCGGAAAGCACTTAATGTGCTTTCCGAGCGAGCCCAGGACCTGACCGAACGAAAAACTTACCCGCCTCGCCCGGCCAGGTCCGACGAGCAACGTTAACGAGCCGCCAGGATGGCGTCGATGAGCGTCAGTACGCCCCCGTCGTTGTTGCTCGGAATGCGCCACTTGGCGTGCGCGTTCATGTGCTCTTCGGCATTGTCCACGATAAAGCTGTGACCGACGCGCTCCAGCATGGGGATGTCGTTGTACGTATCGCCCACGGCGGCGGCGTCGGCAATATCGATGCCCAGGTGCTCGCACAGATGCGCGACGCCGGCGCCCTTGTCGACACCCAGGTTCATAAAGTCGATCCACTCGCGCCCGGCGTTGGTGACGTAGAGCTTGTCCGAGAACTCGGGGCTATAGGTCTCGCGGAAAGCGGGCTCGGCGTCGTAGCCGGGGAAGAAGACCGAAATCTTGTTGGACTCGAAATCAATGCCCTCAAAGCTGTCGACGTAGTTGATTGTGTTGTAGTAGACGCTGATCTCGTCGTGGTACTGATGGTCGCGGGCAAGCACGTAGAACTCGTCGAAGCAGCACAGGACGGGAACGGCGCGCGGGTCCTCCGAGGCACGGCTCAAGACCTGCTGATACAGCGCCACATCGATGTTGCTCTTATAGATATAGTTGCCGCGATAGATGACGCAGGCTCCGTTGTCGGGACAAAAGGCGAGGCGGTTCTTGATGCCCTCGAACATCTCCTCAAGCTTGGGGGCCGGACGTCCGCTAGCGGGGCAGAACACGATGCCAGCCTCGGCGAGCTTGTCCAGGCGCTCATCAAGACCCTGAGGTAGCACGCGCTCGTCGGTGAGAAGCGTCTTGTCCATATCAACGGCGAGAATCTTAATGTTTCCAATATTGGCGTCCGATTCGTAAGTTTGCATAAAAGCGAGCCTTTCGTTTCGAAATTGTTTCAGATGTTATAACCATCAACTCGTAGTCAGGCGTATTTTCGCAGGAACGCAGCGTATTTGCACTGCATTTCACAAACTAATGAAAAAACTTTTCAGAAATTTGAATTTGTCGCTTGTGCAGCGGGCACTTTATCGTAATATAGCGACCATCGAAAACGGAGACGGAAAAACAACCGCTTACCGAGGAAAAGGTACCGTTTACGATATTAGAATTGCGCCCGGCGATAGGTGAAAGGAGAGGCAGATGCAGTTCGTAAAGATCATCACCACTGCAGACAATGCCATCCGACGCCAGCGCGCAATTTCCCGACGACGATAACAATCGTCTCTGTCCGCATGGGGCGAATTGCCTCAACAGAGTCATTTTGAGGTCGTTGGGTTTTAGCACGACATTGCTGCATGTTTCTAGGGCATGTATGTGCTGATTTTTGCTATTTAACCTGATATTGCACGGTATATGACCTTGAAATGACTTGCAACTGACCGATGTTCTAACTAGCTACCAAGGGCGAAAGGAAACAGCCATGAGCAAGGAAAAAGTCGTTCTCGCATATTCCGGTGGTCTTGATACATCCGTATGTGTCAAGTGGCTCCAGGACGAGAAGAATCTCGATGTCGTTTGTGTCTGCGGCAACGTGGGCCAGGAGGAGACCGGCCTGGACGCCAAGAAGCAGAAGGCGCTTGACCTTGGCGTTCTCGATTGCCAGGTACTCGACCTGCGCGACGAGTTCTCCGATGAGTTCCTGACTAAGGCCATCGCTGCAAACTCCATGTACGAGAACAAGTACCCGCTGCTCTCCGCCCTGTCTCGCCCGCTGCTCGCCAAGAAGCTTGTCGAGGTCGCTCACGAGTTTGGCGCGACCTACGTCGCCCACGGCTGCACCGGCAAGGGTAACGACCAGGTCCGCTTCGAGGCTGCCGTCAAGGCCCTCGACCCTGAGCTCAAGGTTATCGCCCCGGTTCGCGAGTGGGATCTGAAGTGCCGTCCCGACGAGGTCGCCTATGCCCACGCTCACAACGTACCGGTTCCCGAGGGTGCCAACGACAACCCCTATTCCATCGACGACAACCTGTGGGGTCGTGCCATTGAGTGCGGCCACCTGGAGGATCCCTGGAACGAGCCGCTCGACGACGCTTGGGTTATGACCAAGAATCCCGAGGATACGCCCGACACCCCTACGTATACCGAGATTGAGTTTGAGGCCGGCAAGCCCGTCGCCGTCGACGGCAAGAAGATGAAGCTTTCCGAAATCGTCATCGCCCTCAACAAGATTTCGGGCGACAACGGCTTTGGCCGTCTCGACCTGGTTGAGGACCGTCTGGTGGGCCTCAAGAGCCGCGAGTGCTATGAGGTTCCCGGCGCCCTGACGCTCATCACCGCCCACAAGGCGCTCGAGGACATTTGCGTCGAGGGCGACTTGCTCAAGACCAAGATCAAGCTCGAGCAGGATTGGGCCACCGCCGTGTATAACGGCCGGTGGTACAGCCCGCTCAAGAACGCGCTCGACGCCTTTATGGCCGACACCCAGAAGTTCGTGACCGGCACCGTTCGCCTGAAGTTCTTTAAGGGCAACTGCCATGTCGTCGGCCGCAAGAGTCCCTTCAGCCTCTACGACTACGGTCTGGCTACCTACGACCGTGACACCACGTTTGACGAGAAGGCCAGCGCCGGCTTTATCGAGATCGATACGCTGTCGCTCAAGACGTGGGCAAAGGTCCAGGGCCCCAGCTCTGCTGCCGCCCAGGCCTAGCGCCTCCTTCCCTTGGTATCCGCGCGGCCCATCCGCGTGATACATAACGGGCGCACGGGGTCCCTACCTTTCGTTATGCTTGCTGACACTTCTTAACATCGGTGGCCCCTACGTTCCGCCCGCATATATGACGCCGCGCTTGCGGCTGAGTCCGAGCCCCGCCGGGGTTGTCCGGCGGGGCTCTTTCTATCAATTTGTCGGCCTTGCGCCTATATATATGAGGAGTATCCAATATGTTCAATGTCATCGCGCATGCTTTATTTGCCCTCGCGCCCGAGCTCGATGCTGCAAAGGTCGAGGACGTCCCTATGAGCCTGAAGGCTTGGATTGACGGTTCGCAGGGCAACATTCGGAGGGAGACGTTGGGTGCCAAGTGCATGGTGCGTCACTTCTTTGCAAATTAGCTACATGGCCCCGCATGCAGTGGGGAATGTGCAAAACTAGCGGTTGGTAAATCGCTTTAGCGACAGGGCGCATTGCTTTGGGCGCTTGTTTTGGTATTTGGAGAAAGGGGACAGTTCCATGGCTCTTTGGGGCGGTCGTTTTGAGGCGGGCGTGGCCGAGGTCACGCAGGAGTTTGGCGCGTCGCTGCCGGTCGACAAACATCTCTATAAGCAGGATATCGCCGGCTCTAAGGCACATGCCAAGATGCTGGCCGCCCAAGGCATCATCAGTGCCGAGGACGAGCAGGCGATTGCCGAGGGCCTGACCGGAATCGAACAGGATATCGATGCCGGCAACTTTACCTTCGATATCAACGACGAGGACATCCATATGTCCATCGAGAGCGAGCTGACGCGTCGCATCGGCGAGGCCGGTAAGCGCTTGCATACCGGACGTTCGCGCAACGACCAGGTGGCGACCGACACGCGCCTGGGCGTCAAGGCACTGGCCAAGGAGCTCATGGAGGCCAATCTTGAGCTGCGCCATGTGCTGGTGGATGCGGCTAAGAAGTACGACAAGGTGATTCTGCCGGGTTACACGCATATGCAGCACGCTCAGCCCGTGCTGCTCTCGCATCATCTGCTGGCGTATTCCTGGATGTTCGCGCGCGACTTTACACGCTTGAAGGCCGCCTTTGATGCCGCCGACAACTGTCCGCTGGGTGCTGCCGCGCTTGCCGGTACGAGCTATCCGCTCGATCGCCAGATGACGGCTGCCGAACTTGGCTTTGCGGGCGTGATTCCCAACTCGCTCGATGCGGTTTCCGACCGTGATTTCCTGCTCGATCTGCATTACGCCGGCTCCGTCATGGCGATGCACCTGTCGCGTCTTTCCGAGGAGATCGTGCTGTGGTCGAGCTCCGAATTTGGCTTTATCACGCTTTCCGACTCGTACTCCACTGGCTCGTCCATCATGCCGCAGAAGAAGAATCCCGACTTTGCCGAGCTTATTCGCGGCAAGAGCGGCCGTGTCTATGGCAACCTGGTGCAGCTGCTCGTAACCATGAAGGGCCTGCCGCTTGCTTATAACAAGGACTTGCAGGAGGACAAGGAGGGCGCGCTCGATACCGCTCACACGCTCATGCAGTGCCTGTCCGTTATGGCCGGAATGATTTCGACCTGGACCGTCAACGAGGATGCCATGGCGCGCGAGTGCGGCGTGGGGCACCTTGCCGCTACCGATGTTGCCGATTACCTGGCCAAGCGTGGTCTGCCGTTCCGCGAGGCACATGCCGTGGTGGGCCATCTGGTCCTGATGTGCGAGAAGCGCGGCTGCAATCTTGAGGACCTGCCGTTTGAGGTGTTCCAGGAGGCAAGCCCGCTCTTTGAGCGCGACATTACCGAGGCGCTTGACATCCCGTCGATTGTCGCCGCGCGCACGACCGAGGGGGGCACCGCTCCTGCCGCCGTTTCCGTGCAGCTGCAGCGTGCCGAGGCACAGCTCGTGGCCGACGAGGGCGTGTTTGGATCGCTGACCAAGGTCGTCGAGATGGGTCACGGGGTTAATTAGCTTATTGGATGCGTCTGTCTGGTGTGTTCATCATATCTTGCCTTTACGGGTGCCCGCTACGGTGGGCGCCCGTTTTGTTATAGAGAAGGGAGGGGCTTGTCGAGAACTTCTGTAGGACCTTTGGGCAGGTTGTGAAGGGGATGCGTTCACGGGCGACAACCGACCGTCCGCTCGGTTCGATGCGGTTGATGGGCGGTCGGATGGTACTCTAATCGGGCTTCGAAACAGAAGTGACACATATGGAGCGTTTTAATAAATTGCAGCGTTTCAATAAACAGCTTTTTGTTTAACTGCAGCTAAAACTCTGTTACGATGCAGTCCAGGCGGGTGCCGGAATGGGACTTGGGCACGCGCGAACCTACTTGAAAGGCTACCTTATGGCTATCGAGAAGACTTTCATCATGATTAAGCCCGACGCCGTGCGCGACCGCAAGATCGGCGAGATCGTTGCTCGCATTGAGCGCAGCGGCCTTGTCATCGAGCGCATGGAGATGACCACGCTCGAGCGCGCTACCGTCGAGGAGCACTACGCCCATCTGGCCGACAAGCCCTTCTTTGGCGGTCTCTGCGACTTTATGACGAGCGGTCCGGTCGTCAAGATGGTCGTTTCCGGTCTCTCCGCTGTTTCCAAGATGCGCACCCTTATGGGCGCTACTAACCCGCTTGATGCTGCCCCCGGCACCATTCGCGGCGACTTTGCTGTCGATGTCAACGCCAACGTAATCCACGGCTCCGACTGCCTGGAGAACGCCGAGATCGAGATCAAGCGCTTTTTTGGCTAAACCAGCTTTGACTCCTTAAAGCTGTTAGCGTGTGGCTTGGGCGCTGCGGAATTCCATCCGCGGCGCCCTTTTTATTCCGAAATCTATGAAGGGGCCCGCTCGGACATGAGTTCCGAGCGGGCCCCTGCTGTTAGCTTGTGGCACTGAGTAGTTTAGGCCTCGTCGACGACCTTGAGGCCGCGCGTGTGGTCGATCTCGTTGAGGAGGTTAACGCGACGCTCGTGACGACCGCCCTCAAACTCGGCGTCGAGCCACTCGTCGACAATCATCTTGGCGAGCTCGGAGCCCACGACGCGGGCGCCAAAGGCGAGCACGTTGGTGTTGTTGTGCATGCGGGAGAGCTTGGCGCTGAAGGGCTCGGAGCACACGACGGCGCGCACGCCCTCTACCTTGTTGGCTGCCAAGCTAATCCCGACGCCGGTGCCGCAGATCAGGATGCCCAGATCGACGTCACCGTTGGCAACGGCCTTGCCCACCTTGTAGCCGGCGATGGGGTAGTCAAAGCTCTCGGAGGTGTCGGTGCCAAAGTTCACGACCTCGCAGCCGCGCTCCTTCAGGTGCTCGGAGATGATGTTCTTGAGCTCGACGGCGGCATGGTCGTTACCGATACCGATCTTCATGGGTGGTTCCTCTCTGGTCCGTGCGGTGCAAATGCTAAAGGTTTTACCGCGTTCGACTGCATGATAGCGCGACTTTTGTGTAAACTCTCGGGCGTTTTTTGGTCAAACGCTTTAGCATGCAACAAGACTAGCTTTTCATGTATTAATGCTGTCAGTTTGCGCTTGAACGCCGTCCGCCGGAACTTGGGTTGCGGTTTTTGATGCATTGTTATCAAATAAATAGAGTTAACTATTATCGAGGGCCCAGTCCGTTATGTAAGCAGGAGATACCTATGCCTACCGATTCCATCCGCGATGCCGCGTTTTGCGATGTTTTGAACCGCGAGCTTGTCTGTGCACTCGGCTGCACCGAGCCCATTGCCGTTGCCTATGCAGCGGCGTTGGCGAGCCAGACGCTTGGTTGCGAACCCGATCATATGGATGTTGCCTGCTCGGGCAACATCATCAAGAACGTCAAGAGCGTGACCGTGCCCAACTCGGGTGGTATGCACGGTATTGAGGCCGCGGCCGTGCTGGGTGCCGTGGGCGGCGACGCCAAGAGCGCGCTCGAGGTGCTCGAGAGCGTTAACGATGAAGACCGTGCACGCGTGGTCGAGCTCCTCGCCGACGCCGACTACTGCGATGTGTCGCTTGTCGAGGGCGTGCCCAACCTCTACATCAAGGTGACTGTGACGGCCGGGGGCCATACCGCGGTCGTCGAGATTACCGATCACCACACCAATGTCACGTGCCATACGCTCGACGGTATTCCGGTGTGCGGCAAGTCGGCGGGGGAGTGTGCCGCCTGCGCCGAGCGCGTGGTGGCCGAGCGTGCGGCGGATAAGGCCGATACCCCTATGAGCATTGAGTCCATCATCGACTTTATCGAGGACGGTGACATTGAGGACGCCCGCGCTGCCGTTGAGCGTCAGATTGAGCTGAATGGCGCAATCAGTGCCGAGGGCCTTGCGCACGCTTGGGGCGCCGAGGTGGGTCGTACGCTGCTGGGTGCTCGTGCCGATGACGTCGCCTGCCGCGCCCGTGCCCGTGCGGCCGCCGGGTCCGACGCCCGCATGAACGGTTGCGCGCTGCCGGTCGCCATTGTGTGCGGCTCGGGCAATCAGGGCATTACCTGCGCATTGCCCGTTATGGAGTATGCCGAGTACCTGCGCTGTGACCACGAGCGCCTGGTGCGCGCCGTGATGCTGTCCGATCTTATCGCTGTGCATATCAAGAGCTATATTGGTGCGCTCTCGGCGTTTTGCGGTGCCATTTGCGCCGCGTGCGGTGCCGGCGCCGCGATTACCTGGTTGTGCGGTGGCACGCGCGAGCAGATTGGCGCGACGGTCTCGAATACGCTTGGCAACGTGGGCGGCATCGTGTGCGACGGCGCCAAGGCGAGCTGTGCCGCCAAGATTTCCGCTGCCGTTGATGCGGCGATTCTGGGCCACGATATGGCCATGCAAGGCCGCGGCTTCCGTGCCGGTGAGGGCCTGATCCAGGATACCGTCGAGCAGACAATCGCCAGCATGGGCTACGTAGGCCGCGTGGGCATGAAAGACACCGACGTCGAGATCCTCAACATCATGATCGGCAAGACTCGAGTTTGCTAGTTCATTGGCTCCGCCGTTCTGCCGAACGGCGGACCGGCCGACGCTGCGCGGGCCGCATTTGGACAATCTGCCGTTCAATTTCAAGGGCGCGACCGAAAGGTCAGCGCCCTTTCATTTCACGGCACCTTGCCTCAAATGCGGCCCGCT
Organism: Collinsella aerofaciens; assembly: GCF_040915545.1. GTDB lineage: Bacteria > Actinomycetota > Coriobacteriia > Coriobacteriales > Coriobacteriaceae > Collinsella > Collinsella aerofaciens_BE. Next base: position 67,471 of record NZ_JBCPDH010000003.1, on the reverse strand, counting down.
CGCTGTCTTTTGCTCTATCAGCGTTCCGTATCTAATGTGATAAAGGGACTGTCTCTTTGTCACATTTCAACCTGCGGCGCCATTTTGTTTGGAGCGAGCGAGGGGTCCTACGACAGTTCGTCGGCTACTTGGTGTTCGTAGAAGGCTTCTACTACGGCGTTAAAGTCGCGGGCGAAGTCTTCCATGGTACCGTGCCAGGTGGCTCGGCTGGGCTTGCCTTGGCCCACAAAGGCGGTTTGGATGCCGCAATCGGGGGACGGGAAGTCGCGTTTGGGATCGTTGCCCACCATAAGGACCTCGTGCGGCTCGAGCCCCATCACCTGAAGCTGCTCTAGATAGTAGGTGGTATCGGGCTTGCAGCGGGTGGCGTTTCCCATGTGCGTCACGAGTTCAAAGGGGGCGTCGGCCAGGTCGCCCCAGCCCATGCGGCACTCGATGGCCCCCTGGGGAAAGCTGGGGTTGGTAAAGAGCGCGCAACGCAGCCCTGCGTCCTGTACGGCCTGGAGCGCGGCGTGCGCGCCCGGCATGGCGTGGGCGTTAATGACCTCGTCGTTCTTGTACGGAAGAACTTCGCGGTCATAGTAGGTAAACGCCTCGTAGATGAGGGGATCGGAGAGGCAGATCCCGCATCGGCGCTCGACCTCTTCTTGGTAAAACTCAAGATTGGTGCGGTTGTCCGTGCCGCTGCGGCGATTGGCGTTGAGGTCGACCAGGATGGTGCCGAGGCGTGCCATCGTGCCACCGCGACTGCGGCGCCCGATATCCGCGAGCATCGAAGAGACATCCTTAAAATAGCGAAGGATGAACGCGTTGAGGTTGATGCTGAGAAGCGTTTCGTCCATATCGAAAACGACTGCTTTGAGCACGCGGGCACCTTTCTCGAAAAATCGATCTAGAATCGTTGGCTCCGGATACTTTACCCCAAAGCCGAATGCCTGGCTGGTTATCGTCAAGTTGCGGAGACGTGTGTTCATAAGATTACGAAAAAGTCTCCACACGAGTAAAAAATCGCAGTTCACGCTTGAAATCGAACTCATTTCCCCGTAACCTATACGAACGTGATTGCATAAGCGTCACATTAGTATCTGTCGGCTCCCGAGTGTTCCTAAACGTTGTGTGCTTGTCGCACCCTTCTGTAGGTCCTAGCAATCGGGGCCCCGTAGTTCGAAAGGGGTCCACCTTTGAGTGAGATTCAGAACTCGTCCATTTTCTCTCTTGACGATGTCAACGAGGAGGAGATGAACAACCTCATCGACGGTACGATTACCGACTTTGATGAGGGCGATCTCGTTAACGGCACTGTCGTTAAGATCGAGCATGACGAGGTGCTCGTTGACATCGGATTCAAGTCCGAGGGCGTTATCCCGGTCCGCGAGCTGTCCATCCGCAAGGACGCTAACCCTGCAGACATCGTTGCACTCGGTGATCCCATCGAGGCTCTGGTTCTCCAGAAGGAGGACAAGGACGGTCGTCTGGTCCTGTCCAAGAAGCGTGCCGAGTACGAGCGTGCTTGGAACCGCATCGAGGAGAAGTTCAACTCCGGCGAGAACGTCGAAGGCGAGGTTATCGAGGTTGTCAAGGGCGGCCTGATCCTCGACATCGGCCTGCGTGGCTTCCTGCCTGCTTCCCTCGTCGACCTCCGTCGCGTCAAGGACCTCACCTCCTACATGGGCACCCGCATCGAGGCCCGCGTTATCGAGATGGACCGCAACCGCAACAACGTCGTCCTCTCCCGTCGCGTCGTGCTCGAGGAGTCCCGTAAGGCCGAGCGCTCCGAGATCCTGTCCAAGCTCAAGTCTGGCATGCGTCTCCAGGGCACCGTTTCCTCCATCGTCGACTTCGGCGCCTTCGTCGACCTCGGTGGTATCGACGGCCTCATCCACATTTCCGAGCTCTCCTGGAACCACGTCAACCATCCTTCCGAGGTTGTCAAGGTCGGCCAGGAGGTCGAGGTCGAGGTTCTCGACGTCGATCTCAACCGCGAGCGCATCTCCCTGGGTCTCAAGCAGACCACCGAGGATCCGTGGCGCGCACTGGTCAAGAAGTACCCCGTCGGCGCTATCGTCGAGGGCACGGTGACCAAGCTTGTCCCGTTTGGCGCTTTCGTCGACCTGGGCGAGGGCATCGAGGGCCTGGTGCACATCTCCGAGATGGCCAACAAGCACGTCGATCAGCCTTCTCAGGTCACCCACGTGGGCGACAAGGTTCAGGTCAAGGTCATGGAGATCGACCTCGACCGTCGTCGTATCTCCCTGTCCATGAAGTCCGCTGCTGAGACTCTGGGCGTCGAGATCGAGGTTACCCCGCTGCCTTCCGAGAAGAAGGACGAGGAGACCGACGCCGAGTAAATCGGTTTGACGATCACTTGTTTTAAGGGATCCGTCCGTAATGGACGGGTCCCTTTTTGCATTTACTGCCGAGATGTTCGATAGTGCCTGCGCGTAACGCTGCTTGGGCTATTCGCTTGCTATTGAGTTGTCGGTGCATGAAAAAACGCCGACATCCCGCCTCGGGGAGGAGGCGGGAACGCACCGAGTAGACGGAGGGGTGCGGAGCGCGGTCGCGTCTCGACTGACGACGTTGCCCATCGGCGTTCCTATTGTGCTGCATGACATGGTTCTTGGTTTATCGTGTCGAGCGCTTGTGTTGTGCCGCTGCCTATGCTGACGGTGTGCTACACTCTTGCACTGCTGAGTGGGCCAGACGGTCGCGCGATGTGCTGCTTGCAGCACGCGTGAGGAAAGTCCGGGCTCCAGAGGGCGGGATGCCGGCTAACGGCCGGGCGGAGTGATCCGACGGAAAGCGCCGCAGAAAAGAAGACTCCCACCTGCGCCGCAAGGCGTAAAGGGAAAAGCTGAAACGGTGGTGTAAGAGACCACCAGCGTCGTGGCAACACGGCGGCTTGGCAAGCCCCATCCGGAGCAAGCGCGAATAGGAACGCTATGGGCCGGCCCGGTCCGCGTTCGGGTAGCGTGCGTGGAGCTGCACGGTAACGTGCAGACAAGATAAATGACCGTTCACGACAGAACCCGGCTTATAGGCCCACTCAGCAACTATGTTGACGCTGCGACGGCGTCAGCTGGCCGATTTGGCGCTCATTCGTCGGTCGCCGCCATAAGGCGTGCTCCCTCCTCTTTCGGGCCAAATCGACTCAGCTGACGCCGTCTCGCTGTTTTTATCTGGTCATCGGCCGTCTCATTTCTGTTGCAATCTCGTCTTTCAAGGCACCTTGCTCGCGCTGACGGGTTCTCGCTTTCGTTGACGGAATCATCGGCGGTTCCGTTCTTGGCATCTCGCTGTTTTTGCCTGATCATCGGTGTCGCCGTTCTATTTACCGGGGTTATCGGTACGGCCTTTGCCGTATTATTGAGGCTGTTTGTTGCTGCGCTTTATTCTGTTGAGGGACTTTGTTGGACAGCTATTTTACTCTGCAATCGAATATTGAGGCTTCGGGCGAGTTTGTGGACCGCAAGAGCCGGTTTATTGCCCAGCTGGTCCATATTGAGTCCGAGGACGAGGCGAATGCCTTTATCGAGATGGTTCGCAAGCGTCATTACGACGCTCGACACAATGTTCCCGCGTGGATTTTGGTCGATGGACGCGAGCGCCAGAGCGATGATGGTGAGCCGAGCCGCACGAGCGGTATGCCGACGCTCGAGGTGTTGCGCGGTGCGGAGCTCAAAAATGTTTGCTGCGTAGTGACGCGCTATTTTGGCGGCACGCTGTTGGGGCCGGGCGGCCTGGTTCGCGCCTATACTGCGGCGACGCAAGCGGCGGTGGCCGCGGCTCAGGAGGCCGGGCGGATCGTCGAGATGACGAGTGTCGTGCCTGTTGACGTGCATGTGGCCTATCCGCAGTATGAGCAGGTGCTTCGCTTGGCCCAGGATTCCGGTGCCAAGGTTTCGGATACCGAGTACGCGGATGCCGTGACACTTCATTTGGTGTTTAAGGCGGGGGAGCAGGAGTCGTTTTGCGCTAAGATGCGCGAGCTTATGGCGGGGCGCGAGGAGATCGAGGTCGGTGCTCCCGAATTTGCCGAGTTCTAACGGCGACGGCCGGCGTGCTTTTGGACGGATCCCAAGCACACCGACCGTCGTTTTATGTCGCTGCCGTTTACTCGGCGAGCTGCTTTAGTACATCACAGGCGATTTCGACGGCATCGTCGATGCAACCGGGACAGCTGCGGAGCGGACCCTTGTCCGATCCGATGCCCTTGAGCGTGCCGCAGACGGTCGTCGTGTTCTTCTCGCCAAAGCGCTTGGCAATCTCGCGCGACAGCTTGTAGGTCTGGCCCTTGGTCTTGGGGTTTTCCATGCCGTCGCTCATCACAAAGCCCATGATGGCCACGGCGCCCGAGATGGCGCCGCAGGTTTCGGTCATGCCGCCCATGCCGGCGCCAAATCCCTCGGTGAGGGTAAAGGCGGTCTGGGGGTCGAGCCCGACGGCAGGTGCGAGCGTGCAGGCGACGGCCTGGGCGCAGTTAAAGCCACGGGCGTGGTATTCGGCAGCCTGAGCCTGACAGGCGTTGATGTCGAGCTGGGCCGTATCGATTTGCTTCATCGTTGTCTCCTTGTTCACGGTGTACCCGCCTATGGTACCCGTGACAGTGCATGTAATCATCGAGAGCTTCATGTATGCCTCATTTTTATCTATCGAGCAAATGTCCAAGGCTTGAAATAAATGCCCCTGATCAATTTGTCTCATAACCTACCTTGGGGATGGGTTGTGAGGGGTGCGGGGTAGCGGTATCGTGAACCGGATAAAACGTAACCCAGGCAAGGGAGCTAGATATGAGCGAGCAGACCATCGGTACTACATGTGTTCAGGGCGGCTATCACCCGGGAGATGCCGAGCCGCGCCAGGTGCCCATTTACCAGTCCACCACGTGGAAATACGACACGTCGGAGCACATGGGCAAGCTGTTTGACCTGGAGGAGTCTGGTTACTTCTACAGCCGTCTGCAGAACCCCACGTGCGATCTGGTTGCCGCCAAGATCTGCGAGATGGAGGGCGGCACCGCTGCGATGCTCACGAGCTCGGGCATGGCTGCGAACTTCCTCGCGATCTTTAACGTGGCCGGTGCCGGCGATCACGTGGTCGCGAGCTCTGCCATCTATGGCGGTACCTACAACCTGCTCGCCCATACTATGGAGCGCATGGGTCTGACCTGCACGTTCGTTGCCCCCGACTGCACCGACGAGGAGCTCGAGGCAGCCTTTGAGCCCAATACCAAGCTCGTCTTTGGCGAGACGATCGCCAATCCCGCACTTGCCGTGCTCGATATTGAGCGCTTTGCCAAGGCCGCGCATGACCACGGCGTGCCGCTGATGGTCGATAACACCTTCCCGACGCCCGTGATGTGCCGCCCCTTTGAGTGGGGCGCCGACATCGTTACGCACTCCACCACCAAGTACATGGATGGACATGCTGCCTACCTGGGCGGCGTGATCGTCGACCACGGCCAGTTTGACTGGATGGCCCATGCGGATAAGTTCCCGGGTCTCACCACGCCCGACGAGAGCTACCACGGCGTGACGTATGCCGAGAAGTTCGGTCGCGAGGGCGCCTTCATTACCAAGGCCACCGCGCAGCTCATGCGCGACCTCGGCCCCATGCAGAACCCGCAGGCGGCATTCTTCCTGAACAGCTCGCTCGAGAGCCTGCATGTGCGCATGCCGCGTCATTGTGAGAACGGCCTGGCCGTTGCCAAGTTCCTGCAGAGCCATCCCAAGGTGCGCTTCGTGAGCTATCCGGGCCTGGAGGGCGACAAGTACTATGACCTCGCTCAGAAGTACATGCCAAACGGTACCTGCGGCGTTGTGAGCTTTGGCTTTAATGGTGGTCGCGCGGCGGCCGAGACCTTTATGAAGAGCCTCAAGCTCGCCCAGATCGCCACGCATGTGGCCGACGCCCGCACCTGCTGCCTGCATCCCGCTAACGCTACGCACCGCCAGATGAACGATGAGGAGCTCATCGCCTGCGGTATCTCCGCCGACATGGTGCGCCTGTCGTGCGGCCTCGAGGACACGGCCGATCTGATTGCCGACCTTGAGCAGGCGCTCGAGCAGTGCTAGGCTAGCGTTCGCACAAGGCGCCGATGCTGGCAGAAAGCTTCGGTGGCCTTCCGTTCCGATTCCGTAGGCGGGACCCCAATTGCGACTGTTTACAGGCGATTGGGGCCCCGTTTTTGCGTTGCGCCACTCGAAAGGATGGATATGGAGAAAACTGCAGAGCAGCTGCGCCGCGAGCATATTGCCCTAGAGGGCGACACCCATGGCAAGAACAAATGGGCGATTCTATTTACCGTGCTCATCATGACGTTTATGGTGTGTTTGGATTCGACCGTCGTGACCGTGGCGCTGCCCGTGATGCAAAAGGAGCTGGGCGTGGGCCTCGATCGCATTCAGCTGGTGAGCTCGGTGTACCTGCTTGCGACATGCGTGGCTATGTTGCCGTTTGGCCGTCTGGGTGACGTGCGCGGCAAGGTGAATGTGTTCCAGCTGGGTGTCATCGTCTTTACGGTCGGTTCGCTGCTGTGCGGCCTTTCGGCCTCGCTCGAGGTTCTTATCCTGGCACGCATTGTTCAGGGCGTCGGTTGCGCGGCGGCCATGGCCAACAACATGGGTATCATCACCGAGTCGTTCCCGGCGCGCGAACGAGGCCGTGCCATGGGTATTCTCGCGACCTTTGTGGCCCTCGGCATGATGTGTGGCCCCGTGCTCGGCGGCATGCTGGTGGCAAGCTTTCCTTGGGAGAGCATCTTCCTCATCAACCTGCCCATTGGCGTCATCTCGTTTATCGTGGGGCTCTACACGCTGCCGCATGTTAAGCCGGAGGCCGGCGAGCGCCCCATGTCCCTGATCGAGGCCGCTCGTCGCTGCTTTGCAAATTCGGCCTTCACCATCAACCTTGCCTGCATGCTCATCGTGTTCGTTGGTATTGGCGCATCTGAGTTTATCCTGCCGTTCTATTTTCAGGACGCCCATGGCTTTGGTTCCGACATTTCCGGATTTCTCTTTTTGGCGCTGCCGATGGTGAATGCCTTTATCGGACCGCTTTCAGGTACGGTTTCGGACCGTGTTGGCTGCGAGGGCCCCACGGCGGTCGGCCTGGGCGTGTACGTGTGCGGTCTCTTTGCGGTAAGCACGCTCGACGAGCACTCTTCTATTCCTGTGATCGTGTGCTGCGTTGCGTTTATGTCGTGTGGCACGTCGATTTTCCAGAGCCCCAACAACTCGCTGTATATGGGCTCAGCTCCGCGCGAAGCGCTCGGCTTTGCGGGCAGCCTGGGCAGCCTGGCGCGCTACGCCGGCATGGCACTCGGCATTACGGCGGCGTCGCATATCCTGTATGGGCAGATGAGCGTGGCGATGGGCGAGGCCGTGACCAGTTTTGTTGCAGGCCGTCCGGATGTATTCCTATTCGGCTTTCGCTCGGTGTTCTACGTACTTATGGCTGTGGCCGCTGTGGGCTTTGCGCTTGCCATGGTGCGTTTGGTGACGATGCGCGCCCGCCATTAGCGTGTTGGGAGGCTGTCTGCCACGATTCGCGCCGTCCCAAAAAGACTGGTTTGTGGTGCGATGCGGCTTGTGGGGCGGGCGGGGGTCGGTCCGTGGTAGACTATCGAACAACGTTTATTAATCGCGCGGTATCGTTGCCGCGAGAAGGGGTTGCGCCATGCAGGAGCTTGAGGATCGTATTCGCCATGACGGCATCGTAAAGGCCGGTAACGTCCTTAAGGTTGATGCCTTCCTCAACCACCAGTGCGACGTTGAGCTGTTCGACCACATGGGTGCCGAGTGGGCCCGTCTGTTCGAGGGTGTCGAGATCAACAAGATCCTGACGATTGAGGCTTCGGGCATTGGCATGGCCTGCATCGCAGCTCAGCATTTTGGCGGCGTGCCGGTGGTCTTTGCCAAGAAGGCGCAGTCCATCAACCTCGATGGCGAGCAGTATGCCACGACCATCTACTCCTTCACCAAGCAGAAGGAGTACCCGGTCATTGTAGGTAAGCGCTTCCTGTCCGAGGGCGACAAGGTTCTGATCATCGACGACTTCTTGGCTAACGGCTGTGCGCTTGAGGGTCTCATCAAGATCTGCGAGGCTGCGGGCGCCGAGGTTGCCGGCATCGGTATTGCCGTGGAGAAGGGCTTCCAGGGCGGCGGCGATAAGCTCCGTCAGCGCGGCTTCCGCGTTGAGAGCCTGGCCCGTATCGCCGATATGGACTGCGAGAACGGCGAGATCACCTTCGCCTAAGCGCGCAACACAAGCGATTGGTATGCGATGTGACAAAGGGACTGTCCCTTTGTCACATTTTTTGTATGAGGGGAGGTGCTGATATGGATGAGAACAAGATGGGATGGCGTGAGTATGCGCGCTATGCCGAGATGTCGGTCGAGGAGCTGGCGCACGATTGCGAGGTACAGGTGTTTCGCGCGACGGGTCCGGGCGGGCAGGGCGTGAACACGACGGACTCTGCGGTGCGCATGAAACATGGGCCCACGGGGATTGTCGTGACGGCGCGTGAGAGCCGCAGCCAGTTTCAGAATCGCGCGAGCTGCCTGCGTAAGCTGCGCGCTGAGCTTGAGCGTCGCGGGCGTCCACCGCGTCGACGCGTAAAGACCAAGGTGCCTCAGCGCTCTCGCCAGCGCAGGCTTAATGACAAGCACTTCAACGCCATTAAAAAGGCCAACCGTCGCAAACCGGGCAGCGACGAATAGCCTCCTCATAAGTTGCGGTGAAATAGGGACTGTTTTGCGGCTTTTGCTGCATAAACAGTCCCTATTTCACCGCAACTTAGGTGGGGTTAGCGGGTGGGGTGCCAGACCTCGAGGGCGCCGGCGAGGATGTCGACCTCGATGCGTGAGGCGACAACGGGCTCGCCGTCGGCCTGGATGGGGTAGTCGGGCTCCTCAAAGGTAAGCTCGGCATGGCGGCAGCGGCGCATGCGAACCGGCGGCAACTTGGTATGGTGGCCATCTTTGGCCGAAAGGAACATGGGAAGCGCGACCGCGCGCGGAACGGGGCCGCAGGCGTAGCAGACGTCGAATATACCGTCACAGGGGTCGGCGTCGGGACAGATGCGATAGCCCGAGCCATAGGTAGGACCCAGCTGAATCGCCATGATGATCGCCCTCACGCGCTCGGCAGGCGCCCCGTCAAAGCTGACTGTCATGGGGTAGTTGCGATAACGTAGGCCAAACTGCTCAAGTCCCGAGAGGGTGTAGAGCGGCGCGCCCGTCAAGCCGGTCTTTTTGCGCAGCTCGGTGGTGCCAAGGCCGATGGCGGCATCGATGCCGACCGAAAGCGTCTGGTCGTAGTACTCAACGGTAGCCTCGCCGCTGCCGCTCGCAGGGCTCCACGAGCGAATTCGCCCGATGTCCTGACGCTGCAGCTCACAGGTGAGCAGCGCGCCAAAATCCTTACCGGAGAAATCGTCGATGCCGAGCGTTTGGGCAAAATCGTTGCCAGAGCCCACGGGTAGGATGGCAAGAGCGGGGCGGGCGTCCTCCTCTTGCGTCATAAGCCCGTTGACGACCTCGTGAATCACGCCGTCACCGCCAAGGGCGATAACGGTGCGATAGCCCTGAGCCTGTGCGGCCAGCTCCTTGGCGTGTCCCATGCGCTCGGTCAGCACCAGGTCAAACTGGGATGCTCGCGCGGTCATATCCAAAAAGCGTTGCAGGCGCTCGGCAACTTCGTGCGCCGCACCCGATTGGGCTGCTGGGTTGGCGATGATGAGCGTGCGGCCAAAATCAGTTGCGTGCATGGGGCGACTCCCGGCGTATGACGTGACGGTGCGGTCGCGCTCAGGTCTAATTGCCCCCGATTGTGGCTGCACGTCGAATACTTACGTCTACTCTATCAGGTCGTTGTGGCGCTCGATAGCATCTGCTACCGTACCGCCCTCATCCACAATAAGCGAACGGCGCTTGGGCGAGATGATGCGCTGGGCGGGGTATACGCCGCGGTGTCCGGCGGTTAGGTAGCTGATAAAGGCCACGATGACAAAGAACCCGGCTGCCGTGCCGTGGAACAGGTCGATGGCCATCATGCAGGTGGTGATGGGCACGTTGAGGCCGGCGCAGAACACGCCGAGCATGCCGAGAGCCGCCAGAAAACTGGGGTCGAGCCCGGTAAGGTAACCGATCCAGCCACCGAGTGCCGCACCGATGCCAAACAGGGGCGTGACCTCGCCGCCTTGGAAGCCCGCGCCCAGGGTAAGCGCTGTGACGACCAACTTTATGGCTGCGTCCGCCAGGGTGGTGTTGCCGGCAAATCCGGCGCCGGAAAGCCACGTGGAAAGGCCGGCGTAGTTCCAGGCGTCGAGGAGGGCATAGGCGGCCAAAACCACGAGTGCGCCTATGAGTGCGCGAACGAGGTAATTGGTGATAAAGCGACCGTACAGGCTCTTGACGGTTCGAACCGACCAGGCAAAGAGGCGTGCCGTCAGACCGAAGATAATGGCGCTGATAACAACGATGACGACCGTTTTGGGTGTCATGTTGGGAACGCTGGCGATGACATTCGCTTCGTACTCGGTACCCAGGGCGAGTGATGTAAAGTAGCCGGTAAACGAGGCGACCAAGCAGTAGATGCCCGCGGTGTAGTCGATCTTGCCGATAAAGCACATCTCCATGCCAAAGAAAGCCCCGGCAAGGGGCGAGCCGAATACGGCGCCAAAGGCCGACGAGATGCCGGCGAGCATGAGGTCGTGGTGGTCATGCTTTTCGAGGTGGGCGAGGCTCGAGATGTTGCTGGCGATGGTGCCGCCGATCTGCACCGCGGCTCCCTCGCGACCGGCCGATCCGCCCGTTAGGTGCGTGAGCGTGGAGCACACAAACGTGAGGACGGCCATGCGCATATGGATGAGGCGTGTGCCCAGAGCGGAGTCGATGACCAGGTTGTTGCCGCGTTTGGCGGCAAGACCGTGGTTTTTGTACACCCATGCGGTGGCAACGCCTACAACGGGAAGCAGCGCGTAAATCCACGCATGGTGCTCACGATAATCGGTCGCGATATTCAGCGAGGCCAAAAACGCCCAAGCGGCAACGCCCATGGCGAGCGAGACGATGACGACGAGTATGAGCAACTTGGCGCTCGCGAATAGGTTGCGGACGTTGCGGCGCGTGTCGACAGCCAAGAGATGCTCGGAGCGGGTGAGCTGATGCCTGCCTGCCACGATGACGTCGTTAAGGGAGAAAAAGCCGCCGTCGTCGACCGGTTGGGAATGATCCTGCGCCTCGTTTGCGCTTTCGGGTTTGTCGGTAAAAGCCATACGTTCCTCTTTTAGGTTGCAACACGAGCATTATAGAACGTGCCAAACGTGACAAACCGGCAGGTTGGTTTCGGTTCTGTTTCGCCGTCCGTTACCGACAGGTGTATTCGTGGGCATGGGCCGTGCCGCCGTCGTGCGGCGGGGGATTATACTGAGATAAACATAAAGAATCGGCGCTCCTGTTGTGCGCCGTGGCATTAAGAGGTGCATATGGCAGAGAAACTCATTCCGCTGGAGGACGCGCAGTCGATTGTTCTGTCGCATGTTGTTCCGACGGATCTCATCGAGATTCCCGTGTGGCAGGCCGCCGGTCTTCCCTTGGCCGAGGACGCGGTGGCCGATATCGACATCTCGCCGTTTGCCAACAGCGCTATGGACGGATATGCCGTGCGCTCGGCGGACTTGGTGCAGGCGTCTGGCGAGGCGCCGGTGACGCTCGACGTTATCGGACACGAGGCCGCGGGCCATGTGTTTGAGGGCGCAATCGCCCCGGGCGAGACCGTTCGCATCATGACGGGCGCGCCGGTGCCCGAGGGTGCGGATGCCGTGGTGAAATACGAGATCGTCGAGGTGCTTGACGGCGACGGCAACGAGGGCTCACACGTGAGGTTCTCGGCGCCGGCCAAGGTGGGGGAGAACGTTCGCTCTGCCGCCGAGGAGTCCCATGCCGGCGATGTTGTGATTCACGCCGGCGAGGTTGTGGCTCCGGCGGGCGCGGGTCTGCTGGCAAGCGCCGGATATGCGAGCGTGAAGGTTCACGCTGCCCCACGCGTGGGCATTATCTCGCTGGGCACGGAACTGGTCGCACCGAGCAAGGTACCGGCGCGCGGTCAGATTCGCGACTCCAACTCCTCGGCGTTGATGGCCGAGGCGCTCGATGCAGGAGCCGAGCCCGTGTTCTACGGCATTGCGCCTGATGATGAGCAGGCGATTGCCGAGCTCGTGCATCGCGCGGTGCAAGAGTGCGATTTTGTCATTACGAGCGGAGGCGCCTCGGCGGGCGATTACGACTATGTGACGGCGCTGGTCCAGCGCGAGGGCGAGGTGCTGTTCGATCGCATCTCGATGCGCCCGGGCAAGGCCATTACGTTTGGTTTGCTCGGCGGCAAGCCGTATTTGGGGCTTTCGGGCAATCCCGCGGCGGCGTATGTGGGCTTTGAGATGCTTGCCCGTCCGGCGATTCGCAAGATGCGCGGCTTTGCCGAGGGTGCGCGTCCCGTGCAGCGGGCGACGCTTACGCATAGCGTGAAGAAGCGCCAGCATCGCCGCTTCTTCGATCGCGCCACGGTTTTGTGCGACCCCGAGACCGGTGAGCTGTTGGTGACCGAGGCTAAGACGCAGAATTCGGCGCTGCTTGGAACTATGCAGCGTGCGAACTGCCTGCTGTGTATTGACGAAGGACCGTGCGAGCTCAGGGCGGGAGATGTCGTGGACGTTGTTCGCGTCGACCTGCCCGAGGGCGCCGTGTTGTAGGAGGAATGCTATGGAGCTGAAGATTTCGATTGTGACGTGCTCGGATACGCGTGATCTTGCCCAGGACGAGGCTGGAGCCGCACTCGAGGAACTTATCGAGGCACAGGGCTGGACGGTCGCCTCACATGTGGTCGTGCGCGATGACGTCAGCGAGATTGGTGATGCCATTGTGGAAGCCGCCGATGAGTGCCACGCCAATGTCGTGCTCACCTGCGGCGGCACGGGGCTTTCGATGCGCGATGTGACGCCCGAGGCGACGCGTGCCGTCTGCGACCGCGATGTGCCGGGTATTGCAGAGGCAATCCGTGCGTACTCCATGACCAAGACGCGCCGCGCCATGCTCTCGCGCGCCGTGTGTATGCAGCGTGGGCATACGCTTGTCATCAACTTTCCAGGATCTACGAAAGCGGCCCGCGAAAGCTGGGAGGCTGTGAGCGACCAGCTGGAGCATGCGGCCCAAATGACGGCGGGCGGCGGGCACGCCAAATAAGCGCGCTACCTGCGGCGGAGCGATCTTGCGAGTCGCTCCGCCCTTTTTATGCAGCGGCAGTGTGGGACGTCTCGTGGTTGTCGGTAAAAGAAAATTATCAGGCGAGAGATATTTATCATAAACATTATTCGCGCCGAAGTATAATCTTATTACAGAATAAAGCCTGCGGCGGGGTGCCCGGGCATAGCGTTCGAAAGGGTTGAACATGTTCGATATGGTTTCTCGCCGCGGATTCGTTTCGCTTTCTGCTGTCGCCGCTGCCGGCCTTGGTCTTGCCGGCTGTTCGGGCAGCAAGACGTCCGAGCCGGCCGGATCCGATGCCGGTTCTGCTAAGGCATCTTCCAAGAAAGCTGTCGAGCTGCAGGTCTTTGCCGCCAACTCGCTCGAGAAGGCCCTGCCCGAGGTTCAGGAGCTCTACACCGAGCAGACCGGCGCCACCTTTGCCGACGCGCAGTTTAAGGCGTCTGGCGACCTTGTCGAGCAGATGCGCGCCGGTGCCGCCGTCGACGTGCTCATCACGGCTTCCAAGGGCACCATGGACGACGCCGAGGCCGCCGAGCTCGTCGACGCCGACACCCGTGAGGATATGTTCGTCAACGACCTCGTGATCATTCGCGCCGAGGGCTCCGACACCAAGGTCGAGGCCATCGCCGACGTCGCGAATCTGGACGGCAAGATTGCCATCGGCGACGCCAAGACCGTCCCCGCCGGCAAGTATGCCAACCAGGCCCTGGCCTCCGTGGGCCTCTACACCGGCACCGAGGGCGACGACGGCGACTATACTCCCGTGATTGCCGACAAGGTCGTACTGGCCGATAAAGTGGGCACCGCCGCCGCCTATGTGTCCACAGGCGACTGCGTGGCCGGTTTTGTCTACAGCTCCGACATCTACCGCTACGACGGCATCGAGGAGGCCTTCGTGTGCCCCGAGGACTCGCACAAGCCCATCGTGTACCCGGGTGCCGTTGCCGAGAGCTCCGAGCACGCCGACGAGGCCAAGACGTTCATCGACTTCTGCCTGACCAACAAGAAGGCTCAGAAGATTTGGGCCAAGTACGGCTTTGAGCTTTCCGCGTAGTGCGGCTTGGCGCGATAATTCCATCGTTTTGTGTTTCACTCCGTCCTTGTATTCGCTTGGAGCTTTTCGTGCTTAATAGATTCCGCATGCTTGTCGCCTGTGCTTTGACCTTCGCGCTTTGCTGGGTGCCGGGATTTGCGTTTGCTGGGGACGCTGAGGACGGGGCCCAGGTTGCTGCGACCGCCCATGGGCTTTCCTATGGGATCGAGGGTTTTGAGCGGTTGGCCAAGGGGACCGCTCGTGCCATGGAGGGCCAGCCTGAGGGCTACCGGTTTCCCGTTGACGAGGACGTGGACCTTGTAGTGGCGCTTGCTGCCGATCGCGTTGTGGTGTGGATATCGCCCAACGCGGCCGAGAAGTATGGATTGGATCCGCAGGACAACGAGTGCGTATCGGGTCTTAAGGCCCTCGTCTGTGAGCTCGACAGCGCAAACTGCATGGGAGGTGCGCAGCTAGGGGACGTGGACCTTCCTTGGTATGTCACGGCGGAAACAACGTTTGAATCCGGCGGGTATACCTATGGTTTTGACGAGTGCGGTGCGGATGGGGACCGCTATGTGGTGATTGCATCAGCCTCGGGTGATGCCAAGGGCGGCGCGCGTTGGCTTGATAGCGCTCACATGGTAGAAGCATCGTCTGTCGTGTTGCGGGATGAGCAGGGGCCCTTGACCTCTCTGGCCTCCTTTTTGGGCGGCATCGACTATCGCCCGTTTTGGGTGTCCATAAAAACGAGCGGCCTTGCCCTGCTGATCTCCTTTGCGCTGGGTCTGTTCGCCGCGTGGAAGACTATGGGTACCTCGAGTCGCATCAAGGGCCTGCTCGACTCGGTCTTTACCATCCCTATGGTGCTGCCGCCCACGGTCTGCGGCTTTTTGCTGCTTATGCTATTTGGTCGATCGACCGGGGTCGGTCGGTGGCTGATCGCGCGCGGCATCTCGATTGTCTTTACGTGGCCGGCAGCGGTGATATCTGCCGTCGTTGTGTCGTTTCCCCTGGTCTACCGCACGGCGCTCGGAGCCTTCGAGAGCCTCGACACGCAGATGCTCGATGCGGCGCGCACGCTTGGCTGGTCCGAGCGTCGCATCTTTACCAAGCTTATGATGCCCCTTGGTTGGCCCTCAATCGCAGCGGGCACGGTGCTCGCCTTTGCCCGCGCGATGGGCGAGTTTGGCTGCACGCTGTTCTTTGCGGGCAACTATGCCGGCATTACCCAGACCATTCCCATCGCCATCTACTTTGAGTGGATGGGGGGCAACACGTCGGTAGCCCTCTTTTGGGTCGTGGTCGTAATTGCGTTCAGCTTCCTGGTCATTCTGTTCATCAATATGTACACCGCTCATTCGCAAAAGTATCGCGAGCGGGGCCTTTCCCGTGCGGAGCGCAAACAGGCCAAAGATCTTGCCGGACAGGGCGATTCGCTCGACCCGGCGGGCGGCGATGCCTTGCGTATCGATCGCGAGGCGCTGGCCGAGCTCATGCGCGATGATGCCGCTTTGCAGGGAGGTCGATAGGCCATGTCGCTCGTTCTGGATATCAAAAAGCGCTATCCCGGGTTTATGCTCGACATACAGCTTGAGGCCGGCGAGGATCGTGTGGCGCTGCTCGGTGCCTCGGGTTGCGGCAAGAGCTGTACGCTGTGCTGCATCGCCGGCGTGGAGACGCCCGACGAGGGCAAGATCGTCGTCAACGGCGTGACCTTTTTTGACTCGGCGGCGGGCATCAACCTGTCGCCCCAGGAGCGAAAATGCGCCCTGCTGTTCCAAAACTATCAGCTGTTTCCCAACATGACGGTGGCCGATAACGTATGCGCCGGTGTAAAGGATGCGGGCGACGCCGCCGCGCGCAAAAAGCTCGCCGAGCGCTATCTGGGCATTTTCGGTCTGTCCGATTTTGCCGACCGCTATCCCGCGCGACTCTCGGGCGGTCAGCAACAACGTGTGGCGCTTGCCCGCATGGTGGCGGCGCATCCGGGCATTTTTATGTTCGACGAGCCCATGAGCGCGCTCGATTCCTATCTTAAGAGCGCACTCGAGCAGAACATGCTCGACCTGTTCGACGTCTGTAACCGTACCGTGCTCTACGTGAGCCACGACATCGACGAAGCGTGCCGCCTGTGCCAGCGTATCTGCGTGATGCACGACGGGCATGTTGAGGAGATCGGTTCTGTCGAGGACGTGGTCCGCCGTCCGCAGACGCTGGCGGCGCTGCGCCTAACGGGCTGCAAGAATACAAGCCGGGCGTGCAAGATCGGCGACGAAGAAGTTGAGGCCCTCGACTGGGGCATGACCTTTAACGTGGGTCGCGAGGTTCCCGATAATGTGGCGTACCTGGGCATTCGCGCGAGCTACTTCCATGTGGACAACCGTGCCGAGCGGGGTCGCAACAGCTACGACCTGCACGTGGCGCGCGTGAGCGATTCGCGTTTTGAGCGCCTGGTGCTGTTGGATGCGCCGCGGGCCGATGCGCCAACGCGTCTGCAGTGGAAGGTCAACAAATTGAGCGTACCAGCGGATGGGTTACCGCAAGAAGGCGAGACCCTGCGTATGCATTTTGATGCCAGCAGGATCCATCTGGTTTGTCGGTAGCGCCGGGTAATGCCGTCGGGGATATAAGTCTCGGCGGCTTTGTCTTGCCGTTCGCCTAATGGGGAATGACAAACTCTTATCAACACAGATAATTATTTATTAAACGGCGGCACACGACGCTGTCGTACGAATGTCAACGGTGTTCGCATGGTCGACGACCGTTGATATAGTTGACCTTAACTTGTAAAGGAGGACGCGCACATGCCGCAGACGACATACATTCGCCGCGTTGCCGCGCGCGCCCTGTATATGGCTCGGAGTCGCATATGAGCAGGTATGTTCACGGCTCCGGGAGAGACGACGCACAACTAAATAATCGACCGCAAAGCAGGTTCCCCAAAATTCCGGGTTTAGGCACGGCTGGGTTTTCGCCGCCCACCGTGCAGCAATACCGTAGTTATCCGTATTTGGTTCGAGAGGGGAACCGTCATGGCTGAAGAATTCGATTTCCATCCGATGTGGGAGAGCCTCGGCATGAATCTTGCCGATCACGACATGCTGCTGGGCGCTGTGGGCCAGATGTACGGCGATATGTTCCTGACGCAGAACAATCGCCCCAAGTCCACGTCCTACCTGGATTTTGTCGCCACCAACATCCACAGCGGCCGTATTAAGGAGATGCTCGACAAGAAGGAGGCCGGCGAGGCCACCAAGATCGTCGGTTCGTTCTGTGCGTACGTGCCCGAGGAGATCGTGCTTGCCTGCGATGGCATCCCCGTTGGCCTGTGCTCGGGTGCCGACTGGGCGACCGACAAGGTCGAGGAGCATCTGCCGCGCAACACCTGCCCGCTCATCAAGAGCTTTGCCGGCTTTAAGCTGGGCGAGGTCTGCCCCTACATTGAGTCGAGTGATCTGGTGGTGGGCGAGAACACCTGCGATGGCAAGAAGAAGGCCTACGAGTTCTTTGCCACGCAAAAGAACATGTACGTCATGGATATCCCCAACGTGCACGACGAGTCGACGCTCGTGACCTGGAAGGCCGAGGTTAAAAAGCTTGCCGCCAAGATCGAGGAAGAGTGCGGCGTCAAGATTACGCCCGAGCGCCTGAAGGCTGCCATCCACGCCGTCAACGAGAAGCGTCGCGCCCTGCAGCGTCTGGCTGCCACGCGCGCTGCCGATCCGGCGCCCATCAGCGGTCTCGACAGCCTGCTGACCGTTCAGGCCGCCTTTATGGACGACACGCCGCGTCTGACCGGAGCCATCAACGAGATGGCCGCCGAGTGCGAGCAGCGCGTTGAGGCCGGCGAGGGCGTGGCGCCCAAGGGGACCAAGCGCATCCTGTACACCGGCACGCCCATGGCCGTGCCCAACTGGAAGCTGTTCAACCTCATCGAGAAGGCCGGCGGCGTTGTGGTAGGCGAGGAGTCCTGCACGGGCTCGCGCTACTACAAGGACCTGGTCGACGAGTCCGGTGAGACGGTCGACGAGATGCTCGACGCCATCGCCGAGCGCTACTTTAAGATTAACTGCGCCGTCTTTACGCCCAACGATCAGCGTATGAAGGACATTGTCCAGATGGCCAAGGACTTGCATGCCGACGGCATCGTCGACGTGGCCCTGCAGTTCTGCACGCTCTACGAGATGGAGTCGTTTGCCGTGGAGAAGGCTGCCGAGGAGGCCGGCATTCCGTTTATGCACATCACGACCGACTACGCCGGCGAGGATGCAGGCCAACTGCAAACCAGGATTGAGGCTTTCTTGGAAACCATTTAGGGGTATCCGTCCCGGCGGCTTCCCCAGGCACCCGATCTTGCCGTTCAAACCATCGTTTGCGTACCAAAGTACGCGGCGCTTCTCTTTCACGGCAACCTCGGGCACCTGGGAAAGCCGTTTCCTTGGTTGGTCAAAAGGTTTGTTAAGGAGTTATATGTCGGAAAATATGGAGCAGCCGTTGCCATCCACGTTTGAGGAGTTCAACGAGCAGCGCAAGGCGGCGTTTATTCGTGTCAAGGATTACAAGCAGGCGGGCAATCGTCTGGTCGGCTTTTTGTGCAGCTATACGCCGCTCGAGATTATCGATGCCGCGGGCGCCTCGAGCGTGGCCCTTTGCGGTACGTCCGATGAGGTGATTCCCGAGGCCGAGAAGGTGCTGCCGGCAAATCTGTGTCCGCTCATCAAGTCGACGTATGGTTTTGCCTATTCGCAAAAGTGCCCGTTTACGTACTTTAGCGACATGATCATCGGTGAGACCACCTGCGACGGCAAGAAGAAGATGTACGAGCTACTCAACGAGCTCAAGCGCACGCACATTCTGCATCTTCCGCAGGGTCGCGATCGCGCCTACGAGCGTGAAGGCTGGTACGAGGAGTGCTGCCTGCTCAAGGAGGAGCTCGAGAACTTCTACGGCATCACGATTACCGACGATGACCTGCGCGCTGCCGTCCGTCGTCGCAACCGCTTGCGTGCGGCCCAGCTCGAGATGTTTGCGCTGCAGGCCAACCAGCCGGCGGCCATGAGCGGCGTCGACCTGATGAGCACCATGTTTGCCGGCACGTTCAGCTTTGATATCGAGGCCTATGCGCAGCAGCTGGAGCAAAAGATTGTCAAGCTGCGCGAGGCCTACGACGCGGGCGAGCGCCCGGTCGCGGCGGATGCCAAGCGCATTCTGATCACCGGCTGCCCAGTGGGTGGCGTAATCAACAAGATCGGTCGCACCATCGAGTCCAACGGCGGTGTGGTCGTGTGCATGGACGACTGCTCGGGTGAGCGCACGGCGGCCATGATGATCGACCCGGAGGCTCCCGATATCCTGCGCGCCATCGCCGACCGTTACCTGGACATCAACTGCTCGGTCATGACGCCCAACGACGGCCGTATGGAAAATACGCTGGCCATGTGCGAGAAGTACCATGTCGATGGCGTGGTAGAGAGCGTGCTACAGGCCTGCCACACCTTCAACGTTGAGAGCGCGCGCATGCAGGGGGCTGTCGAGGGTGTGGGTATTCCGTATATGAAGATCGAGACCGACTACAGCAACGGTGACATGGGCCAGATCGAGACTCGCATCGCCGCCTTCATCGAAACCCTCTAGCTTCCTCAGGCACCGGATCTTGCTCCTCAAACCGTCGCTTGCGTACCCAAAGTACGCTGCGCTCCTCTTTCGGGGCAATCTCCGGCACCTGAGAAACCTAGAGCTAAGGCGCCTGAACGCGCAGCTGTCTTTGATGTTTAGATTGGGAGAGAGCCATGATAGGGATCGGGATCGATATCGGGTCTACGGCGGCTAAGGCCGCTGTGGTCGACGGGGAGGGTTCGGTGGCGTGGACGTGCGTGCAGCCAACCGGGTTCTCCTCGGTCGATGCTTCCGAGCGGCTGCGCGAGGCACTGGCAGCGGCTGGCTATGACGTGGCTGCCGACGACGTGCGCGTGATCGCGACTGGCTACGGCCGTGTCGCCGTGCCCTATGCGCACAAGGTCGTGACTGAGATCACCTGTCACGGCACCGGTGCCGTGCGCCTGTTCGGCGATCACGGCACGGTGATCGACGTGGGCGGTCAGGACACTAAGGTCATTCAGCTTAAAAGTGGCCGCGTGGCCAAGTTTGCCATGAACGACAAGTGCGCCGCCGGCACGGGGCGCTTTTTGGAGATCATGGCCGACCGCCTAGGCATTTCCCAGCAGCAGATGGCCGACCTTGCGCGTTCCGGTGAGCCCACCAAGATCAGCAGCATGTGCACGGTGTTTGCCGAAAGCGAGGTCATCAGCCTGATCGGTCGCGGTGAGCCGCGCGAGAACATTGCGCGTGGCGTGATCGACAGCGTGGTCTCGCGCGTGGCGACCATGGCCGGGCAGGCCGCGGGCGCCCCGTACTATCTGACCGGTGGCCTGTGCGAGAACGCCTATGTGGTGGAGCGGTTGGGCGAGCTACTGGGGTCGCCGGTGACCACCTCGCCCCAGGCGCGCTTTGCCGGAGCGATCGGCGCGGCTGTCCGCGCCGCCGCCTTGGCCTAGGGGTGTACCGCGACATGCGCATCCTCAATATCTCGGCACAAAAACCAGATAGCACCGGCAGCGGCACCTACCTTGCCGCGCTCGTGCGCGAGCAGATCGAGACGGGGCATCGCGCCGCCGTGCTTTGCGGCGCGGCACCGGGTGATACCCAAGGCGAGCTGGACCGGCGTGCTGCCGTGTTTGCCGTACCGTTCGAGTCGTCCGAGCTGCCGTTTCCCATCTGCGGTATGTCCGATGTCATGCCCTATCCCTCCACGCGCTATCGTGACCTGACGCCTTCGATGCTCAAGGCATTTGAGCGGGCATTTGCCGCTGCAATCGATCGGGCGGTGGCTGAGTTTCGGCCCGATCTGGTGCTCTGTCATCATCTGTATCTGGTGACCGCATTGGCGCGCGAGTGCGTCCGGGGCGTGCCGGTTGTTGCCGTGTGCCATTCGACCGACCTGCGCCAGCTGCGTTCGCATGCTCTCGAGCGCGATCGCATCGTAAGTGCAGTTCGTCGGCTCGATGCCGTCTTTGCGCTCCATGCTGAGCAGGCTGAGCAGATTGGCCTGGTGTGCGGCGTCGATGCCGATCGCATCCACGTGATTGGGACGGGCTACGACCATCGCGTCTTCTGCCGCGACGCAAGCGTGGCGAGGCGGCCGGGATCGCTTGTGTACGTGGGTAAGATTTGCTTTAAAAAGGGCGTCGAGTCGCTGGTCCGAGCCGTGTCATTGCCGATTGACGATGACGTCCGCCCATCTGGCTTGGTACTTGTGGGCGGTCGCGGGGACGATGCCGAGTACGCGCGTATCGAGCGCTTGGCCGCGGCCTCGGATGTGCCGGTGAAGCTGGCGGGGCGCCTGGATAGCGATGGACTCGTGCATGCCTACCGCAGTTCCGACGTCTTTGTGCTGCCTTCGTTTTACGAGGGTCTGCCGCTCGTGACGATCGAGGCCCTCGCGTGCGGCTGCAAAGTTGTGGCGACCGATTTGCCCGGCGTTCGTCCCTGGATGGAGGCGATGCTTCCCGGTGCTCCCGTGACGTGGGTGGCGTCGCCGCGTATGACGGATGTCGACACGCCCGTGGCGGCCGACCTTCCGTTGTTTAAGCGCGCACTGGCAGATGCTATCGCGCAGGCGCTTGCGGCTCCGCCTTCGACGTTCGAGCCGTCGGCGGTCTCTTGGGAAGCGTGCCTGGGGCGTATACTTAAAGTCGTTGATTTGTTGGAAGGGGGTTCGTATGGCTAAGGACACCATGAGGCTCACGTCCATGACGGCTGCGAGCGGTTGAGCCGCTAAGCTGGCTCCCGGAGCCCTCGCCCAGGTCCTGGGCGACTTGCCCAATGTGTATAACGACAACCTGCTCGTGGGGTTCGATACCTCCGACGATGCGAGCGTCTTTCGCGTTGGCGATAACTTGGGCCTCGTGCAGTCCATCGACTTCTTCCCGCCGATGGTCGACGACCCGTTTCTGTTTGGCCAGATTGCCGCGGCAAACTCACTGTCGGACATCTACGCCATGGGCGGGCGGCCGAGCCATGCCATGAACTTGCTGTGCATCCCGAGCTGCCTGGGCGTTGAGGTTGCCGGTCAGATTCTGGCGGGCGGCGCCGACAAGTGCGTCGAGGCGGGTTGCTCCATCGCGGGCGGCCACACCATCAACGACGACGAGCCCAAGTACGGCCTGTCCGTGAGCGGCTTTGTCGCGCTCGATCGCATGCTTGCCAATAGCGGCGCGCGCGTGGGCGACGTCCTGTTGCTGACCAAGGCGATCGGCTCAGGCATCATCACCACGGCCATTAAGGGCGAGCTCATCGAGCAGGACGAGGCCACAGCCATGTTTGACTCGATGCGCACCCTCAACGAGGCGCCGATTCGCCTAGCCGAGGGACTTGAGCTTCACGGGTGCACCGACATTACGGGCTTTGGTCTGATCGGGCACGCGTGCGAGATGGCCGAGGGCTCGGGCGTGCAGGTTGAGCTTGCATCGGGGGTGGTGCCGCTCTTTGACCAGGTGCTCGACATGGCGCGTTTGGGCATTATCCCCGCGGGCTCCTACCGCAACCAGGATTTCTTTGGCCCGCGCGTGGCGGTCGACGAGGACCTAGAGCCGGGCATGCTCGACGCACTGTACGATCCACAGACTTCGGGCGGTTTGCTTATTGCGGCGCCCGCGGCGGATGTGGATGAGCTTGCGCGTCGTCTGCATGCCGAGGGGCGCGTTGCCGCCGTCGTCGGTCGCGTGTGCGAGCCGGTGCCAGGCGGTCCAGCCGTCCACGTTGTCCGTTAACGACACGTTTATTGAGCTATGTACCGTTCTAAAACGATTTATTCGAAAGGAAAAGCTATGTCTACCAAAATTGAAGTCAATGCCATGGGCGATGCCTGCCCGCTGCCCGTCGTCAAGACGCTCAAAGCCCTGAAGCAGCTCGATGGCGAGGGCGCCGTCGTGACCTCGGTCGATAATGAGACCGCCGTTAAGAACATTTCCAAGATGGCGCAGGAGAAAGGCTGCACGGCCTCGGTCGAGAAGGTTTCTGACGCCGAGTGGCACGTGACCGTGGCGACCTCTGGCGCCGTTGCCGTGGCCGATCCCGAGCAGGATGGCGCTGCCTTCTGTGATGCCAGCGCCGGCAAGGGCAAACTCGTCATTTCCGTCTACACCGATTGCATGGGCCGTGGCGACGACGAGCTGGGCCACAAGCTCATGAAGGCGTTTATCTTTGCCGTGACGCAGCAGGAGGAACTGCCCGCGACCATGCTGTTCTACAACGGCGGTGCCAAGCTCACCGTCGAGGGCTCGCCGGTGCTCGATGACCTGAAGGGCCTGGCCGAGCAGGGCGTCGAGATTCTCACCTGCGGTACCTGCCTCGACCACTATGGCATTAAAGACCAGCTTGCGGTGGGCGAGGTCACGAATATGTACGTGATCGTGGAGAAGATGGAGCAGGCCGTGCGCGTCGTGCGCCCGTAGCGTATTGGTTGGAGTTGCCATGAGGGAGAAGCGCCCGGCGCTTGTCATCACGTTTCCCACCACGGCGGCCGCCATGGGCTGCGAGTCCCTGTGCATTGAGCGCGGCCTTCCCGGGCGAACGATTCCCGTGCCCGGGGAGGTCGCTGCCGGCTGCGGTCTGGCGTGGAAGGCGTTGCCTGCCGATGAGGAGCTGCTGCGCGGCGAACTCGCCGAGGCGGGTGTTCCCACCGAGGGCTATACCGTGATTGATATGTGGGAGGTCGTGCGATGATCTATCTGGATAACGCGGCGACGACCATGCACAAGCCGCAGACGGTCATCGATGCCGTGACGCAGGCGATGTGCTCGCTCGGCAATGCCGGGCGCGGCGCCACGTCGGGTGCCCTCGATGCCGCTCGTACGATTCACGTTTGCCGTGCCAAGCTCGCGCGCCTTTTGGGTTGCCCGAGGGCGGACCATGTGTGCTTTACGCCCAACTCCACGGCGGCGCTCAACACTGCCATAAACGGCGTGGTGCGCCCCGGCGACCGTGTGGTCACAACGGTGCTCGAGCACAACTCCGTGCTGCGTCCGCTTAACCGCCTTGCGGCAGAGCAGGGTGTGACCGTTGAGCATGCGGGCTGCGATGCGAGCGGCGTGCTCGACTACGACGAGCTCGAGCGGTTGGTCACGCTGGGCACGCGTGCTGTGGTGGTGACGCACGCCTCCAATGTGACCGGCAACGCGGTCGACATTGCGCGCGTGGCGGCCATGGCTCATGCTGCCGGTGCGCTGGTGATCGTCGACGCCTCCCAGTCTGCCGGTACGGCGAAGATCGACATGCAGGCCATGGGGCTCGACGTCGTTTGCTTTACCGGCCACAAGGGATTGATGGGCCCGCAGGGCACCGGCGGTCTGGCCGTGGCGGAGGGTGTCGACGTGGCGCCCTGGGCCATGGGCGGCACGGGCGTGCACAGCTTCGATGCGCTGCAGCCGCTTGAGTGGCCCACGCGCCTTGAGGCGGGCACGCTCAACGGTCACGGCATCGCGGGCCTTTCTGCCGGTCTCGACTTTATCGAGGCCCAGGGTGGGGCCGAGGCGATTGCGGCGCGTGAGCGCGCGCTTGCCGAGCGTTTCCTCGCCGGCGTGCGCGAGATTCCGGGGATTAAGCTCTATGGTGCCTTTGACCAGCCGATGCGCTCTGCGATTGCGTCGCTCAACGTGGGCGATATCGACTCTGCCGAGATCTCGGACGCGCTCATGCAAGGGTGGGGGATTGCGACGCGCCCCGGCGCCCATTGCGCTCCGCTCATGCACCGCGCGCTGGGGACCGAGCGCCAGGGTATCGTTCGCTTCTCGTTTGGGTATTTCAACACTACCGAAGAAGTTGACACGGCTATCGATGCTCTATGCGATTTAGCCTGCTAAAGCTGCTAGACCGTTTATACTTGCGGGACGGGTGTTTTTGCCCGTCCCGTTTTTGTTTCGACCCGAAAGGTGTGCATATGGCCTCATCCGCCCCGCGTGGTCTACGCTCCGATCATGTCGTTACCGTTGGCATCGCCCTGTTCTCGATGCTCTTCGGCGCCGGCAACCTCATTATTCCGCCGCTGCTGGCGCTCCAGGCAGGTTCTGCCACGCCGGTCGCCATGCTCGGCTTTCTGATTGCCGCCATCGGTCTGCCCGTCATGGGATTTATCGCCGTCGCGCTCGCCGGCACGGCCCGCGAGCTGGCCGGGCGCGTGCATCCTAAGTTTGGTGAATTCTTCGTTGCGGCGGTCTACCTGGCCATCGGTCCGTGCCTGGCCATTCCGCGCACAAGCTCTACGGCGTTCGAGATGCTAGTGCCGCTGCTGCCCGAGGGCGTCTCGCTCGGCACGGCTCGCCTGGTGTTTGCCGTCGGCTTCTTTGTCGTCGCGTTTGTGCTTACGCTGCGCCCGGGGGTCATCACACGCGTACTCGGTCGCATTACGGGCCCCGCGCTCATCGCGCTCATCGTGCTGGTCGTGGGTGCTGCCGTGATCTCGCCGCTGGGACCGGCTGCTGCCCCGCAAGCTCCCTATGATGCCGGCGCTGCGGTTCAAGGCTTCTTGACCGGCTACCAGACCATGGACCTGCTTGCGTCGCTCGCCTTCGGCATCATCATCGCCGAGACCATCCACGAGTTGGGTGTTACCGATGACAAACGCGTGGCCTTCGAGATTTCGCGTTCCGGTGTGATCGCCGGCGTGCTCATGGCCATCATCTATTGCGGCTTGGCCCTTGCCGGTATGCAGCTCGGCACCGTGATGCCCGACGCCACCAACGGCGCTGCAATCCTTGCTCGCTCGGCCTCCATGCACTTTGGCCTTGCCGGCACGGTTGTGGTATTTGCGATTTTCTTTCTCGCCTGCATGAACGTGTGCATCGGCCTCATCAGCTGCTGCTCGCGTTACTTCTGTGAGACGTATGTGGTCGAAGGGGGAGCGGAGGCCTCCGAGGAGGCCATGCGCCGTCCCTTTGCGATTCTCGCCTTTGTGTTCGCAGCGTTTTCGTGCGTGCTCTCCAATGTGGGCCTCGACGTGATTCTTATGTTCTCGGTGCCCATGCTCAACGCCTTGTATCCCGTTGCCATCGTGCTGGTACTGATGGGCCTGGTGCACGGCTTTTGCGACGCTCATCCGCAGGTGTGGGTGTGGGTCGGCGGCGTTGTCGCGGTGCAGAGTGTGATCACCTCGGTCCGCGATGCGTTCTTTGCGGGCGCGTGGCTGCCGTTCGATGCACTGCCGCTTGCGGACATTGGAGCCGCGTGGGCGCCGGTTGCCGTGGTTGCCTTTGTGATCGGTCTGCTCCATAGTCGTTTTGTCGCACATTCGAGGAGCTAAGGCGTCAATGCTTGCACAGGCGGGGAGTCTCCCCTATAATTTCCTTCGCTTTGGGACACGCAAGGTTTAGACCTTAGCTGCTCAACACCTTCGGGACGTGGCGCAGTTTGGTAGCGCGCCTGCTTTGGGAGCAGGATGTCGCAGGTTCAAATCCTGTCGTCCCGACCATATCTTGCGGGCGTAGTTCAATGGTAGAACCCCAGCCTTCCAAGCTGATGACGCGGGTTCGATTCCCGTCGCCCGCTCCATAAGATAGACGAATGGCTCTGGTTCCTTTTGGGACCAGAGCCATTTTCATATACATGCCGGGACCCCACATCCCCTCCTAAGTTGCGGTGAAATAGTTCCTGGATTAGCCGCAAAAGCTGTTATCCAGGAACTATTTCACCGCAACTTATTGAGGCCGAGCGGGCTGGGTCGATGATGGGTTCTGTTGTCGAGAAGATGAGGGCAGCCGGTCAGGAGTCTGTGTAGGGTTTTGTGGTTGGTATACCGTAGCCGCGCATCATGGAGCCGAACGCTTTGACATCGAGGGTGTCTGAGAGCTTGAAATGAATGACGTTGTGGCCCATGGCACGCAGGTTCGCGTCGCGCATGAGGGCAGCTCGATAGGTTTTTGCCGCAGTATGTTCCGGATTATTTTGGGCATCGTCCTCAAACTTGCCTAGTCCATGCAGCTCAGCCAGCATCCAAGAGCCGTCTGGCATCTGCCAGCCGTAATCTGCCAAATAATAACCGGCGTTTCCCGGTCGAGTGATTTCAACCTGAAGTTCGGGAGCGGCAACTCCCGCCAGAATCATTGCCGCCCGTGCCTCGGATTCTCCACCGTTATCCGATCTGCCATCCATGTGTTCAAAAACGTCAAATGCGCGCGCGATGCCGTGCAGTCCGCGGCAGTTCGCTTGTGCATATGCACGCAATTCTTCACGCTCGACACCGTACTCACGAGCCAACCCGTCGACATAGCCTAGTGCATATCGAAAAGCGCTCGTTCGGGCGATGTCGACCACCGTGCGATATGGATCCGTTAACGTAAACGGGCCGAGCTGCCATACGTCGCCCGGCCGCCAGCGTCGGTATTCAACGAATTCGTACATATCGCGTCTGGTGGAACGCGGCAGCAGCACTTGCACCTTGTCGAGAAGCGAATATGCAGAACCGACGCCATAGAGCAGTGCCGCCGTTGCTCCACAAAACACGGCATCCGGTTCAACGACCGCAATAGCGGATGCCAATTGAAAGATGCGATCTTCGACGCCGAGGTCATTCCAATACGCGGGGTCAGCGTAGACATGGTTGTAGAGTCGAATAATCATCTCTTTTTGCATGAGCGCGTAGGCACAGCGTTCATCCCATTTTTTGGTAGCTACAAACAGATGCCCGCCATGATGGGCCTCGAATAACCGGAAGAATAGCTCTGCTTGCGATTTGGAACAGCGTTTATCATGACTCATTTTCGACCCCATGGTCTCGAGGGGGAGTGAATGACACTACGCTATCCCATATTTGGTCCGCCAGACCTTGCCATGAACTGACCAAAAGCTTGACGGGGCAGGTCAGAGCCATGAGTCGGAGCCAAACATATCGGCAAACGGTTGATTAGTGCCCCTCGGCGGCACTAAAAACCACCCTTACAGAAAGTTGCGGTGAAATAGTTCCTGAAAAGCTCGAATAGCCTAAATCCAGGAACTATTTCACCGCAACTCAGATGGGGATGGGGTTAGCTGCGGGGGCGGTGGCGGAGTTTGTCGATGGTGGAGTCGGTGCTTCGGCTGCGGGCTTCGGCGGCGCGGTCGCGGGCGTCGGCGGCGGTTTGGCGCTGGCGGCGGTAGTCGATCATGCCTTGGATGATGGGCTTGCCAAAGCTCACGACATCATCGTTGTAGATGGCGGTTCGGGCTGCGAGGAGGCAGTCGGTAAAGTCCATATGGGTCTTGCCAAAGAGTTTGACGGCAAGGGCGACAACGGTGGGCTCGTCGACCATGACGTCATCGAGCAACCTCTTCATGGCCGCAGTAATCTCAACGCGGGGAACCTTATAGACGTCGCGCAGTGTGACCACGACGCGCGTGATGATTTCGGGGTAGACGCGAGCGGTGCGCGTGGCGATGACCTTGGCGGCGCGCGGTGACAGAACCTCGTCGTCGTCAAGCAGGTAGCGCAGGATGACGGTCTCGTCGATGATGGTGCTACTCATGGATATCTACTTCCTCGGGACCCAAAATCGAATCGTCGCTTTCTGTGGCAAGGTACTCAATCCAGGCATTGCGCTCTTCGGAGCGGCGATTGGGGTCACCATATGCTTTGAGCGATCCATAGGCGGCGGTGCCGTTCTTTGAGCGCACGGCGACCGGCTGAAAGGGGAGCTTGCGCATCAAAATGCTTTGCGCGACAAATAAGCGGACAGCCTCGGCGAGCGATGTGCCCATGGCATCGTAGAGATGCTCGGCATGCTGCTTGTCTTCCTCGCGAATGCGCACCTGCAGGATGGCTCTTTTTTGAGTCGATGACATCACTGGCCCCCTTAATGAGCGTGCAATATAGTCGGTCAAATGCGGCATGTGCCGATACTTGAGCATCTTATAACGATTACTTTATTTCACTCAAGTTGATAACCATAAACACGAATACAAGCGTAGTACATCCAAAATGAGAGCGCATAAAAATCTCTGAGGCGTACGCATGTAATACACTCACCTTTATAGCTTCTAGAGAATAATTCCAACCTGCCAAAACCCCTGCAATACACCCGTATTGCAGGGCCTATGCTCAAGTTTGCCCCCTGCAACTGCGTATATTTAACCTGTATATCGTTGGAGGAATTCTATCGAAGTGCCTGTTTCGCCGCATGCACTCGATACGCCGATGCCGGACCAAGGGCGGTCCGGGGCAACGTCGGCAGGGTCTCTCCGGCATGGGATTCAGGAGGGAGTGAACAACATGGGCAATAAACGAGTCGTGGCTGATTCTTCACGCTGCATTGGGTGCCAAACCTGTATGGCGGCGTGCATCGAGGCACACGATATTCCCGGCAACATCGCCGCACCTCGCTTGCGCGTAACGCGCACCTACGAGATTTCCGCGCCGGTGGCATGTCACCACTGCGAGGACGCTCCGTGCGCCAAGGCCTGCCCCACGGGCGCCTTGTTCTTTGATCCAAAGAACCATCGCATCGGCGTCAACGAGGACAACTGCATCGGCTGCAAGAGCTGCGTCATGGCCTGCCCCTTTGGCGCCGTGAGCGTTGCGACCACGCAGGTCCCCGTCTTGATGGGTGATGTGCGCGTGGGTTCGCAGACCAAGAGCTTCGTGCTCAAGTGCGACCTGTGCGTGGACCGTCCCGGCGGTCCGGCGTGTGCCGAGGCGTGCCCGACCAAGGGCCTCACCCTGGTAGACGAGGAGCGCCTGGCGGAGCTGACTGCCGAGCGTGCCCGCGCCACCATCGAAAACGAGGCGTAAGCGTCGGGGCGACAGGCCCAATGATTGTCAAATACGTACCGAGTATTCGGTATCAGAGAAAGGAAGGAGGGTGTCATGGAGAAGCATAAAGTGATCTGCCCGTACTGCGGCGCCGGTTGCCAGTTCAACCTCCTGGTCCAAAACGGCCAGGTCGTGGGCACCGAACCGCTCAACGGCATCACCAACCAGAGCGAGCTGTGCCTTAAGGGCATGAGCGGCTACGACTTCATCAACGACACCAAGATCTTGACTCCTCGCGTGCTGCACCCGATGATCCGCCGCACTAAGGGCGCGGATCTTGAGCGCGTAAGCTGGGACGAGGCACTGGATTTCACCGCATCTAAGATGCAGGCCATAATTGACGAATATGGTCCTAACGCTGTCATGACCACCGGCTCTTCGCGAGGCGGCGGCAATGAGGCGAACTACGTCATGCAGAAGTTTACGCGTGCGTGCATCGGCACCCACAGCGTAGACAACTGCGCCCGTACTTGACACGGCCCTACTGTCCTCGGTCTGATGGACACGGTTGGTTCAGGTTGCATGTCATGCTCCATCCCCGGTATGGAGGATGCGGGCTGCATTTTCCTCTTCGGCTATAACCCTGCCGATTCGCACCCCATCGTCGCAAGGCGTATCGTGCGAGCCAAAGAAAAGGGTTGCAAGATCATCGTCGCCGATCCGCGCCATATCGAAACCGCGCGTATCGCCGATCTCTACCTTCCGATCAAGAACGGTTGCAACGTTGCGTTCCTCAACGCCTTTGCCAACTGTCTGGTCAACGATGGCCTCTACGACAAGGAATTCGTCGCCGAGCATACGAACGGCTTTGACGAGTGGTGGGAGACCATCAAGAACTACACTCCCGAATCCGTACAGGACATCACGGGTGTCGAGCCCGCGTTGATCCACCAAGCTGCCGAGATGTACGCCACGGCGAAGCCCTCTGCCATCATTGGCTGGGGTATGGGCGTATGCCAGCAGAAGCAGAACCTGAAGACGGTGCACACCATCGCCTCCATCGCCTGCGTTGCCGGCCAGATCGGCAAACCCAATTCCGGCCTCGCGCCCGTGCGTGGTCAGAACAACGTCCAGGGCTCCTGCGATATGGGCATGCTGCCCAACCTGTACCCTGGCTACCAGAAGGTCACCGACCCGGCAGTGCGTGCCAAGTTTGCCAAGGCTTGGGGCGTACCCGAGGAAAAGCTCCCGCTCGAGGAGGGCTACAAGCTCACCGACCTGGGGCACCTGGTCGACGAGGGCAAGGTGCACTGCTTCTACAACTACGGCGAGGACCCGGTGCAGACCGAGCCCGATTCGGCCGGCATGCGCAAGACGCTCTCCGAGCTGGATCTGTTCATTTGCCAGGACATCTTTATGACGCAGACGACCATGCTCGCCGACGTCATCCTGCCCGCTACCTCTTGGGGCGAGCACGAGGGTGTCTTTACCGCATCCGACCGTAGCTTCCAGCACTTTGACGCGGCTGTTCCGCCCAAGGGCGAGTGCCGCCACGACTGGGAGATCTTCGCGGACCTGTCCACGCGTATGGGCTATCCCATGCACTACGACAACACCGAGCAGATCTGGAACGAGTGCATTAGCCTGTGCCCCAACTTTGTGGGCGCGACCTACGAGAAGATGGCTCCCGAGGGCGGTTACGCCCAGTGGCCGGTCAAGAGCACCGATGTGAACGACCACGGTACGCCCGACATGTTCGCTGGTGGCAAGTTCACCACGAAGGACGGCCGCGCCAACCTGATGGCGCACGACTGGGAGGCGCCCTCTGAGCTTCCCGACGATGAGTACCCGCTCATCCTGTGCACCGTCCGCGAGGTCGGCCACTACAGCTGCCGCTCGATGACCGGCAACTGCAAGACGCTGGCACTGCTTGCCGACGAGCCCGGCTTTGTCCGCATGAATCCCGCGGACGCCCAGGCGCGCGGCATCAAGAATGGCGACATCGTCTCGATTCACAGCCGCCGTGGCCAGGTATACAGCCGTGCCGACGTGAGCGATCGCATCAACAAGGGCACGGTCTATATGACCTATCAGTGGTGGATCGGCAAGTGCAACGAGCTGACCATGCACAAGGTCGACCCGGTCTCGCATACGCCCGAGGACAAGTTCTCCGCCTGCCAGGTCGACGCTATCGCCGACCAGGTCTGGGCCGAGGGCGAGGTCGAGCGTCAGTACACCGAGCTCAAGCAGGCTCTGGTGGACGCCGCCGCTCCCCAGGACGTTGAGCCCGGCGCCGCCAAGTTCGACGACGAGACGCACGTGAACCAAATCGTGTAGTCCCGTTCTCGTTGGCTTTTTGGGCCGGGCGTCCCGTACGTTCGGGAGCCCGGCCCGTTATTTTGAAAGGAAGTGGGGATGAACCGCTTCATCGACATCAACCCGGAGAGGTGCATCGGCTGCGGAACATGCCAGTCCGCCTGTGCCGACGCCCACCGGATGCAGGGTCTTCAGGATACGCCGCGCCTGGCGCTCGTGAAGACCGGCGGTATTTCGGCCGCCCTTGCCTGCCACCATTGCGAGGGTGCCCCCTGCGCCGAGGTCTGCCCGGTGAATGCCATCGAGCACGATGGCGACCGCATCCACGTCAAGGAGCAGGAGTGCATCGGGTGCAGGCTGTGCGCCATCGCGTGCCCCTTCGGTGCCATCCATCCCGATGGCACGTCTATCGCCGGTGTCGCAGGCATGTGCGACCCGACGCCTTCGTATCCTAAGTCCCTGAGCAGCCTGCTTACGTGGGCTCCTGGCCAGTACACCTGCGCTGTCAAGTGCGACCTGTGCGCCTTCGATCCGGACGGCCCGCATTGTGTGGCGGCCTGCCCCACCAAGGCGCTGACCGTCATGGGTGGCGCGGCCGATCGCGAGCTCGACGAGGCCAAGCGCCTGCGCTCGATCGAAAACGGTCCGTCCGTCGACGTTACCGCTGTGGCCCAGGGTCTGTCCGAGAAAGCAGAAGGGAGCGTAAACAATGGATAGCATGACGCTGTTTATCGCATCGCTTGCCGTCTCGTGCATCGGTGCGCTCGCCTCGGTTCTGCTGATCAAGGCCGATAACGCCGCCAAGACCGCCGGCTGCCTTATCGGCGCCGTCGCCGCGGTGCTTTCGTTTGTGGCCGGTATCCAGGCCGTGCTGGGCGATGTCACGTCGGTCGACACCATCGTGTTTTTCCCGTTTGCCCATTTCCAGCTGCTGCTCAATCAGCTGTGCGGCCTGTTCGTGGCACTCATCTCGGTGCTCGCGTTTGCCGGTTCGATCTACGGCCTCAACTACTTTGATGAGTACCCGGGCAAAAAGGGCCGCGCCGGCTTCTTCTATAACACCTTCGTGGCGTCCATGATGCTCGTCATCACCGCCGACAACGTGTTTTGGTTCCTTGTCGCCTTTGAGCTCATGTCGCTGACCTCGTACTTCCTGGTCGTGATCGAGGAGAACGAGAACTCCATCCATGGCGGTTGGCTCTACTTTGTGATCGCGCACGTGGGCTTTGTGCTCATCATGGCGAGCTTCCTCACCATGACCAACTTCGCCGGTGGCTCGTTTGCCTTTGCGGATTTCCGCGCCACGCAGTTTAGCCCCGCGGTCGCATCCGTGTGCTTCGTGCTCGCCTTCTTTGGCTTTGGCGCCAAGGCCGGTATCATCCCGCTGCACGGCTGGCTGCCCAAGGCACATCCCGAGGCGCCGTCCAACGTGTCGGCCCTCATGTCAGGCGGTATGATCAAGATCGGTATTTTCGGTATCCTCAAGGTGGGTCTCGACCTGCTCTCCGCCTCGGGCGTTCAGGTCTGGTGGGGCCTTATGGTCATGGTCTTCGGTGCGATCTCGTCGGTCCTCGGCGTGGCCTTCGCCCTGCAGGAGCATGACATCAAGCGCCTGCTGGCCTATCACTCCGTCGAGAACATCGGCATCATTCTGCTCGGCGTCGGCGCTTCCATGGCCGCCATGGCGCTCAACTCGGTCGGCATCGCCGTCCTGGCTCTGATGGCCGCCCTCTACCACACGTTTAACCACGCGATGTTTAAGGGCGAGCTGTTCTTGGGCGCCGGTGCACTGCTGTACTCCACGGGTACGCGCAATATGGAGAAGATGGGCGGCCTGTTCCGTCGTATGCCGGCAACGGCCATCTGCTTCCTCGTTGGCGCGCTTGCCATCTCGGCCATCCCGCCCTTCAACGGCTTTGTGTCCGAGTGGTTTACCTACCAGTCGCTGTTTAACGCCGCCATGCAGGGCGACAAGGCCGTCATGATCGTGGCCGTGTTCGCTGCCGTCGCGCTTGCCATTACCGGCGCTCTGGCCGTCACGTGCTTCGTCAAGGCCTATGGCGTCTCCTTTGCCTCCGCGCCCCGCTCCGAGGCCGCGGTCAATGCCAAGGAGGTTCCCGCCCCCATGGTGTTTGCGCAGGGCCTGCTCGCGGCCATCTGCGTCGTGCTGGGCATTGGCGCTCCCGTGATCGCGCCCGTGCTGGTCGATGTCGCCGCGTCCGTGCTGCATCCGTACGGTGGCGTATTTGCCGCCGAGGGCATGGAGCTCATGAACCAATACTCCGGCGCTGCCACCTCCACGCCCGCGATCGCTATTGCGCTCGTGGTGCTCGTCGGCCTTGCCTGCGGCTATCGCAAGCTCAAGACCGTCGGTAAGGTGCAGAAGTCCCAGCCGTGGGCATGCGGCTATGCTCCCAACGAGCATATGCCTGTCGTGGCCACGACCTTTGCCTCCGAGGTGTCCTGGTTTATGCAGCCGCTCTACACGCTGCGCGACCGCTGCACGGCCGTCTGCTGGTCCATCGCGCACTTCTTCCAGAAGCTCACCGGTGTGGCCGAGGCTGTGGAGCCCGTACCCGACAAGGTTCTCGTCGATGCCCCGCATAAGGGTGTCGAGAAGCTCGCCGACCTCGCGACTAAGCTCGAGGGCGGCAACTACAGCATCTATATCTGCTACATCGTCGCGGCACTCGTGGTGTTCCTCGTGCTCGCCGTGCAAATGGGTTAAGGAGGGGAGAGCATGAACAACATCGTACTTGCCGTTCTGCAGGGCGTGGTCGTCATGGCCGTCGCACCGTTCTTCTCCGGTCTCGGTCGCGTTATCCGCGCCAAGATGCACAACCGTCGCGGCCCCAGCATCATGCAGGACTATCGCGACCTGGCCAAGCTCTTTGCGCGCCCCGAGTCCCAGAGCGAGGATGCGAGCTTTGCGCTGCGCATTATGCCGCCGCTGTTCTTCGCCGTCGCCTTTATGCTCGCGATGGGTCTGCCGCTCTTTACAGCACAAAGCCCCATCCCGGTCTTTGGTGACGCCATCACCATCATGTACAGCCTGGCGCTCGCCCGCTTCTTCTTCGCCCTCTGCGGTGTGGATTCGTCCAACGCCTACGCCGGTATCGGCGGCGTTCGCGAGCTGCTCATGAGCGTGCTCATCGAGCCGTCCATGCTGCTGGCGCTGTTTGCCGCCGCCCTGGTTTGCAGCTCCACCGACATCGCCACCATGGGTCAGCACATCATGACGGGCGCCATCGACGCGCCGGTCGCCGTGATCCTTGCCGGTATCGCCTTTGCGATTGCCTGCTACATGGAACTCGGCAAGCTGCCGTTTGATCAGGCCGAGGCCGAGCAAGAGCTTCAGGAAGGTCCGCTCGCCGAGCTTTCCGGCCCGTCGCTCGCCATGGCCAAGCTCGCCATGTCCATGAAGCAGGTCCTGGTCGTCGCTTGGTTCTGCGCGATCTTCGTCCCCTGGGGCGAGCCCGCGACCGTGGGCGCTGCCGCCGTTCTGGGCGCGGTCATCTTCCTGGTGAAGTGCCTGATCGACTTTGTCGTGTGCGGCGTGATCGAGAACTCTTGCTCGCGTTCGCGTTTTAAGGTGCTTGGCAATCAGACCTGGGCTGTCGTGGGCATCGCCGTTCTGACGTTTGTCTTCGTGGTCGTCGGCGTGTAGGAGAAGGGAGAAACAATGTCATTTGCAGTCAGTCTGTCCCTTCTCGGCTTGGTCGCTATCGCGGCCCCGATGGTGGCCTCGGTGCTCGTCGCCCTGTTCCCCCGTCCGTACGCCAAGTGGTTCAGCGTTTTGGGTGCCGCCGTCTCGACGGCCTGCACCATCGCCCTCGCCGCGAATTTCGCTGGCGCCGGCATGCCCGACACGCAGGTCCCCCTGATCTCGTTTGGGCAGACCCTCGTCATGGGATTCACCTTCGATCGCATGAGCACGCTGCTCGCGCCCGCCTTTGTGGGTATCGGCCTGCTTGTCGTGATCTATTCGATTCCCTATATGAGCGAGAATAACCGTGAGCATCCCGACGCACCGCGTCGTCGCTTCTACGCGTATCTCGCGACCTTCATCGGTGCCATGGCCGGCCTCGTGTACAGCTCGACCCTTTTGGGCCAGCTCGTGTTCTTTGAGATCACGGGCGCCTGCTCTTGGGGCCTCATTAGCTACTACATGTCGCCTACGGCCAAGAAGGCCGGCATGAAGGCCCTGATCATTACGCATATCGGTGCGCTCGGCCTGTATCTGGGCGCCGCCATCGTGTTTGCCCACACCGGCACCTTCGCCATCACCGCGATCGCCGGCCTCGACGCCAAGCTCAAGGCCATCGTCCTTCTGCTGGTGCTCTTTGCCGCTTGGGCCAAGTCCGCGCAGGTCCCCATGTACATGTGGCTGCCTTCGGCCATGGAGGCGCCGACGCCTGTTTCGGCCTACCTGCATGGCGCCTCGATGGTCAAGGTCGGCGTGTGCGTGTTCGCGCGTGCACTCGTCTCTGCCGGCGAGATTCCCGAGATCGTGGGCTGGGTGGCCATTATCGACGCCATGGTCACCATGCTCTTTGGTTTCCTGATGTACCTGCCGCAAAAGGACATGAAGCGCCTGCTGGCCTTCTCCACGATCGCCCAGCTCTCCTATGTGTTCTTTGGTCTGGGCCTTTCGGTCTTTGGCAGCCAGCTGGCCTTTGATGGCGCCGTGTGCCACATCTTTAACCACGCTTTCGCCAAGACGCTGTTCTTCCTGATCGCCGGTTCGTTCTCCTTTACGCTCGGCACGCGTATGCTGCCCAAGCTTCGCGGCATCGTAAAGAAGTACCCGATCTCGGGCGTGGGCTTTGGTGTCGCGGCACTCGCCATTGCCGGCGTGCCGCCCATGAACACGTTCTTCTCGAAGTTCCAGATCATCGCCGGCGGCTTTTCTGTGGGTGCCGGCAACGTCGTGATCCTGGTGCTCGTGTGCATCATGGTCGCCGAGACCGTCGCCACCTTTGCCTGGTTCCTCAAGTGGATGGGCTATTGTCTGCCCGGCGAGCCGAGCGAAGAGGTTGCTGCGGGAGCCCCGCTTCCCCGCGCGATGGCGTTCGTGTTCATCGTGCTCATCATCATGGTCATCGTCAGCGGCCCGCTTTCGGCCAGCTGGATCGGTTAGGAGGTAGAACGACATGGGTTATTCGATCGTCAACATCCTTGGCGGCCTTCTGATCGTCACGTCCACCATGGTGGTTGTCTCCAAGAACATCAAACATTCCATCCACTGGTATGCGGTGCAGTCGCTGGTGCTCGTGGGGCTGCTCGCCACGCTCGGTGCCACCACCGGTGCGCAGGAGCTGCTTATGTGGGCTGGATCTGCCTTTATCACCAAGGTCGTCCTGGTCCCTTATATCCTCAACCGCGCATACAAGAAGATGGGCGAGCCGAGCGACGCATCGCTCAAGGCCGGCCTTAAGCCCGCGTGGGCCATTTGCATCATCGCCGTGGAGGTCGCGATCTGCTTTGCCGTCGTGACGCAGATCAGCCTGCCTACGGCCGAGGTCGCAACGCCTGCGCTCGCCATTAGCTTCGCTCACTTCTTTGTGGGCCTCACCTGCATCATCTCGCAGCGCAACATCATGAAGCAGATCTTTGGATACTGCCTTATGGAAAACGGCAGCCATGTGACGCTCGCGCTTTTGGCCCCCACCGCTCCCGAGATCATCGAGATCGGTATCGCCACCGACGCCATCTTTACCGTCATCATCATGTCCATCGTCGTGCGTCGCATTTGGGACGACTCCCACTCGCTCGATGCGCGCGACCTGTCCGAGCTGAGGGGGTAGTCCATGGAAACGTTGATTCTCGCCCTGCTCGCGACTCCTTTGGTGTTCTCGCTGGTAATGGCGTTTTTGCCCAAGAACACGTCCTATAACGTGTTTGCCGGTCTCAACCTGGTCTCCGTCGCAGCCGTCCTGGTGCTGTCGATTATGACGGCCGGCGACGTCCTTATGAGCGGCGAAACCGCGAGCGCTCTTGGCCTGTGGTTCCACCTCGATTCGCTGGGCGCCATCTTTGTGCTGCTCATCGGCTTTATCGGTTTTCTTACGGGGCTGTTCTCGCTGCCCTATGTAAAGGCCGATATCGAGGAGGGCTCCATGCCCGCCGAGCGCGCCAAGCAGTATTTTGCGCTGTTTAGCCTGTTTGTGTTCACCATGCTGCTCGCGTGCCTGTCCAACAACATGATCCTCACGTGGGCCGCCGTGGAGGCAACCACGCTTTCCACCGTGTTCCTCGTGGGTATCTACAAGAACAAGACGGCCCTCGAGGCTTCTTGGAAGTATGCGATGGTCTGCACCGCCGGCGTGGCCTTTGGCCTGTTCGGTACGCTGCTGATCTACGCCAACGCCGCCGACGTGATTCCCAACGCCCACGAGGCCGCATTCCTATCGTGCGTGCTGCCGTATGCCGACCAGTTCGACCCGACGCTCATGCGCCTCGCCTTTGCGTTTATCGTGATCGGCTTTGGCACCAAGGCCGGCCTGTTCCCCATGCACACTTGGCTGCCCGATGCCCACTCCCAGGCCCCGAGCCCTGTCTCGGCCCTGCTCTCTGGCGTGCTGCTTAAGTGCGCCATGCTTGTGATCATGCGCTTCTATGGCTTTACCATCCAGGCCGTGGGCGCCGAGTATCCGCAGCTTTTGCTGCTGATCGTCGGCACGCTGTCCATTTTGGTGGCGGCACTTTCGATGTTTCGCCAGGACGACCTCAAGCGCCGCTTTGCGTACTCGTCTGTGGAGAACGTGGGCGTTATCGCCCTGTGCCTGGGTATCGGCGGCCCGCTGGGTATCGCCGCGGCCCTGCTGCACTGCGTGTTCCACGGCTTTACCAAGACGCTTGCCTTCTGCGTGTCCGGCAACATCCAGCACGCCTTTGGCACGCGTAGCCTGGCTAAGATTCAGGGTGTCGTCGAGGTTGCCCCCGCAACCGCCGCGCTCGCCATCTTGGCACTGCTCGGTCTTGGTGCCTTCCCGCCCTTTGGCATGTTTATCTCCGAGTTCCTGACTTTTGTCGCCGGTGTCACCGCCGGTCCCATGTGGCTGGTCGTCGTGGTCGCCCTCGGTCTTACCGTGGCCATCTCCGCGCTCACCCGCATCGCACTCAAGTCGGTGTTCGGCCATGCGCCCCAGGGCATGGGCAAGCATGAGGCCCCGGCGCTCATGCTTATCCCCGAAATCATCCTGGCCGTCATGATCTTGTGGTTTGGCATCGCCACCCCGCTGCCTCTCGTGCACGGTGTGGAGACCGCGACCGGCATCGTGCTCGAGCAGAGCACCGAGGAACTTCACGCGACGCCGATGTACCGCGCTGTGTTCGGTACCGAGACCGCTCAGAGCGAGGTGGAGTAACGAATGATTGAAACTGAGAACAAGGTGTACGCCCGTCGCTGCGAGAGCCATGTCGAGGCCCTGCGCCGCGCCGTTCCGGGCTGCATCGAGAAGGTCGAGTGGCAGTGCGAGGACCAGCTGACGATCACCGTCAAGCAGGACAAGCTGCCCGAGGCCGTCCACTACCTGTATTACGAGCGCTACGGCTGGATTCCCGTGATCATCGGCAACGATGAGCGCAGCCTGTGCGGCCGTTACGCCGTGTACTATGTCATCTCCATGGAGGGGGAGGACCCCGGTTGGGTGACCGTGCGCACCGAGGTCGATCCCGCCAAGATGACGTTCCCGTCCGTGACACCGTTCGTCCCCGCCTGTGTGTGGGGCGAGCGCGAGCTTCGCGACATGTTCGGCCTGATCCCCGAGGGTCTGCCCGACCGTCGTCGCCTGGTGCTGCCCGACGATTGGCCCAGCGGCCTGTACCCGCTGCGCAAGGACTCCATGGACTACCGCTTCCGTCCCGCTCCCGCGAGTGACATGGAAAACTACGAGTTCTTGGCCGATACCAAGGGCAAGGAGACCACACTTGTCCCCATGGGCCCGTTGCACATTACCTCCGACGAGCCCGGCCACTTCCGCCTGTTCGTTGAGGGCGAGACGATCGTCGACGCCGACTACCGCCTGTTCTACGTGCACCGCGGCATGGAGAAGGTCGCCGAGACGCGCCTGAACTATGACGCCGTGACGTTCCTCGCCGACCGCATCTGCGGCATCTGCGGCTGCGCCCACTCGGTGGCCTACGCCGAGGCCGTCGAGCGCGCCCAGGGCATTCATGTCCCGCCGCGCGCCCAGTACATCCGCGCTATCATGCTCGAGGTCGAGCGCCTACACTCGCATCTGCTCAACATTGGCCTGGCGTCGCACTACACGGGTTTCGACTCCGGCTTCCAGCAGTTCTTCCGCGTCCGCGAGAAGTCCATGGACCTGGCCGAGAAGCTCTCCGGTCACCGCAAGACCTACGGTCTCAACGTAATCGGCGGCGTGCGTCGCGACATTTTGGCCGAGCAGAAGCTCTCCACGCTCACGACCATCCACCAGCTGCGCTTCGAGGTTCAGGAACTCGTCGACGTCTTGCTCTCCACGCCCAACTTTATTGAGCGTACGAGTGGCATCGGCATTCTGGACCGTAAGATCGCTCGCGACTTCTCGCCGGTCGGCCCGCTCATGCGTGGCTCGGGCTATGCCCGCGACGTGCGTTTTGACCATCCCTTCGACGGCTACGCCGATCCGGACGTCCAAAAGATGCATGCTGCCACGGCCGACACCTGCGATGCCTTCGGCCGTACCGCCGTTCGCATCCAGGAGGTCTACGATTCGATCGACATGATCGAGACCATGCTCGAGAACTGCCCGTCGGGCCCCATCCTCACCACGGATTGGGAGTACACCCCGCACAAGTACGCCATCGGCGCCACCGAGGCGCCGCGCGGCGAGGACGTGCACTGGGCCATGCTCGGCAATAACCAGAAGTGCTACCGCTGGCGCGCCAAGGCCGCCACGTACAGCAACTGGCCGGTCCTGCGCTACATGTTCCGCGGCAACACCGTGGGCGACGCGGCGCTGATCGTCGGCTCTCTCGACCCGTGCTACTCCTGCACCGACCGCGTGACGGTGACCGATGTCGCCGCCAAGCGCGACCATGTGCTCGACAAGGAACAGTTCGAGAACGTCTGGCGCGACAAGTCGCCGCTTGCGGGCGAGGGCACCATGGCCGCTCCGCTCGATGAGGAGGCGCTCTAATATGCTGAAGCTTTGGAAGGTCAACGCCAAGGCCGGCGACGCGACGGTCAAGTACCCGTTTGCGCCGTTCCCCACCAATAAGGACATGCGCGGCAAGCCCGAGCACAACGCCGAGCTCTGCATCGCCTGCGGTGCCTGCGGCGTGGCGTGCCCGGCCGATGCCATTCGCATGGACACCGACCTTGCGGCCGATACCATCACCTGGTCGATCGACTACGGCCGCTGCATCTTTTGCGGCCGCTGCGAGGAGGCCTGCCCCATGGAGGCCATCAAGCTCACCGAGGAGTTTGAGCTGGCCGTCATGAGCAAGGACGACCTCACCAGCAAGAGCGTCTATACGCTCGAGCACTGCTCGCGTTGCGGCAAGCCGTTTGCCCCGCACAAGGAGATCGACTACGCCAAGCGCCTGCTGCAAAAGGCCGGCGGCATGGAGGCCGAGCAGGCCGCCCGTACCGTCGGTATGTGCCAGGAGTGCAAGCGCGAGCTCGATGCCCTGCGCGCCGCTTCGGCCGTAAAGACCGGCAACGCGCGCGGCATGGCTGCCAACGAGACGCTTGCGTCCGGTGAGCCCCAGGGCCCCGGCATGGAGTATCTGGGCGGCCACGGCGTGAACCCGGAGTATGTCGACCGCGAGCTCAACCCCGATGCGCCCGAGATCCCCGCCGGTCCGGCGCCGGTCGAGGGCATCATCATGGATTTTGAAACGAAGGAGGAGTAACCATGGCCGAACCCACGCTTTTGCCCGAGCGGCTTCAGTACCGCCCGACCAAGATCGAGCTCGACGAGAGCATCGAGAAG
Source organism: Collinsella aerofaciens (assembly GCF_040915545.1). Lineage (GTDB taxonomy): Bacteria > Actinomycetota > Coriobacteriia > Coriobacteriales > Coriobacteriaceae > Collinsella > Collinsella aerofaciens_BE. The sequence continues at coordinate 25,135 of NZ_JBCPDH010000003.1, read as the reverse complement.
GCCAAGGCGACTCTTCTTAAGAAGATCAAGCGCTCGGTGTACGTCTACCGTGTCGACTGCGGCGGCTGCAACGGCTGCGAGATCGAGATCTTCGGTTCCATCACGCCCGTCTTCGACGTCGAGCGCTTTGGCATCAAGGTCGTGCCTTCGCCCCGTCACGCCGATGTGCTGCTGTACACCGGCGCCGTGACGCGTGCCATGCGCATGCCGGCCCTGCGCGCCTTTGAGGCCGCACCCGATCCCAAGATCGTGGTGTCCTATGGCGCGTGCGGTTGCACCGGTGGTATCTTCTACGACAACTACTGCGTCTGGGGCGGCACGGACAAGATTCTGCCGGTCGATGTCTACATCCCCGGCTGCCCGCCCAGCCCCGCGCAGACCATCTACGGCTTTGCCATGGCGCTCGGTCTGCTGGACCAAAAGCTCCATGCCGAGACCACGGTGGAGGCCGCCGGCGAGCAGGCCGATATCCTGCACCCCGGCGTGCCGTACAAGCTGCGCGTTGCCATCGAGCGCGAGGCTCGCGCCATGAGCGGCTACCGTTACGGCCGCGACCTGGCCAACGAGTTTATGGATACGCTCGAGGGCGCGCCCAAGGGCGATATCCGCGGTGCCATGGCGCTGCTCATCGATAAGCAGGACGATCCTCGCCGCGTTGAGGTCTACTCGGCGCTGCAGGATCTGGTGCTGGCCGGAGGTCGCTAGATGGAGCTCACGGACCGCTCTGGTTACTTTGCGGGCCCCGGTATGCTCGGCGGCTCCTTTGGCGATGCCTTGCGCGCAAGCGACGAGGCCGCCGAGGGCGTCGCCGATCCCTGCCTGGGCCATGCGCCCGACCAAGTGGTCTTTTACGAGCTCACGCGTAAGTTTGTGGAGACCGAGGAAGACGTTCCCCAGGAGGCCTGCGACGTGCTGTACTACACGCTCGCCGTGGGCCACCACACCGGCGTGCTCGACTGCTTTGAGCCGCGCCTGTCGGTGCCGGTGGATGTCTTCTATTCGCTCGTCGACGCGCTGCCGGAGGGGGAGGCCAAGACCAAGTTCGAGGCCATCCGCTCCTTTGGCGAGTGCCAGCTCGACAAGGCGGCGGTGCCGTCGCTGCTCGAGGCCTGCGATGCGCTGCTCGACGAACGCGGTTTTCGTGGGTCGGCCAAGGCTGGCATCTCGGTGTTCGACGACGACTTTGGCCTGCATGCCCAGCAGGTCGCGTTTCTGATGAAGTTCCGCGATCTGGTTGAGCGCGTGCGCGATGTGTCGGGCGTGTATCTGACGGGAAGGTTGCAGTAATGGGTCGCGTTGTGGATGGATGTGTGAACGGCGCCCCGTTTGCGGGCATCGTGCTCACGGCGGGAAGCGTGCTGCGTGCCGACGATGCCGCCGGCCCCGTGCTCTCCAAAAAGATGGAAGACGCGCCCATTGCCGGTTGGTACACCATCGACGGAGGCCAAACGCCCGAGGACGACATTATCGAGGTCAAGCGCGAGCGTCCGCCGCGTCTGGTCTTGGTCGATGCCGCCGACATGGCGCTGCCCGTCGGCGCCATCCGCTTGCTCGACAAACGTGACGTGGCCCGCAAGTCGATGTTCACCACGCATTCGCTCCCTTTGTCGATTCTGATCGAGGAAATCGAGCAATCGTGCGAAGATATCGTCTTCATAGGGATTCAGCCGGGCGATACGGAGTTCTACAACCCCATGTCCCCGGAGGTCTTTGACGCCGTCGACGCCGTGTACGACGCCGTGGCCGCCAACGACTTTTCCCACTTTGTCCGCTTGGGGCAAGAGCAATAGGAGCGCTTGTCCCTGCTGATTAGGAAAGAAGTGATTGACATGGCAGATTCCAAGGCAGAATATCCCGCTCCCGATTGCCTGGCGCCCGCCGCGATCGAGGCTAAGACCGAGGCCGCCGGCGTGACCAAGGCTAACCTGCCGGTCGCTAAGGCCTTTCTGTTGGCAATGTTCGCCGGTGCGTTCATCGCCTTCGGCGGCCTGTTCTTTACCGTGTTCTTGAGCGATAGCACGCTGGGCTGGGCCGCCCAGCGCGTCGTGGGCGGCCTGTGCTTTTGCCTGGGCCTGGTGCTCGTGCTGGTGTGCGGTGCTGAGCTGTTCACCGGTAATTCGCTTATGGTCTGCGCGCTCAAGAGCAAAAAGATTACCTTGGTCCAGATGCTCAAGGCCTGGGTCGTCGTATGGGTCGGTAACTTTGTCGGTGCCCTGTTCATCGTCTTTTTGGTGTACATGGCCGGCATCTATAAGCTTAACGGCGAGGCGGTCGCCAATTCCATGGTGAGCGTCGCCGCCGGCAAGGTGACGATCGACTGGGTGACGATCTTCTTCCGCGGCATCCTGTGCAACATCTTTGTGTGCCTGGCCGTGTGGATCGGTACCGCCGGCAAGACCGTGGTCGATAAGGTTGTGGGCATTTTGCTGCCCATCGCCGCCTTTGTGGCCTGCGGTTTTGAGCACTGCGTCGCCAACATGTACTTTTTGCCCATGGGTGCCGTGATGCATGCATGCGGCTACGGTGCCGACGTCGCCGGCGCCGATGCACTCAACGCTGCGGGCATTGCGTTTAACCTGTCCGCCGCCACGCTGGGCAACATCGTGGGCGGCGCGGTTCTGGTCGCGCTCGGCTACTGGTTTATCTACGCCAAGAAGTCCGAGGCGTAAGGTACCGTCTGTTTGACGTTGGGCCTCCCGCGGGGCGTTGCCGTGCGGGAGGCTTTTTGGGTCTGGGGGCTCGTTGCCGGGCTTTTGGCCTGTTGTGTTTGGCTGATGAAAGGGGTAATCGAGATGGCATCTGCTGTGAAGCGTGACGGTCGCGCCGTGGTGACCACATGCGGGGGATGCTATGCCGATTGCGCCTTTGCGGCACGCGTTGAGGACGGTCGCGTGGTGGCCGAGCTGCCGGTGCCGGGGCATCCGTGCGCGGCGCGTGCCCTGTGCGCCCGCGGACGGCATCGCCTGGCAATGCCGTTTGATGAGCGCGACCGGATTTTGCACCCCATGCGTCGCCGAGCTGATGGCTCGGGGTTCGATGCGATTTCCTGGGACGAGGCGTTCGCGCAGATTGCAGAGCGTCTTTTGGGGATTGTTGACGGGCATGGTCCGCGCGCGCTGGGCATGACGCTCGGCGTGCCCTCGTTCGACCGTTACTGGGGCTATCGTCTTATGCACACGCTGGGTTCGCCCAACGTGTACGGTGCCGATGGCGCCTGCGAGGTAAGCCGTCTCACTGGTTGGGAGCATAGCTTGGGCTATAGCCCCGCCTCCGACCTGGCGCATACCGATTGCATCATGTACCTGGGGCGTTCCCTCGTCGATTCGTCGACGATGGGGGCCGTTGATGCACTCAACGATGCGCGCCGGCGCGGGGCGAAAATCATCGTGGTCGACCCCCGGCGCAGCGGCTCGGCTGCTATTGCCGATCGCTGGCTCCGCGTGCGCCCGGGCTGCGACTTGGCGCTGCTGTTGGGTATTGCCCACGTGTTGATTGCCGAGGACCTGTACGACCTCGAGTTCGTCGCCCGCTATACCACGGGTTTTGACGAGCTGGCGCAGGCGGCCGGTGCTTGGACTCCCGAGTGGGCCGAGTCGATGTGCGACGTGCCGGCCGCAGAGATTGTCGCCACGGCGCACGATCTCGCTGCCGCCGCGCCTGCCGCTGTGGTGGATGCGGGTTTTCATGGTGGCATCGGTATCGCGTATGCCAATAGCACCCAGACAGCGCGCGCTATCTGCTTGGTCGATGTGCTGCTGGGCTGTATCGGGCATGCGGGCGGCGCGCTCAACCCGCCCACGCCGCTTGTGTTGGGCGACCTCGATCCCACGCGCTTTGCGACGCCGTCGGTGCCGCGTGGGCCCAAGCTGGGGTCCGAGCGCTATCCGCTGGTCGATCCGGTGCGCGGCCTGTGCACGACCATCGGTCAGTCGATTCTTGCCGGTGATTTGCGTGGGCTCATCGTCTATGCCAGTAACCCCGGTGCGGGCTATGGCAATGCACAGGCTTGGCTGGGTATTTTGCAGCAGCTCGACTTGCTCGTGACGATTGATATTCGCTGGTCCGAGACGGCGCGTGCTTCTGACTTCGTGCTGCCCGACGTGACGTATCTGGAGGCCGACCGCGGCGTGGGCTCGGTCGTGGGCGTCAACGATTCGCGGGTGTTCTACCGCAACGCCGTGCTGCCTGTGCAGCATGACGACACACGTCCCGGTCGGGAGATTTTTGCCGGTCTGGCGCAGGCGTGTGGCGTGGGCGAGTACTTTCGGTTTACGTCTGACGATCTGGCAGCTGCCCAGGTGGAGCCTTTTGGGGTTGATCTGGACGAGCTCAAGGAGCGCGGTTGGGCCGATACGGGCGTGTCGCTGCCGTCGCGCACGGGTGAGCCGGCGATTCCGCTTGCCGGCGGCAAGATTGCGCTGGCAAGTGACGTATGGGAGCGTGCCGGCCTGGGACGCGTGCCAGGCTGGATCGCGCCGATGGTGGAGCCCAGCCCGGGGATGTTTCGCCTCATTAGCGGCAACCGTCCCTTTGGGTCGCATACCTCGCGCAGGCTTGCGGTCCAAGGTGCCGCCGAGGCGGGATCGGACTTGGACGCCGTGCAGATGAACGCCGATGTCGCTGCGCGCATGGGCATTGCCGATGGCGAGGTCGTCGAGCTCGTGAGCGACGTGGGCCGTGATCGCGTACGCGTGGAGACGACGCCCTATCTGCATCCGGCGTGCATCTTCACCTCGGCCGCTCCCGGCGGGCGTTCGTTTGGCGCCGATGCCGGTGGCGCTCAAACTTTGGGCGTGGGGCCGCTCGACCACACGCCGCTGCGCTGGGACCCGTTGACGGGTGCCGCGCTCACCCAGGAAAACGCCGTTCACGTGGAAAAGATCGCGGAGCACGAGGATAATAGTGAATGATTGACTCAGCCGATCGATTTGTCTGATTGCTTGACGTCCGAACGATTGATTTACCTTTGGTTTTGAAAGGCCGCACATGAGCGATAGCCAGAACATGTCCGATGAGGTACGCGCCCGCCTGCGCGCCATTCCTTCCGTCAATGAGCTGCTTGCCGAGTGGCCGGTGGTGAAGGCGGCGGGGGAGACCTGCGACGCGGTGGTCCATGCTGCCGTGACGGCCGAGCTCGACGAGGAGCGCGCCGCCATTCGCGCCGGCGCCGCCCCGCGCTCTAAGCGCGACCTGGCTTCGGCTATTGAGTGGCGTGCGCACCGCTCCGCGCTGCCGAGCCTGCGCCCTGCCGTCAACGCTACGGGTGTGGTCATCCATACCAACTTGGGTCGCGCCCCGCTCGCGGAGTCGGCTGCCAAGGCCGTGGCCGAGGTCGCGCGCGGGTACAGCACGCTCGAGTACAGTGTGGACACCTGCTCGCGCGGGTCGCGCAAGGAGCATGCGGCGCAGCTGATCCGCTCACTCACCGGTGCCGAGGACGCGCTCGTGGTCAACAACAACGCCGCCGCGGTGCTGCTAGTGCTGGCGACTCATGCCGCGGGCAAAGAGGTTATCGTCAGTCGCGGCGAGCTTGTCGAGATTGGCGGCAGCTTTCGCATCCCCGATGTCATGGCGGCTTCGGGCGCCAAGCTCGTCGAGGTCGGAGCCACCAACCGCACGCATTTGGGCGACTACGAGCGCGCCATCACGCCCGACACGGCGATGATCCTTAAGGTCCATCCTTCCAACTATCGCATCGAGGGCTTTCACGAGGAGGTGGGCTCTCGGGAGCTTGCCGCTCTGGCCCACAAGCATGGCCTGCTGTTCTACGAGGACCAGGGCTCGGGCGCGCTGCTGCCCGACGACATCCTGGTTCGCGGCGGCGAGGAGACTACGCCCACTTCGGTGGCGTCGGGGCTCGATATCGTGTCGTGCTCGGGCGATAAGCTTCTGGGCGCGGCGCAGGCTGGCATCATCATGGGCCGTCGCGAGCTGGTCCAGGCCTGTGGGTCACATCCGCTTATGCGTGCCCTGCGCCCGGGCAAGCTCGCGCTGGCGGCGCTCGAGGCCACACTGCGCATTTACATGGACGGGGCGGGTGTTGCCCATCGTGAGGTGCCGGTTCTCAACATGCTCACGCTTCCGCAGGCTCATCTGGAGCGTCGCGCACGCAAGCTGCGCGAGCTGATGGTGGCGGGCCTCGATAAGGCTGGCTGCCCGTGTGCCGTGCAGGTGGAAATCGTCGAGGAGTCGTCGACTCCCGGCGGCGGCTCGCTTCCTACCGTCGAGTTGCCCACGATGTGCGTGGCTGTCTGCCCGGTCGACGAGCGCCTGTCCGTCGACGCGCTCAAGCGCTCGCTCGTCCAAGACTTCGACACGCCGGTCGTCACGCGCGCCTCGCACGATCGCGTCCTGTTTGACGTGCGCACGCTCGTGGGCGACCGAGATATCGAGACGGCGGCATCGACGTTCGTAGCGTGCGTTGAGAAGGCGGTTGCACGATGAGTGAGGTTCAGGCGTTGGTGGAGTGTCCCGTTATCGTTGGCACGGCGGGCCACGTCGACCACGGTAAGTCGGCGCTGATCGAGGCGCTGACCGGCAAGAATCCCGATCGCCTAGAGGTCGAGCGTCGTCGCGGTATGACCGTGGAGCTGGGCTTTGGCGAACTGGCGCTGCCGAGCGGCAAGATCGTTGGCCTTGTCGACGTGCCGGGCCACGCGCATTACCTGCGCGCTATGGTGCAGGGTGCGACAGGCATCGACGTTGCCGTGCTGGTGGTCTCTGCCGTTGAGGGCGTAATGCCGCAGGCCCGCGAGCACGTGCATGTGCTGGAGCTGTTGGGCGTTACGCATATGGTGGTCGCGCTGACGATGTGCGACCTGGCCGATGCCGAGATGACCGAGCTTGCCGAGCTCGATGTCGATGACTTTTTGTCGGGTACTGTGTTTGCGGGCGCGCCAATTGTGCCCGTGTCGTCTAAGACGGGCGAGGGGATCGAGGGGCTGCTTGCGGTGCTCGACGAGCAAGTAAGTGCCTGCTGGGATGCCTGCCGCGACCGTTCCGATCGGAGCGATGCCGTGCCTCGCCTGCCGATTGACCGCTGCTTTACGATCAAGGGGGTCGGCACCGTCGTGACGGGAACGTTGCACGATGCGCCGGTGGCGGTGGGCGACGAGCTGATGGCTTTGCCGTCGCGTACGGTCTGTCGCGTGCGTGGGATTCAGGTGCATGGCGATACGCCGCAGGCGTTGCCCGGTCAGCGTGTGGCTCTCAACTTGGCGGGCGATGCCGTCGCCACGCTCGATCGCGGTGAGATGCTGGGCGTGGCGGGCCGCTTTGGTCAGACGTTGCGCTTTATGATGACGTTCACCTATCTGGGTCGCGAGGGTGCCAAGCCGCGCGTGCTGGAGTCGGGCGCGCGCGTGCACGTGATGGCCGGTACGGCCGAGGTCGTCGGCCGCATCATGTTCATGGAGGGCGAGGCCCCCATGGCAGTGGGCGAGACCCGTACCGTACAGGTGCGCTTGGAGGAGCCGTTGCCGCTGCGCGCCGGAGACCATGCCGTGGTGCTGTCGTATTCGCCCGTTATGCTCATTGGCGGCGGGCGTGTGCTGCTTTCGCGCTGCCGTCGCTCGCGCGAGCTTTCGGCGGAGGAGTGCACGCTGCTTGCGGCGCTTGAGGCCGGCGATATCGCGGGCGGTGTGGGTGCTTGGCTGGCGCTGCAGATGCTGCCGGTTTCGGCGGTTGATGTTGCCGAGGCTTTGGATCTTGGTGTCGGCGAGGTCGATGCCGCACTGCGCGGGTTGGTGTCGCAGGGCTCCGTTCGTAAGCTTGCCGTGGGTGATGCTGACCTCTTGGCGGATGCCATGGTGCTCGACGCCGCGATGGATGCATTGGCGGCGACCCTGTCAGCTATGCACGCGGCGGCTCCCAAGGAGACGGGCTTTACGCCCGGCGCCGTTGCCCATGCTGCGTGGCCTGCCGCTGATGAAGGCGTTGCCGCGGCCCTGATTGCCGAGGGATGCTCGCGTGGCGTGTGCGCCGCCGAGGGCGCCGAGGTATTCGATCCGCATTCGGCCGCCGCAGCGGCACGCGTGGTGCGAGAGGCTTGCGAACGGATCGTCGCGCTTCTTGACGAGGCCGGCCTGGATGCACCGGCGCTGCCCGAGGTGGGCGAACAACTGCAGCTCGGTCGCGACACCATGACGCGTGCCCTGCGCGAGCTTTCGCTCAATCGCTCGATCGTTAAGGTCGAGCGCGACGTTGCCCTGTCCGCTGCCGCCGAGGCCCATGCGCGCGAGCTTGTTGCCGCCGCCATTGAGGCAGCCGGCGGTGCTGCCACCACGAGCGTACTGCGCGAGGCCCTGGGTGTGTCGCGCAAACGTGCCATCAGCATCTTGGAGCACCTAGATGCCGTGCGCTTTACGGTGCTCGACAAGGATTCTGGCGGCCTGCGCTCCCTGCGTTAGATTGGCTGCTCGGTTTGGTAAAATACCGCCGCACTTGGGAACGGATGGGCTCCGGTGGGCTCCGCGGTCCTCAAAACCGTTGCGAGGCGTGCAAAACGTCTTGGATGTGTTCGATTCACATACGTTCCCGCCATACGCTACCAGCGCTTTTGTGCTCGCGGTCTTGCTGCGTGCCGCAAAGGCGCTGTTTTGTTTTTGCACAGGTTTGCCGTGCCGCCCGCTTTATCGGCGACGGTATCTGGCTTCGTGCATCGGGTTTCGAGCATGCCGATGGAGGTGTTTTGTCGTATGACTACCGTAAGACGTGCCGATCTTTCTTGTGTCGTCCAGGCGGGCGGGTTGTCGTCGCGCATGGGCTGCGATAAGGCGCGCATGGCGTTTTGCGGCGAGCCGCTCATCGAGCGCGTGCTGGGCCGGCTGGCGCCAGTTGCCGGCGAGTTGGTCGTGACGACTTCGCGTCCCAGCGAGCTTGTCTATCTTGAGGAGCGCACGTTTGGCGGCCTGGTGCCGCGTGTGGTGGCGGACCTTGAAGGACCGGCGGGTGCCATGCGCGGCATCGCGAGTTCGCTGACTGCGGCCCGATTGCCGTTCGTGGCGATCGTCGCCTGCGATATGCCGTTTGTCTCGCCGGAACTCATCGGCGCGCTCGCCGATCGTGTTGAGGCCGAGGCGCTCGACGTGTGCGTGCCATGCGAGGAGCGGGGGATTGAGCCGCTTTGCGCCGTCTGGCGCCGTGACGCGTGTGCGCCGGCCGCCCATGAGCTGCTCGCCTGCGACCGCCAGCGCATTCGCTGCCTGATCAATCGCGTTCAGGCTGGTTATATGGATGAACCGCAGATCGTTAAGGCCGCGGGCTCGACGCTCTGCTTCGAAAACGTCAATACGCCCGAGGAGTTTGCGGCGGCCGAGTTACTCGCCTAGACGATTGGAGTTGCCATGTCTCACGATATTTGTCCCGACACGGGAGAGCCTTGCACTTGCGACGGATCCGAACCCTGTACCTGCGGTTGTGGTAGCTGTGGACATACTGCGGAAGAGGAAGCGGCCGCCGCGGCGTATCGTGATGCACACCGCGAAGACCCGTCCGGTGAGGCCCTCGACCACGAGCGCAAGATTATCGTGTCGTTTGACAGCACCTTCGATGTGATGGAATGCGAGCAGCTGTGCCTGGATGCCGGCGTGCCCGGGCGCATTATGCCTTTGCCCGGCTCCATTACCGCAGGTTGCGGTCTGTGCTGGGCCATGCCGTTCTCGGGCGATGCGCTCGCCGCCTTCCGCGCTGCCACCGAAGGCCGCATAACCCCCGCCGACTACCATCAACTCGTCCTCTAGCCACCAAAACCACCACATTGGGGACAGGCACCTTTGTGGTGGTTTCGCTGCTTGAATGGCCTTCTTGTGGCATTACGAGTCAAACCACCACAAAGGTGCCTGTCCCCAATGTGGTGGTATGGACCATATGGACGAAACAGCTTTGAAACACGCGATTTGCACGTTGGGTGCTCAAAAACGCTTCTACCTGCATCGTAATCAAAACGAAACATCTGCTCGTCGGCTTATGCGAAACTTTGCTGCAACAGTGCGATATTATCCATACTCGATAAAGCTCGCGGCGCATGGGGCGCCTCGAACGACACTTTTCTTTTCCATCAATTGGAGGAAGCATGAGCTACACGCAGAAAGTTCTCGAAGAGCTCAAGGCCCGCTATCCCGAGCAGCCTGAGTTCATCCAGGCCGCGACCGAGATTCTCGGCACCATCCAGCCGGCGCTCGACGCCCATCCCGAGTACGAGGAGGCCGCCCTGCTTGAGCGCCTCGTCGAGCCCGAGCGCATCGTCATGTTCCGTGTTCCCTGGGTCGACGACCAGGGCAAGGTTCAGGTCAACCGCGGTTACCGCGTCGAGTTCAACTCTGCCATTGGACCCTACAAGGGCGGTCTGCGCTTTAACCCGACGGTCACCCTGGGTATGCTCAAGTTCCTGGGTCTGGAGCAGATCCTCAAGAACAGCCTGACCACCCTCCCCATGGGCGGCGGCAAGGGCGGCTCCGACTTTGACCCCAAGGGCAAGTCCAACAACGAGATCATGCACTTCTGCCAGTCCTTCATGACCGAGCTCTATCGCCACATTGGCCCCAACACCGACGTTCCCGCCGGCGACCTGGGCGTTGGCGGTCGCGAGGTTGCCTACCTGTTCGGTCAGTACAAGCGCCTGACCAACGAGTGGACCGGCGTCCTCACTGGCAAGGGCCTCTCCTTTGGCGGTTCGCTCGCCCGTACCGAGGCCACCGGCTACGGCCTGGTCTACTTTGTGGACGAGTACCTCAAGAGCCGCGGTGACTCCTTCGAGGGCAAGAACGTCGTCGTTCACGGTTCCGGTAACGTCGCCATCTACGCCGTCCAGAAGGTCTCCCAGCTCGGCGGCAAGGTGCTCGCCTGCTCCGATACCCACGGCTGGGTCGAGGATCCCGACGGCATCGACTACACCGTGCTCGAGCATGTCTACAACAAGAAGCGCTCCGGCCACGACAAGGGCGTTACGCTCGCTATGTACGTTGACGAGAAGCCCAACGCCGTGTGGCACGAGGGCGACGGCCGCGGCGTATGGCAGCTTCCCTGCGACATCGCGCTGCCCTGCGCTCGCGAGAACACGCTGCTGCTCGAGGACGCCCAGGCGCTTGTCGCCAACGGCTGCAAGGTGGTCGGCGAGGGCGCGAACATGCCCACGACCATCGAGGCCACGACCTACTTCCAGGAGAACGGCGTCGCCTTTATGCCCGGTAAGGCTGCCAACGCCGGCGGCGTGCTCGTGTCCGGCCTGGAGATGAGCCAGAACGCCGAGCACCTGTCCTGGACCTTCGAGGAGGTCGACGGCAAGCTCGAGCAGCTCATGCGCGGCATGTTCCACAACGTGGACGACACCGCCAAGGAGTACGGCGAGGAGGGCAACTTCGTCATGGGCGCCAACATCGCCGGCTTCCTGAAGGTCGCCGACGCCATGCTCGCCCAGGGCGTCTGCTAAATCTTCGCTCGACATAGCATGCGATGAGGCTCCCAGCTATCCGGCTGGGAGCCTTTTCTATCCCGGAGGACTCCTCATAACTTGCGGTGATATACGGACTGTTTTGCGTTCCAGAACGGCTAATCAGTCCGTATATCACCGCAAGTTATGGATGGGTGGGTGGATTTTGTCCTAAAACGGTGTGCGGCCCCTCGTTTGGTACACTTAAAAGTACTGGACAAGTGAAGAGATGGGGGAGAACGTGCTCAAGTTCGGTACCTACGTCCGTGTTGGAAACGCGGCCGAAGCCTATGAGCTCTTACAGAAGAACCGCAACAACAAGATTGTGGGAGGCGGCATCTGGATGCGCCTGGGTTCGCGTCGCGTGGCGACGGCGATTGACCTTTCGGCCTGCGGACTCGATCAGATCGAGGAGACCGAGACCGAGTTTCGCATCGGTGCCATGTGTACCCTGCGCCAGCTCGAGCGCCATGCCGAGCTCAACGCGCTTGTCAACAATGTCTTTGAGTTCGCCGTCCACGATATCGTGGGCGTGCAGCTGCGCAATACCGCCACGGTGGGCGGCAGCATCTACGGCCGCTTTGGCTTCTCGGACGTTCTCTCCGCCTTCCTCGCGCTCGATTCCTATGTTGAGCTGACGGGCGCCGGCCGCGTGCCGCTCGCGGAGTTCGTTGACATGGGCTACGTGCGCGACGTTATCGAGCATGTCGTGGTCGTCAAGCACGATTACCGTGCGAGCTACGAGGCCGTGCGCAAGGCCGCGACCGACTTTCCCTCGCTGAACTTTACCGCCGCCTGGTGGGACGGCTCCTGGCATGTCACCGTGGGCGCCCGCCCGCTGCGCGCGACCCTGCTGCAGGGCGAGGCATGCGGCCTTACCGCCGAGCATCCTTCCGAGGACGAGCTTCGCGCCCTGGCCGCATCCGTGCGCTCGCTGGGCTACGGCACCAACCTGTGGGGCTCGGCCGAATACCGCCGCCGCATCTCGGCCCCGTTGGCGATTCAGGCCGTGCGCCGCGCCGCCGGCATCGAGCTTTCGGCCGCGCTTGCCCGCGAGCTCGAGACCGTGCAGGTCCCCAAGTTTGCCACGGACGAGTATTCCTGCCGCCGCGTGCCCGGCGTCGATTCTAGCGAGGTGCGCTAATGGCTGCCAAACTCATCGATCTTTCCTTTACGCTCAACGGCCGTAAGGTCAAGGTTCAGATTGCCCCCGACACCATGCTCTTTGCGCTGTTGCGCGAGCAGGGTTGCGCGTCGGTGCGCTGCGCCTGCGAGACTACCAACTGCGGCCTGTGCACGGTGTGGCTCGACGGCGACCCGGTGCTGAGCTGCTCGGTTCCCGCCGCCCGTGTTGAGGGCCGCTCCATCACCACACTCGAGGGTCTCAAGGCCGAGTCTGAGGCGCTGACCCGCGCAATGGCTGCCGAAGGCGCCGAGCAGTGCGGTTTTTGCGCTCCCGGCCTCATCATGAACGTGCTGGCGCTTGCCCGCGCTGCCAAGGAGGACCCGAGCCTCGTCGCCACGCGCGAGGAGCTCTCGCGCCAGCTCGCCGGCAACCTCTGCCGTTGCAGCGGCTACGAGAGCCAGTTGCGCGCCATCGTGCGCTTCCTCAACGAGTCCGGCGTGCAGGTGGGCTTTGAGATGCCCGAGCTGCCGGTCAACGACACCAGTTCTGACGGCGTCTCCTATAAGCAGATCACTCATAAGCAGCCCAAGAAGGACTCGAAGGCCCTGCTCGAGGGGCGTCCCGTCTACACGGGCGACCTGGTGCCCGCCGGCGCCCTGATCGTCAAGCTCAAGCGCAGCCCCTATGCCCGCGCCAAGATCCGCTCCATCGATACGTCGCGCGCCCTGAAGGTGCCCGGCGTCGTGGGCGTCTACACCTACGAGGACGTGCCCAAGCGCCGCTTTACCATCGCCGGCCAGAGCTATCCGCAGCCTTCGCCTTACGACCGCCTGATTCTCGAGAACCTCGTCCGTTACCAAAACGAGGAGGTGGCGATCGTCGCCGCCGAGACCGAGGAGGCCGCCGACAAGGCGCTCAAGCTCATCAAGGTCGACTACGAGGTGCTTGAGCCCCTGCTCGACTTTACCAAGGCACTCGATAACGACATCGTGGTTCACCCCGAGGGCGACGTGACCTTTATGTTTCCGCAGGGCGGCGACGTTGCTCGTAACCTGGTGTGCAGCGGTACCAGCGATTTTGGCGATCTTGATGAGGCGTTCGCCCAGAGCGACATCGTCTTCACCCGCACCTACACCAGCCAGGCCACGCAGACCGCACCCATGGAGACCTTTCGCGCCTTCGCGACGACCGACGCGTTCGGGCGTATCTCGGTGACCACCTCTACGCAGGTGCCCTTCCACGTGCGCCGCATGGTCGCGCAGTCGCTCGACATCCCGCAGTCGCAGGTGCAGGTCATTAAGCCGCGCATCGGCGGCGGCTTTGGCTCCAAGCAGACGGGTTGCTGCGAGATCTTCGTTGCGTTTGTGACCCAGCAGACCGGCCGTCCGAGCTACTGCTGCTATACCCGCGAGGAGACCATCACCGCGGGCAACTCGCGCCACCAGATGCAGATGACCGTTAAGCTGGGCGCCATGAACGACGGCACCATCACGGCCATCGATCTGCATACGCTGTCCAACGCCGGGGCCTATGGCGAGCATGCCACCACGACGATCGGCCTCTCGGGCCACAAGAGCCTGCCCATCTACAACCACGTGAAGGCGAGCCGCTTTAGCTGGGACGCCGTCTACACCAATACCAACCGCGGCGGCGCGTATCGCGGTTACGGTGCCACCCAGGGTCAGTTTGCCGTGGAGAGCGCTGTCAACGAGCTCGCCGACATGCTGCACATGGACCCCGCCGACCTGCGCCTTAAGAACATCGTGCGCGAGGGCGAGATCATGCCGCAGTACTACAACGAGAAGCTCAACGCCTGCGCGCTCGACCGCTGCCTGCTGCGCGCGATGGACATGATCGGCTGGCGCGACAAGCCGCTGGCCGTGGACCTGGGCGACCGCGTGCGCGCCCTGGGCTGCGCGCTTACCATGCAGGGCTCGGGCATCTCCAACGTGGATATCGCCGGCATCGACATGCGCCTTGAAGAGGACGGCTTCATTACCATTGGCACCGGCGCCACCGATAACGGCATGGGCGTCGACACGATCCTGGCGCAGATTGCCGCCGAGGAGCTGGGCGTGGAGAGTTCGATGATCGTGGTGCGCGGCGTGGACACCGATGTGTCGCCGTTTGACGCCGGCTCGTACGCGAGCTCGGGTACGTACGTGACGGGCCTTGCCGCCAAGAACGCCGCGACCGAGCTGCGCGAGAAGATTTGCGCCAAGGCCGCCCAGATGTGGGATGTGGACGTCGCCGATGTAGTCTTCGATGGTCAGTACGTGCGCCTGTCCGACGAGCGTGCCGCGCGCGAGCAGAACCGCTACCTCACGCTGCGCGACTTTGCCAACCTGTGCGTCAAGAATATCGCGGGCGGCGACGCGCTCACCTCGCATGCTTCTGCCTGCCTGCCCGTTTCGCCCCCGCCGTTTATGGCCGGCATTGCCGAGGTCGAGGTCGACAAGGCTACCGGCAAGGTGACCGTGGTGGATTACGCCGCTGCCGTCGATTGCGGCACCGTGATCAACGAGGCGCTCGCGCGCGTCCAGGCCGAGGGCGGCATTGCCCAGGGTATCGGCCACGCGCTCTACGAGATCGTCGAGCACGATGACCGCGGCCGCCTGCGCACCGGCAACTTTATGAGCTACAAGCTGCCCACGCGCCTGGATATCGGCAGCATTCGCGTGGCCTTTGAGCCGAGCTACGAGCCGACGGGCCCGTTTGGCGCCAAGTCGATCGGCGAGGTCGTCATCAACACGCCGCTCGCCGCCGTGGCCTCGGCCGTGGCACACGCCACCGGACATCAGGTCCGCTCGCTGCCCATCACGCCCGAGAAGGCCCTGCTGGGGGAGTAGCGGGTCAGCGAACAAGTCGTAATTGGCGGGGCGGGGCAACTCGCCCCGCCTTTTGCACTCATGGTGAGGTCGTGAGCTAAAAACGTGTGCGTGCGCTTGCCGCTCGTATCTGCTATCATTCCTAGTCTGTGCGCTCATGCGGGCGTGGCGGAATTGGTAGACGCGCCAGATTTAGGTTCTGGTGGGATTCCCGTGAAGGTTCGAGTCCTTTCGCCCGCACCAACGCACCAGCGTCGGCCTCGGCCGTCGCGACTCTTTGTTGCATAAAGGTACCAGCACCTCAGATAAGCTGGGCAGTATGAGGAGGAACGTGTTGAACATCACCGCTTCTGACGTCAAGGACGCCAAGCTCACCGCTACGGTCACCATCCCGGCCGCCGACGTCGACGCCGCGATCAAGAAGGCCTACAAGGACACCGCCAAGAAGTACCGCTTCCCGGGCTTCCGCGCCGGCAAGGCTCCCCGTCCGGTCATCGACTCCGCACTTGGCGCCGAGGCTACCCTCGCTCAGGCCACCAACGACCTGATCGCCGCCAACGAGCCCGCCGTCCTCAACGAGCTGGACATCGTCCCCACCAAGAACGGTGACTACAAGGACCTCGACCTCGCCAAGGATCACGAGGACTACACCTACACCGTCGAGTTCTCCCTGCGTCCCGCCGCTGAGCTCTCCTCCTTCGACGCTGTCGAGATCGAGATGCCCCCTGCGGAGGTCACCGAGTCCGAGATCAACAATCAGGTTGAGATGCTCCTCAACTACCGTGCCACCTTCGAGGACGTCGAGGGTCGCGCCGTCGAGGCCGAGGACTACGTTACCGTCGACCTCAAGGCCGTCGAGAACGCCGACAACTTTGCCGCCGAGGGCCGTATGCTCATCGCCGGTAGCGACAGCAACCCCAAGGAGTTCAACGAGGCCCTGATCGGCGCTAACGTTGACGACGTCAAGACCGTCACCTGGACCGACGAGGTCGAAGAGGGCGAGGAGGCCGAGACCCACACCGTCGAGGTCACCGTCAAGGGCATCAAGGTCCGCAACACCCCCGAGCTCACCGACGAGCTCGTCAAGTCCGACTTTGGCTTCGACAGCATCGACGCTATGCGCGACGCCATCAAGATCGAGATCGAGCAGGACAAGGCTTCCCGCCTCCCGGCGGAGAAGGAGAACCGTTGCGTCTCCGCTCTCGCCGAGCGCCTGCAGCTCGACGAGATGGATGCCGACTACGAGCAGTCCGTCTTTGAGGAGCTTGGCCAGAACTTCCTGTCCAACCTCGCTGCCCGCGGCATGACCCTGGACACCTGGCTGCCCGCTTCCGGCCTGACCATGGAGCAGTTCATCGGCGACCTGCACAAGCAGGCCAACGACGTTGCCCGTGAGTCCCTGGCTCTGGACGCCCTCGCCCGCGAGCTCAAGATCGAGGTCACCGAGGATGACATCAACGCTGAGTTCGAGAAGGCCGGCGTCAAGGACGTCGAGGCTTCCAAGGCCGAGTTCATCGCCGATGGCCGCATGCCTGCCGTCCGTGAGTCCATCCGTCGTTCCAAGGCCGTCGACCACCTGGTCGAGAACGCCAAGGTGACCGAGGTCGACGAGACCGCCAAGGACGCCGAGTAATTCTCGCCACCTTGCCCGCGAGCGCATGGGTGCGCCCGTGATGGGGTAAAGTTATACACCGGTTATCCGGTTGCTTCGTACGGTGCCAGCCAATGCATAGCATGCGGGCACCGTACGTTTATCTAGAACCAATTTGGTCCGCAAGAGAGAAATGGAGATGCGTATGATCGCCAAGTTCGATTCCGCCCTCGTGCCATACGTTATCGAGCAGACGCCGCGCGGCGAGCGCAGCTACGATATCTATTCGCGCCTGCTCAACGACCGCATCATCTTCTTGGGCGAGGAGATCAACTCCGTCAGCGCCAACCTGGTCGTTGCCCAGCTGCTGCATCTTGAGAGCCAGGATGCCGAGAAGGATATCTCGCTCTACATCAATTCGCCCGGTGGCGAGGTCTACTCCGGCCTGGCGATTCTTGACACTATGAACTTCATCAAGCCGCAGGTCTCCACCATCTGCGTCGGTATGGCCGCGTCCATGGCCGCCGTGCTGCTTTCGGCCGGCGCTAAGGGCAAGCGCTTCTGCCTGCCGCACTCCAAGGTCATGATTCACCAGCCCAGCGGCGGTGCCCAGGGTCAGCAGACCGAGATCGAGATCGTGGCCGAGGAGATCAAGAAGACTCGCCGCGAGCTCAACCAGATCCTGTCCGACGCCTCGGGTCAGCCCATCGAGAAGGTCCAGGCCGACACCGAGCGCGACAACTACCTGACCGCTGCCGAGGCCCTCGACTACGGCCTGATCGACCGTATCGTCACCTCACGCGATCTCGCCGCGAAGGACGCCTAGGATGGCAGGTAACATGCAGGACAACTTTGACGAGAACGGCAACCCCATCCGCTGCTCCTTCTGCGGAAAAGAGCAGGGCCAGGTTCGTCGCCTCGTAAAGGGCCCGACCAACATCTTTATCTGTGACGAGTGCGTCGCCGCCTGCTCCGAGATCTTGGAGGAGTCGCTTGCTTCGGACTTTATGGACGCTGCCCGCAACGGCAAGCTGCCGGGTTTCCTCAACGACCACGGCCAGGCTGCCGGGCAGCCCTCTATGGACCCCGAGGCCGAGGGCTTTGAGCTCGAGGACGACCGCCAGGTCATCACGCATGTGCCGACGCCGCACGAGATCTATGACGAGCTTTCGGCCTATGTTATGGGTCAGGAGGACGCCAAGCGCGCCATGTCGGTGGCCGTGTACAACCACTATCGCCGCGTGATCGAGGGCGGCGCCGCTCTTTCGGCCTTTGACGACGGCTTGGACTCGCAACTCGACGATGATATGGACGAGGTTGAGCTCGCCAAGTCCAACATCCTGTTGCTCGGTCCCACCGGTACCGGTAAGACGCTGCTGGCCCAGACGCTCGCGCGCATCCTCGAGGTGCCGTTTGCCATCGCCGACGCCACCGCGCTCACCGAGGCCGGCTATGTGGGCGAGGACGTGGAGAACATCCTGCTCAAGCTCATCAACGCCGCTGATGGCGACATTGAGCGCGCGCAGGTGGGCATCATTTACGTGGACGAGATCGACAAGATTGCCCGCAAGGCCGAGAACCTCTCCATCACCCGTGATGTTTCGGGCGAGGGCGTTCAGCAGGCGCTGCTGAAGATTCTTGAGGGTACGGTGGCCAGCGTTCCGCCCACCGGCGGCCGCAAGCATCCCCAGCAGGAGCTGCTGCAGATCGACACGACGAACATCCTGTTCATCTGCGGCGGTGCCTTTGTTGGTCTGGATAAGATCATTGCCGATCGCGTGGGCAACAAGGGCGTGGGCTTTAACTCCGAGATTGCCGGCCCCACCTCGGTCGACGAGAACGACCTGCTGCGCCAGGTGCTCCCGCAGGACCTCAACGCCTTTGGCATGATCCCCGAGTTTGTGGGACGTACGCCCGTCGTCACCCAGACGCAGGCGCTCGACGAGGACGACCTGGTGTCGATCCTGACCGAGCCCAAGAATGCCGTGGTGCGTCAGTACCGCAAGATGTTCCAGCTCGAGGACGTTGAGCTTGAGTTTGAGGACGCGGCGCTGCACGAGATCGCCCGCATGGCGCTCGCCCGCAAGACCGGCGCCCGCGGCCTGCGCTCCATCTGCGAGGACGTGCTGCAGCAGACGATGTTCGACCTGCCCAGCGAGGAAGGCGTTTCCAAGGTCGTCGTGACCGAAGCGGCCGTCAAGGGCGAAGAACAGCCCCAGCGCATCTACGGCTAGACCTGCCTAAAACGTGTTTGCAAATAGCCTCCGGCCACCCGCGGTCGGAGGCTATTTTATATATGCGCAATAACCCCAACTACCTGTGTTATTCTGTGTGTTTGTTTAAGCCTCAGCGAAGTCATATCAGACTGAAGTAATCGATACCTAAGGGGAGGAATGTAGGCCCGATTTTCGTAGATTCCGCACGAGCCGAAGACCACTTAATGTGGTCTTCGAGCGAGCCCAGGACTTGACCGAGCGAAAATCGGGCCTACATTCCTCCCCGACGGGCAAGGGAGAGATATATGGAAGAAATGCCCAAGAACTACGATCCGTCGACCAACGAGCCGGCGATCCTGCAGAAGTGGCTCGACGGCGGTTACTACAAGCGCCGCGAGGGCGTGGGCGATTGCACCGTCACCATTCCGCCTCCCAATGTGACCGGCAAGCTCCACATGGGTCACGCCACCGATGACTCCATCCAGGACGCTATCGTCCGTATGGCCCGCATGCGCGGCAAGTCCACGCGCTGGGTGCTGGGTACCGACCACGCCGGTATCGCTACGCAGACCAAGGTCGACAAGAAGCTCAAGAGCGAGGGCATTAGCCGCCTGGAGATCGGTCGCGACAAGTTTGTCGACGCCTGCTGGGACTGGACCCACGAGTACGGCGGCATCATCGTCGAGCAGATCAAGCGTATGGGCTGCTCCGTCGACTTCGACAACGAGCGCTTCACCATGGACGAGGACTATGCCCAGGCCGTGCGCAAGGTCTTCTGCGACTGGTACCACGACGGCTTGATCTATCGCGGCAAGCGCATCGTCAACTGGTGTCCCAACTGCACCACCGCCATCTCGGACGACGAGGCCGAGTACAAGGACGAGAAGGGCCACCTGTGGCACCTGCGCTACCCGCTGACCGAGCCGGTCAACGGCCAGGACTACATCGTCGTTGCCACCACGCGCCCCGAGACCATGCTCGGCGACACGGGCGTTGCCGTCTCTCCTAAGGATCCCGAGAAGGCCGCCTTCGTGGGTAAGACCGTTAAGCTCCCCATCGTCGACCGCGAGATCCCCATCTTTGAGGATTGGCATGTCGACGCCAACTTTGGCTCCGGCTTCGTTAAGGTCACCCCGGCTCACGATCCCAACGACTACGCCATGGGTCAGGCTCACGACCTGCCGCAGATCAATATCTTCGACGAGCACGCGGTGGTCGTCGAGGGCTACGGCGAGTTCACCGGCATGACCCGCGAGGAGTGCCGCGAGGCCGTCATCAAGTGGTTTGAGGAGCATGACCTGCTCGATCACGTCGAGGACCACGACCACTCTGTCATGCACTGCTACCGTTGCGACGCCGTGCTTGAGCCGTGGCTGTCCGAGCAGTGGTTCGTCGCCGTCGACAAGCTCAAGGGGCCGGCGCTCGACGCCGTCAACTCCGGCAAGGTTACCTTCCATCCCGCGCGCTGGACACAGACCTACACCACCTGGATGGAGAACCTCAAGGACTGGTGCATCAGCCGCCAGCTATGGTGGGGCCACCGTATCCCTGTGTTCTACTGCGAGGACTGCGGCTGGGAGGACGCCCTTACCGAGGACACCGATGTGTGCCCCAAGTGCGGCGGTCATCACGTGCATCAGGACGAGAACGTGTTGGACACCTGGTTCAGCTCTCAGCTGTGGACTTTCGCCACGCAGGGCTGGCCGCAAAAGCCGGAGCTGCTCGAGGGCCATCACCCCACGACGGCGCTTGTCACCGCGCGCGACATCATCGCGCTGTGGGTCGCCCGCATGGTCATGAGCTCGCTGTACTTCCTGGACGAGGTGCCGTTTAAGGACGTCGTCATCTACCCAACGATCCTTGCCAAGGACGGCAGCCGCATGTCCAAGTCCAAGGGCAACGGCGTTGACCCCATGGACCTCATCGGCATGTACGGCGCCGATGCTATGCGCTACAACTTGCTCACGCTGTGCACTAACAACCAGGATGTTAAGTTCGACGCGAACATCGACAAGAAGACTAAGAAGCTTATCGACAGCCCGCGCACCGACCAGGCCAAGTCGTTTGTGACCAAGATCTGGAACGCCAGCCGCTTCCTGCTCATGAACATGGAGGGCTACACGCCCGGCGAGCCCGTCGTGGAGACGCCGGCCGACGCTTGGATGTTCAGCCGCCTGGCCAAGGCCGTGAACATGGTCACCGAGGGTATCGAGAACTACACCTTTGGCGACATGGCCCGCGGCGTGCAGCAGTTCTTCTGGAACGAGGTCTGCGACTGGTACGTTGAGGTCACCAAGGCCCGCCTGAAGGGCGAGGGCCGTCTGCAGGCTCAGCGCAACCTGATCTTTGTGCTCGATACTTCCATTCGCCTGATGCACCCGCTTATGCCGTTCGTTACCGAGGAGATCTGGGACAACATGCCGGCGAGCGTGCTCGACCTGGATGCCGAGGGCAACGTTGACCGCGCCGAGGCACTCATGATCGCCAAGTGGCCCGAGCCAGCCGACTACGCCAAGTATGTTGACGAGGACGCCGAGCGCGCGTTTGAGCTGTGCCGCGCCGTCGTGTCCGCCGCCCGCGCCACGCGTTCGCGTTATCGCTTGAGCCCCAAGGCCGAGCTCGACGTGGTCGTGCGTGCCGGTGCCGAGGACATCGAGAAGCTCGAGAGCCTGCGCTCGACCATCGAGCCGCTGGCAAACACCGCCTCGCTGGTCATGGGTACCGATGTCGAGAAGCCGTCTGCGAGCATCGCTGTTGTTGACAGCGGCGTCGAGGTCTTTGTGGTGCTTGAGGGCAAGGTTGACCTTTCGGCCGAGAAGGCACGCCTGGAGAAGGAGATCGCCGCGGCTCAGAAGGAGCTCGCCGGCTGCGAGAAGACGCTGGCCAACGAGGGCTTTGTGGCTAAGGCCGCGCCCGCGGTGGTCCAGAAGAAGAGGGACCGTGCAGCTGAGCTCAAGGAGATCCTGGCGGCGCTGACTGCTCAGGTTGCTGACTTCTCGTAGGGCTTACTGAGGGGCGCGTCCCGATGCTTTGCTCGCTACTGCGGACAGTCCTGCGCAAGACGGACAGCACATTAAGTGCTGTCCTTTGCGTGCGGAACTTGTATCGAGCAAAGCGTCGGGCCGCTCCTAGTGCAGTTACGTGGTTGTTTGCATCTGGTGCGTTAGGGCCACTGGGTTGTGGCCTTGATTCTGCTGCAAGCGGTGTTTGGCTGATATTTTGAATGGGAGGGGCTCGTTGTTTATTACGGGCCTCTTTTTATGTTGAGGGGACTTTGGTTATGGCGAAGCGTTCGGGGTTGTATTCGGTGCCGTTTGAGGTTCCGGAGCTTTCTTTTGATGAGGCTGTTGCACTTGCGGCCGATACGGGCAAGATCGCGCGTTATTCCACGCCGCTGCTCGAGACCGTCGTCGAGATGCTCGATGAGCTTGGTCGTCCTGACGAGTTCTATGATTGCATCCAGGTAGCCGGTACCAACGGAAAGACCTCGACGACGCGATTCTCGGCTGCCATTCTTCGTGGTGAGGGCCTTAAGACGGCACTCTTTACGTCGCCTCATCTGGTGCGATATCCCGAGCGTATGGAGATTGACGGAAAGGTCGTCTCAGACGAGGTCTTTGCCCATGGTGTCTCTGCGGCGTATGAGGCTGGTCGTCGTCTCAACGCACGTCGTGAGGCGGCGGGCGAGGAGCTCCGTTCTATTACGCCCTTCGATCTTTTGTCCGTGGCTGGTTTGACTATGTTTGCCGAGGCTTGCGTGGACGTGGCCGTGCTTGAGGTTGGCATGGGCGGACGCTGGGATGCCACAAGTGCGACCGATCCCGTGGCCGTCGCCATTACGGGCATTGGACTCGACCATACGAAGGTCCTTGGTGATACCCTCGAGGCCATTGCGGGGGAGAAGACTGCGGTTATAAAGCCTGGGCGTTTGGTTGTTTTGGGCGAGGGTACGCATGAGGCGAGTGTTCAGTGTGTGATGGATGCTCGTTGCCGTGAGTGCGGCGTTGTGCCGCTCGTGGTGAGCCATACGACGACCAAACTTCCGACACACGTGGGTGATACGGTGGAGTTTAGCTGCACCACGCCGCGCGCGATCTATACGTCGAGGATGGTTAAGCCGGCGTATCAGCCGCAGAATGCCGCGTGTGCGATTATGCTGTGCGAGGGCTATTTGGGTCGCGAGCTCGACCACGATGCACTCGACGCTTCGCTTATGGGTTGCCCCACGCCGGGTCGCTTTGATGTGCTGGGAACCGATCCGCTCAAGCTGATCGACGCCTGCCATAACCCTCAGAGCTGCGAGAACTTTGTGAGCGCGCTGGACGAGATCGATCCGTGCGTGGAGAAGCGCCCCACGCTGCTGTGTGCCGCACTGGCCGATAAGGACGTGGCGGGCATCGTTGACGTTCTGGTTCCGGCGTTCCCTCGCGTAGTCGTGACCCAGACCGATTCCGATCGCGCCCTGCCGGCAGAGGAGCTCGCCGCCCTGGTGGACGCCGATAAGCTCGCTGGCGTATATCCGAGTGTGTCCGAGGCCCTCGCTGCCTTCGATGCCGCCAACGAGCCCTTCGTAGCAGCCGGCACCATCACCCTAGCCGGCGAAGTAGCAGGCCTGTTGCGCTAGCCCATCCCCTCATCAGTTGCGGTGAAATAGTTCCTGTTTTTGGGTTCTAGCAGCCCATCCAGGAACTATTCCACCGCAACTTAGTTTGGGGGCTTGGGGACCAGGCTAGTCTAGGCGGACTGGGTCGTGGGGGTAGGCGTTGAGAATCTCGACGCCGGACTCGGTGACCAGGGCCAAGTCCTCGATGCGGACTCCGGTGCGGCCGGGGAGGTAGATGCCCGGTTCGATGGAGAACGTCATGCCCGGCTCGACAACCTGCTCGTTGGCAAGCGAGACGTCGCCCGGCTCGTGGTCCTGCAGGCCAATCGAGTGGCCCAGGCGGTGCGTAAAGTACTGCCCATAGCCCGCATCCTCAATCACGTCGCGTGCGGCGCGGTCCAGGTCGCACATGCGCACGCCCGGTGCGATGAGCGCCTCGGCGGCCTCGTTGGCACGGCGCACGATGTCGTAGATGCGCGCCGTCTTCTCGTCCGGCTCGCCCCAAAAGAACGTGCGCGTCATGTCCGAGCAGTAGTTGCGATGGCGTCCGCCAATGTCGAACAGCATCACGTCGCCACGCTTGAGCACGGTGTCGTCGGGTTCATGATGCGGGTCGCCGGCGTTGGCGCCAAAGCTCACGATGGGCGGAAAGCTAAAGCCCTCGCAGCCGTGCTTGCGATACAGGCCGAGCATCTGGTCGGCAATCTCGCGTTCCGTCACGCCCTCGTGGACGAGCTTGATGGCGTCGGCCATTACGGCGTCGTTAGCGACCGAGGACGCGCGCATCAGCCCCTGTTCGGCGGCATCCTTGTAGGTGCGTGCGGCGGTGACGGCAAAGTCACCCAGGAAAAACTCGCTGGCGGCGTGGCGCTCCATAAGCGGCATCAAAAAGCCGGAGCGCATGACGGCGTCGATGCCGAGCGGCTTGGTTGGGTCGATCTCACTCGCGATGGCATCGGTTACGACGTCGGTATCGGTGTGGTAGGCGACGCGGGCATTGTCGTATTCCGGCAGCTGGTGTAGAGCGTTGACTAGGATTACCGACTCGGCATTGCGCGCGAGCAGCACGCCACAAAAACGCTCAAACATATCGGCATAAAACCCGGTCAGATAGTAGATCGACCACGGGTCATTCACAAGCAGCTGCGCGCCGGGATGCTGAGCCTCGAGCGCATCGAGCACGCGCGCCACACGCTGGTCATCGACATGTGCCATGAAACATCCTTTCGCTAGGGTGCCACCATGGTATCCCAAGCCCGGCAGATAGGGACGTTCCTTTTAATATGAGCAGGACATTGTCAAGAGGCAAAATCGGGCCTGGCCCCAACGATATGGGGTCAGGC
>NZ_JBCPDH010000002.1:0-139455 GCF_040915545.1 Collinsella aerofaciens | reverse complement strand
AAACCTTATGCCCCGCCCCTCCGGAGCCACACGGGAGCCACTGCTAAGTTATCCCCCGGCATTCAGAAAATCTAAGTGCCAAAAAATAAGATTTTTTGACTCTGTGTTGTATAACCCGCCATTCGTGGGTACCATTCAACGCGTACGCAAACAA
This sequence comes from Collinsella aerofaciens, assembly GCF_040915545.1. Classification (GTDB taxonomy): domain Bacteria; phylum Actinomycetota; class Coriobacteriia; order Coriobacteriales; family Coriobacteriaceae; genus Collinsella; species Collinsella aerofaciens_BE. The sequence goes on along the minus strand of NZ_JBCPDH010000002.1, from coordinate 139,301 downwards.
AAAGGGTTAATTCGCGTGGTATAACCGCGCGGCCCAAAAAGGAGGAGACAAGCATGTCGTCTTTGAAGCCGCTTGCAGATCGTGTTCTGGTCAAGCCCGACGAGGCCGAGCAGAAGACCGCTTCTGGTCTGTATATCGCCAGCAACGCTCAGGAGAAGCCGCAGCGTGGCACCATCGTTGCCGTTGGCGCCGGCAAGGTCAACGACAAGGGTGAGCGCATCCCCATGGACGTCAAGGTCGGTGACGTTGTCATCTACGGTAAGTTCGGTGGCAACGAGGTCAAGGTCGACGGCGAGAAGTATCTGCTGATGCGCGCCGACGACATCTACGCCGTCGTCGAGGCCTAGTCTCGTCAGAATCTCTGATTCGTCTTTGAACGCGCCCGCCGCACAGGACTCGGAAGCGGCGACGCGAGTCACATTTCTTTTGGAGGATTACCTACCATGGCAAAGAACATTACGTTCAACACCGATGCCCGCGCTAAGCTTGCCAAGGGCGTCAACACTCTGGCCGACGCCGTTACCGTCACCATGGGCCCCAAGGGTCGCTACGTTGCGCTGCAGCGCACGTTCGGTGCCCCGACCATCACCAACGACGGCGTTTCCGTCGCCAAGGAGATCGAGCTCGAGGACAACATCGAGAACATGGGCGCTCAGCTGGTGAAGGAGGTCGCCACCAAGACCAACGACACCGTGGGTGACGGCACCACCACCGCAACCCTGCTCGCCCAGGCCATCGTCAACGACGGTCTGCGCAACGTCGCCGCTGGCGCCAACCCGCTGGCCATCCGTCGCGGCATCGACAAGGCCGTTAACGCCGCCGTCGCCGAGATGAAGAAGCAGGCCAAGCCGGTCGAGACCAAGGAGCAGATCGCTTCCGTCGGTACCATCTCCGCTGGTGACCCCGAGGTCGGCGAGAAGATCGCCGAGGCCATGGAGGTCGTGGGCAAGGACGGCGTCATCACCGTCGAGGATTCCCAGACGTTCGACATCACCATCGACACCGTCGAGGGCATGCAGTTCGACAAGGGCTATGTCTCCGCTTACTTCGTCACGGACAACGACCGCATGGAGGCCGTGATGAAGGATCCGTACATCCTCATCACCGACCAGAAGATCTCCAGCGTTCAGGACATCATGCCCGTTCTCGAGGCTGTCCAGCGCGCTGGCCGTGGCCTGCTCATCATCGCTGAGGACATCGACGGCGAAGCTCTGCCTACCCTGGTCCTCAACAAGATCCGTGGCGCCCTCAACGTCTGCGCCGTCAAGGCCCCGGGCTACGGCGATCGCCGCAAGCGCATTCTCGAGGACATCGCCGTCCTCACCGGTGGCCAGGCTGCCCTGGACGAGTTGGGCGTGAAGGTCGCTGACATCACCGCCGATATGCTCGGTACCGCTAAGTCCGTCACCATCTCTAAGGACAACACCGTCGTCGTCGGCGGCGCTGGCTCCAAGGAGGCCATCGACGCCCGTATCGCTCAGATTAAGGGCGAGATGGAGAACACCACCTCTGACTTCGACCGTGAGAAGCTCCAAGAGCGCCTGGCCAAGCTCTCCGGTGGCGTTGCCGTCATCAAGGTCGGCGCTGCTACCGAGTCCGAGCTCAAGGAGATCAAGCACCGCGTCGAGGATGCCCTGCAGGCTACCCGCGCTGCTGTCGAGGAGGGCATCGTCGCCGGCGGTGGCGTCGCCTTCATGGACGCTGCTCCTGCGCTCGACGCTGTCGAGATCGACGACCCCGAGGAGAAGATCGGCGTCGACATCGTCAAGAAGGCTCTGACCGCTCCGGTCGCTACCATCGCCAAGAACGCTGGCTTTGAGGGCGCTGTCGTGGTCGACAAGGTTGCCGAGCTGCCCGCCGGCCAGGGTCTCAACTCTGCCAACGGCGAGTGGGGCGACATGATCGAGATGGGCGTCCTCGACCCCGTCAAGGTCAGCCGCGTCACCCTGCAGAACGCTGCTTCTGTCGCCAGCCTGATCCTCATCACCGAGGCTACCGTCTCCGATGTGCCCAAGAACACTCAGCTTGAGGACGCTATCGCTGCTGCCACCGCTGGTCAGCAGGGCGGCGGTATGTACTAAGGCCGACAAGGTCTAGAACGCCCCCGGATTCCCTGCGTTTACGGCCTTGAGGTCGGCGGTCGGAGAAGGACGTGGTTGATAGGGATACGTGTTCCTTTCGCTGTTTCGCGGCTTTGCCGCGAAAGGCGCGTTACTTTGGCGTGGACGGAGAACGTGGTTATCGCGTTAACTTGTCCCGCTCGCATTTCTGGAGCGTTCCCCCCGCCATAAATTAGCCTCAGCATACTTGCACGAATACCCTCTCGTGCTACACTTGCAGTTGCTGTTTCAGGGCGGGGTGGAATTCCCCACTGGCGGTAAATCGGGCGGTGTCAAAGGGACGCCGTGGCGCAGGCGAGGACCTGCGTCGAGCCGATGAGTCCGCGACCCGTGTGTGCGTTGGTTCGCATGCCGGCTGAACTGGTGAGATCCCAGTACCAACGGTTAGAGTCCGGATGAAAGAGGCAGGTGATCTTATGTCTGAACAGTCGCAGCATATCCATTTTGAGAACACGAATAGGTGGAGCACCAAACAGCTCGTTACCATGGCGTTGATGTGCGCCTTGGGCGCCCTGTTTATGTACGTGCAGCTGCCCATCCTTCCTTCGGCGCCGTTTTTGACGTATGACCCGTCGCTGGTGCCGGCAATGGTGTGCGGGTTTGCATATGGCCCCGGTGCCGGCACCGCTGTTGCCGCCATGGCGATCGTTATCCACGCGCTTACCACGGGTGACTGGGTCGGTGCGCTTATGAACTTGGTTGCCACGCTGGGCTATATTCTGCCTGCGGCTATCGTCTACCAGAAGATGCACACCTACAAGGGTGCCGTGATTGGCCTGGCGCTGGGCGTTATTGCCGCTACGGTGCTTTCTATGGTTGCGAATCTGACCATTGGCGTTTGGTTCTGGTATGGCTCGGTTGATGTGATCGCCCCGCTCATGATTCCTGCCGTGCTGCCGTTCAACCTTATCAAGACCGTGCTTAACTCGGTGTTGACACTGGCGGTGTATAAAGCGGTCTCCAACCTCATCACGCCTAAAAAGGACCAGGTCAAAGGCCGCGCATGATTGAGTGTCGGGGTGTTTCCTTTAGCTATGACGGTGCCGTGTCGGCACTCGACGGTATCGATCTGAACATCGAGGACGGGGAGTTTTTCTGCATTCTCGGTGGCAATGGGTCGGGCAAGTCGACGTTTGCCAAGCATCTGAATGCGCTGTTGCAACCCGATGCGGGCACGGTACGCATCAACGGCATGGATGCGTCCGACCCCGAGCTGGTCTACGACATTCGTTCGACCGCGGGCATGGTATTCCAGAATCCCGATGATCAGCTGGTGGCAACGCTTGTCGAAGATGATGTTGCGTTTGGTCCCGAAAACCTAGGCGTGCCATCGGCGCAAATTGCGCAGCGCGTGCGCGAGGCGCTGAAGGGTGTGGGCCTGGTGGGCTTTGAGCGCCATGAGACCCACGCGCTTTCGGGCGGTCAAAAGCAGCGCGTGGCGCTTGCCGGCGTGCTCGCCATGGAACCGCGCGTGCTCATATTGGACGAGGCTTCCTCGATGCTCGATCCGCGCGGACGCAAGGGCCTTATGAAAGCGTGCCGCGCACTCCACGATCGCGGCATGACCATCGTGATGATTACGCACTTTATGGAAGAGGCTGCCGAGGCCGATCGTGTCGCGGTGTTTCGGGCGGGACGAGTTGCCATGCTCGGTAAGCCCGAGGAAATCTTGACGCGGGCGGACGAACTTGCGCAGCTCAATTTGGATATGCCGGCGTCGTGCTGTCTAGGTAGGGCACTTCGTGCGAAGGGTGTGCCCGTTCACGCGCAGGTGCGCGAGGCGGATATGGTTACCGAGGTTGCGCAGGTCTATACCGAGCGAAGTGGAGCAGACATCGCGGGGCAGTCTTCCGTATCCCAGTGGGAAATCGCTGACGGCACTGTTCCGGTTGGCAACGAGGGGAACGCGTCGGAGCCCGTCATCGAGCTATCCCATGTTTCGTACAGTTATTCGCTCAGTCCGCGCGAGCGCCGCCGCTGGCATAAGCGCTCGGCCACTGCGGGCAAATCGAGCAAACAGGCTCTCTGGGGAAACGACCCCAGCAGCCCGTGGGCGCTGCGCGATGTATCGCTGACGGTGCGTCGCGGCGAGTTCCTGGGCTTGGCAGGTCATACCGGTTCGGGTAAGTCGACGCTGGTCCAGCATCTCAACGGTTTGATTCGCCCTCAGGAGGGATCCGTTCGCGCGCTGGGGCTCGATCTGTCAAACAAGAAAGACGCCGCCGCGGTTAAGGCCAAGGTCGGCGTGGTGTTTCAATATCCCGAGCGTCAGCTGTTTGCCGAAACCGTGGCGCAGGACGTGGCGTTTGGTCCGCACAACCTTGGCTTGTCGCAGGCCGAGGTTGCCCGCCGCGTTGAGACATCGCTCTCGCGCGTGGGCCTCGACCTTTCCACGGTCGGCGACAAGAGTCCCTTTGAGCTTTCGGGCGGTCAGCAACGGCGTGTGGCATTCGCCGGCGTACTCGCCATGGAGCCCGAAGTCCTGGTGCTCGATGAACCCATGGCGGGGCTCGATCCGGCTGCGCGCAGGGATTTCCTAGGGCTCATCGACCGACTTCACCGCGATGGCCTGACCGTTGTCATGGTTTCGCACAGCATGGATGACCTGGCCAATTGCTGCGACCGTATTGTCGTGATGAACGAGGGCGCGGTGTTTGCCGAGGGCACGCCCGCTCAGGTGTTTGCGCATGCCGATGAGCTCAAGTCGATCGGCTTGGGCGTTCCCGCCGCCCAGCGTATGGCGCTGGCGCTTACGGAGGCGGGCGTGCCGCTGCGTCGCGGCGGGCTCTATACGGTTGAGTCGTTGGCCGACGAGTTGGCAGATTTGCTGATCGGTCGCTCGGACGGTCCTTCTAACGTCGCGGACATTGCTAAATCCAAGACGGTCTCGCGAGAGGAGGGCTGCTGATGGAGGCGTTTTCGTTTGGCAGCTACTATCCCGGCGATAGTGCGATCCACCGCCTGGACCCGCGAACTAAGTTGCTCTTGGGCTTTGTGTTTCTGATCACGACGCTCACAGTCAGCAGCTTCCGCGGACTGGCCCCTGTCGCAATTTTCGTCGTGCTGATCTATGCCGTGTCTCGGGTGCCGGTTCGTCGCGTTCTGTCGTCGATGGCGCCGCTGCTGGCAATCGTCGTCGTGGTCGCGGTGCTCAACTTGTTTACCGATCAGAGTGGGCGCATCCTGTGGCAGCTCGGCTTTCTGCAGATAAGCGAGGGCTCACTGCGTTCTGCCGCCTTTATGGCGTGCCGCCTGACGTTGATGATGGCCGGCATGAGCGCCATTACACTCACCACGCCGACGCTCGACCTCACCGCGGGCTTTGAGCGCCTGCTCGCGCCGTTTGCGCGTGTGGGACTTCCTGCGCACGAGCTCGGCATGATCATGGGTATCGCGCTACGCTTTATGCCGCAGTTTGCCACTGAGATGAAGCAGACGGCCGATGCACAGGCAAGCCGCGGCGCGCGCGTGACGGGCGGTCCGCTCGGCGGCGTGCGTATGCTCGGCAGTGTGGCGATTCCGCTGTTCACGGGCGTGTTCCGCCGTGCCGAGACGCTGTCTGCCGCCATGGATGCACGCTGCTATCACGGCGAGCAGGGCCGCACGCGCCTGCATGCGCTTGCATTTGGCCGCGGCGATGCGTTGGCGGCGGTGGTGACGGCGTTGCTGCTCATCTGCGTCATCGTCATCAATCTTCAACTTGTTTAGGCGCGATTCGGGCGCAAGAAAGGGGTCCCTATGACCGACAACGACCGCACGGCTCAGCTTGAGCGCGCCTGTTCGTATCTCAGGCGCATTCCGGCGTGGTATCTGGCCACGACCGATGCAAGTGACGGGCATCAGCCTCGCGTGAGGCCGTTTTCGTTTGCCATGGTCGATGACGGTAAGTTGTGGTTTTGCACGTCGCGCGACAAGGACGTGTGGGCGGAGCTGAGTGCGAATCCCAAGTTTGAGGTATCGAGCTGGAAGCCGGGGGAATGTTGGATCGTATTGACCGGCGAAGCCGCACTTGAGGACGACGCAGTTGCGAGCGACAAGGTGCGTCAAGCGGGTTTTAAGCACATGGTGGGCATTGGCGAGGAACACGAGAGTGCCAACGACGGCCGCCTTGCTTTCTTTTCGGTCCGCAATATTGCCGCGCGCTTCTGTGATATCGACGGCAGCGAGGAGCGCCTGGAGCTCTAGCTCGCACAAACCAGGTTCCCAAACTAACTAGTACAGGAGGAAACGTGGACGGATTGAATACGGTGTTGGAGTATCTGACGTCGGTGCCGGCATGGTATTTGGCGACGAGCGTTGACGGACAGCCTCATGTGCGTCCGTTTTCGTTTGCGCAGATCCAGGATGGCAAGCTGTGGTTTGTAACAGCGCGCACCAAAGATGTGTGGCAAGAGCTGCTGCAAAACCAGCGCTTTGAGGCCACGAGTTGGTGGCCGGGCCATGGCTGGCTCATCTTGCGCGGGCGTGCCGGCTTGGATGACCGGGCTTTAGACGAAATGCGCGAAGCCGGGTGGAAGCATCTAGAGCACCTGGGCGAGCACTATGAGGGGCCTAACGACCCCATGCTCGTCTTCTTTAGCGTCGAGGATCCCGAGGCTTTTATCTGCAATCACGACGAATGGGTGCCGGTCGAGCTCTAGCCGGCTGGCTCATCCTAACAACTTGGTTTTCGCATGGGCGGGCCCCGTATTGCCCGGTGCCGTTAGGAGCGCCGGTCAATACGGGGCCCGCTCCATTTGTCAATTCCTTCAAGCGAATGTGTCGGGATTGTTTCAATGCATGAATATGCAAGCCATTTACGTGTTCATGCATCTTTTGGTGCTAAAGTTTCAACTCACCTCATAACGACCACTGCGAAATGCGCATCGGTGCATAAATCGCAGACAAGGAGTCTGATATGTCATTGAAGGTTGGAATCGTCGGCGCGGCTGGATATGCCGGAGCCGAGCTCATTCGCCTCGTGCTCGGCCATCCCGAGTTTGAACTTGTTGCCATTACGTCCAACGCCGATGCCGGCCAGCCGCTGTCCGCGGTGTATCCGAGCTTTGCTGGCGTGAGCGATCTGGTTTTTACCACGCATGACGCCCCCGAGCTTAAGAGCTGCGATGCGGTTTTTCTTGCCGTGCCGCACACGGCTGCCATGGCACAGGTGCCCGCGCTGCTTGCATCGGGCGTCTCCTGCTTTGATCTTTCGGCCGACTACCGCCTGAACGACGCGTCCGTCTTTGAGACGTGGTATGCCGCCGAGCATACGAGCCCCGAGCTGCTCAAGACCCGTGCCTTTGGCCTGCCCGAGCTATTCTGCCGGGACTTGGAGACCGCTGCTTCCAGCCATGCCGCTGGCAGGCCCGTGTTGGTCGCCTGCGCCGGTTGCTATCCCACCGCAACGAGCCTTGCTGCCGCTCCCGCCGTGCGCGCCGGCTGGGTTGCCCAGAGCGGCCCCGTAATCGTCGATGCCATTAGCGGCGTGACGGGTGCCGGTAAGTCCTGCAACGCCCGCACCCACTTTTGCAGCGCGGACGAGAACCTGGAAGCCTATGGCGTGGGTAAACATCGTCATACGCCCGAGATTGAGCAAATCCTTGGCTTAACCGATCGCGTCGTCTTTACCCCGCATCTGGCACCGCTCAAGCGCGGCCTGCTCTCCACGGTGACGATGCCGCTTACGCCGCAGGCTATCGATACCTTGACCCTTGAGGACGTTGTCGACTATTACAAGCAGTTCTACGCTGGACGCACCTTTGTGCGTGTGCTCGACGCCGGCCAGCAGCCCAAGACGGCTTCGGTCGTCGGAACCAACGCCGCCCAGATTGGCCTCGCGCTCAACAAGCGCGCGGGCGTGCTGGTGGCGACGGGCGCCATCGACAATCTGTGCAAGGGCGCTGCGGGCCAAGCGGTCCAGTGTGCCAATATCGTCTTTGGCTTTGACGAGCGACGAGGCTTGCCCACAGTGGCGTGCCCGGTGTAGCACATTCGATTGTTAACGATTTGGTAGTCGGGCATCGAGTGGGGCGCCACTCTTAAGCTGGTCTCATGATCACGACTGGCATGGCGCACCAACCGATGTCCGTTTTTTGTTTGACATAAGGAGCCATAAAGACGATGAATACTGAGCTGTTTGATATCAAGATTCGCGCCGTCGAGGGCGGCGTTACGGCTGCGGCTGGTTTTAAGGCTGCAGGCATCCACGCTGGGTTCCGCAAGAACCCAGAGCGTCTGGATTACGCGCTTGTCGTGCCCGATAAACCCTGCCCCGGTGCCGGCGTGTTTACCACCAATCGCTTTTGTGCGGCGCCCGTGCAGGTGAGCCGTGCCAACCTGGGCGGTGCCGACAAGGGCTACGGTATCATCGCCGGCGTTTCGGTCAACTCTGGCAATGCCAACGCTGCCACGGGTGAGACCGGCCTTGCATGCGCGCGCGAGACGTGCAGCATCGCATCGCAGGTCATCGGCTGCGAGCCCCAGCAGATTCTGGTTGCCTCCACGGGTGTGATTGGCCAGATTCTGCTGATCGACACGTTTGAGACCGCCATTCCTGCTGCCTACGAGGCGCTCTCCGCCCACGGTGGCGCCGATGCCGCTCGCGCCATCATGACGACCGACACGCACTCCAAGGAGTACGCCGTGGCCTACGTCAGCGAGGCTGCGGGTCATGCGGGCAATGTCTATACGGTAGGTGGAATGTGCAAGGGCTCGGGCATGATCATGCCCAACATGGCCACCATGATTGCAGTTATCACCACCGATGCCCCCGTCGAGCCTGCGGCACTTCATGCCCTGCTGCTCTCGACCGTCAAGCAGACCTTTAACAAGGTAACGGTCGATTCCGACACCTCGACCAACGACACCTGCATCATGCTTGCCTCCGGCGCCGCTGCCGCAGATGCCGAGCCTATCGTCGAGGGCTCCGATGCCTTTGGCGAGTTGGCATTTGCCGTGCACGAGGTGTGCGAGAGCCTGGCGCGCAATATCGCCGCCGATGGTGAGGGCGCATCCAAGCTTGTTACGGTCAACGTTACCGGCGCCGTGAACGACGAGGAAGCCGATATCGCCGCCCGTGCCGTTGCCAACTCGCCGCTCGTTAAGACCTGCATCGCCGGCCACGACTGCAACTGGGGTCGCGTTGCCATGGCGCTTGGCAAGTGCGGCGTGAAGTTTAATCAGGAAGACGTTTCCATCGACATGATGGGCATGCCTGTCTGTCGCGACGGTCTGACTGTTCCCTTTGACGAGGACGAGGCTCTACGACGTTTCGAGGCGCCCGAGATCGTGGTCTCGGCCGACCTGGGCGCAGGCGACGCGGCAACGACCGTGTGGACCTGCGACCTCACGCATGAGTACATCTCCATCAACGGCGACTACCGTTCCTAGATTCCAGGCACGCTGCGCATCTTGCCGCGATTGCGGACAGCGGAGCACGGCGCGATAACGATACGAAAGACGAGGCAGATTATGAAATTCGCACGCGATTGTCGTTCGAGCGAATCCAACGAAGCAACCGCGCAGCTGCTGTTCGAAGCGCTGCCGTGGATTAAGAACCTGACCGGCAAGACGGTCGTTATCAAGTACGGCGGTGCCGCCATGGTTGATGAGCAGCTGCGCCGCGACGTGATGAGCGACATCGTTTTGCTCAAGATCATCGGTATGCGCCCCGTCATCGTGCACGGCGGCGGCAAGGCTATCAACGAGGCGCTGAGCCATTACGATATTCCCGTCGAGTTTAAGAACGGCCAGCGCGTGACCACGCCGGCGACTATGGATATCGTGCGCGAGGTGCTGGGCGGCAAGGTTAACCAGGAGCTGGTTGCTGCCATCAACCACCACGGCAACCTGGCCGTGGGCGTGTCGGGCAGCGATGCCGGCACGCTTATCGCCGAGCCACTCGACCCAGAGCTCGGCCGCGTGGGCAAAGTGACGCACGTCAACACCGACTATATCGAGCGCTTACTCGATAGCGAGTATATCCCCGTCATCGCTACCGTCGCGGCGGGGGAGGACGGCGGTTTCTTCAACATCAACGCCGATACCGCCGCCGGTGCCGTTGCCGCGGCGCTCCACGCGCATAAGGCAATCTTTTTGACCGACGTCGATGGCCTGTACAAGGACTTTAGCGACAAGGACTCGCTTATCTCCAACCTAACGCTCGACGAGGTCAACGAAATGCTCTACGGCGGCGAGGTCGATAAGGGCATGATTCCTAAGCTGCGTGCGGCCGTCGATGCGCTTACCGGCGGCGTATTTCGTGCCCACATCATTAACGGTACTACGCCGCATTCGCTGCTCCTGGAGCTGCTGACCGATGCCGGCGTCGGCACCGTGATCCATTCCACCGAGACGGCTTACGAGTTCGATACGCATCCGCATCCGCTTTCGACGTTTGCTGCGCGTCTGACCGAGAACCTTGACGAGGTCGAGAAGCTTCAGACGGTCTAGCTGACCCTCAGCCGCCCCATTCCTGCACCCATAGCCCCGCGCCGTCTGGCGCCCAACGAAAGGCATCTCATGTCACTTGCAGCTCAGCAATCGCTTGAATCCCATTACGTTATGCATACCTTTGGCCGCTCTCCGGTCGAGTTTGTCGAGGGTCACGGCATGAAGCTCACCGGCGACGATGGCCGTGAGTACCTCGACTTTCTTGCCGGCATCGGCGTGTGCAGCCTAGGTCATGGCGACCCGGCTGTGCTCTCGGCGCTCGAAGCACAGACCAAAAAGCTCATGCATGTCTCCAACTATTTCTACATCGAGCAGCGCGGACAGGTCGCGGCGCTGCTGTCCAAGCTTGCTAACGACGACGTAGATGGTGCGCGCGTGCTTGCCGATGCCATTGCCGCCGGCGATGAGACCACGGCAGCTGCGCTTGGTGCCCCGGCTGCGGATGAGCAGGTTTGGGAGACCTTCTTTGCCAACTCTGGCGCCGAGGCCAACGAGGGCTCGATGAAGCTCGCGCGCCTGTATGCCAAGCGTGCCGGTAATGGCGGCAACACCATCGTGTGCATGCGCGGCGGCTTCCACGGCCGTACGCTCGAGACCATTGCCGCTACCATGCAGGATTGGCTGCAGGACAGTTTCCGCCCGCTGCCGGGTGGCTTTGTGGCCTGCACGCCCAACGATGTTGACGAGCTGCGTGCGATCTTTAAGCAGCTGGGGAGCGAAATTTGTGCCGTGATGCTCGAGCCGATCCAGGGTGAGAGTGGCGTGCACCCCATGACCGAGGAGTTTATGGCGGCAGCGCGCGACCTGGCACACGAAGTGGGCGCCGTGCTTATCGCCGACGAGGTCCAGTGCGGTATCTTCCGCACGGGTAAGCCGTTTGCGTTCCAGACCTATGGCGTGGAGCCCGACATCATGAGCCTTGCCAAGGGCATTGCTGATGGCGTGCCCATGGGTGCCGTCGTGGCAAAGAAGGAGATTGCCGACGTGTTTAAGCCGGGCGACCACGGCTCGACCTTTGGCGGTAGCTGCTTGGCCATCGCGGCGTGTGCCGCGACGCTCTCCGCGCTTGTGCGCGGCGATTATGCCGAGCATGCTGCCAAGGTGGGCGCCTATATGGAGCAGGCGCTGGCTAAGCTTCCGCATGTGGTAGAGGTGCGTGGCCGTGGCCTGATGCTCGGCTGTGATTTGGATGATGCCGCGGGCGACGCGCATGATGTTGTTGCTCGCGCGCTGACCGCCGGTGCCGTGATCAACGCTACAGGTGCGCATACGCTGCGTTTCTTGCCGCCGCTCGTCTGCGAGGAAGCCGACGTGGACAGTCTGATCGAGATCCTGTCGGGTGTCTTGGGCTAACGCGGTGCAATAACTCAATTTGGACCGGGTTCTGGACTGCGGGCGTGCCCTATGTGGCATGATTCAGCGGTCTGGAGCCCGTTTTGCCTTAGATTTGCTAAGGCGGGGGAGACCTGCTGGTCAAAAAACATCAAATATGAGTACTGTTACCGATTTGGTAGCAGCAATTTTGGACTAATAAGGCTAGATAGCAAGACGAAATGGCGATGAATACACGATTTTAATCCAACTGTTAGTCCTTATAATGGACACATGTTGCGTAACTTAAGCAAAAGCTATCTTTTTATATGTTGCAAGCAAAGTAACAGTACTCATTTTTGCCATTTTTTGACCACGGACCTTGAAATAAGGGGTCCTTAGAGCTCGAATCCCATGCACTGGGCCCAAACAAAAACGGTCCCCCTTCGAGGACCGTTTCCAATTCAGTGGTGGGCGATGAGGGATGTCCGCGTGCGGCTGGCGCCGCCCGCGCCCCGCTTCGTCGCTCCGCTCCTCGCGTGCTGCGCTGGAAAACGCTTCGCGTTTCCTCAGCTCCGCACCCTGGCGGGTTCGAATCCCATGCGCCGGGCCCAAACAAAAACGGTCCCCTTTCGAGGACCGTTTCCAATTCAATGGTGGGCGATGAGGGATTCGAACCCCCAGCCTTGTGCGTGTAAAGCACCTGCGCTAACCGTTGCGCCAATCGCCCGTGCGGAGAGAGTATAGCAAAACAATCGCCTCATTCACCTCATATCCATTAAAGGTAACTGGCACGTGTCGCAGCGGAGCTGATTCAGTTGAGATTGCCTGAACATTCCGCCCCTCTTTACGCCCTCGGGTATACTCAAAAGCTACTGATTCGATTTGATGCCCAGCAACAGCAGAGGGGATAGCATATGTGCGGTTTTGTCGGTTTTGTCGGTGGGACGGATAACCAATCCGAGGTGCTCACCAAGATGATGGACCGCATCGTCCATCGCGGTCCCGACATGGGCGGTCAGTTTATCGACGGCCGCGTTGCCCTCGGCTTCCGCCGCCTGTCGATCCTCGACCTGACCGAGGCTGGCGCCCAACCCATGGCCAACGAGGACGGTAGCGTCGTCATTGTCTTCAACGGCGAGATCTACAACTTCCAAGAACTCCGTTCCGAGCTCGAGGCCAAGGGCTACAAGTTCCACTGCGGCGCCGACACCGAGAGCCTCCTGCACGGCTACGAGGAGTGGGGCGAGGCCGTTCTCGATCGCCTGCGCGGTATGTACGCCTTCGTCATCTGGGACAAAAAGAAGAACAAGCTTTTTGGCGCCCGCGACATCTTTGGCATCAAGCCGCTCTACTACTATCCCATGGCCGATGCGGGCGACGGCGCTCCGGGCGTGCTCTTTGGTTCCGAGATCAAGAGCTTCCTGGACTACCCGCACTTCCACAAGGCGGTCAACAAAAAGGCTCTGCGTCCGTACATGACGCTGCAGTATTCGGCAACCGAGGAGACCTTCTTCGAGGGTGTCTACAAGCTGCCGCCGGCGCACTACTTTACCGTCGATATCCCGACCGGCAAGATGAACATCGAGCGCTACTGGGATTGCGATTACTCTGCCGTCGAGAAGCCGTTCGAAGAGTATGTCGATGAGCTGGACGAAGTCGTGCACGAGAGCGTCGAGGCCCATCGCATCGCCGACGTCAAGGTCGCGTCGTTCCTCTCCGGTGGCGTCGACTCCAGCTACATCGCCGCTTGCCTCATGCCCGACAAGACCTTCTCGGTGGGCTTTGACTACAAGAACTTCAACGAGACCAACTACGCCAAGGAGCTTTCCGATAAGCTCGGCGTCGAAAACGTTCGCAAGATGATTACCGCCGACGAGTTCTTCGGTGCGCTCGAGGACATCCAGTATCACATGGACGAGCCACAGTCCAACCTGTCTTCCGTGCCGCTGTGGTTCTTGGCCGAGATGGCCCGCAAGGACGTCACCGTCGTGCTTTCGGGCGAAGGCGCCGACGAGCTTTTTGGCGGCTACGCCTACTACGAGGACACGGTCCCGGTGCGCAAGTACAAAAAGATGGTGCCGCTGCCCATCCGTCGCGCGCTCGGTAACCTGGCGCTGCATATGCCGTACTTCAAGGGACATAACTTCCTAGTCAAGGGTGCCGAGATCCCCGAGAAGTCGTTCCTGGGACAGGCTCTGGTATGGCCGGAGCGCGAGGTCGACGGCGTGCTCAAGCCCGAGTACAACACCGGCGACGGCGCCTTTGAGCTCGCTGCACCCATCTACGCGCGCGTGAAGGGTCAGCCCGAGCTGGTCAAGAAGCAGTACCTGGACATGAACATGTGGCTCCCGGGCGACATTCTGCTCAAGGCCGACAAGATGTGCATGGCGCACTCGCTGGAGCTGCGCGTGCCCTTCCTGGACCGCAAAGTCATGGAGTTCGCCGAGCACATTCCCGACCGCTACCGCATCAACGAGAACGGCAACAAACAGGTACTCCGCCACGCTGCCAACAAGTCGCTGCCCGATGAGTGGGCCACCCGTCCCAAGGTGGGCTTCCCGGTGCCGATTGTCTACTGGCTGCGCGAGCAAAAGTGGTACGACTATGTCAAGGAGTACTTCACCGCGCCGTGGGCAAGCGAGTTCTTCGATACCGACGAGCTCATGCACCTGCTCGATCTGCACTTTGCAGGCAAGGGCGATTTCCAGCGCAAGATCTATACGCCGCTCGTGTTCTTGGTGTGGTACAAGCGCTTCTTTATCGACGAGGACCAGCCCGCTGTTCAGGCTGCCTAGCCTCGGCTTACGAACGCCTGCGCGTAACGGCTCCTCCGGGAGCCGTTTTTGCGTGGGTGCGTTTCAGTTACTATAAAAACCGTCCCTGCCAAATGGCTGAGAAAGGTGAAAGATGCACCATTCGGATTCCGCGACCGTGACCACGGTCGATACGCTTGCCAAACTGCTCGATGTGTGCGGCGTGCTGCGCGCATCAGAGCAGGTTGACGAGCGTGCCGTGACCGGCTGCTCGTTTGATTCGCGCGCGGTCTCGGCAGGTGACGTATTCTTCTGCAAAGGTGCTGCCTTTAAGCCCGCGTTTTTGAGCATGGCGCTCGATGCGGGCGCCGTCGCATTTGTGTGTGAGGAGTCGCTGGTCGAGTCTCTGGAGCCGCTGGCGAAGGAGAGCGGTGCTGCGATGCTGGTTGTTGATAGCGTTCGCACGGCCATGGCCCTGTTGCCGCCGGAGGTCTACGACCGTCCCGACCACGACGTCAAGATCGTGGGCATCACCGGCACCAAGGGAAAGACCACGGCCGCTTTTATGCTCCAGTCGATTATCAAAGCGGCGGGCGAGTCCTGCGGCATGATCGGCTCGGTGAGTACCGACGATGGCATCGAGTGCTACGAGAGCACCAATACTACGCCTGAGGCCCCCGAGGTCTGGCGCCATATCGCCAACTGCCGCACGTCCGGTCGCCAGTCCATGGTCATGGAGGTTTCGAGCCAGGCGCTCAAGTACCAACGCGTCGAGAATCTGCCGTTTGACGTGGCGTGCTTCCTCAACATCGGCCGCGACCACATCTCGCCGATCGAACACCCCACGTTTGAGGATTATTTTGAGAGCAAACTCAGGATCTTTGACCAGGCAAAGACCGCCGTGGTGAATTTGGGCACCGAAGAGGTCGACCGTGTGCTGGAGGCAGCGTCGACGGCCGAGCGCTTGGTGACCGTTGGCGTCGAGCATCCCGAGGCAAGCCTGTGGGCGAGCGACGTACGCATGGCCGGCTTTAGCATCGAGTTCAACTTGCATGGCCTGTGTGCCGACGAGTCCGAGGCGGGGGAGAAGGTCCTGCTGGGCATCGCGGGCGACTTTAACGTGGAGAACGCGCTGGTCGCTATCGCCGCCGCGCGCGAGATCGGCATCGGTATCGAGGCTATCAAGAAGGGCCTCTCCAAACTGCGTGTGCCGGGCCGTATGGAGGTCGTGGAGTCGAAGGACGGCCGCGTGATCTGCGTCGTTGACTATGCGCACAACCAGCTTTCGTTCCGTTCGCTTTTCTCGTCGGTCAAGCGCGCGTTTCCCGCCAGCCCCGTCATTGCGCTGTTTGGCGCCGCCGGCGGCAAGGCTCAGGAGCGCCGCGAGCAATTGCCACGCGAGGCCGCACCATATTCCGACCTGATGATCTTTACGAACGAGGATCCAGCTCACGAGGACCCGATGAAGGTCTGTCGCGAGCTTGCCGAGCATGTTCCCGACGATACGCCGAACAAGATCATCCTCGACCGCGAAGCCGCCGTGCATGCGGCGTTCAAGGCGGCGCGCGAGGAGTACGTCAACCCCGATGCTCCCACCATTGTCTTGCTGCTGGCAAAGGGTGACGAGGAGCTCATGCACGTGGGCGACGAGTTCGTGCCCATCGAGAGCGACCTTTCGCTGGCCAATCGCCTGATCGATGTTACCCAGTTTGACTAATGAACCATGATGGCGGCGGCGCCCTGAGTGCGCTGTCGCCATAAGCGTGTTCCCTCAATCAAAACATGCAGTCCAAGTCCAAACCCTTCTACGTAAACGGAGTAACCATGTCCCACAACACCCTGCCGACCGTTGCCGAGCTTTCGGGCGAGATGCGCGAGCGCTTGGCCAAGGTCAAGTACGTCTTTACCGACCTGGATGCCACGATGCTCGCACCCGGCTCGTGCGTGCTGCGCGACAACGACGGCAACCCCTCGACCAAACTCGTCGAGGCCGTCGTGGCGCTCGCTCGCGCTGGTATTCAGGTGGTTCCCACCTCGGGCCGCAACCGTACCATGATCCACGAGGACGCGCGCGTGCTCGGCCTCAACTCCTACATCGGTGAGATGGGCGGCCTGGTCATGTACGACCTCAAAGCCAACGATTGGGAGTATCTGACCGGTGACATGCCTTACGACCCCGCCTGTGGCCTTACTCCGCACCAGGTGATCGAGCAGACCGGCGTGTGCGAGAAGATCCTTGCCCGCTGGCCGCACAAGATCGAGTATCACAACGACATGTCGACCGGCTACAAATACCGTGAGGTCACCGTCGGCATGCGCGGCGATGTGCCCGACGATGAGGTCCAGGCCATCCTGGACGAGGCCGGCTGCGGTCTGATCTGGGCTTGCAACGGCCATCTGACTCACCTGTCCAAGCCGACGACGCTCGAGCTCGATCGCGTCGAGGACGGTCGCGCATTCAACATCAACCCCGCGGGCCTCAACAAGGGCGTCGCCATTGCGCGCTTCTGCGAGCACCTGGGGATCGAGCGCGAGGAGACGCTCGCGCTCGGCGACTCCGAGTCCGACTTCTACATGGCCGATCACGTGGGCACGTTCTGTCTGGTCGAGAATGGCCTGACGAGCGCCGGCGCGCCCGAGTTCCTGGCTGCTTACGAGAACGCTTTCGTTACGCGCGGCAAAATTGTCGACGGTTGGGCGGCGACGGCAGAGCTGCTGGTCGCGGCGCGTTCGTAGCGCGCCGCCGCCGCACTTGGACATGTCTTTTCGAGAGAGACTGGTGAGGTAATGTCCGATATCGAGAATCCGGCAGGCGACACGCGCCCGATTGGCGTGTTCGATTCTGGTTTGGGCGGTCTGACGGTTGCGCGCGCGATTGCGACGGCGCTGCCGCACGAGTCCGTCTACTACTTTGGCGACACCAAGCGCTGTCCCTACGGCACCCGCACCGAGGATGAGGTGCGCTCGTTTGCGTTGCAGGCGGGTCGTTGGCTTTCGAAGCACGACGTCAAGATTATGGTCATCGCCTGCAACACGGCGACCGCTGCGGCCTTGCGTCTGGCCCAGCAGGTGCTCGACGTTCCCGTGATCGGCGTGATCGCGCCGGGTGCCCGTGCGGCAATCAACAGCACGCGTACGCGTCGCGTGGGCGTGCTCGCCACCAACCTCACCATTCGCTCGGGCGCCTACACGCGCGCCATTCAGGACCTGGATGCCGGCGTCGATGTATACGGCTGTCCTGCCTCGAGCTTTGTCGAGGTTGTCGAACACGAGCTCGCCTCGGGTGCACATCTGCAGGAACAGTGGCTTGAGAACGAGGACATCTTCGATACGCCTGCCGTGCGTGCGCTGGTGGGTGCCACGGTTGAGCCGCTGCGCGACCACGGTATCGATACCGTGGTGCTTGGCTGTACGCATTTTCCGCTGTTGGTGGGACCTATCCGCCATGCGCTGGGGCCTGGGGTGCGCGTCGTGAGTTCCGCCGAGGAGACCACACGCGAGCTGACCGATATCCTCACGCGCCGCGAGCAGCTGGCGGGCGACGCCGCCGAGCCGCAGCATCGTTTTGCCACGACGGCCGATAACATTGCCGAGTTTGCGGTGGCGGGCAGCTTTATCTTTGGTCAGCCGCTCAAGAGCATCGAACACATCGATATCGATGAGCTGCAATAGATGTAAGGCAGCCGCCAAAGCTTTCGCCACATCTTTTGCCGAAAGGATATTTCTATGGAGTACATGCAGGTCAACCGCGCCAACGGTCGCGCCGCCAACGAGTTGCGCCCCGTTAAGCTCACTCGTGGCGTCATGAAGCACGCCCACGGCTCGTGTTTGGCCGAGTTCGGTGACACGCGCGTGCTGTGCGCCGCCACTATCGAGGAGGGCGTGCCGGGCTGGCGAAAGGGAGCTAAGGCCGGCTGGGTGACCGCGGAATACGCCATGCTGCCGGCGTCGACCGGCAAGCGCTGCAAGCGCGAGCACGCCAACCGCAAGGGTCGCTCCATGGAGATCGAGCGCCTCATTGGCCGCAGCCTGCGTACCGTCGTCAACATGAAGGCGCTCGGCGAGTACACCGTCACCGTTGACTGCGATGTGATTCAGGCCGATGGCGGCACGCGTACAGCGAGCATCACCGGCGCCTGGGTGGCGCTGCACGACGCCCTCGCCATGTGGGTCGAGGCGGGCAAGATCGAGCGCATCCCGCTTATCGGCCAGGTGGCTGCCATCTCCATGGGCGTTGTCGACGGCAATACGCTGCTTGACCTCGATTATTCCGAGGACAGCCATGCCGAGGTCGACATGAACCTCGTCGCCACCGACACCGGTGAGATGATCGAGCTCCAGGGCACCGGCGAGCAGGCGCCCTTCGACCGCAAACGCCTCAACGCCCTGCTCGACCTGGGCGACAAGGGTATCGCCGAGCTCATCGAGCTTCAGCGCCAAGCCATCGCCTAACCTGCCAAAAAGGGACAGGTTTATTTTGGTAGGTTTTATCTGCGGAGACGTCTAGGCACAAGACAGCCGTTGATTGAGAGGGGAGAGGCAGAGGCCCTCGTCGCCCTCGGCGCGGCATTGCTATAGAGACAAGGAGACCACTCATGGCACTTGAGAAGATCGACATCGACACCCTCGACCCGGCGGCGACCATCGTCGTGGCAACGGGCAACGCCCATAAGCTCACCGAGATCGAGGCCATTTTGGGCAAGGTTATGCCCGAGGTTCGCTTTGTGGCGCTCGGTCAGCTGGGCGATTTTGAGGACCCCGAGGAAAACGGTACGACGTTTTTGGAGAACGCCATCATCAAGGCCCAAGCCGCGGTTGAGGAGACGGGCCTTATGGCCATTGCCGACGATTCGGGCTTGGTCGTCGACGCGCTGGACGGTGAGCCCGGTGTGTATAGCGCGCGCTATGCGGGCGTGCACGGCGACGATGCCGCCAACAACGCCAAGCTTCTCGTTAACCTGGAAGGCGTGGCAGATGAGGACCGCACCGCGCGCTTTATGAGCGTCGTCGCGCTCATCGACACGGACGGTCTGGTTACCTATGGCGAGGGCGCCTGCGAGGGCGTTATCGCGCACGAGGGCCGCGGCGACCATGGTTTTGGCTATGACCCGCTGTTCCTGCCGGTCGACACGCCGGGCAAGACCATGGCCGAGCTGACGGCGGACGAGAAGAACGCCATCAGCCATCGATTCCATGCGCTCGAGCACCTATCCGCCAAACTGACGGGCGAGGAGTAGGCCGTGCGTGCGGTAGTGCAGCGCGTGCTCAACGCCGGCGTGACGGTCGACGGTGAGTGCGTGGGCAAAATTGGGCGCGGCTACCTGGTGCTGCTGGGTGTGGGCCATGACGATACGCGTGCCGAGGCCGACAAGCTGTGGGGCAAGCTCCGGGGCTTGCGCATTAACGAGGACGAGAACGGCAAGACCAACTTGGCGCTTGCCGATGTCGACGGCGAGGTGCTCGTGGTGTCGCAGTTCACGCTGTTCGCCGACTGCCGCCACGGTCGCCGCCCATCGTTTACGGATGCCGGCGCCCCCGATGTCGCCAACGAGCTCTACGAGTACTTCCTGACGCTTGTTCGTCAAGATGTCGAACACGTAGCACATGGCATCTTCGGCGCCGATATGAAAGTCGACTTGGTCAACGACGGTCCATTCACCATCGTCCTGGACACCGACAACCTTTAGGTTACGCGGTTTTACCAAACCGCGTAACAACTGGTCATGCGAGATTGTCGTCTGGTACGTATTTGGGACGGGGCTAATTTAGCTACTTGCGTATGGCGGCAGCAGGGTGCTATAGTATTAGAGTTTTGTCTATCTTAGGGGTATTATCCCCTTTTTGAATTGCACCTTCTGGAGGCCCTGTTCATGGAAGAGATGGAAGTCAATCACGTCGACGACATCCACGAGAAGCTGACCGATATGGTGGGCGATCGCGTCAAGGTTAAGGCCAACATGGGCCGCACCCGCGTCGTCGAGCGCATGGGCACCATCAAGAGCGTCCACCCCGCCGTCTTTATCGTCGAGGTTGACGAGCGCCGCGGCCGCAAGTCGCGTCAGTCCTACCAGTATATCGATGTCCTCACCGGTCAGGTCGAGCTGTTCGACCCTGAGAGCGGCGAGCATATCTTTACCCCGCTCGGCAATCAGCTCGAGGAGCATTAACGGTGACCGATCGGTCCCTGACTCTTTCCGCGCCGGCAAAGATTAACCTCTACCTGGGGGTTCATACCGAGCGCGATGACCGCGGCTACCACAGGGTCGATTCCCTGATGGCGGCCGTCGGTCTTTCCGATACCGTGACGGTCACGCCGGCGCAGGCGCTGACCGTCCAGACGGTTCCAGCATCAGATTTTCCCATGCAAAAGAATACGGCGTATCGGGCTGCGGTTGCTATGGCCGAGCATTATGGTCGCGAGGCAAACATCTGCGTGACGATTGAGAAGCGCATTCCATTGTGCGCCGGCTTGGGCGGCCCCTCGACGGATGCGGCCGCGGTCATTGTCGCCTTGGCGGAGCTCTGGGGCATTGATCGCACCGACCCAGCGCTCGACGACATTGCGCGAGGCATCGGTGCCGACGTCCCGTTCTTTTTGCACGCGAGTCCTGCGTTCTACGTAGGTGGGGGAGACGTGCTGGCAACTGAGTACCCCGCGCTGCCCGCGACGCCCGTCGTGCTGGTCAAGCCGCGCGAGGCAAGTGTTTCGACAATTGAAGCCTATCGACGTTTTGACGAGGCCTCGGTGCCTGCGGACAAGCCCGGCGCGATAGCTTCTGCCTTGCGTGCTGGTGATGCCGAGACGGCATATGCACTCATCCATAACAACCTTGGTGTCATTTCCGCACAGATGGAGTCGCAGATTCAAACGGTCCTCGACTGGCTGCGTAAACAGGACGGAACCGTTGCTGTAGATGTGTGCGGATCGGGTGCCTGCTCGTTTGCCATTTGCGACACCGCTGCCACGGCCGAAAGGCTTGCCGATGCTGCCCAGCAAAATGGCTGGTGGGTCTGCGCGACTGAGCTTATTCCCAACACGGTTCAAATCGACGCGCCAAAGAAATAAAAATTTCTCTAGCACGCGGCGAAAATCTTTGTTACTATAGTCGAGATAACGGGTTGTGGCTCAGTTTGGTAGAGCACTGCGTTCGGGACGCAGGGGTCGCTGGTTCAAATCCAGTCAACCCGACCAGAGCATGAGGAGGGACCGCTTCTTGCGGTCCCTTTTTTTAGCTAGTGTTGTGATACCGCGATACCCGCGGTATACTCATTCGAGCTTGTCTCGCTGTATTGTGGAGGTCTACATGTTTGGACTGAGGGCTCCTGAGCTCATCATTATT
This sequence comes from Collinsella aerofaciens, assembly GCF_040915545.1. Classification (GTDB taxonomy): domain Bacteria; phylum Actinomycetota; class Coriobacteriia; order Coriobacteriales; family Coriobacteriaceae; genus Collinsella; species Collinsella aerofaciens_BE. The sequence goes on along the minus strand of NZ_JBCPDH010000002.1, from coordinate 117,341 downwards.
CTCGTCGTTGTCCTGATTATCTTCGGGCCCAAGAACCTGCCGAAGCTCGGCAAGTCCCTCGGCTCTACCGTCAAGAATATCCGCGAGGGTATGGAGGGCGACGATAAGGCCGAGACCAAGCAGGCCGAGGAGGTCGTGGTCGAGCAGTCCGAGGAGGACAAGGAGATCGCTGAGCTCGAGGCCAAGCTCGCTGCTGCCAAGAAGAAGCAGGCAGAGGACAGCGACGCGGACGCAGAGTAGTCCCATCCCTTTGGGGTGAGCACCTGACCGGCTTGCCCGCAGGCTAGCCGGTCTTTTTCGTTTTGTTGACAGTTGATTGTTTGATCAGAGTTGGGGAGATATCCGTATGGACGCAAGCCAGATCGTACTGACCGCTGAGGGCCGCCAGAAGCTCGTCGAGGAGCTCGCTTGGCGTGAGGGCGATTACGCCAAGGAGATCGTCGAGGACATCAAGGAAGCCCGCGCGTTCGGCGACCTTTCGGAGAACTCCGAGTACGACGCCGCTAAGGACAAGCAGGCCCAGAACGCCGCTCGTATCGCCGAGATCCAGGCCATCCTCGCCAACGCTCAGGTTGCTGCCACCACGGGCGACCTGACCGTCTCCATCGGTTCCACCGTTTCGCTGATTGATCCCAACGGCGAGGTCATGGAGGTCACGCTCGTCGGTACCACCGAGACCAACTCGCTCGAGCACAAGATTTCCAACGAGTCTCCGGTCGGTCACGCCATCATTGGTCACGGCGAGGGCGACTCCGTCGAGGTCGTTACGCCTTCCGGCAAGACTCGCGTCTACACCATCGCCAAGATCGCACGCTAGACCACGGTCCCGCGTAAAGGTATGTTTTCGCTCCCTGGGACCGAATCCTGGGGAGCGTTTTAGTTTGAGGAGCTAACTTATGGCAGAGAACCAGAACGTCGCCGATCAGGCATCGACGCTCAACGACGAGCGCGCCACCCGCCTGGCCAAGCGCGCCGCCCTGTTCGAGGCGGGCCAGAACCCCTATCCCGAGCACTCTGAGCTTGAGGACTACGTCGCCGATATCGAGGCTAAGTACGCCGAGCTTGCCGATGGCGAGGACACCGAGGACGTCGTGAAGATCGCCGGCCGTGTGGTCGCCAAGCGCGGTCAGGGCAAGATTATGTTCATCGTCGTGCGCGATGCGACTGCCGAGATTCAGCTGTTCTGCCGCATCAACGACATGGACGAGGCTGCCTGGAATACGCTCAAGGCCCTCGACCTGGGCGACATCCTGGGCGTGACCGGCGTGGTCGTGCGTACCCAGCGCGGCCAGCTTTCCGTTGCCCCTAAGAGCGCGACCCTGCTTTCCAAGGCCGTTCGTCCGCTGCCCGAGAAGTTCCACGGTCTTTCCGATAAGGAGACCCGCTATCGCCAGCGCTATGTCGACCTGATCGCCAACGACGACGTTCGCGAGACCTTCCGTAAGCGTTCGCAGATTCTCTCCACCTTCCGTCGCTTTATGGAGTCCGACGGCTACATGGAGGTCGAGACCCCCATCCTGCAGACCATCCAGGGTGGTGCCACGGCCAAGCCGTTCATTACCCACTTCAACGCGCTCGATCAGGAGTGCTACCTGCGTATTGCCACCGAGCTGCACCTCAAACGCTGCATCGTCGGTGGTTTTGAGCGCGTGTTCGAGATCGGCCGCATCTTCCGTAACGAGGGCATGGACCTTACCCACAACCCCGAGTTCACCACGATGGAGGCCTACCGTGCCTTCTCCGACCTCGAGGGCATGAAGGCGCTCGCCCAGGGCGTCATTAAGGCGGCTAACAAGGCCATCGGCAACCCCGAGGTCATCGAGTACCAGGGCCAGACCATCGACCTTTCTGGTGAGTGGGCCAGCCGTCCCATGACCGACATCGTCTCCGACGTGCTCGGCAAGCAGGTCACCATCGACACGCCGGTCGAGGAGCTTGCTGCCGCCGCGCGCGAGAAGGGCCTGGAGATCAAGCCCGAGTGGACTGCTGGCAAGATCATCGCCGAGATTTACGATGAGCTGGGCGAGGACACCATCGTCAACCCGACCTTCGTGTGCGATTACCCCATCGAGGTCAGCCCGCTTGCCAAGCGCTTTGAGGACGACCCGCGCCTGACCCACCGCTTTGAGCTGGTCATCGCCGGCCACGAGTACGCCAACGCATTCTCCGAGCTCAACGACCCGGTTGACCAGGCTGAGCGCTTTGCTGCCCAGATGGCCGAGAAGGCCGGCGGCGACGATGAGGCCATGGAGTATGACGAGGACTACGTGCGCGCCCTCGAGTACGGTATGCCTCCCGCGGGCGGCATTGGCATTGGTATCGACCGCGTGGTCATGCTGCTTACCAACCAGGCTTCTATCCGCGACGTGCTGCTGTTCCCGCACATGAAGCCCGAGAAGGGTTTCCAGTCCGGTGCCGCTGCCGCCAAGGCTGCCGAGGCCGGCAACGCCGCGAGCCCGTTCGTTAAGTCGCTTAAGCCCACGCTCGATTACTCCAAGATCGCCGTTGAGCCGCTGTTCGAGGAGTTCGTCGACTTCGATACCTTCTCCAAGAGCGACTTCCGCGCCGTGAAGGTCAAGGCATGCGAGGCCGTCAAGAAGTCCAAGAAGCTGCTGAACTTTACGCTCGACGACGGCACCGGCACCGACCGTACCATCCTCTCCGGTATTCACGCTTATTACGAGCCCGAGGACCTGGTCGGCAAGACCTTGCTCGCCATCACCAACCTGCCTCCGCGCAAGATGATGGGCATCCCCAGCTGCGGCATGCTCATCAGTGCCATCCACGAGGAGGATGGTGAGGAGCGCCTCAACCTGATCCAGCTCGACGCCTCCATCCCCGCCGGCGCAAAGATGTACTAATTTGTTACGCGGTTCTACGAACCGCGTAACGGTTCGACGCTGCGCGGGCCGCATTTGGACAATCTGACGTTCAACTTCAAGGGCGCGACCAAAAGGTCAGCGCCCTTTCGTTTCACGTCACCTTGTCACAAATGCGACCCGCTCGCTGGCGTTGCCAATACATCGACGTTGTCGGAGTAGTCATTGGGGACGTTCTTAAACGACTAGTCGTTGGGGACGTTCTTAAACGACTACCCAATGGCTATTGCGAACATGGCTCGCATGACAGCCGTCTCTTTTATGTTTCCTTTAGCCGTCGCTGTCTAGGATGGGGGTTAGTCGATAGGAAGGGAGCACCGGGATGGACGATGCGAGCGAGCGCGCGATTGAAGAGGACATGCTCGATCAGTTCAATTACTTTGATGATGAGGACGAGGAGCTGATCGACCGTCGCGAGCCAGCGCCGCTTGATTCCTTTGATCTGGTCGATGAAGAGGCTGATGAGGTTGAGGGTGAATCAGTGGAGCCCCCACAGCCTTCGCGCCTTGACTCGCTGCTTTCGAGAGCCCCCATGCACCACGGCGTTCGTGCCGGCGCGCTCCATATGAAAACTGACTGGCATCAGATCGTGACGGCAGGCGATGAACTTGCCGTCGATGCGCCGCTCACCGATAAGTCATCCATCATCTGCCGCACCGGCATGCTTATGCTCGCGAGCGGAACGGGTGCCTGGCGTGTACGCGATACCATGAATCGTGTTGCTGACGTGCTCGGCGTCACAATTCACGTCGACCTGAGTCTTCTGTCGTTTGAGTGCACTTGCATCGAAGATGGCCACTGCTTTAACGAGGTTGTCAGCCTGCCCACAACGGGAGTCAATACCCATCGCATTTGGATGATGGAGAGTTTCCTCAAGGAAATCGAGACCTATGGTCGTCGCTTCACGGTACACGAGTATCACGAGATGCTCAGGACCGTTGAGAGCTCAAAGCCCGATTACTCTCCCTGGCAACAGGGCCTTGCGGCAGCCTGTGCTTGCGGCGCCTTCGTCTTTTTGCTCGGCGGCGGCCCTATCGAGATGGCCTGCGCGTTTGTGGGCGCGGGTGTCGGCAACTTTGCCCGCTCCCATATTCTCAAGCAAGGCCTTGGTCAGTTCAGCGCGCTGACGACCGGCGTTGCGCTCGCTTGCGTTTCGTATCTGCTGGCATTGCTCGGCCTTGGCCAGGTCATACCGGGGGCAATGTCGCACCAAGAAGGCTATATCGGCGCCATGCTCTTTGTGATTCCCGGCTTTCCGCTCATTACGGCGGGCCTCGACATCGCCAAGCTCGACATGCGAAGCGGTATCGAGCGCCTTTCATATGCCGTATCGATTATTGTGATGGCGACGCTCGTAGGTTGGATGGTTGCCGAGTGTGTTGGCCTGGCGCCGGACGACTTTGCCCCACTGGGCCTTTCGCCGCTTGCCCTTACGCTCCTGCGCGTGGTGATGAGCTTCGTTGGCGTATTCGGCTTCTCGGTGATGTTCAACAGCCCGGTAAAGATGGCCGCGGCAGCTGGGTTGATCGGCGCCGTGTCCAATACCCTGCGTCTGACCCTTGTCGATGCGCCGACGATGATTCCCTTCCTGGGCCTCAGCACGGGAATGCCTCCCGAGGCAGCAGCGTTTATCGGCGCGCTGGTATCGGGTCTGCTGGCAAGCTTGGCCGAAGTCAAGCTCACCTACCCGCGCATCGCCCTCACGGTACCTTCGATTGTCATTATGGTGCCCGGTCTGTATCTCTATCGCTCTATGTATTACATGTGCACCTTCGACACGGTCAACATGCTCGGCTGGTTTGTGCGCGCAGTGCTCATCGTGGCGTTTCTGCCCGTTGGCTTGGGCGTGGCGAGAACCCTCACCGACCCTCGCTGGCGCCATACCAGCTAATTGGTGCAAGGGGGACAGGTTACTTTGCACCAAATGAGTTGCGGTGAAATAGGGACTGAATTGTTGCTTAAAGGGTCAAAACAGTCCGTATTCCACCGCAACTTAGGGGGTCGGGGGATTATTGGTGCCCTGCATCTTCATAAACTCAACGCTTACGAAGCGCGGGGTTTTCGTGCTAGGCTGGTTCCACCACATAAGTAGTCGCAGACGCACGTATCACGGGCGGGCGAGATGAAGTCCCAACAGCTCCATCTTGCCCGCCCGTTTTTGTTGCGTGATGCCGCGGCGTAACACGGAAAGGACCATGCCCTTTATGCCTATCAACAAACGAGAGAGCCTGCTGTTCACCTTTATCATGTGCTTTTGCATGGTGCTCTGGATGAGCATTTACAACGTTGCCCTGCAGCACGGGGCCATCAACGGCGAGGTCGTTGCCGCTGCGTGGCTCGGCTTCCCCGTTGCCTACATTTTTGCCATGTGCTGCGACTGGTTCGTCGCCAGCCCGCTCGCCAAGGGTTTCGCCTTTAAGTACTTGGTCGCGCCGGGCAAGAGCTCGCCGCTCGCCATGACGCTCGCCGTTAGCTCCTGCATGGTCGTTCCCATGGTCATCATCATGTCGCTCTACGGCGCGTGCGAGGGCCTGACGCACATGCCCGGCGGCATCCTTGCGAACCTGTATTCCGTGCCCGCGATCTGGATGATCAACATCCCGCATAATTTTGTGATGGCGCTGCCGTGGAACCTTTTGGTAGCCGGTCCGATTTCCCGCTTCGTCTTCCGTCGCGCCTTCCCTGTGGGGACGGTTTTCGAGGAGGAGCATGCCGAGCTCTTGGAGCAGGCTATGGCTTCTGAGTGCGAGTAGCTCGCTTAGGGACCTGCTGAGCGCGGGCGACTTGCTTGGTTGGAGCCCTAAGCGTGGATAGCTCGCTCGGCGACATCGCGGGCGCGAGCGGTGCGCATGACCGGAGGGCCCGTGCTGCTCCGTTGCCCGACGTGCTAGCGCGCAGACAATCTGTTGGTGCATTCGGCGGCTGCTGAAGCGTTTCGGCAGCCGCTTTTTATACGGAGTTTAAATACAACAGTCTGTTGTATTACGTAGAGTGGTATATCTCTAGCAGGAAAAATGCGAGAGACGGAGCATTATGGCGTTGCTAGTAGGACTGGACGTAGGGTCGACGACGACCAAAGTTTACGCGATGCACGAGGATATGACCGAGGCGTGGTGGGGATATCGCCGCCACGGGGCGTGTCAGACAGCGAGCGTGCGCGCCATGCTCGGCGAGCTCGCCGAGCGCTTTCCCCATGAGTCGCTGCGCGTTGCGGTGACCGGCTCGGGTGCGCGCGATATCGCGACCGCGCTGGGCGCCTCGTACGTTCAGGAGGTGGTCGCCAACGCGCTCGCGATCAGCAGGTTCTATCCGCAGACGCGCTGCGCCATCGAGCTGGGCGGCCAAGACGCCAAGATGATCTTCTTCCGCACCAACGATAAGGGAGACATCGAGGTTGCCGACATGCGCATGAACGGCTCGTGCGCAGGCGGTACCGGTGCATTTATCGACGAGATGGCAAAGCTCATGGGGGTCGGCACCGAATCGGGCGAGTTCGAGCAGCTCGCAAGCCGGGGAACGACCGTCCACGAGGTCTCGGGCCGCTGCGGCGTGTACGCAAAGACCGATATCCAGCCGCTGCTCAACGAGGGCATTCCTACCACCGACCTGGCGCTTTCGGCGCTTCACGCGGTCGCCCGCCAAACGATCGGCGGTCTGGCCCAGGGTATCGACATCGAGCCGCCGGTAATCTTCGAGGGCGGTGCGCTCGCCTACAACCCCACACTGGTCCGCGTGTTCCGGGAGCAACTGAATCTATCGGACGATCAGGTTATCGTCCCGCGCGATCCGCAGATCATGGTCGCGCGCGGTGCCGCCCTGTCGCTGACCGACATGTTCGCATCGTCCCAACCGATCGACCTTCCCGACGCTTTTGTCCGGCTGGATAAGCTCGAGACGGTCGCGCCCGCAAGCGGGGAGGGACGTCTTGCCCAGCCCTTTTTTGCCACACCTGCCGAGCAGGCGGATTTTACGGCACGCCATGGCAAAGAGACGCCGGCAAAGGGTCCGGATGCGTATGCGCCCGGAGAGACGGTGCGTGTGGCGCTCGGTATCGATTCGGGGAGCACGACGACCAAGTTCGCCCTGGTCGATGAGGCGGGTGAGCTTGTCGATTCGTTCTACGCGTCTAATAACGGCAGACCGCTCGACGTCGCCCAACAGGGTCTTGTCAGCTTGAAGAACCGCTGGGAGACAGCGGGAGTCACGCTTGCGATCGATGCCGTGGGCACCACGGGATACGGCGAGGAGCTTTTCGCGCGCGCGTTCCACGCCGACTACCATACGGTCGAGACGGTCGCGCACGCCCGCGCCGCGTGCGCATGCGTTCCCGATGCGACCTTCGTGCTCGACATCGGCGGACAGGATATGAAGGCCATCTGGCTCAACCACGGCGTGCTGACCGATATCGTCGTCAACGAGGCGTGCTCTGCGGGCTGCGGCTCGTTCCTCGAGGGTTTTGCCAAAAACCTCGGAATAGCCGTTGAGGATATCGCGACCGAGGCATTTTCGTCCAAAGCCCCCGCCGTTCTCGGCAGCCGCTGCACGGTGTTCATGAACAGCAGCGTCGTTTCCGAGCAGCGGCGCGGTAAGGGTCCGGGCGACATCATGGCCGGTCTCTGCCGTTCGATTATCGAGAACGTGTTCACCAAGGTCATTCGCGTTTCAAATCTCAACCGTCTGGGCGACAAAGTCGTCGTCCAGGGCGGCACGTTCCGAAACGACGCGGTGCTGCGCGCATTCGAGCAGTATCTGGGCAAACCCGTCACGCGTGCGCCCCACCCGGGGCTGATGGGCGCTATCGGTATCGCCCTGCTCGCGCGCGAGGAATGCCGCAAGGGCGACGCCGGCACGTCGTTTATCGGGCTCGATGCCGTGGAGCGCTTCGAGCATCGCGAGTTCGGCGGCGTTACCTGCCGTCGGTGCAACAACCGCTGCCAGCGCGCGGTCGTGGCATTTGGCGACGGCTCGCTTTACGTCACGGGCAATCGCTGCCCGCGCGGCGGCGCCATCTCATGGGATGAGCTCGTGCGCGAGGTTCCCGCGGCGGAGGAGCTGCGTCCGCAGGGTGCTTGCGAGGCACAGGCACCCGGCACGGGGCGCGACCGGACCGCGGCTGCCCCCAATCTCTTTGTCGACCGCGAGAAGCTGCTGTTCGAGTCGTACCCCACGGTTCCCGTCTGCGGGGGGCGCGATGTCACGATCGGCATTCCCCGTGTGCTCGAGTTCTGGGACACCATGCCGTTCTGGTCGACGTTCTTCAGCACGCTCGGCTTTAAGGTGCGCGTCTCGGGACGCAGCACCAAGGCGATGTACGAGCGCGGTCTGGCGCACGTCACATCCGACACCGTGTGCTTCCCGGCCAAGCTCGTCCACGGGCACATCCGCAATCTCGTCGACGCCGGCGTCGACCGCATCTTCATGCCCATCATCACGACGGTGCCCACCGAAAACACCGCCTCTACCAGCGAGTGGATGTGCGCCGTCGTAAAGGGATACCCCTACGTGATGCGCAATTCCGATAACCCGGAGGAGCGTTTCGGCGTTCCGTTCGATACGCCGCTGTTCCACTGGTACGACGAGGGCGACCGAAACCGCCAGCTCAAGGCGTGGTGCAAGGAGACCTTCGATATCGATGCCGACCTGGTTGCCAAGGCGACCGAGCAGGCGGACCGCGCGCAGGAGACGTTTGAGAACCAGCTGCAGCTGCGCGGCAGGCAGGTGCTCGAGAACGTGCGCGAGGACGGCGGCTACGCGGTGGTGATCGCTTCGCGCCCGTACCACAACGACCCGCTGGTCAACCACGGGCTGCCCAAGCTCTTCTCTGAGCGCGGCATCCCCGTGCTGACGCCCGATGCGGTGCCGGGGGTCTGCAACGTCGATCTTTCCAACAGCCGCATCGACATCGTGAACAACTACCATGCGCGCATGCTGTCGTGCGCGGTCATCGTCGCATCGACGCCCGAGCTCGAGCTCGTGCAGATGGGCAGCTTCGGCTGCGGCCACGATGCGTATCTCACCGACGAGATCGCGCGCATGATGGGCGAGATGGGCTCCAAGGTTCCGATGATGATCAAGCTCGATGAGAGCGACGTCGCCGGTCCCATGGGCATTCGCGTGCGTTCGTTTATCGAGTCGGTCAACCGTCGTCGCGCGGAGGAGCGTGCCGAGGGCGCCCGGGTGCACGCGGTCCATCCGCTCGACGACCCGTATAAGGTCAAGTACACCAAGCGCGACCGGCACGACAAGATCGCGCTGGTCCCCAACACCTCCCATGCGTTCTGCAGGCTCATGACCGCGGCGATGCGCAATCAGGGCGTGCGCGCCGAGGCCCTTGATATCGGGCGCGAGGATGCCATCCGCCTGGGCAAACGCTATGTGCACAACGACATCTGCTTCCCCGCGCAAATCGTGATCGGCGAGGCGCTCGCGGCACTCGAGAGCGGTAAGTACGACCCGCACGACGTCGCCGTGGTGACTGGCAAGTATATCGGCGACTGCCGCCTGACGCACTACATGCCCCTGCTGCGCCGCGCGCTCGACGACGCGGGATACGACTATGTCCCGGTGCTCACCAACGACGACGTCGATGCCCACAATGCGCATCCGGGCTTCAAGCTCGGCCTTGGCCCGAGCATCCAGATCGCCTACGGTCTTCCCATGATCGATGCCCTCGAGGCCATGCTTAGGCGCATCCGTCCCTACGAGCTCGAGAAGGGCGCGGCGGACGCTGCGTTCGACCGCGCGCTCGATGAGGTTATCGAGGGCATGGAGCGCTCCGGGCTGAGAGGCCAGGCGACGGGCTTCAAACGCGCGCTTGCGATCATGGACGCCGTTCCGTACGACCGCTCGAACCCGCATCCGACCGTTCTCATCGTGGGCGAGTACCTGCTCAATTTCCATCTCGGCGCCAACCACGAGATCGAGCGCTACCTCGAGGACAACGGGCTCGAGGTTATCGAGGCGCGCATGACCGACGTGATCCGCAAAACCTATTTCTACAAGCATGCGCAGTCGCGCGAGTTCCACGTCGACCTGTCGCTGCCCGAAAAGGCCTGGTACGCCACGGCGGACAACCTGTTCGAGCTCGCGCACGACCGTTGCGACCGCCTGGGCGCGGCGAGCCCGCTCTACGAGCCGCCGACGCGCATGCCCGAGCTCGTGCGCGCGAGCGATAAGATCCTGCACCATACGTTCGATGCGGGCGAGGGCGTGCTGATTCCGGCGGAGATCCTCGAGCACGCCAAGCGCGGCTGCCGCAACTTCGTGATCCTGCAGCCGTTCGGGTGTCTGCCCAACCATGTCGTGGGGCGCGGGCTCATCCATGCGCTCAAGGAGCAGTATCCCACGGCGCAGTTCCTGCCGCTCGACTACGATCCCGACGTGAGCTTCGCCAACGTGGAGAACCGTCTTCAGATGCTCATCATGAACGCCAAGGCGCAGGGGTGCGGTGAGGCGCATGGCGAGACCGCGTAAGGACGCCGATGCGCCCGATGCACGCACCCGTATCATCGAGGCGTTTTGGGAGCTCATCGAGAACAACAGCATCTTCGAGCTGTCGGTTGGCGAGGTGACCCGCGCCGCCCAGTGCAATCGCGGAACGTTTTACTACTATTTTCACGATTTCGATGAACTCGTCGCCATCGCCATAGCCCAGCTGCTGCAGGATAACGAGCTCATCACCGATGCCCTCTGGCATTTTTCGAGCGAGGGCGACCTTTCGGCGTTCGACCGGCGCGACGTCCGCTGCCTGCTGCGGCGCATCGTCATCACCATGAGGGCGGGTGCCGCCGAGCAGGTCGTGCAGGGCATCCATATGATCATCATCGACCGCGTGAGAGAGATCGTCCACCCCGACGGAGAAGAGCTCAAGGCAGATTCGAGCTTTGCGGTGGGCTTTCTGGTCTCGGGCATCATGGGCTTTGTGATGGCGGTCGGCTTTGCCCGGGAGGGCGGCGAGGAGATAGACCTCGAGCAGCCGGGGGACAGCGCGTGCGCGTACCTGAGGGCGGTTGCCATGCAGACGGTGGAAACGGTCGCGCAAGTCGAGGGCGTCGATACATCCGAGCTGCTCGAACGCGTCTCCAAGGAGGCCGATGCCTATCGCGCATCGCGTGCGACGAGTCCCGACGTGGTGAAAGACGCCTAGGGTTTCTCTTGCGGGGCGCCTGTCGCGCATCGCGCGGTGAGTCCCGCGATGCGGTCATAACTTGCATTCATGTGAGCCGGGTTTATAGATATTCCTCCAGCTGTTAACATAGACAACCTGTGGGTAAAGAGACAAAAGCGCCGCCGACGGGCGGGCGTTTTGATTTCGATGAACTCATGTAAGGAAACGAGCATGTTAGATAGATTTACCGATCGAGCGCGCAAGGTCATGTCGATGGCCAAACAGGAGGCGCTCGATCTGCACTCAAATAAGGTGGGCACCGAGCACCTGCTGCTCGCACTCGCCAAGGAGGACGAGGGCATCGCTGCCGAGGCGCTGCGCTCGCTTGATATCTCCTACGACGACATCATGGACACCCTCAAGGAGGTCCAGACCACGGTTCCCGAGCCCAGCGAGGAGACCGAGGCTGCCAAGCTTGCCTTTACGCCGCTCGTCATCAGCGTGATGGAGCGCTCCTTCCGCGTGGCACGTGAGAACAACCAGACCTACGTGTCGACCGAGCACTTGCTGATTGGCATCGTCGAAGAGGGTAACGGCATGGCCATGGACATCCTCATGCGCCTGGGTGTGTCGTCCGCCTCCATCAAAAAGGCTATCGAGAAACTTACCGCCAAGGACCAGGACAAGAAGCGTCCGCTCGCCGGCGCCGGTGCCGGGCGTCCCGGTGCGGGCCTGCCGTTCTTTAGCGGCTCGGACGCGTCGCAGCAAAAGGGGAGCGGCACCGATACGCTCAAGCAGTTCGCCACCAACCTCACGCAAAAGGCGCGCGATGGCGAGCTCGACCCTGTAATTGGTCGCGAAAAGGAAGTCCAGCGTATGATGGAAATTCTTTCGCGCCGCACCAAGAACAACCCGCTCATTCTGGGCGACCCCGGCGTGGGCAAGACGGCCATCGTCGAGGGCCTGGCTCAGCAGATTGCAGCCGGCAACGTGCCCGAGAACCTCATGAACCAGAATATCTGGACGCTCGACCTGCCGGGTCTTGTCGCGGGCGCCAAGTATCGCGGTGAGTTTGAGGAGCGCCTCAAGAACGTGATCCAGGAGGCCACCGAGGCTGACGACGTCATCCTGTTTATTGACGAGATGCACACCATCATCGGTGCCGGCTCTGCCGAGGGCTCCATCGACGCGAGCTCCATGCTCAAGCCCGTTCTCGCACGCGGTGCTTTCCAGATCATCGGTGCCACCACGGCCGAGGAGTTCCGCAAGTACCTCACCAAGGACCCGGCCTTCGAGCGTCGCTTCCAGACCATCGATGTCGAGGAGCCGAGCGTCGAGGACACGGTCAAGATCCTGACTGCGCTCAAGCCGCGCTACGAGGAGCACCACCATGTGCGCTATACGCAGGGTGCTATCGAGGCCGCCGCGAACCTCTCCAACCGCTACATCCAGGATCGCTTCCTGCCCGATAAGGCCATCGACCTCATTGACGAGGCCGGCGCCCGCGCCCGCATCGCCGCCAACCGCGCGCCCGAGCCGGTGCGCGAGGCCGAGCATCGCATAGAGGAGCTCAAGGCCGCCGCGCAGGAGGCCACCGAGAGCGACGACATGAACAAGGCCGCCGAGATCACCGAGCAGCAGAAGGCCGCCGAGATTGAGCTCGCCGAGGCCAAGGCCGCCTGGACCGCCGAGCTCGACGCCAGCCCGCTCACCATCGACGTCGCCCAGATTGCCGACATCGTGTCCGTGACCTCTGGCGTGCCGGTTTCCTCGCTCACCGAGAGCGAGAGCCGGCGCCTGCTGCAGACCGAAAGCGTGCTCAAGACCCGCATCATCGGCCAGGACGAGGCTGTCGAGGCCGTCGCCAAGGCCGTGCGCCGCAGCCGCTCGCCGCTCAAGGATCCGCGTCGCCCCGGCGGCAGCTTTATCTTCCTGGGTCCCACCGGCACGGGCAAGACCGAGCTCGCCAAGACGCTCGCCGAGTACCTCTTTGGCAGCAAGGACGCGCTCATCAGCTTCGACATGTCCGAGTTCGGTAGCGAGTTTGAGGTCTCCAAGCTCATCGGTAGCCCTCCGGGTTACGTGGGCCACGACGAGGGCGGTCAGCTTACCAAGGCCGTTCGTCGTCACCCGTACTCGGTCGTGCTGTTCGACGAGATCGAGAAGGCGCACCCCGACATCTTCAATATCCTGCTGCAGGTGTTGGAGGAGGGCCGTCTGACCGATAGCCAGGGCAAGACGGTCGACTTCCGCAATACCGTGATTATCATGACGTCCAACGTGGGCGCCCGCGAGATCGCGCAGGATGCGAGCGTCGGTTTTGGCACCACCGGTGAGCAGGGCCTTACCTCGAGTGAGATCCGCGGCCGCGCGATGGGCGAACTTAAGCGCCTGTTCCGCCCCGAGCTGCTCAACCGTATCGACGACATCGTGGTGTTCCAGAAGCTTTCGGGCGAGAACCTGACCAAGATCGCGCACCTGCTGGTGGACGACCTGCGCCAGCGCCTGATCGCAAACGGCATGAACATCAAGCTCACCGATGCGGCCTATGACAAGATCGTGGCCGAGGGCACCGACCTCACCAACGGTGCGCGTCCGCTGCGCCGTGCTATTCAAAAGCTCATCGAGGACCCGCTGTCCGAGGAGCTCCTGGCCGGCGAGTGGGGCGAGGGCGATACCGTCCTGTGCGACGTGGCCGATGGCAAGTTTGTCTTTAGCCACGGCACGGGCGAGATCCCGGCACCGCGTCCGGCGGGCACGCTCGGTGGCGATACCGCCCCGGCGGCACCGCACACCGGCAACGCCGCGCCCGTGAGCGGCGGCGTGACCTCGGGCCCCGGCGGCATGATGCAAGCCGGTTCCGGCGCGCTGTAGGGATTAAACATACCTTGTATAACGGGGGCGTTTCCGATAAGGAGGCGCCCCCGTTTCTATTGAAATGTGCTTCAATCTGCCGTGCTATACTGAAATTGAGATTCAGTATAGCAAAGGAGTTGATATGCCTACATCAATACTCGACACGCGGCCAGTTCAGATGAACGTGCGTATAGATCGCCAGCTCAAAGAGGCAGGAGACGCCGTACTGACTCATATTGGCATGACGCCGTCACAAGCTGTGAGGGAGCTGTGGCAGTACTTGACCGAGAACGGTCATATGCCCGTCGCAAAAAAGAATGATGACGAAGTCCTGCCTGACGACATACGATCGAAGGCGAGATCGTCCCGCGTCTCGGAAGGGGCTGCGTTAATTTCGAATTTTTATGAGCGGTTCTCGATTCAGAGGCCGAGCCCCGATGAAGCCTTTGATTACGACGAGTTATACGATCAAATGATGAGCGAGAGATTCAGCGATTGGATCGAATTATGAGCGGCGTCGGAACGAAACGTGTGCTCAAGCTGTTGATCGACACGAACGTCTGGCTAGATTACTTTCTCGCTCGTACGAATGCGACCAGGCCGATAGTCGAGCTCCTTTCTCGCGCGGCGGAAGCGGAGGATATCGTCCTCTTCTCGTCCTCCCTGTCTGTCAAAGACGTCTATTACATTCTGGGAAGGACGATGAAGGCCGACGCCCGCCGTGAGGGGGCTCTCACTCCCGAAGCCATCGCCGGTGCCGACGAGACAGCGTGGGCGTGTGTTCGCCTGATTCGGCAAAAGTCGATTATTGCCTCGGTCGGTGCAGACGAGGTCTTCGACTCCTTTGTGTTCAAGTATCATCACAACGACTTTGAGGACGACCTGATGCTGGGCGTCGCCAATCGCATTGATGCCGATTACGTCGTGACAGAAGACAAAAATCTCATTAAACATACCAATGGTGTATGCATTAATGTTCAACAGGCGTTGAAGTTGGTTGAAGGGTCCAACGTCCCTTCGGCACGGCCCGTCTAACCTGCTTTATCTTGATAAAGTGGCGTTTCCTCGCCGTTAGCCGATGATGCGAGGGCGCTCGGCGTTTTCGACTGGTTTATGCACGTAAAGTCTGGGAATATACAAGGCGCATGTCTTACTGTCTAACCAGTTGCGCCAAGGAGGCACCATGGACTACAAGATTACCGGCTACGAGCCCGCCCAGCTGTTCCATTTCTTTGAGGAGGTCAGCGCGATCCCCCGTGGGTCTGGCAACGAGAAGGGCATCAGCGATTTCCTGGTTGCGTTTGCCAAGGAGCGCGGCCTCGATGTGTACCAGGACGAGGTCTACAACGTTATCATTCGCAAGCCCGCATCTGCCGGTGCCGAGAATGCCCCGACCGTGATGCTGCAGGGCCATATCGATATGGTGTGCGACAAGCTGGGTTCCGTCGAGCACGACTTTACGACCGATGGTATCGATCTGGTCGTCAAGGACGGCGTCCTCACCGCTAACGGCACCACTCTGGGCGCCGACAACGGTATCGCCGTCGCGCTTATGCTTACCGTGCTCAACGACGATTCGATTGCCCATCCGGCCCTCGAGTGCGTATTCACCACCGACGAGGAGACTGGCCTGGTCGGCGCCGAGACGCTCGACAAGTCCCAGATTAGCGCCCGCACCATGATTAACCTCGACTCTGAGGAAGAGGGCGTTGCCACCGTTAGCTGCGCCGGCGGCGTTGTCGTTACCTACACCTGCCCGATCGCGCGCGAGCACAAGACCGGTAGCACCCTCACGCTCGACATCTCCGGCCTGCTGGGCGGCCACTCCGGCAGCGATATCCACCTGGAGCGCGGCAACGGCAACCTCATCATGGCCCGCATCATCGACCGCCTGATGGTTGCCGGCGAGCCCGCCATCGTTAGCTTTAACGGCGGCACCAAGGACAACGCCATCAACCGTGAGTGCAAGGCTGTTCTGGTCTACGCCGACCACGCTGCCGCCGAGGCCGCGGCCGAGATCGCAAGGGGCATCATCGCCGACGTCACCGCCGAGCTCGAGGTCTTCGACCCCGGCTTTACCTGCACGGTTGAGATTGCCGACAACACTGAGGTCGAGGCCATGGACCAGAAGTCCGCGCTTGCCCTCATCCGCGCCCTGCGTCTTGCCCCTAACGGCGTGATTCGCCGCAACGTCGCCACTGACGGCTCCGTCGAGGTTTCCTCCAACATCGGCGTGGTTGCCACCTCTGACGACCAGGTCAAGATTATGCTGTCCCCGCGCTCCTCGATCACCTCGCTGCAGAACGAGTTCAAGGACCGCCTGCAGACGCTGGCCGATGTCTTGGGCTTCGACGCCAAGTTTGAGTTCGAGTATCCCGGTTGGAGCTATGCCGAGCATTCGCCGGTCCGCGACATCTTTGTCGAGAGCTATCGCGAGCTCTTTGGCTCCGAGCTGCGCATCGAGTCCATTCACGCCGGCCTTGAGTGCGGCCTGTTTGCCGAGGCCCTGCACGGCCTGGACGCCATCGCCGTGGGCCCGACGCTCTCCGATGTCCACACCCCGGACGAGAGCATGGAGCTCGCTTCTGCCGAGCGCTTCTACGAGCTGCTCATCGACGTCCTCAAGCGCCTCGCTGCGTAAAGGTTGCGCTAGCAGCAGTCCGAGCCACGTGCTAGCGGATTGCAAATGACATTATGAGAGGGGGCACCCGAGCTTTTGCGATGGGTGCCCCCTCTCTTCTTTCGGGAAATGGGAATTTGCCGCCACCTAGCCCATATCCGCCTTGATGAGGTCGAGGGTGCGCTGGCAGTTTTCACGGACGGGGCCGAGCATATGCTCGCGCAGGTCCGCCATGCCGGGCAGGTCGGCGTATTCGTCCATGACCTCTTCCATGCAAACGGGTACCTCGTAGGCGAGGTCCATCATGGTCGCAAAGCAAAACTTCTCGGATAGCCCGGCATCGGTGAGCGCCGCCTCCAGCGCGGGACCGCCCATACCGTGGTATCGACGGATAGCGCCTGGACCGATGCGCCCCACACGATTTTCGCCGCCAACGCTCATGGCAAGGCGCGCTTTTCGCCGCATGCGTTCGTATGCCAGCCCCGATGCAACGTCATACATACGGGCCATCATAGCTGTGTCGCCGTTTCCAAGAAGCAGGGAATAGTTCTTCGCATGCGCGTCCGGTGCGCCGATGATGGCGTTAAAGAAGAGAATCTGCGTAAACAGATACAGGTTAAGTTGATGATGACTCGTATTGACGAGGAGTTCCTGAATATCGCGTGCGGTCGGGCCGCCGTCTGCTGTGTACTTTTGAGCGGGCATCACTCCAAGGGCCTGACAGAGGTCTTCTTGATGTAGACGCATGATTGTTCCGTCTTTGACTTTCACGCGGTCATATCGCTCAACAATGAGGGCGGGTTCGTCCTCAAATAAGCGATACTCAACGTTCGCCGTTGCGATACCCGCGCGCTGGGCGCTTTTCATGCAGACGAACTCATTAAGAGCCTCGAGTTTAAATCCGATAACACCATTTTTGAAAATATGCGTCGTGGGCGAGGAGCCTAGGCATTCGCACCAGCGACTGTCTATGAGCGCGAGTGCGAACTTGCCCTGGTTGCCTCCAAGTGACCAACTTTCATCTAAGCCCATCCACGATGTCTCGCGGTCATCCTTGATCGACTTGAGGCGCAAGGCAATCTCGTGGTCGTCTATAGGGCGATATTCGCCAGCGCGATGCAGGACGGCGTCGGCCTCTTCTTCGGCACAAAACTGCACTCCGCCCGGACAGTCGAGTCCGATATGGCTGAGCAACGCAACGGGATTGTTGGGCCTAACGTCGAATTCGGTGGCAATCGCTTTTCGTTGGTCCTCGCTGTCGGGTAGGAGGCCAAACAGGTACGGATTCATGACCTGTTGTCCGTATGTGCGATTCGATACGGGTATGTTGGTCGATAGGGCTGGCCCGTCATAGTCATGATCGTAGGTAAAGCTGATAAGACCGTTCTCATCTTGCGTGAGCGTTCCCGCAGGTACGCCGCAAATAATGGTCCGAAGTGATGTTCTGGCCATTGGCTATTTCCCTTCGGGCTTGGTTTGGTTAGATACGTTTGCGGCAATCGAGACTCCGAGATTGGACATGGCGAAATCGGCGAAGACCTCGTCGTAGAGTGCGGATGTAAAGGGGGCATCTGCAAGAGCCGGAATGGGGGTACTACGACGGTTGCGATGATGAGGACGTTGAGTGTGATGGCGCCTGGGGATGCTGCGAGGCAGCGGATTGGCATGCGGGGCGTCGACTGGTCGCTCGTTTTTCGCTTCGCCGATATCCCCTTGAGCGGCGAGTGCCAGTCCAAGAGCATTGAAAATCGTCAGCAGCTTGTCGAGTCGAATGCCGGTGGCGTCTCCTAGCTCGAGCGATGCGAGCAGGCGCTCCGAAACACTGGCCGTTTTAGCGAGGGCGGCACGGGTGAGACCCTGAGCCTCGCGTGCCTGGCGCACGTAGATGCCAGCTTGGCGCGGTGTGGTGATGGGAAGGGTGTCCACGGCGATCTCCTAACGTGCAGACTTTTGCATATTAGTATGACATGCAAAAGTCTGCACGAAAAGGCATTATGCAAAATTCTGCATGAGGCCTTGTGCGGCGTTGAGTTTTGAGCGATTGTGTTTGGCGTTACAGCGCCAAAATCCCCAGATGCTCAAGCAAGATCTTAAGCCCGATGAGGATGAGCACGACGCCACCCACGATGGTGGCAGGCTTTTCGTAGCGCGCGCCAAAGGTGTGGCCGATCGCTACGCCGGCGACGGAGAAGATAAACGTTGTGATGCCGATAAGCGATACAGCGGGAACGATGTCAACCGAGAGCGCCGCAAACGAGATGCCCACGGCTAGGGCGTCGATTGAGGTGGCGATGGCGAGGATCAGGTACTCGCCCAGGTCGATTTTTTCGGCATCCTTGCCGTCGCCTTCATCCTCGTCCTCGGTAAAGGCCTCCCACAGCATTTTGCCGCCGATAAAGGCCAAAAGGATAAAGGCGATCCAATGGTCTACGGGTCCGATGATGCCCATGAATTGACTGCCGAGCGCCCATCCGATTACGGGCATGCCGGCCTGAAAGCCGCCAAAGAACAGGCCGAGCACGACGGCGACTTTAAGCTTGATCTTTTTCATGCCAAGGCCCTTGCAGATGGAAACGGCAAAGGCGTCCATCGAAAGGCCAACGGCGAGCAGCACGAGCTCTGCGAGTCCCATAGTCTGGCTCCCTCTCTGCGGGCGAGCCCGATTACGCGACTACTCCCTCATTAATATGAGACCCGATGCTACCACATGAGCAGTCAAGAGAGCCTCGTCCCAAATGAGCTGCCTAAGCTGTGTTCGCTCATTCTGTAAGCATCGGATTTCGCAAGCGCCGCAGGGACAAACCGTGAGAAACTATTTAGCGTTTATGGAGCGTATACGACGGGAGCGATGCCTTGGATAAGAACGAGTTGCAAAAGCGTATGGAACAGGCCATCCGCCTGACGGCACCTGGTCAGCCGATCCGCACCGCCCTCGACATGATCATCGCCGGTCACCTGGGCGCCCTTATCTGCGTCGGCGACACCGAAAACGTGCTCGCTGCCGGTAACGACGGCTTCCCGCTCAACATTTCGTTCACCTCGAACCGCCTGTTCGAGCTTTCCAAGATGGACGGCGCTATCGTTATCGATGGCGACCTCACCCAGATCCTGCGCGCCAACTTCCACCTCAATCCCGATCCCTCGCTCGCCACGAGTGAGACGGGCATGCGTCACCGCACCGCCGCTCGCATGTCGGTGCTCACCGATGCCATCGTGATCTCGGTCTCGGCCCGTCGTGCCGTCGTCAATGTGTACGTCCACGGCAAGAGCTACGAGATCCAGCCCGTCACCACCATCATGAGCTCGGTCAACCAGCTCGTAGCCACGCTCCAGACCACCCGTCAGTCGCTCGATCGCTCCTTGCTGCGCCTGACGGCCCTCGAGCTCGACGACTACGTCACGCTCGCCGACATTACCGGTATTTTCTCGAGCTTCGAGATCATGCAGCAGGCAAAGACCGAGCTTAAGGATTGCATCGTCAAGCTGGGCAACCAGGGCAAGCTCGTGCAGATGCAGCTCGAGCAGCTCGCCGGCTCCAGCATGGATACCGAGTATGACCTGATGATTCGCGACTACGCGAGTGATTCCTCCGAGGCAAACGCCGAGAAGATCCGCGCAGAGCTTGCCCGTATGACGCCCAAGGACCTGTCCGACCCACAGCATGTGGCGGCGGTTCTGGGTTACGACGACCTGGACGAGGACTCCGTCATGACGCCGCTGGGCCTGCGCACGCTTTCGCGCGTGTCCGTCGTGCGCGACGGCGTGGCCGAGAAGATCGTCGACGAGTATGGCTCGCTGCAGGAGCTCATGGACGACATCAGCGAGGATCCGGAGCGCCTGGGCGACTTTGGCGTTAACAACCCTGCCATTCTTGCGGACTCCCTGTACCGCATGAAGGGCACCAAACAGGGGAACGCATAATGGCGCCCGTATGCGCCGTGGTCGTTGCCGGCGGCAGCGGCCAGCGCTTTGGAAATCCCGGCGGCAAGCAGCTCGTTAACGTGGCGGGCCGTCCGCTCATGAGCTGGTCCATCCGCGCGTTCGATCGGAGCGACAAGGTCGGCCACATCGTCGTGGTTTGCCCTGCCGAGCGCCGTGCCGAGATGCGCCGCCTGGCCATCGACCCGTTTGACTATGACACGCCCATCAGCTTTGCCGATGCCGGCGATACCCGTCAGGATTCCACCCGTGCCGGCGTGCATGCGGTTCCGGCGGGTTTCGAATATGTCGCCATTCACGACGGCGCTCGTCCGCTCATTACCACCGAGGCCATCGATCACGCTATCGACGTGCTTGTGGGCGACCGCTCGCTCGACGGTGTCGTGTGCGGTCAGCCCGCGATCGACACGCTCAAAATCGTCGACGGCGATAATATCGTCGAGACGCCGCCGCGCGAGCTCTATTGGGCCGCGCAGACGCCGCAGATCTTTAGCGTCGACGCCATGAGGCGCGCTCACGCCGCTGCTATCGCCGAGGGCTTTATCGGTACCGATGATTCATCGCTGGTCGAGCGCATGGGCGGGCGCGTCCGCTGTGTCCAGAGCCCGCGCGATAACCTTAAGGTGACGGTGCCCGAGGATTTGCGTCCCGTAACCGCGATTCTGCTCGGTCGCATGGCCGAGGGAGAGGACCTTCCCCATGTTCAGTAACCTGCGCATTGGCCACGGCTACGACGTCCACCGTTTGGTGGAGGGGCGTCGATGTATCATCGGCGGGGTCGACATTCCCTACGAGCGCGGCCTGCTGGGCCACTCGGATGCAGATGTGCTCGCGCATGCCTTGGCCGACGCCATTCTGGGCGCCTGCCGCGGGGGAGACATCGGTAAGCTATTCCCCGACACCGATCCTGCCTATGAGGGCGCCGACTCGATGGTGCTGCTTGCCCGCGTGATGGACTATGCGCGCGAGCTGGGCTTTGAGTTTGTCGATGCCGATTGCACCATTGCCTGTCAGCAACCCAAGA
This sequence comes from Collinsella aerofaciens, assembly GCF_040915545.1. Classification (GTDB taxonomy): domain Bacteria; phylum Actinomycetota; class Coriobacteriia; order Coriobacteriales; family Coriobacteriaceae; genus Collinsella; species Collinsella aerofaciens_BE. Next base: position 95,916 of record NZ_JBCPDH010000002.1, on the reverse strand, counting down.
TCACCCCGCACCGCGATGCCATGCGCGCCAACCTTGCCCATGCCCTGGGCGTTGACGTCGAAAACGTGGGCGTCGCCGCCACCACGACCGAAAAGCTCGGTTGGGAAGGCCAGGGCGAGGGAATCGGTGCCTGGGCCGTCTGCCTGCTACAGAAAACCGTTAAGGAGTAACGAATGCGTATCTACAACAGCGCTACCCATAAAAAGGAAGAGTTCCAGCCCGTCGAGTCCGGCAAGGTCCGCATGTACGTGTGCGGCCCCACGGTCTACGACAACATTCACATCGGCAATGCCCGCACGTTCATCAGCTTCGATGTGATTCGACGCTGGCTCATCGCGAGCGGCTACGAGGTCACGTTCGCCCAGAACCTCACCGATGTCGATGACAAGATCATCAAGCGCGCCAACGAGCAGGGCCGTACGGCTGCCGAGGTCGCGACGGAGTTCTCCGACAAGTTCATCGGCGTCATGCGCGCCGCCAACGTACTCGATCCCGATGTGCGCCCCCGCGCCACCAAGGAGATCGGCCCCATGATCGCCATGATCAAGACGCTTATCGAGCAGGGCCACGCTTACGCAGCCGATAACGGCGATGTGTACTTTGCCGTGCGCAGCGATCCCAACTATGGCCAGGTTTCGGGCCGCAACATCGACGACCTTATGGTTGGCGCGCGCATCGAGGAGAACGAGGACAAGAACGACCCGCTCGACTTTGCCCTGTGGAAGGCCGCCAAGCCCGGCGAGCCCAGCTGGCCGAGCCCCTGGGGCGAGGGCCGTCCCGGTTGGCACACCGAGTGCGCCGCCATGGTGCATCGCTACCTGGGCACTCCGATTGACATCCACGGCGGCGGCTCCGACCTTGCCTTCCCGCATCACGAGAACGAGTGCGCCCAGGCCACCTGCGCCTGGCACCAGGGTTTTTCCAACACCTGGATGCACACGGGCATGCTGCTGGTTGACGGCGAGAAGATGTCCAAGTCGCTCGGCAACTTCTTTACGCTGGCCGAGGTCCTCGAACAGCACTCCGCTGCCGCCCTGCGCCTGCTGATGCTGCAGACGAGCTATCGCTCGCCGCTCGACTTTTCTTGGGAGCGCCTGGAGGGTGCCGAGAACTCGCTCACGCGTATCGCCGGTACGGTTGAGAACCTGCGCTGGGCCGCGAACCATGCGACGGCCGATGCCGATGCGGCTGCCGCCGAGGCGTTTGCCGCCAAGGCCGCCGAGACTCGTGCCGCCTTTAAGGAGTGCATGGACGACGACTTTAACACCGCTGGTGCCATGGGTGCCGTCTTTGGCTTTGTGACCGAGTGCAACCAGTACCTGGAGCAGGCGGGCGACGCTGCCGACAAGGCCGCCGCGCTTGCCGCCGCCGACACGCTGGCCGAGCTGCTCGATACGCTTGGCGTTGAGCTCCCCGAGCCCAAGGTCGAGTTGCCGCTGGGCCTGCTGGGCGTTGCCGCCGGTTTGGTTGCCTACACGGGTGACGACGTGGACGAGGCCGCTGCCAAGATTCTCGAGGCCCGCGCCGAGGCCCGCGCCGCCAAGAACTGGGGTCTGGCCGACGCCATCCGCGACCAGCTCAAGGACCTGGGCCTCACCATCGAGGATACGACCGCTGGCACCCGTATTAAGAGTCTCTAGTATTTGTCGACCGTTCGAGGTGCGGCAGATTGCCTTGAAAGAGGAGGGCATAGACCTGGTGGTCATGCCCGACGATTGAAAGGCAAGGTGCCGTGGCTCGGACGGTCGATTCTTGTTCGTTATCTATTTAAGGAGGCCGTTTTATGGCCGACAATCGCAAGCGTGCACCGCGTGGAGGCAAGCAGGCTGCTTCTGGCTCGCGTCCTATTCGCCGCAACGATCGCGCTGCCACTTCCAAGGGCCAGCGCGAGCGCTCCCAAGCCCAGGCTGCGCGTCCGCAGCGAGATCGCAACCGCGACAACGTTCAGGCCCCCAAGGGCGAGTTTATCGAAGGTCGCCGTGCTGCCGCCGAGGCGCTGCGTACCGGCTTTCCCGTCAAGTGCGCGCTCATCGCTGAGGGCGGGGAGCGCGATGCCGCCTTGTCGCGCCTGGTCGACGACCTCAACGCTGCAGGCGTCCGCATTAAGTATGTGCCGCGCGCGCAGCTCGATGCGCTGTCGAGCCATGGCGCTCACCAGGGCATTGCGCTCGAGGTTGGCAACTTCCCCTATGCCGATGTTGCCGATATCCTCGACCGTGCGGGCGACGGTCCGGCGCTCGTCGTCGTGCTCGACCATGTGACCGACGACGGCAACTTTGGCGCCATCGTGCGCTCCGCCGAGGTCGTGGGCGCGGCGGGCGTCATCATTGCCAACAAGCGCGCCGCCGGTGTGACCGTCGGCAGCTATAAGACTTCTGCTGGCGCCGTCATGCACCTGCCCATCGCGCAGGTTCCCAATATCGCCCGTGCGCTCGATGACCTCAAGGCCGCCGGCTTTTGGGTGAGCGGCGCCTCCGAGCGCGCCGAAGGCAGTTGCTGGGACGCCCCCTTCGAGGGCCGCGTTGCGCTCGTCATGGGTTCCGAGGGCGACGGCATCTCGCGTCTTGTGCTCGAGAAATGCGACTTTTTGACTAAGCTTCCCCAGCGCGGCATGACCGAGAGCCTCAATGTTGCCCAGGCGACCACGGCGCTATGCTTTGAGTGGCTGCGTCGCAACGCCGGCGAGCTCATGGGGGAGGAGTAGCGCATGTCCAAGAAGAACCGCGCCAAGTCCAAGGCCAAGCGCTTTGGCGAGGGCTCGGCCAAGCCGATTGTTTCGGCCGCGACCTATGGCGTGGGCGGCAATGCGTTTGCGCAGGCTATCGCCGACCCGGTCTCGACAGTGCATTCCAATAAGCCCGAGCTGCTGGTGGTCGACGGCTACAACGTGATTCACTGCACGCCGCGCTACGAAAAGCTCGTCTACGACCATTCCGACGATCCGTATTCCAGCGACGTCCACGATATGGCGCGCACCGCCCTCATCAACGATGTTGCGGCGTTTGCCCAGGGTCGCTACGAGGCCGTGATCGTGTTCGACGGTGCGGGCAATATCTCCAGCGAGCGCCCCAACCTGCCGGCCCGTGGCGTGCGCATTGAGTTTTCGCCGACGGGCGTCTCTGCCGACACCGTGGTGCAGAAGCTCTGCATCGAGGCGCGCGAGGAAGGCCGTGCGTGCTCCGTGGTATCGAGCGACGGCACGATCCAGGCTGTCGTCATGGGCAAGGGCGTCACGCGCATCTCGAGCCGCATGCTGGTGGACGAGATCAAACAGATCGATAACGACGTTCACGAGGCAGAGGAAGCTCCGCAGATCAAGATGACCTTGGGCAGCCGCCTGAGCCCCGAGGCGCTGGCCAAGCTCAAGGCCCTGCGCGGGAGGTAGGGGAGTTGGCGGGGCAATGCTGCCTCGCTAACTCCATTCAGCGATGTCGATCATTCTTTCGAGGCGCCACGTTAGCGCCTCTTTTAGATAAGGCAGTCTCGCTGCTAGGGCATCGTTTTTAGACAGAATCTCGATTGCCTCGTCGACAAAACCTTCGAGTTTGTCCCCGTCAAACCAGTTCATATCCTCAACAAGCAACATTTGTTTCGCGGGACTTGAATGGAACTGCGCGCTGGCAAAACTGTGCTCTCCTGCCCTAAGCTCATCTAGAGATATGTTGCACCAGAGCGATGAGCCCGAATCGAAGATGGGGGCTGGTCTGCAGACTAGTGAGTTGACGTTTCGCACGAGGCCGAAGTTGCGCCAATGACGATCGTAGTTGGCGATGATGTCGTCACACACGATCATGTGGTCAAGGGCATCCTTGACGCCTGTCACCCCGAGTTCCTCGCAGTTTGCTACGTATCGCTCGTAGTCAGTTAGCCGTTCATCTGCGTTTGCGTGCTGGTTTACATAGAACGCAGGGACATACTCTTCTTCATCAGTTAAGAAGACATCGCATATGCTCAGGGCGGAAGTGCCCGTGCCCTCGAGCGAGTAAGGTACATAATCGCAGGCGTTTAGGATGCGACGGTGGAGCGCGGTCGCCACCAGCTCGTTATAAGGTTCCTGGTTCAGGTGCGCTCCTGCCTTATGCAGAATTCGACGCCCGCCCTCGCACGTCCAGTACTTTTGAAGATTGCCGTCCGAGGTGTTATCGGGCTTTGCGGCAGCCGCTTTTCCCTCTGGGGCAAAGGGCGCAATGGACAGCGAGACGTCATCAAAGGCGTTATTGAAGAAGTTAATATCCTCCCAGACGAGACCGGAATCTTGGGGTCTAATCCAATACTGGTCGGATAAGGAGAGGCCAAGATTTCGCTGTACGAGTTCATCGGGAACATCGACTGCGGCTTCTGCAAGCAGGGAGGCTAGCCCAATGCGTGCGAGCGGGATACCGCGACCGCGCCACCAGATGCGGAAGGAGTCGAGCGATACGGAGCTATTGGGGCCAAATACCCCAATAGGGGCGTGGGCGTAATCGATGTCGGCGCCGATGTGGGTAAAGTCTTTTCGCGATGTGTTGTAGACCAGCTGAGCGACTTCGTGCGTGCGGTTCATGAGGGTGAACGCGATCTCGCTCTTACCGTGGCCGCGGCGGGGACGTCCTCCCGTTTTGGTCACGGAGCGGAGTCGCGTGTCGACGCTGTCTTTGTCGATGAGCCATACACCAGAAGCCTTGCGGGCATCAAGTGCTCCGTTTTTTATGAGCTCCTGCACCCTGCGCGGAGTGATGCCGAGCAGCTCGGCGGCTTCCTTGGTAGTAAGCATCACGAAACCCTTCGTCAAAACGAATAGTTTTATATATAGCAATTGTAATTAAAACTATTCGTTCTGACGAATAGTTTTGAGATGTGGTCGGGTGAAGGGCCTGTTGCGCCTCGTCGGCAATTCCTTTATTCTTAATTGGCTTCGCGCGAAAGCGCCAAGTGTGCCAGTGTGGCGCAACGGTAGCGCAACTGATTTGTAATCAGTGGGTTGCAGGTTCGATTCCTGTCACTGGCTCCATGAGAGTTTCGGGCTCTGTCTCTATATGGGACAGGGCCCGTTTCTATTTAGGTGGTGCGCCATCGGGTTAGCGCCCATCCCGTTTTTGGTTTGTCTCGTCCTCCAGTTTGTCTAAATCTGTAACACCAAGACCGATATTTGGCATCTAACTGTTACAGATTGAGATGAAACTTAGGGTGTTTTAGGAATATCTTGATCTGTAACATGTAGAAGCGGAATAGGCCTCTTGCTGTTACAGATCGAGACAAGGGCGGGTGCGGACCTGGATGTCCTGCTCGAGCGTGGATTTCTGGACACGCGAGCGAAGAAAATCTCCCGACCGGAGAACGAGCGTGGATAATTAACTTGGATAGGGAGCTAAGGTAAACACCGATTGTCTATCGACGGCTTTAGAAACAACGACCCCGATTTCATTGTGGAATCGGGGTCGTTTGTGCCTCAGGAATCCGAATGGATTAATCGAGCTCCTAAGGGACTTCTTGGGTTCTTGCTAATGGTCTGCCGAGGATGTCCCCAATGCAAACAGCGGGCATCTACTCAATATAGCTGGGGTTCTTCTTGATGATTACGCGTGCAGCGATGAAAGAGACGACGATGGCGATGATGGCGACAACGCATGCCAGCACGAAGTTGCCCATGGACCCATCGGGAGCGATAAAGATGAGTGCCGAAAGAAGGCCGGGGCATGCTCCCGCAACATACTCTTTCAGAACAAAGATGCCTGCAGGGAGTCCAGCGCAGAGCGCGCCGATTGCCGTGCCGACAAGCAGGCGGGGACGCTCGATGAGGCAACCGTAGAACGCGGGCTCGGTTACGCCACAGAGTGCGGTAACGGCAACCGTGGTGACCATACCCCTCTTCTCCTTGTTTCCCTTCATGGCAGTTGCCAGGGCGAGGCTCGTGCCGCCAATGCAGAGGTTCGAGATGAATCCAAAGATAATGGGTGCCCAACCGAGCTGCGCCAGGCTCGTAACTTCGATTGCGATGTAAGCCTTATCGAGACCGAGCATGACGAAATAGGGGTTAAGGGCTGCCAGGATCGGAGTAGCGATAAATGCCACGTTGTCCATAAGCCACGTGACGGCATCACTCAGCGCGTAGCCCATCATACTGCCGGCGGGGCCAAGGATAATCAGCTCGACGGGCACGACGATGATCATGGTGAGCAGCGGCTTCAAGAACAGTTTGGTAACGTCGGGAATGATCTTCTGAAGGCTGCGGTCGACAAAGTACATGAACACAACGCCCAGTACGATGGGCACTACCGTACTCGAATAGTCGTTCGTCGGGATGGGGATACCAAGAAAGTCGAGACCCTCGGCACCGCTAATGGACGAGCTGATCATGATCGCGCCCAGCAATGCGCCCATGATGGGCTGCATCTTCATGACGGCTGCGAGCTGATAACCAAGATAAACGGGCAAGAAGCTAAACGAAGCGCTAAAGATCGCCAACAGGACCTGGGCGGTTCCGCTATCGGTGCTTAATCCGCAATAATTGACCAGGAGATTCTTGATCGAAAGAATGAGTCCGCCAACGATGAGCGCCGGGACGATGGGCATGAATACCTGTGCAGAGACGTTCCCGAATTTCTCAATCAAGCCCATGGCGGTGTTACCGCTTTTAATGCCTTCTGCAAGGTCTTTGGCGGTTTGGGCATCGTCGGCAACCGTGCCACCGCCGACTTCGATTCCCGCGAAGTCGAGGAAGTCGTTGTAAGCCTCGGTGACGTTGGGGCCGATGATCACCTGAAGCTGGCCACCGCTGACTACTGCCCCGAGCGCCTGATCGGCCGATTTGGCGAGCTGGAGATCGATGATCGAGGTGTCTCGTGCGTCGATGCGAAGGCGCGTCGCACAATGAGTTACCGATGTAATGTTCTCTTTGCCGCCAACAGCCTTTAGGACTGTTTCGGACATTGCCTGATATTTCATCTCTTTCTCCTAACCTTCCTGCTCCTGATACTTCGAGATAAGGTCTCTGTACCAATACCAGCTCTTTTTGGGGGTGCGCTCCAGATTGTTCTCGAAGTCGATATGGACAAGTCCGTATCGTTTTTCGTAGCCGTTGATCCAGCTATACAGATCCATCGTCGACCAGAGGTAGTAACCCTCAACGCGCGCGCCGTCGCGCTTAGCCCTCATCATGTGCTCGATGAACTGGCCCAGAAGCTCGATGCGGTCATCATCGTGGATCATTCCGTCTGTGTCTGGTTGCTCATAGGCGCCATGTCCGTTTTCCGTAATAAAGATGCGGGGCGCGTCATAGCGCTCGTGGACATCCATGATGGTTGAATACATGCAACTTGGGAGTATTTCGCGGCCCCATTTATTGCGGGGAACATTGCTGTCGCGGGCGCTTTCAAACAAGGGCGCAATGCATTTTCCTTCGACCCTTTTGCTCGAACTGCCCTTATTGTTCGCCGAAACGGCAAGCTCTCCACCGTGCCAGTCGGTTACATACTCTCGGCAATACACGTTGAGTCCAATAAAATCGACTTTACCGTCTCTGAATTCTTTTACGTCATTTGGGGATCGATAGAGCGAGACGCCAAGTTTTTCAAGGATTTCGTCCATTTCTGGCGGCAGTTGACCCTGAAGCGCTGGTGCCAGAATCATGCGATTGGCGAAAAAGTCTGCGTATCGAAATACGTCATCAGGGTGCTCGGTTGCCGGGTCGAGTTCGACAACGCCGCCATCGTGGACGGCGCCGATGATGCCGTCGTAGCCCATTTGACGATATGCTCGGACTGCGAGTGCGCTTGCGCGCATCAGGTTGTACTGAAACTGCATGTACGACTGAACATCGAGCGATCGATTGGGGGGATAGTTGCCCAACATGTTTACGCAGTAGCTGTAGAAATGCGGCTCGTTAACGGTAGCCCAGATTTTGACGCGGTCTCCAAAGCGCTCAAAGCAAATCTTGGCGTATTTGCAGAACCACTCTGCCATGTCGTTGTTCAGCCATCCGCCTTTGCAAGCAAGCGTGAATGGCAGATCGTAATGGAACAGCGTAACGTTGGGCTCTATGCCATTTTCGAGGCAGCAATCAATGATCCGATTATAAAAATCGATACCCTCTTCATTCACTTCGCCGATACCCGTGGGGATGATTCGACTCCATGAAAGAGAGAAGCGATAGGTGTTTTGTCCGCCTTCTTTCATCATGCGGATGTCTTCTTCATAGCGATGGTAGAAGTCGCAAGATACATCACCGTCAACATGGTTGATGTTCTTATTGCTTGTGTGGCTAAAGAAATCCCACTCACCAAGGCCTTTGCCGTCTTCGTTCCAGGCACCCTCGCACTGATAAGACGCCGTGGCGGAACCCCAGAGAAACGGCATGTTGTTCACGTTGCCCATGAATCCCCTTTCCATCATTCAACACGGTGGATACGTGTGGCGGAATTATGATTAAGATGACGTCAACTGATTTGAATCATAGGAGAACGACCAAAGCTGTTTGATTCAATAAATGAACCATGATTTCGAGGAGAGCGGAAAGAGGGATCACGTGAATATCAATGACTTCGATGTGCTCAATCGCATTAGCTCCATCATCAACAGCGAGTTTGGGTCAAACGATGCCGCCATCGCTCGATATCTCATCGCTCACATTAGGCGTTCGAGCGAAATCAATGTTGCCGCAATAGCCCGCGATGCATTCGTGACCCGTTCCGCTGTTCGTCGTTTCTGCAATCGATTGGGCTACCAGTCTCTTAGCGATTTGAAAGAATCATTTACTCAGTCAGTCTTTCCAAGCGACTTAAGCCATCGAGAGGAGGAATTTGGCTACGAGGAGTACAGGGCAGAGCTCGACGTTCGCATGATCGAGATGTTCGCTGAGGTTGAAAGCGGCGTGTCCGATATCGCTATTAAGCATCTTGTCGACGAAATTGATGGCCATAAAAACGTTGAAATCTGGTGCACCAATAATGTGAGCGCCAATCTCGTACGATTTCAGCAGGAAATGTTTTATGCGGGCAAGATAGTTCGCATAGTTGCTGGGGCTAACGTCGCGGAATTGAAAAACATGGGAGACGCTTCGCAGTCATTGATAATTCTCGTATCGGTCTCCGGGCTATTTGCGTCACAGGCGCGTGAGTATCTTGATTGCCGTTCGGGCAGGAAGATTCTAATTACTGCGTTTAGCAACGATGACAAATCGAGGTCTTTTGACCGTGTATATCGTCTTGGTAATGCGGGAAACGGAATTGACCGACTCGGCGTTTATTCGAAATACGCCATGACTTATTTTTTCGACTTGCTATCGTCGTGTTACTTGAGTCGCTACCCCTGCACCAAGGGGGAGCCGCTCTATGGGTCTACTTTGGCCTGGCCCGAGTAGTTGCGGCTTTACAGTTCTCTCGCCTGGAGAATGAACGTGGATAATCTGCCACTTTGGCCTTAGAGCCGCGCTAAAAGTGGGAGATAATCCACGCTCGATCGTGGCGTGGAAGCCCCGATCTCGACCTATATATAGGTGCAAATAAGCTGGTATCGAAGTTCGATACTGAAGGTGTACTCCACTACAGCAAAGTGTTACCTCGGGAAACGTCACCTCAGTATCCAAAACCACCGTCCTTCATATCCAAACTCAGCAAAACCGCAGGTCAAAAGCATATAGATACGCCCGGCACCGTGTATCTAGAGGTTTTCGTTGACAGCCCCCAAGGTTGCATCGTATTATCTTTTTCGTTCGCGGGGGCGGCGGTCCAAAAGACCAAAGGACCTGCGGATACTTGAACGATTGGGAGTTTGCCCGAGTGGTTAATGGGGACGGGCTGTAAACCCGTTGGCTCTGCCTACATAGGTTCGAATCCTATAGCTCCCACCCGTCAAGTGCCTGTATAGCTCAGTCGGTAGAGCACTTCGTTGGTAACGAAGAGGTCACCAGTTCAAGTCTGGTTGCAGGCTCCATCCGGCGGTGTAGCTCAGTTGGTTAGAGCACACGGTTCATACCCGTGGCGTCACTGGTTCGAATCCAGTCACCGCTACCATAGGTAACACGGTGGCTTCTCAATAGTATGTTGAGAGGCCACTATGGTATAAAGGCAAAGTCCCGTCCGGGGACGACCTGTTTAGAGGAGGGCTTTATGGCCAAAGAGAAGTTTGAGCGCACTAAGCCGCATGTTAACATCGGCACCATTGGTCACGTCGACCACGGCAAGACCACGCTGACCGCTGCCATCACCAAGGTTCTCTCCGAGACCGAGGGCTGCAAGGCTGACTTCACTGCGTTCGAGAACATCGACAAGGCTCCCGAGGAGCGCGAGCGCGGCATCACGATCTCCGTCTCCCACGTTGAGTACGAGACCGCTGCCCGTCACTACGCTCACGTTGACTGCCCGGGCCACGCTGACTACGTCAAGAACATGATCTCCGGTGCTGCTCAGATGGACGGCGCTATCCTGGTCATCGCCGCTACCGACGGCCCCATGGCTCAGACCCGCGAGCACATCCTGCTCGCCCGTCAGGTCGGCGTTCCCTACATCGTCGTCTTCCTGAACAAGTGCGACATGGTCGACGATGACGAGCTCATCGACCTCGTCGAGATGGAGACCCGTGAGCTCCTCTCCGAGTACGATTTCCCCGGCGACGACATCCCCGTCATCCGTGGCTCCGCTCTGGGCGCTCTCGAGGGCGACGCCAAGTGGATGGACGCCATTCGCGAGCTCATGAAGGCCGTCGACGAGTACATCCCGACGCCTGCTCGTAACAACGACCTCCCGTTCCTGATGGCCGTTGAGGACGTTATGACCATCTCCGGCCGTGGTACCGTTGCTACTGGCCGTGTCGAGCGCGGTGAGCTCAAGCTCAACGAGCCCGTCGAGATCGTCGGCATCAAGGATACCCAGAGCACCGTCGTTACCGGTATCGAGATGTTCCGTAAGTCCATGGACTTCTGCGAGGCTGGCGACAACGTCGGTCTGCTGCTCCGCGGCATCAAGCGTGAGGACATCGAGCGCGGCCAGGTTCTCTGCAAGCCCGGTTCGGTTACCCCGCACACCAAGTTCACCGGCGAGATCTACGTTCTGACCAAGGAGGAGGGCGGCCGTCACACCCCGTTCTTCGATGGTTATCGTCCTCAGTTCTACTTCCGTACCACCGACGTTACCGGTACGGTCAAGCTCCCCGAGGGCACCGAGATGGCTATGCCTGGTGACCACATCACCATCGAGGGCGACCTCATCCACCCGATCGCCATGGAGGAGGGCCTGCGCTTCGCTATCCGCGAGGGTGGCCACACCGTCGGTTCGGGCATCGTCTCCACGATCATTGAGTAAATTAGCTCTTTGATATAGCTGACTTAGAGAACCCGGCACTTATATGGGTGCCGGGTTCTTTTCTGCAATGGATATTGAGCCGTTGCTGGTGTCGAGAGGATCGATAATGGTCCTGGATGCACCGTCGATTAGCTCTCGATGGCTTCATTGATGTGTTCCAAATATGAATGGATCCACCGAGAACCAATTGACTCGAGGTTTTCATTGACAGCACTTACGTGGAGCTGATAAAGTAACAACTCGTGCCCGTACGGGGCGGAAATGAAAGGTTCAGGATACATGCGTACTCTAGTTACTCTTGCGTGCACTGAGTGCAAGCGCCGCAACTATACGACCACCAAGAACAAGTCGACCATGCCTGATCGTATGGAGATCAAGAAGTATTGCCCCTGGTGCCGTCACCACACGCTGCACAAAGAGACTCGCTAGTCTCTAGTCACATACGCCAGTAGTTCAATTGGTAGAGCATCGGTCTCCAAAACCGAGTGTTGAGGGTTCGAGTCCTTCCTGGCGTGCCAGTCATTATTCCGTAAGCTCCCAATTGGGGGCTTACGGTTTACTCATGTATAAGCGCATTGCGCGGAGGTAACCCAAATGGCCAACAAGAAGAACAAGAAGAAGGCTCAGCAGCAGGCGCCTGCCAACAACGCTGCCGCCAACTCCAAGGTTGAGGCCAAGAAGGCCGTTGCCAAGAAGAACGAGAAGGCTGCGAAGTCCAAGAAGAACGAGAAGCCTGGTTTCTTCGCCCGCACCAAGAAGTATTTCGCTTCGGTCAAGTCCGAAATGAAGCGTGTCACGTGGCCCGATAAGAAGGAGCTCGTGAACTACTCGGTCGTCGTTTGCGCTTCTCTGATCGTCGTCGGCGTCGTCATCGCTCTGCTCGATGCTGGCTTTGGCGAGGCTCTTGCTCTGTTCTCTGGATTGAGGGGCTAAACCATGTCTAAGCGTTGGTACGTCGTTCACACTTACTCTGGATACGAGAACCGCGTTAAGTCCGATCTCGAGCATCGCATCGAGACCATGGGCATGCAGGACCGTATCTTTGATATCGAGATTCCTATGGAGCGCGTCACCGAGATTAAAGAGGGTGGCAAGCGCGAGACCAAGGATTCCAAGATCTTCCCGGGTTATGTCCTGGTCCGCATGGAGATGGATGACGATGCTTGGACGTGTGTTCGTAACACGCCTGGCGTCACCGGTTTCCTGGGCGGCAACGGCAAGCCCGCTCCGCTTTCCCGCGACGAGTACAACAAGATGACTCGTCGTCCCGGTAAGGGCGATTCGCCCAAGCGCACCTCGGTTGATATTGAGGTCGGCACGTCCGTCCGCGTCACCGATGGTCCGCTTACCGACTTTGATGGCAAGGTCTCGGAGGTTAACACCGAGGCTGGCAAGCTCAAGGTCACGCTGATGATCTTTGGCCGCGAGACGCCGGTCGAGCTCGACTTTAACCAGGTCGCTGTCATCGCTTAAGATTTTCGTCCGTTCGCGCGAGCGTGCTTCTTCTGTGACTGCTCATCTCAGGAGTGCTTCTAACACGTGCGTGCTTACGATATAGCAAGTACTTCACACTCGTGATTCGAAAGGAATGACCATGGCTGAGAAGAAGGTTGCCAACGTCATTAAGCTCCAGATTCCTGCTGGTGCAGCTAACCCCGCTCCTCCCGTCGGCCCCGCCCTGGGCGCTGCTGGCGTGAACATCATGCAGTTCTGCCAGGCCTTTAACGCCGAGACGCAGGACAAGAAGGGCGACATCATCCCCGTTGAGATCTCTGTCTACGAGGATAAGTCCTTCTCCTTCATCACCAAGACCCCGCCGGCGGCTCACCTCATCAAGAAGGAGCTCAACCTCAAGTCTGGTTCCGCTAAGCCCCAGGCCGACAAGGTTGGTCAGCTCTCCCAGGAGCAGCTTACCAAGATCGCCGAGATCAAGATGCCGGACCTCAATGCCAACGACATTGACGCCGCCAAGAAGATCATCGCCGGTACCGCCCGTTCCATGGGCGTCACCATCGCTGAGTAGCGATTTCTTATGGTAACGACGGGTGCTCCGACCGGGGCGCCCGTTAAATGTGTGCAATAGGGCACACGAAACGATGTGGGAGGGCTCACGCCCGTTTAACCACAGGAGGTAATGCACATGGCTAAGCATGGTAAGAGCTATAACGCCGCTGCCGAGAAGATCGACCGCGCCACGCTCTACACCCCCCTTCAGGCTGCCAAGCTCATCAAGGAGCTCGACACCGCCAAGTTCGACGAGACCGTCGAGGCCCACTTCCGTCTGGGCATCGATACTCGTAAGGCTGACCAGAACATCCGTGGTTCCATCTCCCTGCCCCACGGCACCGGCAAGACCGTTCGTGTTGCCGTCTTCGCCGAGGGCGAGAAGGCCCGCGAGGCTGAGGCTGCCGGCGCCGACATCATTGGTTCCGACGAGCTCGTCGCCCAGATTCAGAAGGGCGAGATCAACTTCGACGCCGCTATCGCTACGCCGAACATGATGGCCAAGGTTGGCCGCATCGGTAAGATCCTTGGTCCCCGTGGCCTCATGCCGAACCCCAAGCTCGGCACTGTGACCATGGACGTCGCCAAGATGGTCTCCGAGCTCAAGGCTGGCCGCGTTGAGTACCGCGCCGACCGCTACGGCATCTGCCACGTGCCCCTGGGCAAGAAGTCCTTCTCTGAGCAGCAGCTCGTCGAGAACTACGCTGCCCTGTACACCGAGATCCTGCGCGTCAAGCCCTCTTCTGCTAAGGGCAAGTACGTCAAGTCCATCTCCGTGTCTTCCACCATGGGCCCTGGCGTCAAGGTCGATCCCGCTGTCCAGCGTGACTTCCTGGCTGAGTAACTGCTAGTTACTGCCTGAGCAAAGCAAGCATTGCTAAAGAAACCCGGTTCCGCCTCGTGTGGGACCGGGTTTCTTGCTATCGCGTGCCAAAACCACCTCAAAGGGGTCAGCGTCCCCTTTGAGGTGGTTACCAGGGTGTTCTGGCGGTTGAGGACTCTATGGCTTCGTGGCGTTTGAGCTCGCGGCGCATGGTTTGTGAGTTGAGCCAAGCTGCTTGCCAGCCGCGGATGGGGTAGTGCGTCTGGTCGAGCTCAAACTGCGTATAGCCGCAGGCGTTGATGATCGTCGTTCCACACACATGCTGACGCTCGCGCTGAAAATCGCAACCGTAGCTTTGGTGCACATGCCCGTGCACCATGTAGTCGGGATTCCAGGATTCGAGTGCTGTGTTAAAGCACTCGAATCCTCGATGCGGCAGATCGTCCAGATCACCCATACCGGCGGCGGGTGCATGGGTAAGCAGAATGTCGCACCCGCCGACCATCCTAACCTTACGCGACAGCTTACGCATGCGCTTGGACATCTCGCGTTCGGTGTACATGTTGGCGCCGTCGCGATAACGCATGGACCCGCCAAGGCCCGCAATGCGAATCCCTCGGTACGTGTACACGTTGTCTTCTACGCAGATACATCCGCCCGGTGCATGACGTGCGTAGCGGTCATCGTGATTGCCACGCACGTAGATGAGCGGTTTGTTGATGACCGTAACCAAAAACTCAAGATAGTCCGGGTCCAGATCGCCGGCGGACAAAATCAGGTCGACGCCCTCAAAGCGTTCCTTGCGAAAGCACTCCCAAAGGCATCGTTCTTCGGTATCGGCTATGGCAAGGATTTTCATAGGGCAGGGACTTTCGGCTCATCGTCGAGCTGCGGAATGGTGCCTACCACGTTATCCGCCAGCCAATTCATCTCGACAATCTGCGTGCTCGGCAGCGGAGGGAAGCCTTCGATCTGTACCACGCCGTTCTGACTGTGGAGCTCGCCGCCAAAGGGGTTGATGGATCCCTCGACAATGCCGTTGCGGAGCAACTGCACGAGTTTGCGCGTCTGGTAGGGTAGGCCCGGAGCGTAACGGATGTCGATAACGCCGGAGCTCATGCCGTACCAGTAGTTGACGGCGCGCACTTGGTTGTCATCGCTGGTCTCGTCCCACGTGCCGTGCAGAAGGCTGCGAACGATGAGCTCGTAGTAACGGCCCCAGTTCCATACCGGCATGGCGATGCCGGAAACCTTGCCATCGACCAGGCGGTGGAGTCCGTAGGCCGTAGGGTCTTCGAGCGACTTTGACATGTCAGCGCCGGTCATGACGCTCACGCCTTCGCGGCACATGGCCTCGGCAAGACCGCCGGCGGGCACATCGCCCCAGGTGAGGATAATTTGCGCGCGGGGGTCGAGCAGCGAGGCGCCGATGGCAAAGGCATTGATCTCGCTGAGCGCGCCGGATGCGAAGACCGACGCGTGGTAGCCGATGCGATGGTTGTCCGCCATGCTGGCGGCAAGGGCGCCCAGGAGGAACTTGGCCTCGTACATCTTGCCAAAGTACGAACGGACGCTTTGGTGGGGAAGGCCGATAGAGCAGTTAAGGAACCGAACCTGGGGATACTCAACGGCAGCTCTGAGCGTGTATTCCATCAGGCGGTGCGAGGTCGAGAAGATGACGTTGTCTCCATGTTTGACAGCCGTTTCCACGGCGGCGTAGAACACGTCCGGATCGTGACAGTCCTCGAACGCCTCGGTGCGCACGATGCCGTCAAAGTGCTCATCGAGATACTGACGCCCTTGGTCGTGCAGACTGTCCCAGCTCGACGCCGCACAGGGGAACTCATGGATAAAGGCGATACGCAGGGGGTTGGCCGCCGAATAGACAGTCTTGCCCATAAAGAAGTTGAGCACGCCAGAGGTGGACTTGGCGGGCGACTCCTCCTCATCGACGCTCGGCGCTTCGACAAGATCGACCTTGTCCTCGTCATTTTTGCCGGCAATGACCAGCTCGCGCCAAATCTTGCACAGGCGGTTTACGACGATATCCGTCGGCGTATCCAGCAGGCGGTCCTGGTTGTACACATTGAGGTAAACGAGCATGGCGTCGGCAGGCGTAATGTCCAGGTGGTCGCCGCCTGCGCGAAGGTAGGCGCGCTTAAAGAGCAGGAAGGTGTGGCGCAGGTAGTCGACCTTTTTCTGCGGCCATTTTTCGATAAGGTTCTGACCGAGCATCTTGGCGAGCGTCTCGTAGCTTCCCTCACGCGAGAACTCGATCTCATATAGGGGGCAGACGCGCCAAAACGCGCAGAATTCACCGTACAGGCGGCTTTCGACGGAATCCCATGTGCCGGGGTAGAGACGGGTAACCCTGGCCGAAACCGTTGGAGCGTCCAGGAATTTGAGGACACTGACGCGTTTGTTGCCTTCCTGGACATAGAACCGATGCATGAACTCGGTGACGATGATGGGGTCGCGATAGCCCTCGGTTACCTGGATATCGTAGAGGTTGGACCACTTGCGGGCGAACTCGGTGTTAAACGGCAGCAGGGGCATAAAGTTGCATGAAAAGGCGGACTGACGGCCTTTGGTGACCGTGCCGACGACCATTTCGAGCGGAATATCCCGCAGGCCGACATTCTCTCGCTGACCTAAGGGGAGCTGAGCAACCAAGCTATCGAGGTCCGTAAGGTATGGATGCTCGCTTTGGCTAATGGCGCGTCGACGTCCTTGCTCGCCGCGCTTGCGTGCTTGACGATAGGCCTCTTCCATAATGTTGCTCCCTTAGTCGTTTAAACAACTATATGAACCATGGTACCACGAATGAAAACCACTACAAAGATGCCTGACCCCTTTGCGGTGGTTTAGGCGATGATGGGGGCGATGGCGCGGATGCAGGCGTCGGCAGCGGTGAAAGTGGTGCTGTCGTCGCTGACGATAAAGATGATCTTTCCTTTGATGCCAAAGTCGCCGATTTCGCTAAAGAGCACGTAGGGCTCTTTGTCAAAGCCCGAGATGGGCGAGACGGCCGTTTTGGTTGCGCTCGTGAGCTCGTCTGCCAGCACGTCAAGGGAAGCCCACTTAGACGTGTCCTTTACGGCAACGGGCACGGCCACGCGTCCAAAGGGCATCAAATGCACGAGCGTGTTCTTGGAGATGTTGGAGTTGGGCACAATGATGGTCTGTCCACAGGCATCCTCAATCGTTGTATGACGCCAAGTGATGTCTTGGACCACGCCGGATACGCCGCCGACCTCGATATTGTCGCCGGGTTTGATGATGCCCATAAAGGTCACTTGCATGCCGCCGATAAGGTTTGACAGCGTGTCCTGAAAGCCGAGCGAGATGGCGATGCCGCCGACGCCAAGAGCGGCGACGAGCGCGTTTGCGTTAATGCCAAAGCAGTTGTCGAGGATAAAGCTGCCGCCAATCATCCAGATGACGGCGCGCGCGATGTTGATGAAGATACTTGATGCCGGAAGCGGGTTATCGTCTCGGTTAAGCAGATGGTTCAGGGTCTTGGATACGACCTTGGCGGCGACGGCGGTGCCTATCGCCAAGATGACGGCCCAGATGATGTTGTGGACCCATCGTTGTGCAAAGAAATGAAGAATTGGCTCAAACAATTCCATGTAGGGAAACCTCCTAATGATCGTCCAACCATGATACCCACCAAGAAGCCCGTCCGATCACATCGGACGGGCCGATAACTTGAGATGGGGTGGCCGCGGTGGCGTAAGCTGGGGCGCCGGCGAGCACGCCGGCAAGGAGTGCGGCGGTCAAGGCGAGACGGGGAAGAGAGCTTCTCGTGGCAGTTTCCTTAGTCCTTAACCAGTAGTTCCTGCTGACGCTGGATTATCGACATAATATGCGAAAACCGCCGCAAGGGCGCCTGTCCCTTAGCGGCGGTTTTGACGTTTGCGCAGATAAAACCTGCCAAAATAAACCTGTCCCTTTTTGGTAGGTTTAGCTTAGCAGCATGCGGTCGTTGGCGAGCTCGCCGCCCGAGACCTCCTCGAATTTCTGCAGCAGGTCGGCTACGGTGAGCGACTTCTTCTCATCGCCCGCCACGTCGTAGATCACGTGGCCTTCGTGCATCATGATCAGACGGTTGCCCAGACGGATGGCGTCGTTCATGTTGTGCGTGACCATGAGCGTGGTCAGGTGGTTCTCGTCGACGATCTCCTCGGTCAGGTTGAGCACCTTAGAGGCCGTCTTGGGGTCGAGGGCCGCGGTGTGCTCGTCGAGCAGCAGCAGGCGCGGCCTGGTGAGCGTGGCCATCAACAGGGTGAGTGCCTGGCGCTGTCCGCCCGAGAGCAGGCCGACCTTGGCGTTGAGACGCGTGTCCAGACCAAGGTCCAGGCGCTTGAGCAGCTCAACGTACTCATCTTTCTCGGCCTTGGTGACGCCCCACGAAAGGCCGCGACGCTGGCCGCGACGCTTGGCGAGGGCCAGGTTCTCGGCAATCTGCATGTCGGCTGCGGTGCCGCGCATGGGGTCCTGGAACACGCGGCCCAGGTACTTGGCACGCTGCGACTCGCTCAGACGCGAGATATCGTTGCCGTCGAGCTCGATAACGCCCGAATCGAGCGGATATACGCCGGCGATCATGTTGAGCAGCGTGGACTTGCCGGCGCCGTTGCCGCCAATCACGGTTACAAAGTCGCTGTCATTCAGGGTGAGGTCGACGCCGGTGAGCGCGCGCTTCTCGGTGACGGTGCCCTTGTTAAAGGTCTTTTTGACGTGCGAGAGCTTAAGCATCTGCCTCATCCCCCTTCGTGTAGGAGCTGCGGAGCTTATAGCGCTCCCAAACCACGGGCACGCACAGGGCCACGGCGACGATCACGGCGGAGAGCAGCTTCATGTCGTTGGCGTCCATGCCCAACTGCAGCACGATGGCGCGGATAAGGAAGTACACCACGGAGCCAAAGACGGCGGAGGCAAGACGGACGCTAAACTGCGTGAGGCCGCCGGGCAGCAGACGGCCGAGCACCTCGCCGATAACAATGGCGGCAAGACCGATAACGATGGCGCCGGTGCCCATGCCAATGTCGGCATACTTCTGGCTCTGGCAGATGAGTGCGCCCGAAAGGCCGATGAGGGCGTTGGAGAGCACGAGGGCGATCATCTTGGTGGAGTTGGTGTTGACGCCCAGAGCGCGGATCATGTACTCGTTGTTGCCGGTGGCTCGCAGCGCCGAGCCGATCTCGGTGCCAAAGAACCAATACAGGATGGCAACGATAGCCACGGCGAGCAGGATGCCCAAGATGATGGCAACGGTGGACTGCGGCAGACCGGTCATATTGCTGACGGCCGAGAACACGGTGCCCTTGGCAAGAATGGGCGTATTGGACTTGCCCATGATGCGCAGGTTGATGGACCACAGGCTGATCTGGGTGAGGATTCCGGCGAGGATCGCAGGAATCTCAAAGACGGTGGTCAAAATGCCCGTGACGGCGCCCGCGATGGCGCCGGCGCACATGCCGGCCAGCACGGCGAGCAGCGGGTCGACGTTGTTATTGACGATGAGCACAGCGCAGACGCAGCCGCCGAGGGCAAAGCTGCCGTCGCAGGTCATATCGGGAATGTCGAGCAGGCGGAACGTGATAAACACGCCAAGCACCATAATGCCCCAGAGGACGCCCTGCGAAACGGCGCCCTGCAATGCAATGAGCATGCTTCATACCTCCTAGAATAGGGTGGACACGTGATTTTCCATAATAGCGGTAACAATGCATAGAAGAGTTACGGACAGACGTTTTGTTTTACCTGAAACAAGCAGGGCGGACGCCGGTCTACAGCGCCCGCCCCTGTGGCTCAGATATTGAATAACGCGGCTAAAGCGCGAGCACGGGCTCTAGACGCATGCCGCGTATGGCATTACGCGTCCAGGGCGGAAAGGTCGATGCCCAGGGCCTCGGCCATTTCGTCGTTCTTGACGACGACCAGGTCCTTGCTCGAGAGGTGCTTGATCGGCATATCCTCGGGCTTGGCCTCGCCCTTCAGGATCTTAACGGCCATCTCGCCCGCGGCGTAGCCCAGGTCCTCATAGTTGATGGAGAGGGTAAACAGGCCGCCGGCCATGCACATACCCTCCTCGCCAGTCACGAAGGGAAGCTTGTTTTCCTTGCAGATCTGGCCGACCTGCGAGGCACCCGCGGCGATGGTGTTGTCGGTGGGGGAGTACAGCGCGTCGACCTTGCCCACGGCAGACTCGACGACGGACTGAATCTCGTTGGAGCTCGAGACGGTGAAGTCAGTGTACTCGAGGCCCAGCTTGTCGAGCTCCTTCTTGGCGGCCTTGATCTGGACGTCGGAGTTGGACTCGGCGGTGCAGTAGAGCAGGCCGACCTTTTTAACGTCGGGCAGGACCTTCTGCATCATCTCGAGCTGCTCGGCGACCGGGGTGAGGTCGGAAGCGCCCGTGACGTTGGTGCCGGGCTTGTCGTTGTCCTGGACCAGGCCGGAGGCGGCGTAGTCGGTGATGGCGCAGCCCACGATGGGGATATCGGCCGTGGCGCCGGCGGCAGCCTGCGCGGCGGGCGTGGCGATGGCATAAATCAGGTTGACGTTGTCGCCCACAAACTTGTCGGCAATGGACTTACACGTGGACTGGTCGTTCTGGGCGTTCTTCTGGTCGATCTTGACCTTAAGGCCGCTCTCCTTGATGGCCTTGACAAAGCCGTCGTTGGCGGCATCGAGTGCGGAGTGCTCGGTGAGCTGCAGAACGCCGATGGTGTAGTCGGAACCGGCGGCAGCAGAGCCGGAGCCAGAGTTGCCGCCGCATCCGGCGAGCGGGGCGAGCGCGAGCAGGCCGGCGGAGACCAGAAGGCTCCTGCGGCTGATGGTGATGTCCTTCATATCATTACCCCCAGTATAAAAATGGCTGGAAACACTGCACTGGGACAAAGTGCAAGTGGAACTATAGTAGCGCTGATGTCCATTTTTACAACAGCCTGGCGGGTTTTTTAATACAGAATCGGATGGGCGGTACGGGTAGTCGAATGGGCGGCGGAGGGTCTTATGCGGCGGAGGAGGCGTCGTCCTCGTCTAGGGCGGCGAAGAGCTTCTTGCCGTCGAGGAGACGTGTGGTGACGTTTCTCATTCGGCCAATCTCTACGGTACGCAACGTGTCATCGGCGCCTCGGGCGTCGTAGACCGTTCCCAGCAGATACGAGATGCCATCGCGCTGCCTGATGGCAAAGGGACGGAGTGTCATCCGTGCTGCTTCGGTTTCGCCACGCGTCGTGACGCTCGAAATATCAAAACTCACCGTGGTTCCGTGGTCGATGGCCTGCTCGACGAGCTCGCACGTGTCGATGCGCTTGATGGGCGTGCGTGTTGCCTTGGTAGCCTTGCTGCCTGCGCTTGGAGCAGGTTCGGGTGTATCGAGATAGCCGCGAACGTCGGCACTCGCCATGGCAACTAAGTGCTGCGCCATGCTCTTGCGGATGGCGATAGGCGTGGAGCGGTTGCGCATGACCATGCCGTGAAGCCGGATGATCTCCTCGTCGGTGAGTGGACGGGTCAAGAGCCGATACCCCACGCCGCGTTTGTACTCAATTTCGTATCCGGCATGGCGAAGCGCGGAGATGGCGGTGTAGATGCTGCGCCGCGCCGCCGAGATGGGCATGCGGGCGGGGTCGTCGGGATGGGCGAGGCGCCGGATCAACTCATCGGAAAGCATGGCCTTGTCCTCGCCGGTGTTTTCGCTTAATAGTTGCAGGATGCGAACGGCGCGATAGGCTGCCATCGAGGCGGCGCCTCTCGTCGTGGTGTCGTAGGTTTCAACAGCGGCTTCGGTCATGGTGCCCACGTCCTTTCCGTTTTGGGTGGCGACGGTATGGAGCCTAGGACGCGGGGCTTTCTCAGGGGCGCAGGGCGCTCTGGGCGGTCGGTAGTCGTCGGCAAACGGCGGGTCGAGTTTTCAACAGCCCTGCTCAACTGACCAAAACCTTGCCAAAAGCTTGACGGATGCTGTTGAAAAAAGCGCCTCTCGACCGATGTCGAGAGGCGCTTGTGCGATGAGCGTTGGCGTGTGGCGACGCGAGCTAGCGTCCGACGATTAGAAGTCGGCGTTGCCCACGGTGCGCGGGTGCGGCAGGACGTCGCGGATGTTGCCCACGCCGGTCAGATACATGACCAAGCGCTCGAAGCCCAGACCGTAGCCGGCGTGCTTGCAGGAACCGTAGCGGCGCAGGTCAAGGTAGTACTTGTACTGCTCGGGATTCATGCCCAGGTCCTTGATGCGGGCCTCGAGCAGATCCAGGCGCTCCTCGCGCTGGGAGCCGCCGATAATCTCGCCGATACCGGGCACCAGGCAGTCGGCGGCGGCGACGGTCTTGCCGTCCTCGTTCATGCGCATGTAGAACGCCTTGATCTCGGCCGGGTAGTCGGTCACAAAAGTCGGTCGCTTAAAGTGCTCTTCGGTCAGGAAGCGCTCGTGCTCGGTCTGCAGGTCGATGCCCCAGCTGACGGGGTAATCAAACTGGTGGCCAGCAGCGACTGCCTGCTCCAGGATTTCGACGGCCTCGGTATAGGTGACGCGGGCGAAGTCGGAGTTGGCGACATGGTCCAGGCGCTCGAGCAGACCCTTGTCCACAAACTTGTTGAGCATATTGAGCTCGTCGGGGCAGGTTGCCATGACGTCCTTGAGGACATACTTGAGCATGGCCTCGGCGTTATCCATGTAGTCGTTAAGATCGGCAAAGGCCATCTCGGGCTCGATCATCCAAAACTCGGCGGCGTGGCGCGTGGTGTTGGAGTTCTCGGCGCGGAAGGTGGGGCCAAACGTGTACACGTCGCCAAAGGCCATGGCAAAGTTCTCGGCATTGAGCTGGCCGGACACGGTGAGGCTTGCATGCTTGCCAAAGAAGTCCTGGCTCCAGTCGACCTCGCCGGACTCGGTGAGGGGCGGATTTTTGGGGTCGAGCGTGGTCACGCGGAACATCTCGCCGGCGCCCTCGCAGTCACTCGTGGTGATGATGGGGGTGTTGACGTAGACAAAGCCCTGCTCCTGGAAGAAGCGGTGGATGGCGGCAGCCGCGACAGAGCGGATGCGGAACACGGCGCGGAACAGGTTGGTGCGCGGGCGCAGGTGCTGCTGGGTGCGCAGGAACTCGACGGTTGCGCGCTTCTTCTGCAGCGGGTAATCCGGGGCGCTCGTGCCCTCGACCTCGATGGAGGTGGCAGAAAGCTCGAAAGGCTGGGGCGCATCGGGGGTCAGCTTGACGGTGCCGGTGCAAATGAGTGCGGCCGAGACGTTTTGATGGGCGATCTCGTCGTAGTTGTCGAGTGCCTCGCGGTTCATGACGACCTGCAGGTCGCGGAAGCAGCTGCCGTCGTTGAGCGTAACAAAGCCAAAGTTCTTCATGTCGCGGACGGACTTGACCCAGCCGGCGACGGTGACGGTCTGGCCGCCGAGCGACTCGGCATCGGCATAGAGCTGCGCGATTTTGGTGCGGTTCACGTATCCTCCCATAACGGTTGAATGATAGTTATCCATACAGTTCGATATTCTAGCAGCTCGGCTCATTTGAGCTATACAGATAAAGCATTGGCGGGATGGTTTTTCAAACGAAAAGCGCCCGCGGCCAAATGGTCGCGGGCGCTTGACGAGGTGCCTTTTGGCTGTGTGGCGTGGGGCCTGGCTACTTGGTCTTGGCAACCAGCAGCGGGTCGCCAAGCTTGACGAGCGGGTTGCCGCCGATAAGCGTTCCAGACTCGCCGACATGGTCGATGCTTTTAAGACGATCGAGCTCGGAGACGATGACGGTCACGATGTCCTCGTGACCAGCGGCCTTAATGGCCTCGCGGTCGAAGCTGATGAGCGGCTGGCCTGCCTTGACCACATCGCCCATCTCGACAAAGCGGGCAAAACCCTTGCCGTTCATTTCCACGGTGCCCAGGCCAACATGGATGAACACGCGCAGGCCGTCCTCGGTGATCATGCCGATGGAGTGGTTGGTGACAGTGGTGGCACCGATGCGGCCGTTGGCGGGCGCATAGATGGTGCCGGTAATGGGCTCGATGCCATAGCCCTGGCCAAGCATGCCCGAGGCGATCGTCTCGTCGGGAACCTCGTTCAGGTTGACGAGCACGCCGTTGACGGGGGCATAGATGACGCCTTCGCGGGTAGCGAAGCTTGCTGCGGGCGGAACGGACGCCTCGCCGGTCGAGGTGAAGGTGGACTTAAGCGAATCGAGCAGACCCATAGTTGCCTCCAACTTAAATAGGCGCATATCGCGCGTTTGGTTTGCCGGAAACGTTTCACATGTGTTTCGCGGCTTGGTCAACGCCCCTATTCTACGCTGCTCAACGATACCTCTGAACTGGGATTATGTGATATATCAGTTGAAGGGAAACTTATTGCTGGAGTGTTTCTGCGCCACGGGTTCAAGTGGGGTACGCTTGAAGGCGAAAAACAAGGGCGCATAATTTGCGCGAAGGGAGCACATATGATTGTCGAGAACCATGCGCTGTGGGGCGAGGAGCCGACCGAGGATTATCCGGCGACGTTTACGTATTTGGGTGCCGAGCCGTTGCCCGATAAACCGAATGGCCGCCGCCCCGCGGTGATTATCTGTGGCGGAGGTGCGTTTACGCATATCGCTCCGCATGAGCAGGATCCTGTGGCGTTTGCGTTTTTGGATCACGGTTACCAGGTCTTTGTGCTCAACTATGTCACGAGTTCTACGGGTGACGTGAGCTTTCCGCACCCCCAGGCAGATCTTGCCAAGATGGTCGCCACGGTGCGCGCCAACGCCGACGAGTGGCATGTCGATCCTAAGCGCGTGTGCGTCGTGGGCTTTTCTGCTGGCGGCATGATTTGCGCCTCGCTGGCAACACAGTGGAAGACCGGCCCCTTTGCGGCACTTGCCGGGGCGCGTCCGGACGACATTCGTCCCGATGCCGTGGTGCTGGGCTATCCATTGCTCGACTTTGCCTATGTGCGCGACATGCAGACGCGCGATCCGCGCATTGACTTGCGTGTGCCCAAGACGGGCGGCAAGACGGGGCGCGATTTGCTCAACGACTACCTGTCGATGGTGACGGGCGGCGAGGCAACTGACGAGCATCTGGCCGACATCTGCCCCACTACGCATGTTTCGCGTCAGATGCCACCGACCTTTGTGTGGGGCGTGTCCGACGACAAGACGGCGCCGATCGCGCAGGTCTACCCGTTTGCCCAACGCATGGCAGAGGAGGGCGTCCCTTGCGAGATGCACGTCTTTGACCAAGGTGGTCACGGCCTTTCGCTCGGCAACGCCAACACCGCGGTCGACAACGAGGACAAGCAGGTGGCGGTCCGTCCCTGGATTCGCCTAGCCTTCCGCTTCCTGGAGCGCCATCTGTAAGAGTAAGAGGGCCAGCCCCATCCCGTCCCTCATAACTTGCGGTGAAATAGTTCCAATTAAAGTCACGGGGCTTTAAACAGGAACTATTCCACCGCAACTTCGTTTTGATCTGTTGGAGACGGAGGAAAATGGATCATTTTGTCGAGGGAGCGGGCGGCTGTTTCTGCTCCCGCGGGAAACCACGTCCCGTTTGGGAAATCGTGACCCGTTTTGGGCGCAGATTCCGGGTCGCAGTTTCCCCGAGGGGCTCGATCGGGAAATCGCATCCCAGTCTGAGCGCCGATTCCGGGCTGCAGTTTCCGCTAGATGCCTCAACCGGAAAGCCCGTCCCGTTTAGGTGTTCCGGAGTGGGATTCGGTTTCCGCAACAGGCCCGTCTGGGAAGCAATGGCCCAGAATTCCCCTTGCACCGATCTGTCGATTGAACGTCATTGTGTGTTCACGCTATCATGTAAGTTTAAAATTGGTTAGCCATGGCAAACGGTTAGCCATGGTGAACATAAATACAACGCCCTGCGGGCGCCGGGGGAGGAACACGGACGTGAAGCTCGATACACTCGAGATTGGAAAGGACGCCGTTGTCGCATCGGTGGCATCGGACGATCAGGCACTCCGACAGCATATTTTGGACATGGGTCTAACGCCGGGCACCGAAGTCACCATGATGAAGTATGCCCCCATGGGCGACCCGCTCGAGATTCGCCTGCGTGGCTACGAGTTGACACTGCGTAAGGACGATGCCGCTCGCATCGAGCTCGTGGGTATTCACGACACCGATACGGGTCCGCGCGCTAACGCCGCAATCGGCACGACGGAGCATCCGGCCCTGGGCGAGGGGACGTATTCGCCCCGTGCGGCAAAGACGGCCGTGCCAGAGGGCGCGCCGCTGCACTTTGCCCTCGCCGGCAACCAAAACTGCGGCAAGACCACGTTATTCAACCAGCTGACGGGCTCCAACCAGCACGTCGGTAACTTTCCCGGCGTGACGGTCGACCGCAAAGATGGCACCATCCGTAACCATCCCGAGGCGAGCGTTACCGACCTGCCCGGCATTTACTCCCTGTCGCCGTACACAGGCGAGGAGGTCGTGAGCCGTCAGTTCATCCTCGACGAGCGTCCGGACGCCATCATCGACATCATTGACGCCACCAACATCGAGCGCAACCTGTACCTGACACTGCAGCTCATGGAGCTTGACCGTCCTATGGTCATCGCGCTCAACATGATGGACGAGGTGACCGCCAACGGCGGCGCCGTGGACGTCAACTTGCTCGAGAGCCTGTTGGGCGTGCCCGTTGTCCCCATTAGCGCTGCCCGCAACGAGGGCATCGGCGAGCTGGTGGACCACGCCCTGCACGTGGCGCGGTTCCGCGAGCGCCCTGGTCGCCTGGACTTTTGCGCGCCCGACGGTCCGGACGGCGGTGCGCTGCATCGCTGCATCCACGGTATTGCTAACCTGATCGAGGACCATGCCGTGACGGCGCACATCCCGGTGCGCTTTGCGGCGACCAAGCTGGTCGAGGGCGATGAGCTGGTAACCGAGGCGCTTCACCTGGATCGCAATGAGCTCGACGCTATCGAGCACATCATCACCCAGATGGAGGACGAGGCCGGCACCGACCGCCTATCTGCGCTGGCCGATATGCGTTTTAGCTTTATCGGCGACGTGTGCGGGCGTTGCGTCGTCAAGCCGCACGAGAGCCGCGAGCACGTGCGCTCCGTCAAGATTGACCGCATCCTGACAGGTCGTTACACAGCCATTCCGGCGTTTCTGGTGATCATGGGCCTCGTCTTTTGGCTGACGTTTGGCGTGATCGGCGCGGCGTTGCAGGGACTTATGGAGGACGGTATCGCTGCCATCATCGCCTCGGCCGATGCGGGCCTCAAGGCGTTCGGTACCAACGACGTGGTGCGCTCGCTGGCTGTCGACGGCGTGCTAACGGGCGTGGGCAGTGTGCTGACCTTCCTGCCGATTATCGTCGTGCTCTTTTTGTTCCTCTCCATTCTGGAAGACTCCGGATACATGGCGCGCGTGGCCTTTGTCATGGATAAGGTGTTGCGTCGCTTTGGCCTGTCGGGCCGCAGTTTCGTGCCCATGCTCGTCGGTTTTGGCTGCACCGTGCCGGCTATCATGTCGACCCGTACGCTCCCATCCGAGCACGACCGCAAGATGACGGTCATGCTCACGCCGTTTATGAGCTGCTCAGCCAAGCTGCCGGTTTACGGCTTGCTGTGCGGGGCGTTTTTCCCGCAGGCGACGGTTCCCGCCATGGTCTCGCTCTATCTGATCGGTATCGTGGTCGGCTGCGTCGCGGCTTTGGTGCTCAACCGCACGGCATTTAAGGGCGACCCGGTGCCGTTTATCATGGAGCTCCCCAATTACCGCCTGCCGAGCGTCAAGACGACGGTGATGCTGGCATGGGATAAGGCCAAGGACTTCATCACCAAGGCCTTTACCATTATCTTTGCCGCTACGGTGGTCATCTGGTTCCTGCAGACGTTCGATATCCGCTTTAACGTGGTCGCCGACCAGTCGCAAAGCCTGCTTGCCGGTCTGGGTAGCATCATCGCGCCGGTGTTGGCCCCGCTCGGCTTTGGCGACTGGCGCGCCTCGACGGCGCTCGTCACGGGGCTCATTGCCAAGGAGAGCGTCATCTCGACGCTCACGGTGCTTTTGGGCGCAACGTCGCCCGCGGCGCTGTCGACCATGTTTTCGCCGTTTACCGCCTACGTGTTCTTGGTCTTTACGTTGCTGTACCCGCCTTGTGTGGCGGCAATCGGCGCCGTCAAGAGCGAGTTGGGCGCGCGCTATGCCGTGGCCGTATTCGCGTTTCAGGTCGCCGTTGCCTGGATCGTGGCGTTTGTCGTGCATTCGGCGGGCATATTGCTGGGGTTGGCTTAAGGGCACGTTGATGCTCTGCGCTTTTGGGCGAGCAACAATTCAATAAAATGAGCCAAAATAACGGCAATTGTCGGCCTGCGGGGACTGTCCTACGCTTCAGATTGCCGTTCGCTGTCTATTTGCTGCCGTTTACGGATTCGTAAATACTTGCAATCGTCGGTCGATTTAACCGTATTACGCGATGTCGATGCGCATTTTGTGCGCCCCTTTCTACAATCACCTTGTTTCTATTGCCGAACATGTCTTCCGTTTCGCCTGTGTGGGGACGTGGGGTGCAATAGTCGTTTATAGAGGATCATTGAGAGGGGAATTGATGAAAGAAAAATTCCAATCGTTCGGAAAGGCAATGCTCGTTCCGATTACGCTCATTGCCATTTCCGGTCTCTTTTTGGGTATCGGCAGCGTTTTTACGACCGAACTGACCCTTGTGTCCCTTGGCGTTAATTGGGACTGGTATGCCGCTTCGCCGCTCTTTACGTTCTTCTCGGTATTTAAGGGTCTCGGCGAGGTTATCATTGGAAACCTCGGTGTTTTGTTTGCCGTCGGCTGTGCCTTCTCCTTGTCTCGCAAAGAGAAGGGCTGGGCTGCCTTTTCTGCCCTTGTCTGCTATCTCACCATGCTCAAGACGGTTGAGATTCTGCTTGGAGCAGCTGGCTTGGCTGCCGACAATACAACGGTGGAAGCTCTTCAGAAGGTCGGCCTTACGTCCATTCAGGCGAGTGAGCAGTCCGCACTCTACACTACCTCGCTCGGCTTTTTTGGCTACAGCTCTGGTGTCTTTGGCGGCATTATCGTGGGCTGCCTGGTCGCCTGGATCACCGGCCGTTTTTACAAGACCAAGCTCCCAACGGCGCTGGCGTTTTTTGCGGGCAGTCGAACGGTCCCCATTGTATCGCTGGTCGCCGGTGGCGTCCTGGGCGGCATCATGTACTTCGTCTGGCCCGTCATCGGTGGATGCTTCTCGGGTATTGCGACGTTCGTGAAAGGCTCCGGTCT
The DNA here is from genome assembly GCF_040915545.1 of Collinsella aerofaciens. Classification (GTDB taxonomy): domain Bacteria; phylum Actinomycetota; class Coriobacteriia; order Coriobacteriales; family Coriobacteriaceae; genus Collinsella; species Collinsella aerofaciens_BE. The sequence continues at coordinate 66,559 of NZ_JBCPDH010000002.1, read as the reverse complement.
GGTCGGTACGTTTGTCTATCGCTGGGTGCTCGAGAGCCTTGTGCCGTTTGGCTTGCATCCGCTGCTCGAGACGCCCATGTATTGGACTGAGCTTGGCGGCTCCATGGTCGTCGATGGAACGCGCGTGGTGGGCAATAGCGCCATTCAGCTTGCACAGCTCGCTTCTCCCAGCAGTGACAAGCTCTTGGTTAGGGCCTTCATGGCCGGCTATGGCATTAACGATTACGCGTTGTTCCCGGGCATCGCCCTTGCTATGTGGTCTTGTGCCAAGCCCCAGAACCGCAAGAAGGTTGCTGGTCTTTTAATCCCCACAGTGATTTCGACTGTTTTCTTTGGCGTCACGGAGCCTATTCTCTTTACGTTCCTGTTTGCCGCCCCCTGGCTCTACTTTGGCGTTTACGCTCCGCTTTCCGGACTGGGTGAAGTTCTCTCGGAGGCAATGGGCGTTTCGGTGTACCAGGGAAATATCAAGGACCTTATCCCATTCTTATTCCGCCCCGAGAAGCTTAATCTGCTTCCGTACCTTATTCTGCTCCCCGCCTTTTTCCTGGCAGCTTTCTTCCTCTTCCGGTTCTTTATTACTAAGTTCGATATCAAGACGCCCGGTCGAGACGATGGTGACGATATTGAGTTGATCAACAGCAGAGCTGAGTTCGAGGCAAAGGCCGCTGAGGCAAAGGGCGAGTCTGGTAGCACTCCCGAGAAGGCGGTCCAGGACCGTGCGACCAAGGACAGCGCGCTTGCTGTCGGCATTGTCGAAGCGCTTGGTGGAGCCGACAACATTGATGATCTTGACAACTGCATCTCACGTCTTCGCGTGATTGTCAAGGATGGTTCTAAGGTTGCAGACGACGAGGTGTTCACCAAGAATCTTGAAGCTATGGGCGTTATCCGCCTGAGCGACAAGGCAATCCAGGTCATTTACGGTCCTCGTGTCGGCGAAGTCGCTTCTGAGGTGCACGAAGTTCTCGGTGACGAGTAAAACGCGCAAGTGGCTTTCAATTGCATAGCGCAATTCCAGGGCTTGGCTTCCTATCGCATGATTTAGGGGGCCAAGCCTTCTTGTTTTAGATTGTCAAGGCAGATACTCAATAGTTCTTCGAATGCGAGAATACAACTTCCGGTAAAGCAGTTAGGCTTAACGTTCTTAAGATCCATTGGGTGATCGTCATGTATCGTAAAGATCGCGTCTGCCGTCTTGGCGAGTTCACTGTCTTCGTTGCCGGTAAACGCGAGAGTCGTAATGCCCGCGTCGTGGCATGCCCTTGCGGTTTCCAGGATGGCTTCTGTCTGGCCCGATTTGGATATGAGCATCATGCAGCTGAGCGTATTTCGGTTGGATTCGACAAACTGATCGGTTTCTAGGAAGTCCTGTATGACGGCCAAAAAGCCAAGTCCAACGAGCTTGGTCGCCATGTACTGCGCAACGATGCGTGAGAAGCCCTCTCCGTTTACTCCGATCATTCTGTTGCGATGCAGTGCGGCGATGAATACGTCTACATCTCCGGTGTGGCATACGAAGTGGACGCTACTGTCTTTGAGTGATTGATTCATTTCGCGGGAGACATGCTGAAGGTGCTTGAGATCGTACATCATTTCGCGGTAGCCACGGTAGCCGAGCTTTTTAGAAAGCCTGATGACTGTCGTCATGCTGGTAAAGCATGCCATGGCGACGGGTTTTATGCCAATATCATCGAGGGTGTCGATATTGTTGAGCAGGTATTCGAGTACGCTTTGCTCGGTTTCGGATAGCTTTGCGGCTGAGTAGAGCTTGGAAATCTGCTTTTTATCAACCATCGGTGCTCCCTTCCCGCCGGACGTGTGTGGCCGCTTCCGTTGCGTAAATAATAACTCCTTGGGGAATTCCTTTCCCGCCTTGCAGTCGGGGCGGGAAGCGACCCTCCATGCTGGATACAATATCCAAACACAGGCGAACCATGCAATATTGAATGTGCTATTGGGGGTTTCGATATGAAACTTACGGTCATAGGTGGCGGTGGCGTCCGCTCCATGTTTTTGGCAAAGAGCATAGCCCAGCAGGCGTCATCGCTTGGGATCGACGAACTTGTGTTTATGGACAATGATCCCGAGAAGCTGCGCATCTACGGTGGCCTTGCCGCCCATGTCTCGAGCATGCTTTGCCCCACGCTTAATTTTTCACTGACGGGCGATGCAGTCGAGGCTGTTAAGGACGCCGATTATGTGATCACGACGATTCGCGTCGGTGGGGACCATATGCGCGTTCGCGATGAGCGCATTGCTCTTTCGCATGGGGTTCTTGGCCAAGAGACGACTGGCGCAGCCGGCGTGTCTTTTGCCATGCGCTCCGTCCCTGCGCTTGCTTCGTATTGCGAGTTAATCAAGAAGTACGCAAAGCCGGGCGTCAAGGTGTTTAACTTTACTAATCCCGCTGGCGTCGTATCTCAGGCCCTACGCGATATGGGCTATGATTTTACTTATGGCATTTGCGATGCCCCCTCGGGCATGTTGCATCAGTTTGCCGAGTATAAAGGCGTTGATCCCGCATCGGTTCAGGGCGAGTGCTATGGACTCAACCACCTCTCGTTCTTCCGCAATGTGACGGTTGACGGCGAGGACATCATGCCCGACTTGATCCACGACGACGGGGCATATGCTCATACAGATCTTAGGTTCTTCGAGAAGGACCTCGTTCTAAATCGCGGATGCGTGCCAAATGAGTACCTATACTATTTCTACTATCGCGAGCGCGCCGTTGCCAACGTTCTCTCTTCGCCCCAGACACGCGGCGAACTAATCGAAGAAATTAATCGAGAAATGACGAGCGAGCTTGCATCTATCGATATTGAGAACGACTTCGAAAAGGGCCTCGCGTGCTTTGAGAAGTGGTACGGAATGCGTGAAAACAACTACATGGCGGCCGAGACGGGTATTCACCGCGACAAGCCGTGGACGTTTGACGTGTACGGCAAAGATGCTGGCGGATACGCAGGTGTCGCGCTCCGTTTCATGGATATTGCTCGCTCTGGCAAGACACAGCAGATGATCCTGTGCACCCCCAACAATGGCGCCATCCCTGGCCTTCTCGATACAGACGTCATTGAGTCAACGTGCGATATCTCCACCGATGGCTGTGTACCGCATCGCGTCGAAGCCGATTCTGTGCCCGCGGGAAACCTCGAATTGATTCGTCGCGTCAAGTACTACGAGCGCACCGTGGCGCGTGGCATCGTTAACCGATCGAAGCGCGACATTGTCGAGAGCCTCGCGATGCACCCGCTCGTTAATTCGTACTCCTTGGCGAAAGATATCGCCGCGCAGTACTTTGAGCTTAACCGCGACTTCATCGACGGCTGGACAGACTAGTCTGGACGTTAAAACTAGAAATTATGGATGGGCGGACCGGCGTTTATATTGGCGCCCGTTCGCCCTGCCTAGTAAGAAAACGGGTATAGAGTGAACTTGCGAGAGAACTTCAATGTCTTTCTGGAATCGGGCGATCGGGCGAAGGAATGCCGGAGTGGCTGCACGATGGCGTTATATATCCCCTTGTTTGTTATGAGCGCGCTTCAAATTGGTGTATCAAACGTTGCAACTGAGCTCGCCTATATCAATCCGTCCATTACGCTTATTTGCACTGTGGTCGCGGCCTTTTTAAACCTGCTTCTATCGAATGTGGCTTTTTCATTATTTGCCGTCGACCGGTCCAAAGAGACGGTGCAACCTGCTCGAACCCCTCCGGTTTATCTCTTGGCCTCGACGGTTCCCCTCCAGATTTCTGGGGCGCTGCTAATTTATTTGGTTCATTTGATTTTATCGGCAATTGTAGTCTTTGCCTCGCTTGCGAGCAGTCAGCTCGGGGTGTTGTGCTCTCTTGTGGTGGCAGTAATCGTGACGCTTCTTTCCGCGTCGTTCGTATTCGTGTTAATTGAAGATGCGGGCGTGGAGCAGAGGGGACTACGAGGCATTCGGTTTGCACCACGCTACATCATGCGTTCGGTCACGGTGCTTCGTTCCTCCTGGAGAGAAATCGCGCGTCCCGCAGCGCTGCTGGTGGCATGGAACCTGGTTGCAAGTTGCGCTATCCAGGTTCTTGTTGGATGGGTAGTTTCGAGTGCGGCGCTGCCGTCGGCACTTTCAGTGACGGCGCTTGTGCATGAGGGACTTTATTATGGGGCGTTTGCTTATATGCTGCTTTTGCTAGTTCATTGTGCGGTTGCGAGTTGGCTCGAAATTGACGTGCTCATGGGGGTGTCCTTGTGCGTATCCGAGCAGGCGCGATAGCCCGAAGATAAAGCCGCGTTTTCGACATTGAGTTCCTGCGTACCTTGCTTTCTAAGCAGAATTGGCGCGCCGTCTGTTAACGATCGTTTTCCAAGAATTCTTTTGTTGCTCATTTTATAGACTTCTCATTGCTATAATCGCCCACCGCTCAAGATAATCGGAGAGGTTTTCCTATATGGCTCAAACAAAGCAAGGTGGTATCGCACTCAGGCAGTGGCTCCCGCTTATCGGGCTCGCCTGTTGCGCGTTCGTGTTCAATACGTCGGAGTTTATGCCCATCGGCCTTCTGACTGATATCGCCGCATCGTTCTCGCTCACCGAGGCCCAGGCAGGCATCATGATCTCGGTCTACGCCTGGGGCGTCATGCTGCTGTCACTGCCGCTTATGGTGTTTGCCTCGCGCTTTGAGTTCAAGCGTATGCTGCTCGGCGTGCTCGCCGTGTTTTCTCTGGGTCAGTTCCTGTCCGCTGTGGCACCGACATATCCTATCCTGGTTTGCGCACGCCTGGTGGTCGCCTGCGCGCATGCCGTGTTCTGGTCAGTCGCCTCGATTATGGCCTCGCGCCTGGTCGACACCCGCCACGGGGCGCTCGCCATCAGCATGATCGCCACGGGCTCGTCCATCGCGCAGATCTTTGGCCTGCCGATCGGCCGCGCCATCGGGCTGGCTGTGGGCTGGCGCATGACATTCGCCGTGGTCGGGGCCTTCTCCGCCGCCGCGGTGGTGTACCAGGCCGCGGTGTTCCCGGCCATGCCGGCGAGCGAGCGCTTTACCGTCAAACAACTGCCCGAGCTGCTCAAGAACCCGTTCCTGATCGCGCTCTACGCAGTCACGGTCTTTATGGCGACCGGCTATTACGCAAGCTACAGCTATATCGAGCCCTTTCTGGCGCAGGTCGCGCACGTCGACGCGGGCGCCATCACCATGACGCTGACGGCGTTTGGCTGCTCTGGTCTGGTGGGCAGCTGGCTGTTCGGCCGCCTGTTCGATGGGCACCGGTTCCCGTTCTTGGCTATTACGCTCTCCGGCGTGCCGGCGGCCCTGCTGCTCATGGGTCCGGCCACATCGTCGCTCGTGGCAGTGCTTGCCGTCTGCGCGCTGTGGGGCTGCTGCGCCACAGCCTTTAACGTGGCGTTTCAGGCCGAGCTCATCAAGTACACGCCGGCGGACTCGTCGGCCGTCGCCATGTCGATCTTCTCGGGCCTGTTTAATCTGGGTATTGGCACAGGTACCGCGATCGGCGGAGCCGTGGTTTCGGGCCCCGGTATCGCCTGGATCGGCTTCGCGGGCGGGTCAATTGCGGTCGTGGGCGTTATCCTCGCCATCACGGTGATGTTCCCAGCCATCCGTCGCGCAAAGCCTATCGCCTAATCACGTTCCCTCATCAGTTGCGGTGGAATAGTTCCTGTTTAAGGCCTCTGAAGGCCCAAGCAGGAACTATTCCACCGCAACTTATTTTGGGGAAGAGGATACAAGCCGGGCATACAATGGATGTCGTTGTGTTGAGCTTACCGGGAGGTTGCTATGTGGGCATACGAGACGACGTTCTATCAGATCTATCCGCTGGGCTTCTGCGGAGCTCCGCGCGAAAACGCCGCGCCCGTTGCCGAGGATGAGCTTACCCAGGCCGCCAACGTTGCTCCTAACCCCGATGCGCCCATCATGAAGATCGCCCAGTGGGCCGACTACCTGCAGGAACTCGGCGTTGGCGCCGTGCTCATCAACCCGCCGCTTGAGTCCGATAGCCATGGCTACGACACGCGCAGTCTGCGCCATATCGACCGCCGCCTGGGTGGGGATGCCGACTTTGCCGCCGTGTGCGAGACGCTGCACGCCCATGGCATCCGCGTGGTGCTCGATGCCGTCTTCAACCACGTCGGTCGCGGCTTTTGGGCCTTCCGCGATGTGCAGGAGCGCAAGTGGGACTCGCCCTACAAGGACTGGTTCCACATCAGCTTTGACGGCGATTCTTGCTATGGCGACGGCTTTTGGTACGAGGGCTGGGAAGGCCATTTTGAGCTTGTGAAGCTCAACCTGCAAAATCCCGCTGTGGTCGATTACCTGCTCGAGTCCGTGCGCCGTTGGGCCGACGTCTTTGGCGTCGACGGCCTGCGCCTGGACGTTGCCTATATGCTTGACCGCGACTTTATGCGCCGCCTACACTCCTTTACCCGTGAGCTCAAGCCCGGCTTTGTGCTCATCGGCGAGACGCTTCACGGCGACTACAACCAGATCGTCAACGACGAGATGCTCGACTCCTGCACCAACTACGAGTGCTACAAGGGCCTGTACTCCAGCTTTAACTCGGTCAACATGTTCGAGATCGCCCATTCGCTGCACCGTCAGTTTGGCGGCGACCCCTGGTGCATCTACCGCGGCAAACATCTGCTGTCGTTTATCGACAACCACGATGTGCCGCGCCTGGCAAGCATCCTCACCGACAAGTCCTGTCTGCGTCCCGCCTACGGCATGCTCTTTGGCATGCCGGGCATCCCGTGCGTCTACTATGGCAGCGAGTGGGGAATTGCTGGCGAAAAGGGCGGCCCCGATGGCGACTGGGCGCTGCGCCCTGCGCTCGATGAGCCTGCGCCCAATGAGCTGACGGCGTTCATCACGCAACTCGCACACCTTCGCTCGGCCGATGACGCGGCGGCCCGTGCTCTCAACTACGGTGCCTATCGCAACGTGGTGATCCAGAACAAGCAGCTGCTGTTCGAGCGCGCCTGTGACGACGCGACGGTGCTCGTGGCGGTGAACGCCGTGGGCGAGCCTTACACCTTTGGCGCCGGCGAGCTCAACGGGTCCTTCGTCGACCTGCTTGCCGACGATGCGCCCACGGTCGAGCTGACGGGCACCCTTGAACTTGCACCCTACGAGGTGCGCTATCTGTTGAGAGCCTAGCCCATGGCCGCATCTGACAAGGGCTACCAACATATTGAGCATGGGTTTGAGCCCGTGTTCGACCAGCACTCGCGCGTTTTGGTGCTCGGGTCGTTTCCCTCGGTGCTTTCGCGCGCCAATGCCTTTTATTACGGCAACCCTCAGAATCGCTTTTGGCGTGTGGTGGCCGCGTGCCTCGGTGTGCCTGTTCCGCCCAACGAGGGCGATTCTTTGGCAAGCGGTGAGCCCGCGACGCTCGATGCCTCCATTGCCGTCAAGCGGGTCATGCTGCTTAACGGCGGCGTAGCCCTGTGGGATGTGATCGAGAGTTGTGACATTAAGGGCTCGAGCGACGCGAGCATTCGCAACGTTGTGCCGGCACATATCGAGCGCATTACCGATGCCGCGCCGATTGAGGTCGTTGTCTGTAACGGCGGCACGGCAGGGCGACTCTACAAACGCTACTTGCAAGATCGGACGGGGCTGCCTGCCATCGTCCTGCCCTCGACAAGTCCCGCCAATGCCGCCTGGCGCCTGGAGCGTCTTGTTGAGCGTTGGCACGAAGCCGTTGACTGGGCTGTTATTTAATTTAGATTTTTGTTTGAGCGTGGGCGCCCAGACGTTTCAGAACGCCTCGCCAGATCGGCGCGGGCACGGCTGGCTCGGCGCAAACCATGCCGTCGGTGTCGACGTTGGCGGCATTGCCGCCGCCAAGTCGCTGTGCATGCTCGACGGAGCAGCCCATGCGCACAGCGCCCACAAGCTTATCTATCGCTTCCGAAAACGGTCGGCGCAAAAGTCCCATGCGCGGAGAATGACGAAGCGCCGCGAAGCCGCTGCCGGCACAGATGACAACGCCTCCACACCACAATTGGTCATGGCGCTCACATGCCTTGTGCAGGCGAACGGCGGTCCCACGCGCCTGCTCAGTGCCCTCTCGTGCGGCTCGAATTGCGGCATAGACGCGCGTTCCCGTACCGCCAAAGCGCTCAAGCGCCTGCTCGATAGCTGTCAACGTCTCATCGTCAGCCACATCTTCAATGGCCAGCACGATGCCATCGGCAACGCTGCCGGCGTCATTTGCCTTCAAGTCGACCGGGCGGGGGAGTGCGGTGCCGGAAAGCTGTGCATAGGCGGCGATGGCATCCTGCAGGTCCCAGAGCAAAAACTCAAGATCGGCACTATTGGGAATGCTGATATACGCAATGGTTTGCAGCGTTTTTGGTACATCGCTGCGCGCGGTCGGCTCCATGCTGCCTCCTTTCCGGTTGGTTTCCGTTTAGGTTACACCGTCCGGCGGCGCCCCGCCGCGCTATCCTAGTGCAACCCTTACGAAAGGAACGCCATGCGACTGCCCATGAATACCTCGCTTGCCACGCTCAAGCCCTCCGGCATCCGTCGGATCAATGCGCTCGCCGCCCAGCACCCGGGGTGCATCGCGCTTGCGCTTGGCGAGCCCGATTTTCCCACGCCCGATGTGATTAGCGCCGAGGTGACCGCCGCACTGGACCGCGGTGACACGCACTATCCGCCCAACAACGGTCGCCCCGCCCTGCGTGAGGCGTTATCTGCCTACATGGGGGATGCGGGCCTTACGTTTTCGGCCGACGAGGTCATCCTAACCGACGGTGCGACCGAGGCCCTGTCGGCAGCATTCATGGCTATGCTCAACCCCGGCGACGAGGTCATTATCCCCACGCCGGCCTTTGGCCTGTACGAGAGCATCGTCGTGGCCAACCACGCCAAGGCGGTCTTTTTGGATACGGAGCCTGCGCAATTCCAGATTGACGAGGACGCACTTCGTGCTTGCGTGACGCCGGCGACCAAGGCCATCGTCATCTGCACGCCCAACAATCCTACGGGTTGCATCCTCAACGCGGCTTCGCTCGACGCCGTGGCGCGCGTGGCAGAGCAGGCGGGCATCTACGTGGTCTGCGACGACGTATACAACCGCCTGGTTTATGTGGATGGCTACGAGCGCTTTGCCCAGCGTCACCCGGAGCTGCGTGAACAGACGGTCATCATCGAGAGCTTCTCCAAGCCCTGGTCCATGACCGGCTGGCGCCTGGGCTGGCTCGCGGCAGCGGCACCCGTCATCGCCGAGATCGCCAAGGCTCACCAATACTTAGTATCGAGTGCCGTCTCCTTCGAAATGGACGCCGCAGCGCGAGCCCTGACCGTCGACCCCACCCCCATGCTCGAAGTCTACCGAGCCCGCCGCGAACGCGTGCTCGCAGCCTTAAACGCCATGGGCCTCGACGTAGTTGAACCGGCGGGAGCCTTCTACGCCTTCCCCAGCATCAAACAGTACGGCCTAACCAGCGAAGCCTTCTGTATCAAAGCCATCAAAGAAGCAAACGTAGCCCTAGTCCCGGGCGACTGCTTCGGCACCGAAGGCCACATCCGCTTAAGCTACTGCGTAAGCGATGAAAATCTGGACGAAGGCCTCCGCCGCCTGTCCGCCTTCATTTCAACTTTGTAGCCCTAAGGGATGCAACACATCAGCCCACCGACCCAAGCATTATGAGTGGGGCGCGCCGGCCAACGGAAAACCGGGCTGCCCCATAGTTGACGCAGGCCGCGCCGCCGAAGGCCAGGCGCAAGGTTTTCGTAGATTCCGCACGAGCCGAAGAGCACTTAATGTGCTCTTCGTGCGAGCCAGGACTTGACCGAGCGAAAACCTTGCGCCTGGCCTTCGGCGGCGCGGCCGGATGGTGGAATTGTGTACAGCCCGGTTTTCCGTTGACCGACGCCGGGGTCCCCGCCATAATACTTTCGGTTCACGCACGAATCCGCTGCCAGAGACAGCCGGCGCAAACGGGCATTGCCCGCGAGCTTAATGGGATATCCCGCCAGCCGAGGTGGTCGAGTAGATATGTCTTCTCGCCCCCGTCGCTCATGCAGCGCGGGGGCTTTCTTTTTGGACATGCCCCCGTCACGTCCTTGTGGCGGACCGTGCCCGGAAAGAATTCGAGGAGGTGTAATTCATGCCCCAGCAGTACAAAATCGACAAGGTTGCAGAGATCGAGTCCCGTATCGCCGAGAACGCCGGTCTGTTCGTCGTCAACTACAACGGTCTGACGGTTAAGCAGGCTCAGGAGCTGCGTCATCAGCTTCGCGAGTGCGGCGCCGAGATGAAGGTCTACAAGAACAACCTGGTCAAGATCGCCCTCAAGAACCAGGAGCAGCCCGAGCTCGACGAGATTCTCGCCGGCCCCGTCGCTTATGTGTTCTACGAGTCCGAGCCGGTCGAGGCCGCTAAGGCCCTTAAGGACTTCTCCGCTAAGTCCAAGGGCGTCCTTGAGATCAAGGGCGGTATCTCCGACGGCAAGGCCGTTTCCGCTGATGATGTTAAGGCTATCGCCGAGCTGCCCACCAAGGATCAGCTTCTCGGCCAGATCGCCGGTCTCATCTCCGGTTTCGCTCGCGACATCGCTGTCTGCGTCAACGGCGTTTCCTCTGGTCTCGCTCGTTCGATCCAGCAGGTCTCCGAGCAGAAGGCAGCCTAGTCGCTGTTTTCACCCGCGGCGGCAACGCCGCACCCCTGGCGCATTCGCGCCGTGTTTTAACTGATCTCCGTGCACAGACACGGAAACCGAAAGGACTTAGAAATGGCTAAGCTTACCACCGATGAGATCATCGATGCTCTTAAGGAAATGACCCTTCTCGAGGCTTCCGAGCTCGTTAAGGCTATCGAGGACACCTTCGGCGTTTCCGCCGCTGCTCCTGCCGCTGTTGTCGCCGCTCCCGCTGCTGGCGCTGCTGAGGCCGAGGAGAAGACCGAGTTTGACGTCGTGCTCGAGGGCTTCGGCGACAACAAGATCCAGGTCATCAAGGCCGTCCGTGAGCTCACCAACCTTGGCCTGAAGGAGGCCAAGGAGGTCGTCGAGGGCGCTCCCAAGGCTGTTCTCGAGGGTGCCAAGAAGGAGGACGCCGAGGCTGCCAAGGAGAAGCTCGAGGCTGCTGGCGCTGCTGTCACCCTCAAGTAATCAGGCTCTCTCGCCAGATTTCTTTGCAGACGGGGCTCGCTATGCGAGCCCCGTCTTTTTTGTTTTGGCCCCTCTATTTTGCTGGCTCGGTATGCAAATTGCTGTCGTTTGCGGCGCTTTGGGATCGCTACCGTTGGGCGATAAAATTGCACCATTCGCGCAATAATTTGCGTTGACCTGCTGAAGAATTGCGTTTGCCTTACGGCGACGTATGTCTCCGGCGGTAAGATACTTCGGTATCGCAATTTGGTCTGCGGCCGTCGCGCCGCACGCATAGGGCGCATTTTGCGCCTGCGAAAGGATCCTTGAATAACATGAAGGCAATCATCCCCGCCGCCGGTCTTGGCACGCGTTTTCTGCCTGGCACTAAGTGCACGCCCAAAGAGATGCTGCCGGTGCTCGACAAGCCGGTCATTCAGTATGTCGTTGAGGAGGCGCTCGACCCCGAGGAGGTCGACGACGCCATCATCGTTACCTCGCCCGGCAAGCCCGAGCTGCTGAGCTACTTCCAGCCCGATCGCTCGCTCGAGAACCTGCTGCGCGAGCGCGGCAAGGATGCTTACGCCGATGCTGTTGCCCACGCAGGCGGCATGCCGGTCGACTTCCGTTATCAGTACGAGCCCAAGGGCCTCGGTCATGCCATTCGCTCTGCTGCCGACGCCGTGGCAGGGGAGAACTTCCTGGTTCTTCTGGGCGACTACGTTGTGCCCAACCGTGACATCTGCGACAAGATGCTTGCCGTTTCCAAGGAGCACGGTGGCGCTTCGGTTATCGCCGTTGCCGCGTGCGCTCCCGAGGAAGTCAGCCGCTATGGCGTCATCGCCGGCGATCGTGTGGGTTCCCTCGAGGGCTTCGAGAATGCTGCCGACGACGAGCCCGGTGCCGTTTGGCGCATCGGCGGTTTGGTCGAGAAGCCTGCTCCCGAGGCGGCTCCGTCCAACCTGTACATCGTCGGTCGCTACCTGCTGAGCCCGCTGGTCATGGACCTGCTCGCCGATCAGCAGGCCGGCAAGGGCGGCGAGATCCAGCTCACCGACGCCATGGCACGCTCGCTCGATCGCGAGGCTATGTACGCTGTCGTCATCGACCCACTCTCGGGCTACGACACCGGCACCCCGTCTGGCTGGATGGCCACCAACGCCCTCATGGCCGCAAGCGATCCTCGCTTTGCCGGCGCCTTCTGGGACGCCATCGACGAGCGCGGCGGCTTGATGCGCAAGTAAGCCTTCGGACATCGACATTTACGGGCGCGGACCTCGGTTCGCGCCCGTTTTTTATAAGAGCTGCGATTGCCGGCTCTCTGTTCACAGAAAATATATGAACAGATGTTCGGTATACCACTATCTACCTGTGTGTTTTCTGTCGAAAAACTTTGCTACTCCAAAAACTCAATCGCGTCAAGGCTTTTCTTGCCCAACGGTCGGTACCTGATAAACTATTAGGTTGCGATAACTGGCGAAGCTATGCCTCGCCAACCCACCGAGCATTTCCGTGAAGGAGGAAAAACCTGGTGACCTACGCATACACTGCCACTGAGCGCAAGCGCGTCAGCTTCGGGAAAATCCCGGAGGCCATGGAGCTCCCCAACCTTATCTCTGTTCAAAGGGAATCCTTTGAGCGTTTTAAGGACGAGGGTCTTCGTGAGGCGTTCAAGGAATCCAGCCCCATCCAGAGCCAGAACCATGTTCTCGAGGTTACCTTCGGCGAGCATCAGTTCGGCGACCCCGCGCACACCGTCGAGGAGTGCCGCGAGAAGGATATGACCTATCAGGCTCCGCTTCTGACCGACGTCCGTCTCACCAACAAGGAGACCGGCGAGATCAAGGAGCAGCTCGTCTTCATGGGCGACTTCCCCATGATGACCGATCAGGGCACCTTCATCATCAACGGTACCGAGCGCATCGTCGTCTCGCAGCTCGTCCGCTCCCCGGGCGTGTACTACAGCTCCGAGATGGATTCGGGCAAGCAGATCTACAAGGCCCAGATCATCCCGTCCCGCGGTGCCTGGCTTGAGTTTGAGGTCGACAAGCGTGACCAGCTCATGGTCTCCATCGACCGTAAGCGCAAGCAGAGCGCCACGATGTTCCTGCGTGCCCTTGGCATCGCCGTCACCAACGACGACATCATCGAGCTGCTCGGCAACTCCGATGTGATCAAACGCACCCTGGAGCGCGACACCGCCCTCACTCGCGAGGACGCCCTCATCGAGATCTACCGTCGTCTGCGCCCGGGCGAGCCTCCCACCGTGGACGCTTCCCGCAGCCTGCTCGAGGGCCTGCTCTTTAACCCGCAGCGCTACGATCTGGCCCGCGTCGGTCGCTACAAGGTCAACAAGAAGCTCAACCTCACCACCGAGGAAGAGGTCACGGTGCTCACCGACGAGGATATCGTCGCGACGCTGCGCTACCTCCTGTCCCTCGCTGCCGGCGAGCAGGGCTTCAAGGTCGACGACATCGACCACTTCGGCAACCGCCGCATCCGTACCGTCGGCGAGCTCGTCGCCAACCAGTTCCGTATCGGCATGAGCCGTATGGAGCGCGTCGTCCGTGAGCGCATGAGCTCCCAGGACATCGACGAGATCACCCCGCAGTCGCTCATCAACATCCGCCCGATCGTGGCCTCCATCAAGGAGTTCTTCGGTTCCTCGCAGCTCTCGCAGTTCATGGACCAGGCGAACCCCCTGACCGGTCTGACCCACAAGCGCCGTCTGTCCGCACTCGGCCCTGGCGGTCTTGCCGGCCACAAGTCCGGCTCCAGCCGCCGCACCAACGTGCCGACGGCCGTCCGCGACGTTCACAACTCGCACTACAGCCGCATGTGCCCGATCGAGACCCCCGAAGGCCCCAACATCGGCCTGATCGGCTCGCTCGCCCTCTACGCCCGCGTCAACGAGTACGGCTTCATCGAGGCCCCGTTCCGCCGCGTCGAGAACGGCGTTGCCACCGATCAGATCGACTGGATGACCGCTGACGAGGAAGAGAAGCACGTCATCGCGCCGGCCAACACGCCGCTCGATCCCAAGACCAACGAGTTCATCACGACCGACGCCGAGGGCAAGATCGTCCGTCCGCACAGCGTGATCGCCCGTACCCGCGACTTCGACGGCTCCTTCGGCGCTCCCGCCGACGTGCCCGTCGAGGACGTCGACTACATGGACGTCTCGCCGCGTCAGATGCTCTCCGTCGCAGCCACGCTGATTCCGTTCCTGGAGCACGACGACGCCAAGCGTACGCTGATGGGCGCTAACATGCAGCGTCAGGCCGTGCCGCTGGTTCACCCCGCCGCTCCCTATGTCGGTACCGGCATGGAGCGCCGCGCCGCTCTGGACTCCGGCGAGGTCACCCTGGCCAAGAACGCCGGCGAGGTCATCTTTGCCGACGCCGCCAAGATCATCGTCAAGCATGCCGGCGGTATGGACGAGTATCACCTGGCCAAGTACCAGCGCTCCAACCAGTCCACCTGCATCAACCACCGTCCGCTCGTTCGCGTCGGTGACACCGTTGAGCAGGGCGAGCCTCTGGCCGATGGTCCTTCGACCGATCACGGCGAGCTCGCACTGGGCCAGAACCTCACCGTGGCCTACATGCCGTGGGAAGGCTTTAACTACGAGGACGGTATCGTCGTGTCCGAGCGCCTGGTGGCCGAGGACCTGCTGACGACCATCAACATCACCCGTCACGAGATCGACGCCCGCGACACCAAGCTCGGTCCCGAGGAGATCACCCGCGAGATCCCGAACCTCTCCGAGGACATGCTTGCCAACCTCGACGAGGACGGCATCATCCGCATCGGCGCCGAGGTCGGCCCTGGCGACATCCTGGTCGGCAAGGTCACGCCTAAGGGCGAGAGCGCTCTGACTGCTGAGGAGCGCCTGCTGCGCGCCATCTTCGGTGCCAAGGCCCACGACGTCCGCGACACCTCCCTTAAGATGCCTCACGGCGCTTATGGCCGCGTCATCGACGTCGTCCGCTTTAGCCGCGAGAACGGCGACGACCTGGCTCCCGGCGTCAACGAGCAGGTGCGCGTCTACGTCGCCCAGCGTCGTAAGATTCAGCAGGGCGATAAGATCGCCGGCCGCCACGGCAACAAGGGTGTTATTTGTAACGTTCTGCCGGTCGAGGACATGCCCTACATGGCTGACGGTACCCCGATCGACGTTATCCTCAACCCGCTGGGCGTTCCTTCGCGTATGAACGTCGGCCAGCTGCTCGAGTGCCACCTTGGCTGGGCTGCTGCCTGCGGTTGGGATACCGAGCAGGCCGACTCCGACAAGTACGTCCCCGGTCCGTTCTTCACCGCGACGCCCGTCTTCGACGGCGCCAAGGAGGACGAGATCGCCGAGGTCATCCGTCGTGCTAACAAGAACATGCTCAACAAGGCCACCGCTGCCTTTGGCGATCACATGCGCCCCGAGTTCGTCACCCAGCTTGACGAGCGCGGCAAGACCCGTCTGTTCGACGGCCGCACCGGCGAGGAGTTCCGTGAGCCCATTACCGTGGGTACGTCCTACATCCTCAAGCTCGGCCACATGGTCGACGACAAGATCCACGCCCGTTCGACCGGCCCCTACAGCCTGGTTACCCAGCAGCCTCTGGGCGGCAAGGCCCAGTTCGGCGGCCAGCGCTTCGGCGAGATGGAAGTTTGGGCACTGTACGCTTACGGTGCTTCCAACGTCCTGCAGGAGATCCTGACCGTCAAGTCCGACGATACCGTGGGTCGCGTCAAGACCTACGAGTCCATCGTCAAGGGCGAGAACGTTCCTGTCCCGGGTATCCCCGAGTCCTTCAAGGTTCTCGTCAAGGAGATCCGCTCCCTCGCACTGGACATCGAGCCCATGCACGATGCCGACGAGGACGCCTCCGCCCCTGTGACCGCCGAGGAGACCTCCGCTCTCGACGACCTGGCTGCGCTCGCCGGCGTTGACGCCGACGTCGAGGCCGAGGATGCCGAGACCGCCGAGGCGCCCGAGGCTGTCGCCGCCACGACCACTGATAAGGAGTAGTTGACTGTGGCAGATTTCGAAGCTACTGATTTTGACTCGGTAAAGATCTCCCTTGCCTCCGCCGACCAGATCCGTTCCTGGTCGCACGGTGAGGTCAAGAAGCCGGAGACCATCAATTACCGTACCCTCAAGCCCGAGAAGGACGGCCTGTTCTGCGAGAAGATCTTCGGTCCCGCCAAGGACTGGGAGTGCTCCTGCGGCAAGTACAAGGGCATCCGCTTTAAGGGCATCGTCTGCGAGCGCTGCGGCGTCGAGGTCACCTCGGCCAAGGTGCGTCGCGACCGTATGGGCCACATCGAGCTCGCCGCTCCCGTGTCCCACATCTGGTACTTCAAGAGCCCCACGAGCTTCCCGATGAGCCGTATGCTCGACATCAAGTCCAAGGACCTCGAGAAGGTTCTGTACTTTGCCAGCTACATCATCACCGAGGTCGACTACGAGGCTCGCGAGGCGGACGCCGACGACCTGCGCGAGGAGCTCGCCGCCGATCTGGAAGAGATCGATGCCGAGTGCGCCCGCCAGATCGAGTCCCTCAAGGAGCAGGGCAACCCCGAGAACTTTGACGAGTTCTCCGACGAGGAGCCGCTGACTCCCGAGGAGATCGCCTCTGGCATCGTCGACATCGAGGAAGAGTGCAAGGACGAGAAGCAGCTCCGCACGGACGCCTTCAACGCCTTCATGAAGCTCAGCGAGCGCGACCTCATTTCCGATGAGCCGCTGTTCCGCGAGATGACCCGCTACTACTCCATGTACTTCAAGGGTGGTATGGGTGCCGAGGCCGTCCGCGACCTGCTCGCTGCCATCGACCTCCCCTCCGAGGCCGAGAAGCTCAAGGCCATCATCGCCGACGAGGACTCCCAGAAGCAGAAGCGCGAGAAGGCCGTTAAGCGCCTCGAGGTCGTTGACGCCTTCCTGAAGGGCGGCAACAGCCCCGCGAACATGATTCTGGACGTCATTCCGGTCATTCCGCCCGATCTGCGCCCGATGGTCCAGCTCGACGGTGGCCGCTTCGCCGCGTCCGACCTCAACGACCTGTACCGTCGCGTGATCAACCGTAACAACCGACTCAAGCGCCTGCTCGACCTGGATGCCCCTGCGATCATCGTGAACAACGAGAAGCGCATGCTCCAGGAGTCCGTGGACGCCCTGTTCGACAACGGCCGTCGTGGTCGCCCGGTCTCTGGCCGTGGCGGTCGCCCGCTCAAGTCGCTCGCCGAGGCCCTCAAGGGCAAGCAGGGTCGTTTCCGTCAGAACCTGCTGGGCAAGCGTGTCGACTACTCCGGCCGTTCGGTAATCGTTACCGACCCCAAGCTGCTGCTGCACCAGTGCGGTCTGCCCAAGACCATGGCGCTGGAGCTCTTCAAGCCCTTCGTCATGAAGCGTCTGGTCGAGCTTGGCAAGGTCGAGAACATCAAGGGCGCCAAGCGCGCTATCGACCGCGGTGCCACCTTTGTGTGGGATATCCTCGAAGAGGTCATCGACGGCCGCGTCGTGCTGCTCAACCGTGCACCGACCCTGCACCGTCTGTCCATCCAGGCCTTTGAGCCGGTGCTGGTCGAGGGCAAGGCTATCCACCTGCACCCGCTGGTCTGCTCGCCCTTCAACGCCGACTTCGACGGCGACCAGATGTCTGTCCACGTGCCGCTGTCCAGCCAGGCTCAGGCCGAGGCTCGCGTGCTCATGCTCTCTGCGAACAACCTGCGCTCGCCGGCATCCGGCAAGCCGGTCAACATCCCTTCGCAGGACATGATCATCGGTGTGTACTACCTCACCCAGGTTCGCGAGGGTCTGCCGGGCGAGAACCACGTGTTCTCGAGCTTCGATGACGCGCTGCACGCCTATGACTGCCGCTCCGAGGTCGACATGCAGGCCAAGATCCAGGTCCGCGTGTCCGCTGCCGATGCCAACGTCATCAACGAGGACGGCACCCGTATCTTCCGCGTTAAGAACGGCAAGAACGAGTTTGTCGACTACGACGTCACCGGCAACAAGACCGCGCGCTTCGAGACCTCTATCGGCCGCATCATCTTCAACCGCCAGTGCCTGCCCGAAGACTATGAGTTCATGAACTACAAGATGGTCAAGGGCGATGTGGCCAAGCTGGTTGCCGACTGCTGCGATCGTTACCCCGAGGCCAAGGTCGGCCCGATCCTCGACGCCATCAAGTACTCCGGCTTCCACTACGCTACCCGCGCCGGCCTCACCATCTCGGTGTGGGACGCTCTTATCCCTGCCGAGAAGCAGGAGCTGCTCGACCGCGCCCAGGCCAACGTCGACCAGATCAACGAGTACTTCGAGGAGGGCTTCATCAACGAGACGGAGCGCCACATCGAAGTCGTTAACGAGTGGACCGCTTGTACCGATAAGGTTGCAGCGCTCATGCTCGACATGTTCGACGAGGAGAACCCGCTGTACATGATGGCCGACTCCGGCGCCCGTGGTTCTAAGACCCAGCTGCGTCAGCTCGGCGGCATGCGTGGCCTGATGGCAGACATGTCCGGCGAGACGATCGACCTTCCCATTAAGGCGAACTTCCGCGAGGGTCTGCTGCCGCTCGAGTACTTCATTTCGACCTACGGCGCCCGTAAGGGCCTGGTCGATACCGCATCCCACACCTCGGACTCTGGTTACCTGACCCGTCGTCTGGTCGACGTGGCCCAGGACGTCATCGTCCGCGAGGAGGACTGCGGTACGCACGAGGGCGTCACCTACAACCTCATCATCCCCGGCACCACCGACCTCAACACCGACCTTGTCGGCCGTTGCTTCATTGAGGACGTCGTGGCTCCCGATGGCACCGTGCTCTTTGAGCAGGACGGCTACATCGAGAAGGTCGCCGACATCCAGAAGATGGTCGATGCGGGCCTTAAGAAGGTCAAGCTTCGCGCGCTGCTCACCTGCCGCTCCAAGTACGGCGTGTGCCAGAAGTGCTACGGCTGGGATCTTTCCACCCGTCGTCCGGTCGCCATCGGCACTGCCGTCGGCATTATTGCCGCCCAGTCCATCGGCGAGCCCGGTACGCAGCTTACGATGCGTACCATTCACTCCGGCGGCGTCGCTGGCGTCGACGATATTACGCAGGGTCTGCCTACGGTCAGCCGTATGTTCGATATCGTCGGCAACGTCAACGAGAAGATTCTGGGTCGCGAGGCCGAGCTGGCTCCGTACTCCGGTCACCTCTCGATTAAGCCCGAGAAGTCCGAGTACGTGCTGACGCTCACCGACTCCGAGGACCACACCCGTGTCCTCGACGAGCGTCGCGTCCCCGCTTCGGTGCGCTTTATGCCCGAGATCGAGGACGGCTGCGAGGTTCGCGCCGGCGATCAGATCACCAAGGGCTTCGTCAACTTCCGCAACCTGCGCAAGCTGACCGACATCGAGTCGACGATGCACACCTTCGTCGAGAGCGTCAAGGACGTCTACACCAGCCAGGGCGTCGACCTGAACGACAAGCACATCGAGGTGCTCGCACGTCAGATGCTGCGTCGCGTTCAGATCACCAACCCCGGCGATTCCAAGTACCTGCTCGGTCAGTACGTCGACCGCTACGAGTTTGCCGACGAGGTCGAGCGCGTTGCCCGTCTGGGCGGTCAGGCTCCTGTGGCCGAGCCCGTCATCCTGGGTACGCTCAAGGTCGCGTCCAACATCGACTCCTGGCTGTCGAGCGCTTCGTTCATCCGTACCGCCGGCGTCCTTACCGAGGCTGCCATTGAGGGCAAGGTCGACCACCTGCTCGACCTTAAGTCCAACGTCATCGTCGGTAAGAAGATCCCGGCTGGTACTGGCCTCAAGCCTTACGCCAACGCCAAGCTGACGTATCGCACGGCCGACGGCTACGTGGACATCGACGGCCCGGCTTCGCCCAACGCCAAGTCGCTGCCCGAGTGGGCTCCTGTGGAGCTCAAGGACCTGGACGAGCAGCTTCCGCAGCAGCTCGACTGGGCCGGCTACGACGAGTTTGGCGGTGCTGACGGTTCGTTCACCCGCAACGGTCACACCATCTCTGCCGAGAAGGCTCGCCTGTACCTGTTCGACGACCTGGGCGTGTCGCAGCGCTGGACCAACAAGTTCAGCGAGGTCGGCATCGAGACGGTCGGCGACCTGGTTGGTAAGTCCGAGGAGGATCTGCTGCGCATCGATGGCATCGGTGCCAAGGCGATCGAGGAGCTCCGTGACGGCCTTGAGGCCCACGACCTGCTCTACATCCTCGAGAACAACGACGACGTTGCCGACGAGGAAGACCTCTCGCAGCTGCTGCAGATGGTCTTTAGCCCCGACGGTCCGGACGACATCCTGCTGGGCACCTCTGCCGCGCCGACGCATCACGCCGACGCCGACGAGGAGCTCCTGGGCGCTCCGATCGACGACAAGAAGGCTCCCGCCAACGGTGCCATCAACGAGGACATGGCTTCCCTCGACGAGCTGCTCAACCAGCTCGTGGACACCGACGACGCCGAAGAGGCCAAGGACAACGACGAGGAGTAACTAGTTCCGCCGTTCTAACGAACGGCGGCGATCTCCGTCGCTGCGCGGCCCCCAGAGCTACAATCTGTCATTCAAAAGGCAGGGCATGACCAAAAGGTCAATGCCCTGCCTTTTTCATGCCACCTTGTACGCTCTGGGGGCCGCTCGCTTGCGTATGCTCAACCTGTTGCGTTCCGTCGATCCCTTGCCAATAAGGGGCAGGGTTTTTTTGGTAGGTTATTCCTGCTTGAATTTGAAACATTTCGTTCGGTCAAAGCGTATCTATGGTGAGGGCCTCAGCAAGAAACATCAGCATCACCGGGAGGTGATTATGGAAGAACAAGCATTTAGACAGGCGGTCGAGGATCACCGTGATGTCGTGTTTCGAATCGCATTGACGTATCTGCGCGATCGTGCCGATGCCGACGATGTCGCTCAAGACGTCTTTCTGAAGTTACTCAAAAGCGATGCCCAATTTGAAAGCTGGGAACATCTTCGTCGATGGCTTATCCGGGTCACGATCAATGAATGCAAATCTCTCTTTCGAAAGCCATGGAGGCGTGTGGAGGATATTGAGAACCTGGCCGATTCGCTTTCGACGGCGCAGGAGGAGACCAAGGCGGTCCTGTCAGACGTTATGCGACTTCCGGAACGATTCCGTGTTCCCATCGTGCTCTATTACTATCTGGGCTTTTCGACCTCAGAGATTGCCGAGTTATTGCATGTGCCAGCCGCGACTGTTCGAACGCGTTTGGCTCGCGGCAGATCGAAGCTCAAGTTCATCCTAGAGGAGGGCGACCGTGAAATCCAATCAAATCAAGCAGGCCTTCGAGTCCGTCCAAGCCGATAGCGATCTTGCTGACCGTGTTCTTTATGCCGCTGCTGGTGAGCCGCTTCGCCGAAAGGGTCACGCGAAGCCTCTGTATGTTGCCGCGATCGGATGCCTTGCCGGAGTGCTGGCGACCGGAGGGGTCGCCTACGCCGTCGTCAATTCCAGCTATTTTGCCTCTGCCTGGGGAAACCACGGCAACGGGGATTCCATTACCTGGACCAACGGCGGCTCATCGGGAACTAAATATACCTACACCAGAGAGTTTGGCGATGGCATCGCGCCCCAAAGCCTGGAAGGCGCAGTCCAGGAGGTTAATCTGTCCGTCGAGGGCAACGGCTATACGCTTGATATCCATGAGATGGCAATCGACCAAAACGGCTGCGGAGCCGTGACGTTTACGTTGTCCAATCCAAATGGAGTTAACTACTACAAGCCAGCAGCAGAGATTGGCGAACTTGTTCTCTATGGTGAAGAAGAGCAGGGCATCGGCACGCCCGATATGAAGTTCGGCGAGGAATGGCCTGACACACGCAGCACAATTGATAAGGACACATCAAGCGATACTGTCATTAATGGCACGATGTACTTTGCCGCTATGGATCGCGAGCGAGATTTGCAACATGCTGTCACCTGGAATATCCATTGGACCGAGGGTGAAGGTGAGAGTGCGAGGCGGTTTGAGGCGTCGACACCCGAGTTCAATATTGGAGCGTACGTCGATACAAAGGAACTCCGCTCCGGTGACTCGCCTCTTGAGATTAGCCCGTTTTCCATCCAGACGCACATCGATGATTTGGGCTATGAAGCAGTTGATAATAAGCTGACCGTCAGCTACAAGGATGGATCGGAGCAGATTATCGAAGATGACGACGCAGGGGTGTTCAACTTATATTTTTCTTATGGGCGCAAAAGCGGAGAGAACATCTGGGTGCCAACGAAGTTGATTGATGTCGATCAAGTTGTCTCGGTAACCCTTGAAATTGTGAGGTATACATCAACAGGGGAGACCGAAACGAAAGAGCCCTTTACCATCGTCTATTCGTAAGATTTGGGGTCGCTTCCTACTAGGGGAAGCGGCCTCTTTTGCGTTAAATGGAAACGCCGCCGATTTCCATGCGACAGATGAGAGCAGATCACCGCTGGAGCGCGACGTTTCCCCAGATAAAACCGACCAAAATAAACCTGTCCCTATTTGGAAGGGAACGTTGCCCCGACAAGCACGTCGGATTCCCGGTCCGGGCGGCCCGCTGTTTAAGTTTGTCGCGAGTTCCGCACGCAAAGGAAAGCACTTAATGTGCTTTCCGTCTTGCGCAGGACTGTAGAGCAGCAAACTTAAACAGCGGGCCGCCCGGGCCGGGAATCCGCCCCCGCGCACAGGAGGGGATTCCTTTTGTGTAGGCTTTGCGGAAATATGGCTATTTTGGGATACGCCTGGCGGCGTGGTCTGTTGACGGCACAGCTAACGCCACGTATCCTATCGAACTGCGTGTTTCGTAGGGGGATGCTGACCCCTCGATTCAAGCCGTTGCACTTTACAGAAAGCTGGAATCATTCGAGAAGGAGTACGCTTTGCCTACTATTAACCAGCTGGTTCGCCAGGGCCGTCGTTCCGTGCCCAAGAAGTCCAAGAACGCTGCTCTGCAGCACAACTCCCAGAAGCGCGGCGTGTGCACCCGCGTCTTCACCACGAGCCCCAAGAAGCCGAACTCGGCTCTTCGTAAGGTTGCCCGTGTTCGCCTCGTCAACGGCATCGAAGTTACTGCTTACATCCCGGGTGAGGGCCACAACCTGCAGGAGCACTCCATCGTGCTCGTCCGCGGCGGTCGTGTCCGTGACCTCCCTGGTGTCCGTTATCACGTCATCCGTGGCGCCTACGACGCTGCTCCGGTCCAGAACCGTATGCAGGCCCGTTCCAAGTACGGTGCTAAGCGCCCCAAGGCTAAATAAGCCAGATAACGTTTTGATACTTTCGCCGTGTGCCGCCTAAGGGCCGCACGGTAGACACTTAAGGAGATTTCACATGCCGCGTCGTGCAGCAGCTAATCGTCGTGAGGTTCAGCCTGACGCCGTTTACAACAACCGCCTGGTGACTCAGCTCATCAACAAGGTCCTTCTTGACGGCAAGAAGGCCACCGCTGAGCGCATCGTTTATACCGCTTTCGAGATCGTTGCCGAGAAGTCCGAGGGTGGCGACGCTCTCGCTACCTTCAAGAAGGCTATGGACAACGTCAAGCCCACGCTCGAGGTTAAGCCCAAGCGTGTCGGTGGCGCTACCTATCAGGTCCCGATGGAGGTCAACTCCCGTCGTTCCACCGCTCTGGGCATCCGCTGGATCGTCAACTTCTCCCGCGCTCGCAAGGAGAAGACCATGGCCGAGCGTCTCGCCAACGAGATCCTCGACGCTTCCAACGGCCTGGGCGCTTCCGTCAAGAAGCGTGAGGACGTCTTCAAGATGGCCGAGGCCAACCGCGCGTTCTCTCACTATCGTTGGTAAGTTAAGGTAAGGAACTAACATGGCTAAGCCTAAGTACAAGCTTTCCGATACCCGTAACATCGGCATCATGGCTCACATCGATGCCGGTAAGACCACCACGACCGAGCGTATTCTTTACTACACCGGTAAGACCCACAAGATCGGTGAGGTCCATGAGGGCGCTGCCACCATGGACTGGATGGTTCAGGAGCAGGAGCGCGGCGTAACCATCACCTCCGCTGCTACCACCTGCTTCTGGAACAAGGACGGTAAGGACTACCGCATCCAGATCATCGACACCCCGGGCCACGTTGACTTCACCGCCGAGGTCGAGCGCTGCCTGCGCGTCCTCGATGGCGCTGTCGCCGTCTTCGACGCTGTTGCCGGCGTTCAGCCCCAGTCTGAGACCGTTTGGCGTCAGGCTTCTACCTTCAACGTCCCCCGCATCGCCTTCATCAACAAGTATGACCGCGTGGGCGCCGACTTCTTCAACGCTATCGAGACCATGAAGGATCGTCTCGACGCCAACGCCGTGGCCGCTCAGGTCCCGATGGGCGCCGAGGACAACTTCTGGGGCGTCATCGACCTGGTCACCATGACTGCATGGGACTTCAAGGCCGACGAGAAGGGTATGACCTACCCCGAGCCGATGGACGAGATCCCGGCTGAGTTTGCCGACATCGCTGCCACCAAGCGCGAGGAGCTCCTCGACGCTGCTGCCAGCTTTGACGACGAGCTCATGGAGAAGATCCTCATGGAGGAGGACTTCACCGTCGAGGAGCTCAAGGCTGCTCTGCGCAAGGGTGTTCTGGCCAACGAGCTCAACCTCGTCTTCGTGGGCTCCGCCTACAAGAACAAGGGCGTTCAGGAGCTGCTCGACGCTGTCGTCGACTACCTGCCCAGCCCGCTCGACGTCGAGGCCGTCACCGGTACCGATCCGGACACCGGCGAGGAGATTCAGCGTCATCCTTCCTTCGACGAGCCCTTCTCCGGCCTGGTCTTTAAGATCATGACCGACCCGTTCGTCGGTAAGCTCACCTATGTCCGCGTTTACTCCGGCCGCGCTGAGTCCGGCTCCTACGTGGTCAACGCTTCCAACGGTCAGCGCGAGCGTCTCGGCCGCATCCTCGAGATGAACGCCGCCGAGCGTATCGACCGTGACGACGCTGCCGCCGGCGACATCGTCGCTTGCGTCGGCTTCAAGAACTCCACCACCGGTGACACCCTGTGCGCCGAGGGCAAGGAGATCGTCCTCGAGAAGATCGAGTTCGCTAAGCCCGTTATCGACGTTGCCATCGAGCCCAAGACCAAGGCCGAGCAGGACAAGATGTCCCTGGCTCTGACCAAGCTCGCCGAGGAGGACCCGACCTTCCAGGTGTCCACCAACCACGAGACCGGCCAGACCATCATCGCCGGCATGGGCGAGCTGCACCTCGAGATCATCGTCGACCGTCTGCTCCGCGAGTTCAAGGTTGACGCTAACGTTGGTAAGCCCCAGGTTGCCTACCGCGAGACCGCTGGTCACGACGTCGAGAAGGCTGAGGGCAAGTTCGTCCGCCAGTCCGGCGGTCGCGGTCAGTACGGCCACGCCGTCATCAAGCTCGAGAAGATGGAGGAGGGCTTCGGCTACGAGTTCGTCAACGCTATCGTCGGCGGCGTCGTGCCCAAGGAGTACATCCCGTCCATCGACAAGGGCATCCAGGAGGCCCTGAACACCGGTGTTATCGCCGGCTTCCCGGTCCTCGACGTTAAGGTCACCCTGTTCGACGGTTCTTACCACGAGGTCGACTCCTCCGAGGCCGCCTTCAAGATCGCCGGTTCCATGGCTATCAAGGACGCCCTCAAGAAGTCCGATCCGCAGCTGCTCGAGCCGATCATGGCTGTCGAGGTCGAGACCCCCGAGCAGTACATGGGCGACGTTATGGGCAACCTCTCCGGTCGCCGCGGCAAGATCGAGGGTATGGAGGATCGCAAGAACAGCAAGCTCATCCGTGCCAAGGTGCCGCTGGGCGAGATGTTCGGTTACGCTACCGACCTTCGCTCCCAGACCCAGGGCCGTGCATCCTACACGATGCAGTTCGACTCTTATGAGCCCGCGCCCAAGTCCATCGTGGACGAGGTCATGAGCAAGAACGCCTAAGTTCGAGCTCCCTGTTACGTAATCCTGCGAGAACATCTCTCGCACTCTTTGGAGGTTTAAGTTGGCTACCCAGAAGATCCGCATTCGCCTCAAGGGCTATGATCACGAGGTCGTCGATCAGTCCGCGAAGCTCATCGTCGAGACCGCTCAGAAGACCGGCGCTCGCGTTTCCGGTCCTGTCCCCCTGCCCACCGAGCGCAACCTGTACACGGTTATCCGCTCGCCGCACGTGAACAAGGACTCCCGTGAGCAGTTCGAGATGCGCACCCACAAGCGCCTCATCGACATCCTCGACCCCACCTCGGGCACCGTTGATTCGCTCATGCGTCTCGACCTCCCCGCTGGCGTCGACATCGACATCAAGCTCTAAGCGATATCGCTCATAGCTTAAAGGGCCCCGCTGCCGTTACGGTAGCGGGGCCCTTTTGTTTTGAGTTTAGATTTTGGGATAGCGAATTCGTCTGCCGAGCCGGCGGCTGCGGCGCCCTATTCGCTCAGGGGGCGCAAGGATGCTTCTTCGAAGTGGAAGACGCACAAGCCGCTCTCGGTCTCAATGCATGCGCGGCCGCAATCGTCGACCGTTCTAAATATGCCTCGTGCCAGCTCGTCTCCAGCGGGGGAGCGGGCGATAACGTGCTCCCCGATCCAATTGAGGTGAGCGACATATTCGCCGTGGACGGGCGCGAGCGGTCCGGTGTTTTCTTCCATGGAGTTGAGGCGTTCTGTCCAGGCATCTACAGCGTCTATAACGGCGTGATAGACCTCATCGAGGAGCATGTCGACGGCAGGAACGTTTTCGTTAAGGTCCGAGAGACCGATTGCTGGCAGGCCGCCATCGGGAACCTCCGCGGGCACATAGTTCACGTTAACGCCGATGCCACAGACCGCAAAAGGGTTGCCTTCGTTATCGCGTGCGGCCTCGACCAGAATGCCGCCGAGTTTGCGTCCACGCGCGACCAGGTCGTTGGGCCATTTGAGGCCAATCTCGTTTGCAAGACCCTGTTTTTCGAGTGCCTCGAGCACCGCTAGGCCGCTGACGGCGGCAAGACCAGAGAACTTTGCAGGATTAACGCATGGGCGCAGGACAATCGAAAGCAATAGGTTGCCGGCGGTTGAATCCCACTTGTGGCCGCGCCGGCCGCGTCCTGCCGTCTGAGCCCGGGCGGCAAGTCCTGTGCCGTGCGGCGCACCCTGTTTTCCTGCCTCGAGCAGGTCATCGTTGGTCGATCCGGTTACGTCGACAATCGTTAATTGGGCATCCATAGCGGCTGCTACCTCCTTATTGAATAAGTGAATGATGCAATGGTGTCGAGAGATAGACACAATGTGAAGCCTTTGTCGCATTTGGACAATATAATGTTAACACGTCAACAAAGACTGAAATGCGTTATCCTCTCTTGGTCGATGTAAACACGTCAACAACTCAAAGGAGGTTAGTGATGGGTTTCACGATTCTGGGAACAGGCTCGGCGCTTCCTAAGCGCAGTGTTTCCAATGACGAGCTGTCTGAGTTCCTCGATACCTCGGATGAGTGGATTTTTACCCGCACAGGCATCAAGAGCCGCCGCGTCTGCACCACCGAGTCACTCGACGACCTTGCCGTAGCGGCGAGCGAGCAGGCACTCCAGGTGTCCGGAATCGACGCGAGCAAGCTGGATCTAATCGTCTGCTCGACGACAACGGGTGACCATCTTGTTCCCGCCGAGGCGTGTGCCGTAGCCGAGCGTCTGGGCGCGACGTGTCCTGCCTTCGATGTCTCGGCGGCCTGCGCCGGCTTCGTATTTGCGCTCGATGTCGCCGAGGGCTATATCGCCCGAGGACGAGCCGAGCATGCGCTTGTCGTTGCGGCCGAGCAGATGACGCGCGCGCTTGACTGGACAGACCGCGCCACCTGCGTGCTCTTTGGCGATGGGGCAGGCGCCGCTGTGATAGAGGCTGGGGGAGACAACCCCCTTGCCGTTGAGCTTTCGACGGCGCCCGACGTCGTGACGTTGCGCGTTCCCGGTCTGGTCGGTACGTCGCCGTTTAAGGCCTCCGCAGATAGCGCGAGTGTGCTGTCCATGAATGGCCGCCGCGTGTTCAAGTTCGGCGTCAACGCCATCTGCGACACGGTCCATAAGCTTGCGATCGATGCGGGCATTTCGGTCGAAGACATCGATCATTTTGTATTCCATCAGGCTAACGAACGAATCCTGAGCCAGGCGGTCAAGCGCCTGGGCGTGCCGGACGAGCGCGTGGTTCGCACGTTGCGCGAGACCGGCAACATTTCGAGCGCATGCATTCCGCTTGCCCTCGACCGGCTGGCAAACGCCGGTGCACTTCACACAGGCGACACCATCGCCTTGGTTGGATTTGGCGCCGGTCTGGATATAGGTGGCTATCTGCTTCGTTGGAAGTAGTCGCACATAGGAAATAAAAACGCCCTAGGGCACAACCAAAGGAGAACTACCATGGCAGATCAGAAGACCTTCGAGCGCGTTTGCGACGTTATCCGCGAGACCGCTGGTCTTGACGACGTTGAGATGAAGCCCGAGTCCACGCTCGAGGAGATTGGTCTCGACAGCCTGGGCACCGTCGAGATCCTCGTCGCCGTCGAGGACGAGTTTGGCATCCAGCTCGATACCGAGGAGAACCCCAAGACGGTCGGCGAGTTCGCCGATACGGTCGAGGCGGCATTGGAGAAGTAGAGATGCTCAAGACTCCTCTCTGCGATCTGCTCGGCATCGAAAAGCCCGTGTTCCAGGGCGGTATGGCCTGGATTGCCGATGCCTCGCTGGCGTCCGCAGTGTCCGAGGCGGGTGGCTTAGGCATCATTGCGGCCATGAACGCCGACGCCAACTGGCTGCGCGACCAGATTCACGAGCTGCGCGCCAGGACGGATAAGCCCTTTGGCGTCAACGTCATGCTCATGAGCCCGTTCGCCGACGAGGTTGCACAGGTTGTGATTGACGAGCGAGTGCCGGTCGTCGTGACGGGCGCCGGCAATCCCGCCAAGTACATGAAGGCGTGGAACGAGGCGGGCATCAAGGTCATCCCGGTCGTTGCCTCGGTGGCGCTGGCGCGCCTCGTGGCACGTCGTGGAGCCACGGCGGTTGTTGCCGAGGGTACCGAATCGGGCGGCCATATTGGCGAGACCTCGACGATGGCACTGGTGCCGCAGGTCGTCGATGCGGTTGACATTCCCGTCGTGGCCGCCGGCGGTATTGCCGACGGCCGCGGCGTGGCGGCCGCCTTTATGCTGGGCGCCGAAGGCGTGCAAGTGGGTACGCGCTTTCTGGTCGCAGACGAGTGCACCGTCTCGGAGCAGTACAAAGAGATGGTCCTGAAGGCCAACGACACTTCAACGCGTGCGACCGGTCGCTCGACGGGACATCCAGTGCGCGCCCTCAAGAGCCCCTTCACCAACGCCTATGCCAAGAGCGAGGGTTCCGGCGCGAGTGCCGAGGAGCTCGGTGCTATGGGAACCGGTGCGCTGCGTAAGGCCGCCAAGGACGGCAACTACGAAGAGGGTTCGTTTTTGTGTGGACAGATTGCCGGCATGGTTAGCGAGCGCCAGAGCGCACGCGAAATCGTTGACGATCTGGTCGATGGCGCCGAGCGCGTCCTGAAGGGTGCGTCCGCATGGGTAGCGTAGCGTTTCTGTTTGCCGGCCAGGGTGCCCAACACCCCGCGATGGGCGTCGACCTGATCGAGACATCGCCGGCGGCCGCCGAGGTGTTCACCATTGCCGACGAGGTGCGCCCGGGGACGAGCGAGCAGTGCCGGAGCGCCTCCAAGGAGGAGCTCTCGCAGACCGAGAACACGCAGCCTTGCGTGTTCGTGCACGACTTGGCTGTCGCCGTCGCCCTGCGCGAGCGCGGCGTGGTGCCTGCCGCCTGTGCGGGATTCTCGCTGGGCGAGGTCGCTGCACTCAGCTTTGCGGGGGCATTCGATACGCGAGCGGGTTTTGAGCTCGTGTGTGAGCGCGCGGCATTGATGGCCACGGCGGCCGAGCGTCACCCTGGCGGCATGCGCGCCGTCATCAAACTTGATGCTGCGCAAGTCGAGAACCTGGCTGCGCAGGCCGGCGAGGACTGCTGGCCGGTCAACTACAACAGTCCCCAGCAGACGGTTGTGGCCGGAGCGCCCGATGCGCTGCAGACCCTCGACGTCCTAGTAAAAGAGGCTGGCGGCCGCGCCATGAAGGTCGCGGTGTCGGGTGCATTTCATAGCCCCTATATGGCCGAGGCGACCTGTGGCCTTGCCGCATATATTGAGGCCGGTCACGCGCCGTCCCCGTTGCTCATTCCTGTTTTGGCAAATATGACAGCGGCGCCCTATCCGGCGGACCCCCAGACGGCATCGGATGTCTTGGCCAATCAGGTGAGCAATGCCGTGCGCTGGGTCGATACGCTGCATGCTCTGCAGGATCAAGGCATCGACACATTTATTGAGGTCGGCCCCGGCAAAACGCTGTCTGGCCTGATCAAGCGTACGTTGAGCGACGTTCGTGTGTATTCGTGCGAGACGGCCGAGCAGGTCGCAGCTATTGCCGACGAGCTCGCATAGTCCACAGGGCTGTAACCCGAAAGGAATGACATGGGCAACTTGAACAATGGCGCGCTCGAGCGCAACGACTCACGTCGCGTGGCACTGGTCACGGGCGGCTCGCGGGGTATCGGCCGCGCCTGCGCTATCGGTCTGGCGGAGGATGGCTACGATATCGCCGTCGTCTATGCCGGCAGCGTCGATGCGGCGCGCGAGACGTGCGACGCCTGCGAGGCGGCTGGCGCCACGGCGCGCTCATATCAATGTGACGTGGCCGACCCCGCTGCCGTCAACGCGTGCGTGGAAGCGGTCCTCAACGACTTTGGCTCCATTTGGGCGCTCGTCAACAACGCTGGCATCACCCGCGATGGCCTGCTCATGCGCATGGGCGATGACGCCTTCGATCGCGTGCTCGATGTCAATCTTAAAGGAACGTTTAACACGACGCGTGCGCTCACCAAGACCTTTATGCGCCAGCGCGGCGGCTGCGTCGTCAACATGAGCTCGGTTGTGGGCCTGATGGGCAATGCCGGGCAGGCCAACTACGCTGCCTCCAAGGCGGGCGTGATCGGCCTGACCAAGGCGGTGGCGCGCGAGCTTGCGCCCCGCGGTGTACGAGTGAACGTGGTCGCCCCCGGGTTTGTCGAGACAGATATGACGGCAAAGCTCTCGGAGAAGGTGTGTACGGTAACCGAGGAGCAGATTCCCCTTAAGCGTATGGCGCGCCCCGAGGAAGTGGCCGGCGTGGTGCGCTTTTTGGCGAGCGATGCGGCTGCCTACATTACGGGCGAGGTCGTGCGCGTCGACGGCGGAATGGCGATGTAGAAACCAGGGCCGAAGAACGGCTTGGATGAGGAGACCATGATGGAACAGAGAGTTGCAATCACCGGCATAGGTGCCGTATCGCCGCTCGGCAACACCGCGCTTGCCACCTGGGCGGCAATGTGCGCTGGCACGTGCGGCATCGGCCCGATTACGCACTTCGATACCGATGCGTTTGCCGTCAAGGTAGCGGCCGAGGTCAAGGGCTTTGACGGCAACGAGTACTTTGGCAAGCGTGATGCAAAGCATCTGGACCCCTGCGTTCAGTTTGCGATGGCGGCTTCGGACGAGGCCATGCGCGATGCGGGCTTTGATGTCGAAGGCGCCATCGATCGAGAGCGCCTGGGCGTCTACGTGGGCTCGGGCGTGGGCGGCATGACGACGCTCGTCGACAACGTCCATACGATTGCCGAACGTGGGCCCCGCCGCGCATCGCCCTATATGATCGCGATGATGATCCCCAACATGGCATCGGGCAATATCGCAATCCGCCACAAGGCAAAGGGCCCGACCCTGCCCGTGGTGACCGCGTGCGCAACCTCGGCCCATGCGGTGGGCGAGGCGTTCCGCGCCATCAAGCACGGCTATGCCGACGCGATCCTCGCGGGCGGCGCCGAGGCTGCAATTATCCCCGATGCCGTTGCGGGCTTTACGTCCTGCCGTGCATTGACCACCAACCCCGATCCCGCGACGGCCTGCCGTCCGTTCGATGCAGACCGCGACGGCTTTGTGATGGGCGAGGGCGCCTGCGTGCTCGTGCTCGAGAGCATGGAACATGCGCAGGCGCGCGGTGCGCACATTTATGCCGAGGTCGTGGGCTACGGCAACACCGATGATGCCTATCACATCACGAGTCCTGATCCCGAGGCTGCCGGCATTGCCCGCGCGATATCGCTGGCGGTGACCGAGGGCGACGTCAGGCCTTCCGAGGGTCTCTACATCAATGCTCACGGCACATCGACCAAGCTCAACGATTCGTCCGAGACGGCGGGCATTAAGCGTGCGCTCGGCGAGGACGCGGCGCGCGCCGCGCACGTCTCGTCGACTAAGTCGATGACCGGCCACATGATCGGTGCCACGGGCGCCATCGAGGTCATGGCCTGCGCCATGGCGCTCGAGCAGGGCGTGGTGCCGCCGACCATTAACTACCGCACGC
Organism: Collinsella aerofaciens; assembly: GCF_040915545.1. GTDB lineage: Bacteria > Actinomycetota > Coriobacteriia > Coriobacteriales > Coriobacteriaceae > Collinsella > Collinsella aerofaciens_BE. The sequence goes on along the minus strand of NZ_JBCPDH010000002.1, from coordinate 34,010 downwards.
CCGATCCCGCCTGCGATCTTGACTACACGCCCAATCGCGCAGTTCGCGCCGACCTTACCTGGGCGCTTTCGACCAACCTAGGCTTTGGCGGGCACAACGCCGCCATCGCGCTGCGTAGATATACGAGGAGCTAGAGCATGGATTCCAAAAGACTTGCCGAGATAGCCGATGTTATGGAGGACCGCGGCCTCACGCGCGTGCGCGTTGAGGAGCCCGATGGCACCGCGGTCGAACTCGAGCGCGCGAGCGCCGCACGGCCGGTTGCCGTGCCCATGCCCATGCCGAGCGCTATGGCCGCTCCAGTTGCAGCTCCCACAGTCGCGCCTGCCGCACCGGAGCCCGCCGCGCAGACACCTGCCGCCGCACCGGAGCCCAAGGGCACCGAGGTGACCGCTCCCATGATCGGCGTTTTCTATGCTGCCCCGGCGCCGGGCGACGAGCCGTTTGTGCACGTGGGCTCTAAGGTCAAGGCCGGCGAGACCCTCTGCATTATCGAGGCCATGAAGGTTCTCAACGAGGTGACGGCCGAGGCAGACGGCGAGGTGCTCGAGATCTGCGTGGCCGACGGCGACCTCGTGGAGTTTGGCAGCTGCCTCATGAGGATCGGATAGGTGATATCCATGAACAAAGAAGAGCTCAAGAAGCTGTTACCGCATCGCGAGCCGATGCTTTTGCTCGACGAAGCCGAGCTGGTGGGCGACGAGGCCCACGGCAAGATCACGATTACGGGCGACGAATACTTTTTGCAGGGGCATTTTCCGGGAAACCCGGTGGTCCCCGGCGTGATCCAGTGCGAGATGCTCGCCCAAAACTGCTGCGTGTTGCTGATGGGCGATGAGGAGGCGCGCGGCGCGACGCCGTTCTACACGAGTCTGGACAAGGTGCGCTTTAAGCGTCCGGTGCGCCCGGGCGATACGGTGGATCTGGTGTGCTCCATCACGCGTGCGCGCGGGCCGTTCCGCTTTGCGACGGGTACTGCAAGCGTCAACGGTGAGGTCTGTTGCCGCGCCGACATGTCTTTTGCACTCATGCACGAAAGTTAAGGAAGGCTTCATGTTCGACAAAGTGCTCATCGCCAACCGCGGCGAAGTCGCGGTCCGTGTTATCCGCGCGTGCCGCGATATGGGCATCAAGACCGTCGCCGTTTATTCCACGGCCGATGCGGACGCGCTGCACGTGCAGCTTGCCGACGAGGCGTATTGCATCGGCGGTCCGCGTCTTGCCGAGAGCTACCTCAACGACGATGCTGTGCTCACCTGTGCCGTAAAGTCGGGAGCTAAGGCAATTCATCCCGGCTATGGCTTCTTTTCCGAGAAGGCGAGCTTTGTACGCGACTGCGACAAGTATGGCCTGGCTTTTGTCGGTCCTTCGGCCGAGGTGATCGACAGCATGGGCGACAAGGACGCCGCACGCCGAACGGCTGCCGCGGCGGGCGTGCCCATTGTGCCGGGCTGCGATTTGCTCAAAAGTCCCGAGGAGGCGACGGCCGAGGCCGAGCGCATTGGCTGTCCCGTGCTCATTAAGGCGCGCGCGGGCGGTGGCGGTCGCGGCATTCGCAAGGTCGAGCGCGTGGAAGATGCGGCAAAGGCGTTCATCGAGGCGCGTGCCGAGGGCGAGGCCGTTTTTGGCGACGGCGAGTGCTACATGGAGAAGTTCGTCGCGCCGGCGCACCACGTTGAGGTGCAGATTATGGCCGATAAGCAGGGCCATGTATTTTCGCTCGGCGAGCGCGAGTGCTCGGTGCAGCGTCGCAACCAAAAGCTGATCGAAGAGAGTCCCGCGCCGTGCCTCGACGGACACAACGACATTCGTGCTCGCATGCACAAGGCAGCGCGTGACCTGGCTCGTGCCGTCGGCTACGAAGGAGCCGGTACCATCGAGTTTCTGTATTCGGACGACGGCAATTTCTACTTTATGGAAATGAACACGCGCTTGCAGGTGGAGCATCCGGTTACAGAGTTTGTGACCGATACCGACTTGGTCAAGTGGCAGCTGCGCGTGGCAGCCGGCCAGCCTCTGCCCTTTGAGCAGGAGGACATGCCGGTCCGCAACCACGCCATGGAGTGCCGCATCAATGCCGAAACGCCGGACTTTCTGCCGTCATGCGGAACGGTCACCGCGTTGCGTGTGCCGGGTGGTCCGCGCGTGCGCTGGGATTCCGCCATGTTTACCGGTGCGAAAGTTCCGCCGTACTACGACTCCATGCTCGGCAAGCTCATCGTGTGTGCGCCCACGCGTGACGGCGCCATTCGTAAGATGCGCTCGGCCCTGGGCGAGCTCGTGATTGAGGGCGTGAGCGAAAACAGCGAGCTTCAGCTCGACGTGCTGGCAAACGACGAGTTCTTGTCGGGCATGTACCACACCGATCTGATGGGGCATCTCTATGCTGATGAATAGAAAAGCAAAGACGGTCAACGTCCTCGAGGGGCCGATGACCGAGTCGTGCGCCGAGTTTCCCGCGCGCCACGTGTTTATCAAGTGCCCGGAGTGTCGCCGCGTGATCGATGAAGCACGCCTGCACGACAACCTCGAGGTCTGCCCTCGTTGCGGCAAACACTTTCGCGTGAGCGGTCGCGCGCGCATGCGCATGACGGTCGACGAGGGCACGTTTGAGGAATGGGATGCCAATCTGGCGTCGGAGGACTTCCTCTCGTTTCCCGGCTATGCCGACAAGCTTAAGAGCGTGTGCGAGCGTTCGGGCGAGCGCGACGCCGTTGTGTGCGGCAGGGGCAAAATCTGCGGTTGCGATACCGCGCTCTTCTTTATGGACGCCAACTTTATGATGGGCTCGATGGGTTCCGTGGTGGGCGAGAAGATCTGTCGCACATTTGAGCGAGCGACCGAGCTTGGATTGCCAGTTGTCGGCTTTACCGTTTCGGGCGGCGCGCGCATGCAAGAGGGCGTGACGTCGCTTATGCAGATGGCCAAGATTTCTGCGGCGGTTAGGCGCCACAGCGAGGCGGGCGGTCTGTATATCACGGTGCTCACCGACCCCACGACCGGAGGCGTAACCGCGAGCTTTGCCATGGAGGGCGATATTATCCTGGCCGAGCCCGATGCCCTGACGGCATTTGCCGGCCCGCGCGTGATCGAGCAGAACATGCACAAGCGCCTGCCCAAGGGATTCCAGCGCTCCGAGTTTTTGCTGGAGCACGGCTTTTGCGATGCCGTTGTTCCGCGTGGCGAGATTGCGCTCACGGTAGGCGAGCTGCTGGCACTGCACGAAGGGCACGCGCCCGGCCTGGGGGCACCGCATGAGATCGTGCATACGGGTCGTCGCGGCAAAAAGCTGGGACACTTGTTCAAGCGCTCGACCGCACCAAAAACCGCGCTCGAGATTGTCAAGCAGACCCGCTCGGCAGATCGCGCCACGGCGGGCGAGATGATCTCGCTGGGCCTGGATGGATTTGTGGAGCTGCATGGCGACCGTTACTTTGGCGACGACGCCGCCGTGGTGGCTGGCATTGGCTGGAAAGACGGGCGACCCGTGACGGTTATCGCCGTCGAGCGCGGTACCACGACCAAAGAGCGCATGCGTCGCAACTTTGGTATGGCACATCCCGAGGGCTACCGCAAAGCGCGTCGCCTTATACGCCAGGCCGAAAAGTTTGGTCGACCGGTTCTGTGTCTGGTCGATACTTCGGGCGCGTTTTGCGGCATCGGTGCCGAGGAGCGCGGCCAGGGCGAGGCGATTGCCCAGAATCTCATGGAGATGAGCGGCCTCAAGACGCCGATTGTCTCGGTGGTGACAGGCGAGGGCGGCTCTGGTGGCGCGCTGGCGCTGTCCGTGGCCGACCGCATCCTGATGCTCTCGAGCTCGGCCTATTCGGTCGTGAGCCCCGAGGCCTGTGCGTCGATCCTGTGGAAGGATACCGAGCGCGCGAATGAGGCCGCCGAGGCGCTTAAGCTCACGGCCCCCGATCTGTTGGCGCTCGGCATCATCGACGGCATTGTTGACGATAGGGGCCTGTCGCATGAGGAGATCGCCGGTGCCGTCATGTTCTCGGCATTTGATGTCTTCGATACGCTTGGGCAGCTCGACGACGCGACCCTCACAAACCTCCGCTACGAAAAGTACCGCGCAATCGGTCAGTACCGCACGATGTGACAAAGGGGCAGCCCGCATGTCATATTGGGAAAGGCGTTCCATGCTACAAGTTTCTAACACCTCGTTTACAACGACGGTTTCATCAAACGCCATGGCCGTGGTGGACTATCTGTCCAAAAGCATGATGTCGGCGCTGCCGTTTATTGTCTGCGCGGCGTTGTTCCGCACCGTTGCCGTCATTATGGGCGAAGGTATGCTGGGCCTGTGGTCTGCCGATTCCGAAATCTATCGCCTGTTCTACAGTTGGCTCTATAACGCCGGCTACTACTTTTTGCCCATTTATCTTGGTTGGGCGGCCGCCCGCCAGCTCGGTTGCTCGGAGCAGCTAGGCATGATGCTGGGCGGCGTATTGATTGCGCCCGATCTGCTTAAGCTCGTCGATGCCGCATCGACGACGGGGGCATCGATGACTTCCGTGTATGGTCTGCTTCCCGCGCCGGTCAACGATTACACGACGACTGTTATTCCGGTTCTCATCTCGGTGCCCGTGCTATGGCGAGTGGAGTGTTTCTTTCAGCGCGTTATCCCTAAGGCCGTGGCGTTTTCGTTCGTTCCGTTTGCGACCATGCTTGTCATGGTTCCGGTTTCGCTGTGTATTACGGCGCCGGCGGGCAGCTATCTGGGCATGCTGTTGGGCCAGCTTATGTTTATGCTTGGCAATTCCGGTGGCATCGTGTCGCTGCTCACGCTCATGGGGCTTGCCGCGGGTTGGGAGTTTCTTAAGATTGCAGGCGTCAGCAACGTTGTCCTATCGCTTGCCTATGCTCAGTTTATGAGTGTGGGAACGGATTCGTGCATCCTGATCGCCGCGACGATGGCGACGTTCGCCGTTTGGGGCATGCCCTTTGGCGCGTCGCTCCGCGTTGCGGATAAGGACGAGAAGGCACTCATGCTGGGCTATTCAATCTCGGGTATTCTTGGCGGCGTAAGCGAGCCGGCGCTGTACGGTTGCGGCTTTAAATATGGCAGGTGCCTGACGTACATGGCCATTGGCGGCGCCGTCGGAGGCCTTGTTGCGGCCGTGGGCCACGTTACGGCCTATACCATCGGCATGACGAATGTCCTTATGGTCATTGGCTTTGCCACGGGCGGCATCTCGAACCTGCTGTGGTGCTGCGTTGCCGGCGGTGTGGCATTTGCGGTGTCTGCGGCGCTGAGCTACTGCTTTGGCGTGGTGCCGGCGCAGGGACAGGCGGCAGAAGACGGGGCCGATTCACCCGAAACAGTGGCGAGCGCTGCTGAAGTAAGCGCGTAAACCTGTGCGACAAAAGGACGATTCTTTTGTCATGCTCCAAGGCCGTGGCCCGTGCGGGCTGCGGCCTCTTTGTATCTGGGAGACAAAGTGGCTACACTACAATCCGTTTGAGCAATAGATATATAGGTAGTACCGTGGGGGCGGATGCAGATGGTCGAGTGGATAGTTAAGCGCGCGCAGGGCGATCGTGCGCGTGTGGGCACGTTAGCGGGCATGGTGTGTATTGTCGCCAATGTGGCGCTTTGTGCTGCGAAGGGCGCAATCGGTGTGGTTTCGGGATCGGTTTCGATTGTGGCGGATGCCATGAACAACCTGTCCGATGCCAGCTCGAATATCGTGAGCGTGCTGGGCTTTAAGCTGGCGAGCAAGCCCGCCGACCCCGAGCATCCATACGGCCATGGTCGCTACGAGTACCTCTCGGGTCTTGTCGTGGCGGCGCTCGTGCTTCTCATTGGCCTTGAACTGGTGAAGTCCTCGTTTGAGCGTATCATCCACCCCGAACCTGTCGAGTTCTCGCTTGCCCTGGTGGCAGTCCTGGCGCTTTCGATGGTTGTTAAGCTGTGGATGGCGGCGCTCAACCAAAAGCTCGGCGACCGTATCGAGTCCGAGACACTGCATGCGACTGCCCAGGATTCCAAGAACGATGTTCTTGCCACAGGCGCCGTGCTGGCATGTGCAATTGTTTCGCAGGTGACGCACATCAATCTTGACGCATGGGTTGGCCTTGCCGTTGGCGCCTATATTGGCTGGAGCGGCTTTGAACTTATTCAAGATACGGTGAGCCCGCTTTTGGGTCAGTCGCCCGATCCTAAGCTGGTCAAGCACATTCGAGACAAGATCATGAGCTATCCCGGCGTTTTGGGAGTTCACGATTTGATGGTTCACGACTACGGCCCGGGCAGGAAGTTCGCAAGCGCTCACGCCGAGATGGCAGCCGAGGCCAGCCCGCTGGAAAGTCACGGCACGCTCGATAACATCGAGCAGTCGTTTAGGAACGAAGACGGCATGATTGTCACACTTCACTACGACCCCATCGTGACCGACGATCCAAAGGTGGCGAGCATGCGCTTGCGCATCAACGCTATGGCTCAAGAGATCGATAGCCGCCTTTCGATTCATGATTTGCGCTGTGTGCCGGGCCCCACGCACACCAACGTGATCTTTGACTGCGTGCGTCCCTCGGATCTGCAGATGAGTGCCGAAGACGTAAAGCACGCGCTGGCACAACGGGTCGAATCGGAATATCCCAAGTCGATTGCCAAGATTACGATCGACGAAGACTACGTAGGGCATACCCACGAGTAGGGCTGTGCCGGCAAAGCAAGTTATACAGAAGAGGAGAGCATGAAGCGCCTATACCTACTCCGCCACGGCCAGACGGAATTCAACGTCAAAAAGCTCGTCCAGGGTCGCTGTGATTCACCGCTCACCGATCTGGGCCGTCAGCAGGCACGGGCAGCGGCCGCATGGCTCAAAGCCCACAGCGTCGTCCCCGACAAAGTGGTCTCATCACCCTTAGGCCGAGCCATGGACACGGCAAGTCTTGTCGCAACCGAACTCCTTGGCCCGGACGCAGCAGTCGAGTCCTGCGAAGGCATCATCGAGCGCTGCTACGGCTCCTTCGAAGAAGGCCCGCACGACGCCCTTCCCACCGACGTCTGGGATCCGGGCGAGGATCTGGTCCCCTTCGGAGGAGAAGGAAGCCGCGCGCTGCAAGAGCGCATGGTAGACACCCTCACCAATCTCATGGGCGCCGAGGGCATAGAAACCCTCCTAGCAGTAAGCCACGGCAGCGCCAGCCGCCAATTCATCAAGGCTGCAGTCCCAGAGGGCTTCGAGCTCCCAGCAAAACTCCCCAACTGCGCCATCATGATCTTCGATTTCGAAGAGGCAAAGCCACAAGCAGAAGGCGAGCCAATGCAATGCAAGTTCACCCTCCAGCAAATAGTGGACCCCCAACAAAGTCATTAGCCTGAGCGAGCAAGGTTTAGCAGACATCAACGTGGCGTTCCCAGTGTGCGGCGGAGGGGGCGGCCCTGAGACATATTAAGGTTGTCGCGAGTTCCGCACGAACAGGAGAGCACTTAATGTGCTCTCCGTCGTGAGCAGGACTGTAGAGCAGCAACCTTAATATGTCTCAGGGCCGCCCCCTCCGCCGCACACTGGGAACGTGCCACGCGCTTTACCTGCGTAAACAATGTGAGTGAAATATGAATCTCGATGGATACGCCCGCAGCCGTGTATACTAAACAGCTGTGTGAAACCAGGGGAGTATTCTGGCTGGACAAAATGCCTGCTTAATAGGGTTGTCAGGTAGTCCGGGCGAAATACAAGGCTGGGGAGCACGTCGTGTAAGTAGTGGTCCTCTAGGGGCGTACGCTCGGTGGTGTACGCATTGTCCCAAGACCACGCGAGAGTTGGGATCATATCTTGATCAGCATGATTCTCGGCCGCAAGATTGGCATGACCCAGGTTTGGGACGAGGACGACAACGTCGTTCCCGTCACGGTCATCCAGGCTGGCCCCTGCGCTGTCTCGCAGGTTAAAACTCAGGCAACCGACGGCTATGACGCCGTCCAGATCGGTTTCGGCGACATCAAGGCCAAGAACGTGAACAAGCCCATGGCTGGTCACTTCGCCAAGGCTGGCGTCGAGCCTGTCCGCTTCCTTCGTGAGGTCCGCGTCGAGAACGGCGAGGAGCACAAGGTCGGCGAGGTCGTCACCGTCGCTGATTTCGCTGATGTCGAGAAGGTCGACGTCATCGGTACCTCCAAGGGTAAGGGCTTCCAGGGTCGCATCAAGCGCTGGGGTCAGCGCCGCGGTCCTATGACGCATGGTTCTCACTTCCAGCGTCACCCCGGTTCTATCGGTCAGTGCGCCTATCCTGCGCGCGTCCTCAAGGGCGTCAAGATGGCCGGTCACATGGGTAACGAGCGCGTTACCGTCAAGAACCTTTCCGTTGTCCGCATCGATGCCGAGCAGAACCTCATCTTGGTCAAGGGCGCTGTCCCGGGTGCCAAGAATGGTCTCGTCGCCATCCGTATGGCCTAAGGGCCCAGCCCATTTAGCCCAGCGTCATACCAAGGAGAACACTTAAATGGCAAAGTTTGAAGTAAAGAACAGCGAGGGCAAGAAGGTCGCCGAGGCCGAGCTCGCCGCTGAGGTGTACGGCATCGAGCCGAACATCCACGTTATGCACCACATCGTCAAGTGCCAGATGGCCTCTTGGCGTCAGGGCACCCAGTCCGCTAAGGGCCGCTCTGAGGTTTCCGGTGGCGGCAAGAAGCCTTGGCGTCAGAAGGGCACCGGCCGTGCCCGCCAGGGTTCCATCCGTGCTGCCCAGTGGCGTCACGGTGGCGTTGTCTTCGCCCCCAAGCCCCGTTCCTACGCTAAGCGTATGAACAACAAGGAGGTCAAGCTGGCTATGCGCTCCGCGCTGTCCGCCAAGCTGGCCGATGGCGAGCTCGTGCTCGTCGACGACTACGGCTTCGAGAAGCCTTCCACCAAGGCTGCCGTCGCCATGCTCAAGGCTCTCGGCCTTGAGGGCAAGCGCCTGACCATCATCGTTCGCGATGAGGACGTCAACGCCTACCTGTCGTTCCGCAACATTCCCAAGACGTTCATCATCACTGCCGACGAGGCCAACACCTACGATCTCGTCAACAACAACGCCGTGCTGATGCCCGCCGACATCGCCGCTCACTTCGGGGAGGTGCTTGCATAAATGACCGCCCACGAGATCATCATCCGTCCGATCGTGTCCGAGCGTTCCTTCTCCGGCATGGAGCAGAACAAGTACACGTTCGAGGTCGCCAAGGATGCTAACAAGTATCAGATCAAGGACGCTGTCGAGGAGATCTTCGGCGTCAAGGTCGTTCGCGTGAACACCCTGACGGTCAAGCCCAAGACCAAGCGCGTGCGCTATGTCGCCGGCAAGACCCGTTCTTGGAAGAAGGCCATCGTCACGCTGGCCGAGGGCGACACCATCGAGGTCTTTGGCAACCAGGCCTAAGACTCGCTGCTGTTGAGTGAGCTCATGCCTCCCAAATAGGGGAGGCGAGAGCTCAAGGTTTTGGGCGTATAAAATGGACACGCCCGGAACCGTGTATACGTCCGGTGTCATCGCACCCGAGGCAGAACCTCGAATCCCTGTCTGCGATGGCTAACGGATTCCTATTGAAAGGGATTGTAATGGCTGTAAAGCACCTTAAGCCGACCTCCGCTGGTAGGCGTTGGCAGACGATCTCCGATTTCTCCGAGATCACCTGCACCAAGCCCGAGAAGTCTCTTCTCGAGCCCCTGCCTAAGAAGGCCGGTCGTAACAACAACGGCCGCATCACCACCCGCCACCAGGGCGGCGGCGTGAAGCGTCGTTACCGTGTGATCGACTTCAAGCGCAACAAGGACGGCGTGCCCGCCAAGGTTGCCACGATCGAGTACGATCCGAACCGTTCTGCTCGCATTGCTCTGCTGCACTACGCTGACGGTGAGAAGCGCTACATCCTGGCCCCCAAGGGCCTCGAGGTCGGTCAGACCATCATGTCCGGTTCTGACGCCGACATCAAGCCGGGCAACGCTCTGCCCCTCGCCGACATCCCCGTCGGTACGCTCATCCACGCCGTCGAGTTCCAGCCGGGCAAGGGCGCTGCTATCGCCCGTTCCGCCGGTAACTCCTGCCAGCTGATGGGTAAGGAGGGCAAGTACGCTATCGTCCGTATGCCTTCCTCCGAGATGCGCCGCATCCTCGTTACCTGCCGCGCCACCGTCGGTGAGGTCGGCAACGCCGATCACTCCAACATCGTCATCGGCAAGGCCGGCCGTAAGCGTCACATGAACGTGCGCCCGACCGTCCGCGGTACCGTCATGAACCCTGTCGACCACCCGCACGGCGGTGGCGAGGGCAAGAACCACACCTCTGGTCGTCCCTCTGTTACCCCCTGGGGTAAGCCGACGAAGGGCCTTCGTACGCGCAAGAAGAAGAAGGTCTCGAACCAGCACATCATTCGTCGCCGTAAGAAGTAATTTCGGATACCGAGTTTTAGGAGAAAGCACTTATGAGCAGAAGTCTCAAAAAGGGCCCGTTCGTGGAGACTCGCCTTCTCTCGCGTATCACCGCGATGAACGAGGCTGGCAAGAAGGACGTCGTGAAGACCTGGTCCCGCGCGTCCACCATCTTCCCCGAGATGGTTGGTCACACCATCGCCGTCCACGACGGCCGCAAGCATGTGCCCGTGTATGTTACCGAGTCCATGGTTGGTCACAAGCTCGGCGAGTTCGCGCCGACTCGTACGTTCCGTGGCCACAAGGCCAAATAGGGGGTTAACCGTAAATGGCAACTAAGTCTATTGAAACTGAGGCCACCGAGGTTCGCGCCGTCGCTAAGTACGTGCGTGTTTCCCCCAGCAAGGCCCGCCTGGTGGTCGATCTGATCCGCCGCAAGCCTGTCGCTCAGGCCTTCGACATCCTCCACTTCTGCGACCGCGCCGTCGCCGTGGATGTCGAGAAGGTTCTCCGTTCCGCCGTTGCGAACGCCGAGAACAACAACGGTCTGCGTGCCGACAACCTGGTTGTCGCCGCTGCCTATGTTGACGAGGGTCCGACGCTTAAGCGCATCCGTCCCCGCGCCAAGGGTTCCGCTTCTCGCATTCTGAAGCGTACTTCCCACATCACCGTCGTCGTTGCTCCTCGAAAGGAGGCGTAAAGCTGTATGGGTCAGAAAGTCTACCCCACCGGCTTCCGTCTTGGCATCACCGAGAACTGGCGCTCCCGCTGGTTCGCAGAGAAGGATTACGCTAAGACCCTCGGTAACGATCTCGAGATCCGCAAGTACCTCGAGAAGCGTCTTTCCCGCGCAGCTGTCTCCCGCGTCGAGATCGAGCGCGCTGGCGACAAGGTGAAGGTCATCATCCTCACCGCTCGCCCTGGCGTTGTCATCGGTAAGAAGGGTGCCGAGATCGATACCCTCCGCACCGAGCTCGAGAAGGTTGCTGGCGTCTCCAAGGGCCAGCTCTCCGTCGACGTTGTCGAGATCAAGCGCCCCGAGCTCGACGCCAACCTCGTTGCTCAGTCCATTGCTGAGCAGCTCGAGGGCCGCGTTGCCTTCCGTCGCGCTATGCGCAAGGCTGTCCAGTCCGCCCGCAAGGCTGGCGCTAAGGGCATCCGTATCCAGTGCTCCGGTCGTCTCGGCGGTGCCGAGATGGGCCGTCGTGAGTGGTACCGCGAGGGTCGCGTGCCTCTGCACACCCTCCGTGCCAAGATCGACTACGGCACGGCTGTCGCCAGCACCACCATGGGCGCTTGCGGCGTGAAGGTCTGGATCTACCTGGGCGAGAAGCTCCCGGGCCAGCCTGTTCCCAACCCTGCACTCGAGGGCTCTTCCCGTCCTCGTCGTCGTAACTCCGAGAGGAGGGGTCAGTAGTGCTTGCCCCTAAGCGTATTCTTCACCGCAAGGTGCAGCGTGGCTCCATGAAGGGCCAGGCCAAGGGTAATACCGAGCTGCATTTCGGCGAGTTTGGTATCCAGGCTCTCGAGGCCCATTGGATCACCAACCGTCAGATCGAGGCCGCTCGTATTGCCATGACCCGCTACATGAAGCGTGGCGGTCGTGTCTACATCACGATCTTCCCCGATAAGCCCATCACCAAGAAGCCTGCCGAGACTCGCATGGGTTCTGGTAAGGGTAACCCCGAGGAGTGGGTGGCCGTCGTCAAGCCCGGCCGCATCATGTTCGAGGTCAAGGGTGTTCCCGAGGAGGTCGCTCGCGAGGCTCTGCGTCTTGCGCAGCACAAGCTCCCCATCAAGACCAAGATTGTTGCTGCCAAGAACGCTGAGCAGCGCATCGAGAAGGAGATGGCTGAGGAGGCCGCTCTCGAGGCCAAGTGGGCTGCTGAGGACGCCGCCGCCGCCAAGGAGGAGAACTAATGAAGCCCGCAGAGATTCGTGAGCTCTCGGACGCTCAGCTCGTTGAGAAGCTGAAGGAAATGCGCGCCGAGCTCTTTAACCTTCGTTTCCAGATGGCCACCAGCCAGCTGGACAACACCGCTCGCGTCAACACCGTGAAGAAGGACATCGCTCGCGTCCTCACGGAGCAGCGCGCCCGCGAGATCGCAGCGGAGAAGTCCGCTGTCGCCGAGTAGGACCTAAGGAGAGAACATGACTGATTCGCGTAACTCGCGTAAGGTCCGTACGGGTGTCGTTACCTCTGTCTCCGGTGCCAAGACCATTGTTGTCACCATCACCGAGCGCAAGCGTCACCCCAAGTACGGCAAGATGATGACCAGCTCCAAGAAGCTGCACGCTCACGACGAGGAGTGCACGGCTGGCGTGGGCGATACCGTCCGCGTTATGGAGACCCGTCCTATGTCCAAGATGAAGCGTTGGCGCCTCATCGAGGTCGTCGAGCGCGCTAAATAAGCAGTCGCTCTTACGACTTGTACGTTTCCGAAGATGTGCGTATGCCTGGCTTGCATACCACAGGCCGTATAAAGGCTGCGCACCTCTCTTCGGTTCTTAGTTCGGAGGAACATCTACCATGATTCAGATGCAAACCATGCTGAACGTCGCCGACAACTCCGGCGCTCGCAAGATTCGCTGCATCAAGGTGCTTGGCGGTTCCAAGCGTCGTTATGCAGGCATCGGCGATGTGTTCATCGGTGCTGTCCAGGAGGCTACCCCTGGCGCCAACGTCAAGAAGAAGGACGTTGTCCGTTGCGTCGTCGTTCGCACCGTTAAGGAGATCCGCCGCAAGGATGGCTCCTACATTCGCTTTGATGAGAACGCTTGCGTTGTCATCAACAACGATGGTTCGCCCGTCGGCACCCGTATCTTCGGGCCCGTCGCTCGCGAGCTTCGTGACAAGAAGTACATGAAGATCGTCTCGCTCGCTCCCGAGACCCTGTAGTTAGGGGAGATATATGTATATCAAGAAGGGCGATAAGGTCCAGGTTCTCTCTGGCAAGGATCGCGGCAAGCAGGGCGTTATCCTGCGTGCTCTCCCCGCCGAGAACAAGGTCGTTGTCGAGGGCGTTTCGGTCGTCAAGAAGGCCGTCAAGCCCAACGCTGCCAACCAGCAGGGCGGCATCGTTTCGCAGGAGGCTCCCATCGATGCCTCCAACGTCAATCTCGTTTGCCCCGAGTGCGGTAAGGTTACCCGCGTCGGTCACGAGAAGGACGGTAAGAACAAGCTGCGCGTCTGCAAGAAGTGCGGCCACAAGTTCTAAGCTGCCCGCAACATCAAGTTGCTAGCAAAGGCCCGGATGCCCCACGGCACCCGGGCCTTTTTCTATCCCCACTCATTGGGGATACTCATTGGGGACAGACTTACATGAGTGATTGTGCTCATTGGGGACAGACTTAAATGAGTAGTCCCGGCAGTTGGGGACAGTCCCCATGTGTCGGCACCTAGGGACAGTCCTTTGATGTCTGGTGCCCCCGGAGGGGTGAAGTAATACAGCTGGCTCTGTCTTTAGGGCTTTGGTGCTCCGCTCCTATATGTTTCACAAGGATTGTCGCATGCGCATTTACGCGCAGAGTCTTGCGCGATGATGCGCATGACCGCGCAAACATCTGTCAACCATGGCCAAATAATGACCGAAAAGCAAATATACACGCAAATACAAGCAAATGCGCGCTCATTTGTGCGAATATAAGGCTGTTGGAAATGAAGAACTTCCGATGACTCAGGAGGCACATAATGGCAGATTCCAAGCAGGCTCCACTCGATTCCGCGGCAGCCGCAAAGGCAGCGTTCGCTTCGGTTCAGGACAAGCCATTCCCCGATGATATCTTTACGGCTCCCGAGCTCCGCTGGGCCGTGATCGGTTGTGGCGTTATCGCCAACCAGATGGCCCAGTCTCTCGCTCTTGCCGGCCGCAAGCTTGCGGGCGTCGCCAACCGCACGCTGTCTAAGGCTCAGGCTTTTGCCGAGCAGTATGGCATCGAGAAGGTCTATGACACGGTCGAGGACCTCTATGCCGATCCGGATATCGACGCCGTCTATATCACCACCCCGCATCACACGCATATCACTTACCTGCGCGCCGCTCTGGCAGCTGGCAAGCACGTGCTCTGCGAAAAGGCCATTACCCTAAATTCTGCCGAGCTCGACGAGGCCTGTGCCATTGCCGACGAGCATAACGTGGTCCTCATGGACGCCACCACGGTGCTTCACATGCCCTTGTATCAGGAGCTGCGTCGTCGCATGGATGCTGGCGAGTTCGGCCGCATGAACCTCGCTCAGCTCAACTTTGGCAGCTACAAGGAGTACGGCGATTTGACCAATCGTTTCTACAATCGCAACCTTGCTGGCGGTGCCATGCTCGATATTGGCGTGTATGCCCTGTCCGTCATGCGCCTCTTTATGGCAAGCCAGCCCGCCGAGGTCGTTTCGCTGGGCAACACCTGTGAGACCGGCGTGGACGTTGCGGGCGGCATCGTCTGCCGTAATGCCGAGCAGCAGCTGGGTGTTGTGAGCCTTACGCTCCACTCCAAGCAGCCCAAGCGCTCGGTCATCAGCTTTGACAAGTGCTATATCGAGGTCAACGAGTATCCGCGTGCCGATCACGCGACCATCGTGTGGACTGCGGACGGTCACCGCGAGGAGGTCCACGCCGGCACCGAGGCTTACGCCCTTTGCTATGAGATGGCCGATCTTGAGCAGGCCGTTGCCGGCGACGACTCCAAGCGCGAGCTGCTGGATTATGCTTCTGATGTTATGGAGCTTATGACCAAGCTCCGCGCCGACTGGGGAGTCGTGTACCCCGAGGAGGAGTAAGCGATGCTTGCGGAAGATAGGCTCAACGCGATTGTGTCGATGGTGCAGCGAGCCGGCTCGGTTACCGTGCTGGAGCTTGCTGAGGCCCTGGGCGTGACGGCATCTACCATTCGGCGCGACCTGCAGACGCTCGACCGAGCGCACCGTATCGCCAAGGTCCACGGTGGGGCGACGAGTCTTGAGCGCGCGCACGTGACGCGCGACCTAACGCTTAATGAGCGCAGCGACCTCCATAACGATGACAAGGAGCGTATATGCGCCCGTGCGGCGGCGCTCGTGGAGCCCGAGAGCTTTGTGTACATCGATTCGGGTTCGACAACGCTCAGACTCATCGAGCATCTTCCGCATCTCGAATCGGTCACCTATGTGACTGATTCCGTGCTCCATGCTCAGCATCTCGCTGTGCGCGGCATGCGCACCGTGGTGCTGGGCGGCGAGCTTAAACCCGAGACCGAGGCGCTCGTTGGCCCCGATGCTCTGGCAACCCTAGACCGCTACAACTTTAACTGCGGCTTTTGGGGTTCTAACGGCATTGCCGCCGAGCAGGGCTTTACGACGCCCGATATCGAGGAAGCGCAGGTCAAGCGTATCTCGATGCGCCATACAGCCAAACGCTTCGTAATCTCGGACGCCAGTAAGTTTGGCATGGTGGCTCCCGTAAAATTCGCGGACTTCCGTGACGCAACGGTTATCACCGCGGGCGAGGTGCCCGCCAAGTACCAGACGATGAAAAACGTCATCACGGTTTAGCAACGGGGCGAAGTAAGGCCAAAACCACCGCGAAGGGGCAGGAACCTTTGTGGTGGTTTTGACGTTTGTCCAGATAAAACCTGCCAAAATAAACCTGTCCCTTTTCGGCAGGTTTTAGGGCTCCCAGGGGCAGGGGGCTTCGATGTGGATGTGCTCGCCGGTTACGGGATGCGTGGAGGACACGCTGTGGGCGTGGAGCATCAGGCCGCAGGGACGCGGCGTTCCGTACAGGTCGTCGCCTACCAGGGGATGACGCTCGCTCGCCAGATGCACACGGATTTGGTGCTTGCGGCCGGTGAGCAGCTCGACATCGATATACGAGCGCGTGGGCAGGCCACGACGGCTCTTAAGACGCTTGAGCACCTTCACGCGCGTCTGAGACGGCTTGCCGCTGGCGCCGACGCGCATCTTGCGGCTGTCGTGACGGTCGCGGGCGATGGGCTTGTCGATGAGCTTTTCGTTCCAGTCGATCTTGCCCTCGGCGAGCGCCAGGTAGTGCTTTTCGAAAGCGTGGTCGATGACCATCTGGTCAAAGGTGGGCTGCGTCTGCTTGTCGAGCGAGAACAGCACCACGCCGGTGGTGTCGCGGTCTAGGCGGTTGAGCGGCTGCATATCGGTCGCGGCAAAGCCGTCGCCCATCGCCAGCAGCAGGTCGCTGGCGTAGTCGGTGAGTGTGCGCTCGCCGGTGCCGTCGCCGTGGACGATCATGCCGGCGGGCTTGTCGATGGCCATGAGCCAGGCGTCGCAGTAGAGGACTTGAGGTTCTTCGTTCACGTGTAAGCCTTTCGGTTAGCTGATTCCCACAAACATGCAGCCCGAGGTCGCCCCGCGTAGGCGGGCGGCGGGCTTGCGGCCGGCCTGCGCGGCTTCGACGGCACGACGGACGCGGGCGACGGCACGGCCCACCTCATCTGCCTCGAGCAGCGTTCCGTCCACCATGAGACGACGCACGCCGGCATCGAGCAGCTGAGGAACCTGCGGCGTGAGGTCGATGGGGTAGGCATCGTACAGGCGAGAGCGGCCGTGGATGTCGGTGCGGACGGGCATGACCTTTCCGTCGATATTCTTGAGCGAGAGCTTGCGGGCACGCAGACGGCAGTTGACACAATCGTGGATGCAGCCGTTGGCAACCTGCAGAATGCAATGCTCGCTTGTCATGACGCGCGGGCGGCCAAAGACGGTGATGCCCAAAGCCGCGGGCGCGGCGGCACCGAGCGAGACAATCTCGTCGAGCGTGATTTCGGGCGAGAGCCAAAACGCACCGGCTCCGCGCTCGGCAAGCGCCTCCATGCAGGGCGTGTTGTGCACCGGCAGGCAAGAGCGAATTTCGGCCGTGGCGCCGGCCCGCGCGGCTACGGCGAGCTCGGAGATATTACCGACGGCGACGGTAGCTCCGGCATTGATCCAGGGATCGACGCGCTCGTGGTCGACGGCGCGGCAGACCTCGTCGAGTACGGGTACGATGCCCTGCTCAAATGCATCGGCGGGGGAGAGCTCGGCCGCATCGAGTGCGTCGGTGGTCATGTAGATGCGCGTTACACCCTCGGCGCGAGCGGCCTCGGCGGCCTCGAGCGAGGTGACGGTGGCGCAGATCTGCGGCTCGTCGCGGTAGTGCTCGGGCATGGGCCGCGTACATTTGTCGAGCACCGGCAGCTCGAGCGTGCGGGCACGCTCGTCATACGGTGCCAGAATGGCCTCCTCCAGCGCCTTGCAGGCGGCGGCGCGCACCTTGTGCACAGCGGAGAAGCCCATGCCGCAGCCCTTATCGAGCGCCACATCAAAGCTCGCTGCCTCGAAGGGCGAGGAGCCCATGCGGCCCACATGCTCAACCAGGTCTGCCGCCTCGACGGCACGGGTCTTGGCGGCCTCGACGGTGAAGCCTGTGCCCGTGGCCGTAAGCGATGGGTCGTCGCAGCAAGTAAGCGTGACGGCAAACGGTTCACCCAAACGTGCCACGACGGTTACATCCACGGCGCGACGGCGCAGCACATCGCGCTTGAGCGCGGCGCCGGCGGCGTCAATGGCACGCTGACTGCGAATCACGCGGACGCGGCAGCCCTCAGGCATGCTGCGGGGAACGCGACATTCGATGATGTCGCCCGCGGCGGCATCATCGGCGGCGATGGTGGTCAGGAATTGGTCGAACTCATCGTCGTGGCGAAGCTCCAGCAGGTCGCCCTTGCCCACGGGCTCAAACAGCTCAATGCGGGCGATGGCGGCGCGGCGACGGCGGTCGTCGGGCTTAAGGCCGCGCACATCGCGGTTGGCCGGGCGGCTGCCCAGCACCGTGCCCACGATCTGGCCGCGGTTGTTGGAACGCTCATAGCTCATCATCTCATCGCCCGAGGTGCCGTCCTGATAGGCGTGCGTAAAGTCGCGGTTAAAGCAGCGCTTGAGCTGTCGCTGGCGGGCCGCATCCTCATCCTTAGAGGTCGAAACATCGGCCAGCATGTCATCAATCTGATGACGATACACGTCGACGATGGAATACACGTAATCGGGGGCCTTCATGCGGCCCTCGAGCTTGAGCGATGCGGCGCCGGCGTCATACAGACGGCGAACAAGCTGCGAAGTGTTGGTGTCGCGCGGGCACAGCGCGCGCTCGCGACCGGCAGGGGAGAGCGAGCGGCCGTTCTCGTCAATTAGCTCGTAGGGTAGGCGGCAGGGCTGGGCGCACATGCCGCGGTTGGCCGAGCGGCCAGCCATGGCAAAGCTCGACAGCAGGCACAGACCCGAGTAGCAAAAGCAGATGGCACCGTGGCTAAAGACCTCAAGGTCCACATCGGGCGCGGCGTTGTGAATGGCGGCGATCTCGTCGATGGAGAGCTCGCGCGAGAGAGTCACGCGGTCGGCGCCCTGCTCACGGCACCAAAGGGTTCCGCGGTCGTCGTGGATGTTCGCCTGGGTCGAGATATGTGTCTCGATGCCGGGCATGGTGCGCTTGGCCTCAAAGAACAGACCCCAGTCCTGGATAATGAAGGCATCGGCGCCCAGCGTGGAGCAGCGATGAATGAGCTGCAGTGCATCGCCCATCTCGGACTGCTTGATGACGATGTTGACCGTGACGTAGACGCGCGACCCGGCTAGATGCGCGGCGCGGCAGGCTTGCTCAAAGGCCTCGTCGGTAAAGTTGGTTGCCTTGCGGCGGGCGTTGAAGCTGCCCATGCCGCAGTAGATGGCGTCTGCCCCGGCGGCGAGCGCGGCGGCAAAGGGCTCCGGGCCTCCGGCGGGGGCCAAAAGCTCGGGCCTGCGGTTAGTGGTTCGGCTGGCGGTTGCGGTCATATCCTGCCTTTCAAAATGCTCAGATATTCAAAAGTATAGTGGCGTCGCTGCGGTGGGCGACGCCCGCAGCCTAAGCAGGACAAAGTCTTCAGCAGCTTGGACTGGCTGCTCCACATGAGAACCGTTCAGCGGTTCGGGGAAACCGTTGGGCGATAAAATATTCTCGCAAGCTGATAATATTCTTGCATCAAACAGAAACCTTGAGTACTATCCCAATCAAGCGCGGTGTTCAGACCGAACTGTGCCTCCCGGTGTGAACACCGCGCTCACGCTCTCTCAATTGATCGTAAGGAGAAAAACATGAGCAAGACCGTCGTGTCTTCCGATAACGCACCCGCAGCCATCGGCCCGTATTCCCCCGGTATCCAGGCCGGCAACATGGTGTTCCTGTCCGGCCAGCTGGGCATCGATCTCGCGACCGGCAAGATGCCCGAGGGCGTCGAGGCCCAGGCCAAGCAGTCCCTCGCCAACGTCGAGGCCCTGCTGACCGCTGCCGGCGCTACCTTTGCCGATGTCGTCAAGACCACGGTCTACCTGGCCGACATCGCCGACTTCGCCGCCGTGAACGAGATCTACGCCTCCAAGTTTGAGGCCCCGTTCCCCGCGCGCAGCGCCTTCCAGGTTGCCGCCCTTCCGGCTGGCGGTCTGGTCGAGATCGAGGTCGTTGCCGCTCTCTAAGGCGTTGGCCACAACTAAACATGACATGCAAAAAGACCCTGCAGCGCGTGCGAGCTGCAGGGTCTTTTATCAAGTGACGGATCGCTTGTGGAGCCGCACTCCATTTTGCTCGTTAGCCTTCCTTGCGGACTTTTTGCAGGTAGCGGTAGACGCTGGGCTCAGAGATGCCCAGCGCGGCGGCGGCGCAGGCCACGGCGCCCTTGAGCATGAACACCCCGTTACCGTTGAGGTGGCGAATGACGTCCACGCGGTCGCTCTGACCAAGCGACGCTACATCCAGCCCGCGCGCGCTCAGCAACTCGGCAATGCTGCGGTCGATGAGCTCCTGTGTAGACTCCGAAAGGCTTTCGACCTCGATAGGGGCGGGCTCCGTGCGCGTCGGCGCCGCGTCGAAGCACGCCATGAGCTGCTGCGCCATGGCGTTGATGGAGCGCACGGTCGAGAGGTCGGTGTTGACGCAGAGCATACCGACGATCTCATCATTCTCGCGGATAAAGTACGTCGCTGACTCCAACGTCTTGCCGCCGGCACCGCGCCCCTCGTAGCCCGTAATAAACGGCAGGTCGCGATACTTGGCGTCGTGCATGATCTTGAGTGCCAGATCGGTGGCGGGACCGCCGACCTTGCGGCCGCTCACGATGCCGTTGCGAATATCGACGATGGCGTGGTCGGGATCCGAGAAATCGTGCAGCACGATTTCGCTGTTTTTGCCGAGTATCTGCTCCAGAAAATCGACCATCGGCAAAAAGCGACGTACGGTCTCGTTCACGGGCAACTCCTTTGGGTGAAATCGGAAATGTTCATAACAATTTTTTCTCATGGTAACACGCTGCCCATCATCTCGTATATCCGCAGGTACATTGCGTAATGCAGACGAACGGTAGGAATTTAGCGGTAAACGGTTGACCAAAAGAAATGTTAGATGTTATTTTGACCAGACACTTTCCTGACCTGCGGAAATGCGTAATTTCAGCTGAAGAATAGTCTGATAACAAAAAATTATTATTGAGAATGAGAATCATCTTTAATACGATATGCAATGAAGGCACAACCTCAACCCCGCACTGCGTCACAATAGAGCGTCAGATGCGAAAACAACTACTTCGAGGATTGGTGGTCAAATGACCCAGGAGACGGTTACGAACGGCACTGAAGCCCTGTTCACTCGCGAAGGCATGCCTCCCGTTAAGGAAATGATCCCGTGTGCCCTTCAGCACGTACTGGCATCGTTTGCCGGCATCATTACCCCGGCGGTCATCATGGCCGGCGTCTACGGCTTTAATAGCCAGCAGAGTACCGACATCATCCAGGTCGCGCTCATTCTTTCGGCGATCGACACGGCCCTTCAGGCCTTCGCTCCCTTCCGTCGCATCGGCGGCGGCCTGCCCATCGTCATGGGCGTTTCGTTCGCGTTCCTGCCGGCCCTGCAGGCCATGGGTGCCTCGGGCTTTAGCTTTGGTGCGCTGCTGGGTGGCGAGATCGTCGGCGGCGCCGTCGCGGTCCTCTTTGGTCTGGCCTACAGCAAGATCAAGTGGCTGTTCCCGCCCGTCGTGACCGGTACGGTCATCTTCTCCATCGGCGTTTCGCTGTATCCCACGGCCGTCAAGTATATGGCCGGCGGTATGGGTACGCCGCTGTGGGGCACCCCGCAGGCCTGGTGCGTCGCTCTTATCACCTTCGCCGTGGTCTTTGCGCTCGCCAACTTTGGCAAGGGCACGCTCAAGCTGGGATCCGTGTTCTTTGGCATGATCGTTGGCATGATCGTCTCCATCCCCTTTGGCATGATCGACTTCTCCAGCGTCGCCACCGCTCAGGTCTTCGCTCTTCCCAAGCTCATGCCCTACGCGCTCGAGTTTGATCCCGAGGTCTGCATTACCCTCGCCGTCGTGTTCCCCATGGTTGCCATCCAGGTTATCGGTGACGTCTCCGCCGCCTGCCTGGGCTCCATCGACCGTATGCCCACCGAGCGCGAGCTCTCCGGCGCTATCGTGTCCCAGGGCCTCACCTCTATGGTCGGCGGTCTGCTGGGCGGTCTTCCCACCAGCGCCCTTGGCCAGAACGTGGGCATCATCTGCTCCAACAAGGTCGTCAACAAGTGGGTCTTTGTGATCATTGCGGCCGTCTTTGCCATCGCCGGTCTGTTCCCGCAGCTCTCTGCCGTCCTTTCCGCTATCCCGCAGCCCGTCATCGGCGGCGCGACCGTCGGCGTCTTTGGCACCATCACCATGAACGGCGTGCGCATGTTCACCCGCGAGGGCCTCACGCAGCGCACTACCACCATCGTCGGCACCTCCGTCGTCTTTGGCCTGGGTATCTGGATGGCCAGCGGTTGCCTTGCCGGCGAGGGTATGCCCGCCTGGGTGTCCACCGTCATCGGCTCCAATGCCGTAACCCCCACCGCCATCATGGCCATTGTCCTTAACCTGATCCTTCCGCAGACGCCGGTCGTGGCTCAGCACATCGATGCTGCCAAGGACGCTGCCGTGGATCTGGTCTTGCCCGAGAGCAAGAAGTAACCAATTCGGTGCTATTCGTCGGCGGACGCATCGCCTCGTCCGCCGACGCCATGCGGCACCAAGCCGCACTTCAAAGGGTTTGTCCCTTTGGTGAAGCGTTGACGGGAGAGGGCCCGTTTCCGGTGTAGGCCGGCGCTTCGCACTCCGCCATGTCAGAGGTGTCAAACCCCGCCTCTGATGTTGAAGGGAGCATCCATGCTTCTGGTCGCTAACGGTTCCGTCTTTACCCGCAACGCTCAGACCCCGTTTATTCCAAACGGTGCGGTCGCCATTGACGGAGATACGATCGTCGAAGTGGGCCCCGAGCGCGAGCTCAAGGCCAAGTACCCGGATGCCGAGTACGTCGATGCCCAGGGCAACCTCATCATGCCCGGACTCATCAACTGCCACACCCACATCTACTCGGGTCTGGCCCGCGGCCTTGCCATTAAGGGCTGCAACCCCACCAACTTCTTGGAGAATCTCGAGCAGCAGTGGTGGAAGATCGACGACAACCTGACGCTCGACGGCACCAAGGCCAGCGCCTATGCTACGATTTTGGACTCCATCCGCGATGGCGTCACCACGATCTTCGATCACCATGCGAGCTTCTGCGAGATTCCGGGAAGCCTCTTTACCATTAAGGATGCAGCTCAGGAGCTGGGCATGCGTTCGTGCCTGTGCTACGAGGTCTCCGATCGCCGCGGCCAGGAAAAGTGCGACCAGGCCATTGCCGAGAACGCCGAATTTGCCCAGTGGGCCGCCAAGGAGCGTCGCGATAACGACAACCACATGATCGCCGCCATGTTTGGCGGACATGCTACCTTTACGCTTTCGGACGAGACCATGGATAAGATGGCCGAGGCCAACAACGGCCTGACCGGCTTCCACATCCATGTGTGCGAGGGCATGAACGACGTGTGGGACTCCCGCCTCAACCGCGGTGGCATCAGCCCCGTCGAGCGCCTGCTGCAGCACAACCTGCTGGGTCCCGACACCATGCTGGGCCACTGCATCCACGTGACGCCTGCCGAGATGGACATCGTCAAGGAGTCCGGCACTTGGCTGGTCAACAACCCCGAATCCAATATGGGCAACGCCGTGGGCTGCGCCCCCGTGCTCGAGTTCTTCCGCCGCGGCATCCCCGTGTGCATGGGCACCGACGCCTACACCCACGATATGCTCGAGAGCCTTAAGGTCTTCCTGATTATTCAGCGCCACAACGCCGCCATGCCCAACGTGGGCTGGTGCGAGGCCATGACGATGCTGTTCGAGAACAACGCCAAGATGGCGAGCAAGTACTTCGATCGCAAGCTCGGTGTGCTAGAGGCCGGCGCTGCCGCCGACGTTATCGTTATGGACTACAAGCCCTTTACGCCGCTGAGCGAGGAGAATATCGACGGCCACATGCTCTTTGGCATGATGGGCAAAAACTGCCGCACCACCATCATCAACGGCCGCGTCCTGTACAAGGATCGCGAGTTCGTTGGCATTGATGAGGACAAGATCAACGCGTGGACCACGGCCGAGTCCAAGAAGCTCTGGAGCACGCTCAACGATCGCACCTACTAATTCACAAGTAGATTCGCGCGCGTCGGATGTTTCGCCACATCCGGCGCGCGCATAGGCGGCCTCCGCGGGGTCGCCGGCGCTGTGCTAGCGCTACACCGTATTTGCGCCCGCCGCGCGGTCTCGCCGGGCGTTACAGAGAGGAGCTCACTATGAGCGACATCATGAGGCCGATCCCGTTTTCGCAGCTGATGAACTGGATCATCGAGGAGCACAAGACTCAGGGCGCCGTCTTTGGCGTGCGCAAGATGGTCACGACCAACCAGGAGGGCGCGCTTCCCATTTTTGACGAGCGCATCGAGACTCCGTTTGGCCCGGCCGCCGGTCCCAACACGCAGCTTGCCCAGAACATCGTGGCCTCTTATGTGGCCGGTTCCCGCTTCTTTGAGCTTAAGACCGTTCAGGTTATGGACGGCGAGGAGCTCTCCAAGTGTGTGAACAAGCCCTGCATCGTGGCGCAGGACGAGTGCTACAACTGCGAGTGGTCGACCGAGCTCGAGGTTCCGCAGGCCTTTGCCGAGTACGTGAAGGCATGGTTTGCCTGCCACCTGATCGCTCGCGAGTACGGCCTGGGCAGTCCGGACGGCTTTGTCTTCAACATGTCCGTGGGTTATGACCTCGAGGGCATCAAGAGCCCCAAGGTCGATGCGTACATTGAGGGCATGAAGGACGCCAGCGGCTCCGAGGTTTGGAACGAGTGCCGCACGTGGGCGCTCGCTAACCTGGACAAGTTTGAGCATGTCGATGCCGCGTTTGTCGAGTCCATCCCGGCGCGCGTCTCCAACTCCATTACCGAGTCTACCCTGCATGGCTGCCCGCCGGCGGAGATCGAGCGCATCGCGACCTATCTGATTACCGAGAAGGGTCTCAACACCTACATCAAGTGCAACCCCACGCTGCTGGGCTATGAGTTTGCTCGCCAGCGCCTCAACGAGCTGGGCTTTGACTACATCGTCTTCGATGACACGCACTTCCGCGAGGACCTGCAGTGGGCCGATGCCGTGCCTATGTTCGAGCGCCTGATTGCCCTGTGCGCCGAGCGCGGCCTGGAGTTTGGCGTCAAGCTGACCAACACGTTCCCCGTCGACGTGACGAGGAACGAGCTACCCTCCACCGAGATGTACATGTCCGGCCGTTCGCTGTTCTCGCTGACCATCGAGGCTGCCCGCCGCATTACCGAGCAGTTTGATGGCAAACTGCGCATCAGCTACTCCGGCGGTGCCACGGTCTACAACATCCGCGCCCTGTACGATGCCGGCATTTGGCCCGTCACCCTGGCGACCGACGTGCTCAAGCCTGGTGGCTACGAGCGCTTTAGCCAGATGGCCGGCGAGTTTACCGACCTGGACGGCAAGCCGTTCGCGGGCGTCTCTCTCGAGGCCGTGACTGCGATCCAGACCGACTCGCTCGCCAATCCGCTCTACAAGAAGCCGCTGCGCCCGCTGCCCGACCGCAAGGTCGCCGGCAAGAGCCCGCTTTCCGATTGCTTTACCACGCCGTGCCGCACGAGCTGCCCCATCCAGCAGGATATTCCCGCCTATCTGGCGGCTGTTGACGAGGGCCGCTACGAGGACGCGCTCAACATCATCATCGAGCGCAACGCTCTGCCGTTCATTACCGGCACCATCTGCCCGCATCCCTGCGGCTGTGCCTGCGAGCGTGCGTTCTACGAGCCCGAGGGCGCCCAGATTCGCGCCAGTAAGCTCAAGGCCGCCCGCGAGGCCATGACCGCCGTGCTGCCCAAGCCGCGTGCCCAGGCCATCGCAAACGACGGCGAGCGCAACGTTGCCGTTATCGGCGGCGGCCCGGCCGGCCTGGCGACGGCGTTCTTCCTGACGCGTGCCGGCGTGCCCGTCACCATCTTTGAGGCCCGCGATTCGCTCGGTGGCGTGGTCCGTCACGTGATTCCCGAGTTCCGCATCGCGAGCGACGATATCTCCCACGATGCCGAGCTCTGCCTAGCCTTTGGCGCCAAGGTGCAGCTCAACGCTCGCGTGGATTCCATCGACGAACTCAAGGCTCAAGGCTTTACCGACGTGGTCGTGGCCACCGGTGCCTGGATGCCCGGCTCTGCGGGCTTGGGCGAGGGCGCCGAGCTCGATGTGCTGGAGTTCCTCGAGGCCGCCAAGAAGGGCGAGAAGCTCGAGCTGGGCGAGGACGTCGTGGTCATTGGCGCCGGCAACACCGCCATGGACGCGGCCCGCGTGGCCAAGCGCCTGGCCGGCGTGAAGAACGTGCGCCTGGTGTATCGCCGCACCAAGAAGCAGATGCCCGCCGACGAGGAAGAGCTCGATCTTGCTCTTGCCGACGGCGTTGAGTTCTGCGAGCTGCTGGCACCTAAGGCGCTCAACGGCGCCGTGCTGACCTGCGACGTTATGGAGCTTGGCGAGCCGGATGCAAGCGGCCGTCGCAGCCCCGCCGCCACGGGCGAGACCATCGAGCTTCCCGCCACCACGGTGATCTGCGCCGTGGGCGAGGGCATCGATGCCAGCCTGTACGATGCCGCGGGCGTCGAGCACGACCGTCGCGGCCGCCTTGCCGCCACCTCCACCGGCGTCGAGGGCGTCTGGGCTGCGGGCGACTGCCGCCGCGGTCCTGCCACCGTGGTCGAGGCCATCGCCGATGCCGCCGAGGTCGCTCGTGCCATCGCCGGCGTGGACTTTAACAAGTACGCCGACTGTAACGAGCAGGCCGGCCGCGAGGACACCTGCTACGAGCGCAAGGGGTCGCTGTGCCGCGACAAGCGCAACTGCACCAAGACCCGCTGCCTGGGCTGCGGCTCGGTGTGCGAGGTCTGCTGCGACGTGTGCCCCAACCGCGCCAACGTTGCAATTAAGGTGCCGGGCCTGGCCAAGCATCAGGTCGTCCATGTCGACGGCATGTGCAACGAGTGCGGCAACTGCGCCGTGTTCTGTCCCTACCAGGAGGGTCGTCCCTACAAGGACAAGCTCACCCTGTTCTGGAGCGAGCAGGACATGGAGAACTCCGAGAACGAGGGCTTCCTGGCGGTGGACGAGGACCACTTTAAGGTCCGCGTGGCCGGCACGGTCCGCACCGTCTCGGTCGATGCCGTCAACACCGGTCTTCCCGAGGCCGTCCGCCTGACCATCAGGGCTGTGCGCGACAACTATTCGTACCTTCTTAAGAAATAGGCGAGTCTCTTATGGCCAAATCCATTCAACATAACGTGGCCTACGTTGCCTGCGGAAGCGGTTGCGCCTCCGCAGGCGGCGACGCCCGCTGCAGCGAAGGCTGCATTGGCTGTGGCGCTTGCGTCGCGGCCTGCCCCCACGGCGCCATTGCGCTGGTCGATGGCATCGCCCGCGTGGATCGCTCCAAGTGCACGGGCTGTGGCCTGTGCGGCATGGCGTGCCCGCAGCGCGTGATTGCCTTCGTTCCCGGCTACCAGAACATTCTGGTGCGCTGCAACAACACCGATAAGGGCGCCATTGCGCGCAAGATCTGCGACACGAGCTGCATCGGTTGCGGTATGTGCGCCAAAAAGTGCCCTGCCGGCGCTATCCGCATCGAGGACAACTGCGCCCATATCGACGGCGTGGACTGCCTGTCGTGCGGCATGTGCGCCGTCGTCTGCCCTCATGGCGCCATCCACGACCGCACCGGCATCGCCGCCGGCGTGTAGAAGGGAATCACCATGGCACAGGAATTCACTTTTACCGTTAACGGTGTCGAGCACACGACGACGGAGAATAAACCACTGCTGCGCTATCTGCGCGACGACCTGCACATTCACTCCGCCAAGGACGGCTGCTCCGAGGGCGCCTGCGGCACCTGCACCATCCATGTGGACGGTGCGGCCGTCAAGGCGTGCGTACTGACCACTGCTCTTGCCGCCGGCCGCAACATCGTGACCGTCGAGGGCCTGCCCGAGGACGTGCGCGAGGCCTTTGTGTACGCCTTTGGCGCCGTGGGCGCCGTGCAGTGCGGTTTTTGCATCCCCGGCATGGTCATGGCGGGTGCAGCGCTGATCGCCGAGGACCCCGAGCCCACCGAGGAGCAGATCAAGTACGCCATCCGTGGCAATGTCTGCCGCTGCACCGGCTACAAAAAGATTATCGAGGGCATTTCGCTGGCAGCTGCGGTGCTCCGTGGCGAAAAGCAGATCGACGAGGATTTGGAGCGCGGCGACGACTACGGCGTGGGCAAGCGCGCCTTCCGCATCGACGTGCGCAAGAAGGTGCTCGGCGAGGGCAAGTATCCCGACGACATCGACGAGCTCGATCAGCCGGGTCTGACCTATGCCAGCGCCGTGCGCTCCAAGTACCCGCGCGCCCGTGTGCTCTCCATCGACACCTCCAAGGCCGAGGCCCTGCCCGGCGTGGTGGGCATCCTGCGCGCCGAGGACGTGCCGGTCAACCAGGTCGGCCACCTTATCCAGGACTGGGACGTCATGATCGCCCAGGGCGATATCACCCGCTGCGTGGGTGACGCCATCGTGCTGGTGGTTGCCGAGGACGAGGCGACGCTCGAGAAGGCCAAGAAGCTCGTAAAGATCGATTACGAGCCTCTGGAGCCCGTGCGCAACATCGCCGAGGCCAAGGCCGCCGACGCGCCGCGCCTGCATGACAGTTTCTTTGCCTTCGGCAACACGGTGGAGCTCAAGGACAACGTGTGCCAGAGCCGTCACGTGACGCGCGGCGACGCCGCCAAGGCGCTGGCAGAGAGCGCGTTTACCGTGACGCAGCGCTTTACCACGCCCTTTACCGAGCATGCCTTCTTGGAGCCCGAGTGCGCCGTTGCCTTCCCGTACAAGAACGGCGTCAAGGTGCAGTCGACCGACCAGGGTGCCTACGACACGCGCAAAGAGTGTGCCCACATGTTTGGCTGGGATAGCGAACCCGAGCGCGTGGTCGTCGAGACCATGCTCGTGGGTGGCGGCTTTGGCGGCAAGGAGGACGTGTCCATCCAGCACCTGGCCGCGCTCGCCGCATATAAGTTCCAGCGTCCTGTGAAGTGCAAACTCACACGTGCCGAGTCGCTTGCGTTCCATCCCAAGCGCCATGCCATGGACGGCACCTTTACGCTGGGCTGCGACGCCGAGGGCAACTTTACCGGCCTGGACTGCGAGATTAACTTTGACACCGGCGCCTACGCGTCGCTGTGCGGCCCGGTGCTCGAGCGCGCTTGCACGCATGCTGTCGGCCCCTACAAGTACCAGAACACCGACATTCGCGGTTATGGCTACTACACCAACAACCCGCCCGCCGGCGCGTACCGTGGCTTTGGCGTCTGCCAGTCCGAGTTTGCGCTCGAGAGCCTAATCGACCTGCTGGCCGAGAAGGTCGGCCTGGATCCGTGGGAGATTCGCTACCGCAACGCCATCGAGCCGGGCGAGGTTTTGCCCAACGGTCAGATTGCCGACTGCTCCACGGCGCTGAAGGAGACACTGCTCGAGGTCAAGGATGCCTACTATGCGCATCCCGGACACGCCGGCATTGCCTGCGCCATGAAGAACGCCGGCGTGGGCGTGGGCCTGCCCGATGCCGGCCGCTGCAAGATTCGCATCGAGAACGGCGCGGCCGTGGTCTATGCCGCCACGTCCGACATTGGCCAGGGCTGTAACACCGTCTTTTTGCAAGACGTTGCCGAGGCATGCGGC
Source organism: Collinsella aerofaciens (assembly GCF_040915545.1). GTDB lineage: Bacteria > Actinomycetota > Coriobacteriia > Coriobacteriales > Coriobacteriaceae > Collinsella > Collinsella aerofaciens_BE. The sequence goes on along the minus strand of NZ_JBCPDH010000002.1, from coordinate 4,481 downwards.
CTGCCGCTTCGCTGCATCGCCAACGGCGAGTGCTCCACCGAGAACGCTCCCGACTCCGGCACCACGTCTGGCTCGCGTCAGACGGTCGTGACCGGCGAGGCCGTGCGCGGTGCCGCCTTCCTGCTGCGCGATGCCATGCTTGATATCGAGGCCGGCAAGTCTGCGCCCGCCGCTCCCGTGAGTGCGCATGGCGACGGCGTCAAGATCGAGTATGACGACGGCCGCGCCTATCAGCTGCACACGCAGGAACTCGTCGCCGGCCAGGGTATGCATCCTCAGGATCCCGCGGCCGCCATCAAGGCGCTCGAGGGATGCGAGTTTGGCTACGTGTACCTGGAGCCGACCGACAAGCTGGGCGCCGACGTTCCCAATCCCAAGAGCCACATCTGCTACGGCTTTGCCACGCATGTGGTCATTCTGGACGATGACGGTCGCGTGAGCGAGGTCTATGCCGCGCACGATTCCGGCAAGGTGGTCAACCCCATCTCCATCCAGGGTCAGATCGAAGGCGGTGTGCTTATGGGTATGGGCTATGCGCTTACCGAGGACTGGCCGCTCAAGGACTGCGTACCCCAGGCAAGGTACGGTACGCTCGGGCTGTTCCGTGCGCCCGAGATTCCGGATATCCACGCCATTTACGTGGAGAAGGACGAGCTGTTGCCCGTGGCATATGGCGGCAAGGGCATCGGCGAGATCGCGACGATCCCCACGGCGCCCGCCGTACAGAACGCTTACCGCGCGTTTGACGGCAAGCTGCGTCCCGATCTGCCCATGGTGAATACGCCCTACAGCCGCGTCCGCAACCGCGGGTAGGGTAGGGCGCGGATAGCCATTGCTGACGAGCTGTTCGCGCTCAACATCAACTACATACGCTGCGCCTTTGGTCCCGGCTCCATCGCGAGCCGGGGCCTTTTGTTTGGAGCGGAAACTGTGTCCCGGAATTGCCACTCAGAGCGGGACGCGCTTTCCGGATCGGTCCTCAACCGGAAGCTGTATCCCGGAACCAGGCTCCAGAACGGGGTACATTTTCCGGAACGGTCCACGTGCGGTGATGTACCGCCCCTTTTGCGTGCGCCGCTTGTCGAATTACGTTATAGCTAGCTATATTATAGGAAGGTATAATATAGCTAGCTATAACGTAAAGGAAGGATGGCCCTATGTTTATCGGAAGAACAGTGGAAATGTCCGAGCTCAATCGACTGTATGGCACGGGCTCCTTTGAGATGCCTGTGATTTACGGCCGTCGTCGTGTGGGCAAAACGCGTCTTATCACAGAATTCATCCAAGACAAGAAGGCTATTTACTTTCAAGCTCGTCGTACCAATGCAGAGGCAAACCTGCACGGCTTTAGCCAGGCGATACTTGCGGGTTCGGTTGGTGCTGCAGGCGTGTCGTTTCGTAGTTTTGACGAGGCGTTCGATGCATTGGCCACCATGGCTCGCACGGAACGTTTGATTGTCGTGATTGACGAGTATCCCTATCTCGCCCAATCGAATCCCGAGATCAGTTCGTTGCTGCAAGACAAGATTGATCACTTGTACAAAGAGACTAGGCTCATGCTGATTCTATGCGGCTCGTCTCTTTCGTTTATGGAGGAACAGGTGTTGGGCTACGAGAGCCCACTATACGGTAGGCGTACGGCCCAGTTTAAGATCATGCCGCTCGATTTTACGACGACCCTCGACCTGTGGCAGAGCATGAGTCGCGAAGACGCTGCAGTTTGCTATGGTATGACGGGCGGCATTCCTGCATATATCGAGAGAGTCGATCCTGCCGCATCGCTCAAGGACAACATCAAACGTCTTTTTCTTACTTCTACGGGCTATCTCTTTGAGGAGCCGAGTAACCTGCTAATGCAAGAGTGCCGCAATCCCGAGCAATATGATGCGATCGTGCAAGCAATTGCTCAGGGGCGCTCGAGGATCTCGGAGATTGCGAGCTCTACGGGAATCCCTGCGAGCAACGTAAAGAGCTATGTGGATAAGCTGGCGTCGCTTGGGATTGTCGAGCGCGAGCTGCCCCTAAACGAGACGAGCAATAAGCGAGCCGTGTATCTGCTGAGCGACCAGATGTTTAGGTTCTGGTACAAGTTTGTGCCGCAGAACATTGGGCTGATTCAAAACGATATGGCCGAGATGGCGTATAAGCGCATTGAGCCGCACGTATCGGATTACATGGGTACGGTCTTTGAGCTTATATGCAGGCAATACGTGTACGAACTCGCGCGCGCGGGCCAGTTCGATGTGGTTCCGGCGAGCGTCGGGCGCTGGTGGGGGACGGACAATCGCACACATGCGCAGGAAGAAATCGACTTGATTGTTGACGATGGCGAGGGCGCTGCGCTGTTTGCGGAGTGCAAATGGCGCAATGAACCGGCGGGCGAAGACGTGCTGCAAAAGCTCGTATACCGAAGCGAGCTCTTTAGGCGGCAGCACAAAAGCTATGCGATCTTCTCGAAGCGAGGCTTTACGCAAGGATGTCAGGAAGCTGCGGCGAGCAGGGGAGATGCCAAGCTGATTTCGTTTGCCGAGATGTGCGAGCGGAGATAACCAAGCACGCTCTGATGTGATGCTCGGAATGGGTCGCGCTAAGGATGCCAAGCGTAAAACCTTCAATGAAAATGGCGTAAAGACTACATCTGTCATGGCGTAAAAACTACATTGAAAGTAGCGTAAAATCAGCATTGAGAATGGCGTAATTTCGCATATCGCGTGATAGAGAGGGACGGCCGTCTATGGATGCACCAAAGAGATTGACCCAAAAGGGATATAGGCCCCGGCTCATAGAGGAGCGCCTCGACACCCTTATGCGGGCGTTTGGCTGTGTGGAGATCAACGGCCCCAAATGGTGCGGCAAGACCTGGACGGCGCTCTCTCGCTCGGCGAGCGTCTCCAGGCTCGATGAGCCTGCGCAGCGTGCGGCGGCAGAGGTCGACCCAAGCCTGGCGCTCATCGGCGATGCGCCACACCTGGTCGATGAATGGCAGGAGGTGCCCGAGGTTTGGGATGCCGCCCGGCGTTTCGTGGACGCGAGCGGCAACGAACGGGGGACACTTTTGCTCACGGGCTCGACCGCGCTCAAAAGCGAGGAGCGCAGCCATGTTCGTCATTCCGGCACGGGTAGGATCGCCCGTCTGTCAATGCGCCCCATGGCCCTGTGTGAGTCGGGCGACGGCGAGCCGCTCGTGTCACTGGCAAGCCTCTTTAAGGGCGAGGATTTTGCCCCTCAGCGTCGCGAGAGCACGGTGGATGACGTCGCCCGCTGGTGCTGCAGGGGCGGTTGGCCTGCAAATCTTGGGCTTTCGGAAGATCTTGCGCGAGAGACGGCAAGCCAGTACGTGCACTCGGTGCTCGACGTCAACGTGCTGGACGAGGGCATGTCGCCCGAGCTTGCACACGGCCTTTTGCGAGCTCTTGCCATGAACGAGAGCCAGGCTGTCACGTACAAGACGCTCGTAAAGGACGCCTCGTACGGTGAGGCGGGCCCCGACGAGAGGACCATCGCTGCGTACTTGGACCTCTTCAACAGGCTCAAGCTGACCGAGGACCTGTGCGGATGGGAGCCGCCCATGCGCTCGAAGGCCCGCGTTCGCGTGCGCCCCAAGCGCTACTTCTGTGACCCGTCACTTGCGGCGGCGTTGCTGGGGGCTACCCCTGAGCGGCTGCTTGGCGATATGCAAACGCTGGGGATGCTCTTTGAGAATCTCGTCCTGCGCGACGTGCGCGTGTTCCTTTCCACCTACGGCGGTGTCGACAACAGTGTCCATTATTTCCGAGATGAGAAGGGCCTTGAGGTCGATCTGATCGTTGAGCACGACGGGCGCTGGGGAGCCATCGAGGTCAAGCTGAGTGATGCGAAAGCAGACGATGGAGCGAGAAATCTCAAGGCGCTGGAGAGGAAAGTGCTCTCCAATCCTGCCGCCCAGAATGCCGCGCCGGCGTTTTTGGCGGTCGTGGTTGGAAAGGGGAGCATTGCCTACACACGCGACGACGGCGTGGCGGTGATTCCCATGGCGGCACTTGGGGCGTAGTGGTTTTGCGGGCGTGCCGTGCTTCCTTTACCGAAAATCCATTTGGTAAACCAGATGCTCGCGGATAGAATAAAGTTGACGGCAGCCCAAGGGTGATAGCTGGGCAGCGCCGTTGCTTGGTCAAGGGGTCAAAGCCTTAATTGTAGTGACTTGTTATGCTTCGAACGCTGCTTGAGTGCCTCGGAAAGCCCGACAAACGCCGTGAAAAGCGAGACCAAAGCAACCAAGAGCTCTGTGAGCTCTGATGGGCCCGGGATGACCTCTGATTCAAGTCACCGGGCCTCAATCTTTTTCACACATTCGAATAGGCGGGCGACTCTCTTGGGGCCGTCTGCATGGCGCGTGCCTGGCGCGCGTGGCACAGCATCCCATTTTAATATGAGAAAGCCATTGTCAATAGGCGTGTTTGTTCGAGCCCGGTTTTAAACCGGGCTTTTTCGTTTCCCGTCGG
>NZ_JBCPDH010000001.1:119619-195231 GCF_040915545.1 Collinsella aerofaciens | reverse complement strand
GCCTCTCGGCGGCCTTGCGAAAAACAAATCCAAGTTAGACCATTTCAAATGGTTCGATGTCTGCCCGGATGCGACACTCGGAAGTGTCCATCCTCGCAGTATCCGGTTCTCAAGGTGCACGCTTTGCGGCTGATCCGGTTCGACCGGGCCGCGCGGCAAGGAGATATATTGCCAGACCGCGAAGCTCTGTGGGACGTCAATTCCGCTCTTCACAAGTCCTACACAACATATTGCTTTCTATAGGTAATAGAAAGACTGGTGCGGATCTTCCGCACGTATCAGATGATGACCCTTTGGTTCAGGAATATATAGAGATCGGTCACCTGTAAGTGTTTATCTACCCGCGCTTTTAGCAATGTAAACCGCGCTTCAGATAAAAAGAGGGAGCGCCGCGCACAACGCGACACTCCCCTAGCGATTCAAGAGAATCTATTAGGCCTCGAGAGCCTTCTTGGCGATGGTAGCCAGCTCGTTGAAGGACTCGATGTCCTCGTAAGCCATCTGAGCCAGGACCTTGCGGTCGAGCTCGATGCCGGCAACCTTCAGGCCGTGCATGAACTGAGAGTAAGAGATGTCGTTCAGGCGAGCAGCAGCGTTGATACGAGTGATCCAAAGAGAACGGATCTCGCGCTTCTTGTTGCGGCGATCACGATACTGATACTGCAGGGAGTGCTGGACCTGCTCTTTAGCATGCTTGTAAGTACGCGAAGCGGCACCGTAGTAACCCTTCGCACGGTGCATAACGGTACGGCGCTTCTTCTTGGCGGCAACAGCGCGCTTAATACGTGCCATGTTCTATCAACTCCTAGACGGTAAAACGAAAAACGGGAACGCGAACTTAGGCGAGACGCGACTTGATGACCTTGCGGTCGGCAGCGGCAATCTCGGTCTCCTGACGGAAGCCACGCTTACGCTTGGTGGACTTCTTGCTCAGGATGTGGCTCTTGAAAGCCTTGGCGCGCATAAGCTTGCCGGTACCAGTCTTGCGGAAACGCTTCTTGGTGCCGCTGTGGGACTTCATCTTAGGCATGAAATACTCCTTAATCGGTTACAGAACACTAGTTACTTAGTATCGCTTGCCGCTTTATCCTCATCGAAGGCGCCCTTAATCGGGGCGAGCAGCATAAGCATGTTACGGCCTTCCATCTTAGGCTTGGACTCGACCGTAGCGTAAGGCTTGAGATCCTCGGCGAGACGCTCGAGAACGTTAAGGCCCTGCTCCGGGTGAGCCATCTCACGGCCGCGGAACATGATGGTGATCTTAACGCGTGCGCCCTTCTTGAGGAAACGCAGAACGTGGCCCTTCTTGGTCTCGTAGTCGCCAACGTCGATCTTGGGTCGGAACTTCATTTCCTTGACCTCGACCTTGGACTGGTTCTTACGAGCAGCCTTGGCCTTCATGGCCTGCTGGTACTTGAACTTACCGTAGTCCATGACCTTGCAGACCGGCGGCTCCGCGTTGGGAGCGATCTCGACCAGGTCGAGACCCTGATCGTCGGCGACGCGCTGGGCATCGCGAATGGCGAACAGGCCGAGCTGAGAGCCATCGACGCCAATCAAACGGCACGACGATGCAGTGATCTCGTCGTTGATGCGAGTGTCATCAGACTTAGCTATTTTCCCTACCTCCATTCATAAAAAAATAACCCGGCGCTTCTCAGCAACCAGGTCGTACACATAGACTTCCTCGATTTGAGGAAGGGAATCTAAGTTGTATGACCAGTCAGCTGCTCATTGGCGCCAAAAGGTGGGAACCCTCGGGTTCCTCTTTAGGGCATTGCGGGAACAACGCCTTGCGAATAATAACACGTACAGCGCGTTATCACATTACGTACACGAAAAAGGGGCCTTGACCCCCTTGAACGCTCGCTTGCATGTATGGTGCCCGAGGCGAGACTCGAAGGGCCTTCGCTTCGCGAAGCCCCGGGGTTCGGACGCGTGGCGCCCTCGCCACGCTCCGCTACAAACAGGCCGCAGGCCTGTTTGCTTAACGCTTCGCGCGCTCACGCGAGTTCGGCACGAAAAAGGGGGCCGCAACCCCCTTGAACGCTCACTTGCATGTATGGTGCCCGAGGCGAGACTCGAACTCGCACGTTGTTGCCAACGGTGGATTTTGAGTCCACTGCGTCTGCCAATTCCGCCACTCGGGCACGTAATGCGTGAGTTAGTTTATCACAGCTTTCTGTTGATTAGTCCGAAAATGGAACTTCAAGCATTTCGATGAGTTCGACCGTGCGTAGCATCTCGCGCTGACGGCATCCGCGACCGTCGACCGAAGCCTCACCCATCTGGTTATCGTAAGGGTCCTCGCGCATGCCGTCGAAAGAGGGCTCAAACTCTGCCTGGAATCGATTGTTGGCCACCATACGCCATGGGTCGAGATTGCCAAAGTAGTGACGGCGGCGCCACTCCTCCCCCATCCTGCGAGCAGAAGATCCAAATGACACGTCGGCGTTGAGCCAACCGGTCTGCGGCGTATAGAACTCTGCCCAGTCGTGCGACCCCACCGAATCGGGCGCAACGTACAGGCCGCTCTGCCAACGGGCAGGCACGCCCGCGATACGGCACATGGTGATAAACGTGAGCGCCATAACGCCGCAATCGCCGCGGAGCGAATGCGCGCAGTCATCGGCAATAGATCCCAAAAGCAAGTACGGCGGCTGATAGCGATAGTCGATATACTGCGTCAGGTAATCATAGATAGCACGAGCGCGATCGAGCGGATCCTCGAGTCCGTCAACAACACCGGCCGTCAGCTGCTGCAGATACGGCGTAAATGCAATGTGCGGACGGTCCTCGGAAATATCCTCGGGCAGAGGCGCGTCCATACGCGGATGAACCGGAAGTGTGCCACCGTAGACATCACAATAAGCAGCATCGATGTGATAACGATAGGTCACCGAGAATGAGCGCTCACTCGAAGAAGACCACGAGGCGGTACGCGCCGAAGCGTTCGCGGGAGCAACAGTACCCTCCGGCGTCATGTCGAGAATCTCGACCTGAGACTGTTGGCGGCAGGTGGCGGCAACGGGAAGCCAAGCGTGAACGGTCTCCCCCTCTAGAGCGCCGGGGACAGACAAGGACGCCTGAAGCGTAATAACGCGAGTCAATCCGTTTTGCGACTCCATCTCCTTGAGCATCTCGTTGCGCAGTGCTATTCCGTCCGTAGAATCGGGACGCATGCCGGGGACCTCTTTGGGATATACGCGAAGCGAATCGAGGAAGTTGTCGAGAACGAACAGCTCGCCGTCGATAAAGCGCCAGTCAATACGCTTACGGTCAATCAGATCGTCAAACTGCTCCTCGGTAAACTCAGGCCACTCCTCGCGAATCATCGCAATAGCTCGATCGCGCGACACCGAAAAATGAAGCGGCGTCTCAAGCATGCGATACCGCTCGGCACGAACGCAGGCTGCCAGGGAAGGCTCAGGATTCTGCTCCAAAAGGCGATCGCAGGCGGCAACAGCCTGCGTCAAATACCCGGCATCCTTAAGACGAAGAATCTCAGGCGGTAGTCCAATATCGAGATGGCGAAAGTCATCGCAGCAAACATCAACAGAGCAACCAACAGGCCCCTCGTCAATAACCTTCCCATCCGAAGGCAGCACATTAATAACAGCCATACCAAACTCCAAGTCATTAGAACTCTTGAAGCCCATTGTAGCGAGATAAAAAAGAAAGCCCCAATAAAGGAACCCTCAACACCGATAAACGGTACCTCTAAAAATGAATTCAGCCCAGTAACCCTGTAGCGAGTTAACAAAGGAGGCCCCGTTCACCCGGAGCTGATTCCGTCGCGCGACTTCTAGCGAAGCCAGTAGCCACCTTAATTCAGACTCGTAACCCTGCGGCGTTAAACGAAGGAAGCCCCGTCTCCCGGAACTGTTTCCTTGGCGCGACTTCTGGCAAAGCCAGGTGAGCGCAAAGGAAACAGTGTAGGGAGACGGGGCTTCCGGTGGGAAGTTTAGCTACGCTTACGCCTTGTTGACGGAGCCAAACTCCTCCATGAGCTCCTTGGTGCGGGCAACGATGTTGTCGCGACCAGGCTTGAGGAGCTTGCGGGGGTCAAAGCCCTTGCCCTGCTGATCCTTGCCGGCCTCGATGTACTCGCGAACGCCCTTGGCGAAGACGAGCTGCAGGTCGGTGTTGACGTTGATCTTGGAGATACCCAGGGAGATGGCCTTCTTGATCTGATCCTCGGGGATGCCGGTACCACCGTGCAGAACGAGGGGCAGGTCGCCGGTCTGAGCCTTGATCTCGCCCAGACGCTCGAAGGAAAGGCCAGCCCAGTCGGCGGGATACACGCCGTGGATGTTGCCGATACCGCAGGCGAGGAAGTCGACGCCCAGGTCAGCAATCTGCCTGCACTCAGCGGGGTCAGCGAGCTCGCCGTTGGAGGTCACGCCGTCCTCGGTGCCGCCGATGCCGCCGACCTCGGCCTCGATGGACATGCCCTTGGAGTGGGCAAGCTCAACGAGCTCCTTGGTGCGGTCGAGGTTAAGCTGGAAGGTCTCCTCGTGAGAGCCGTCATACATGATGGACGTGAAGCCGGCCTCGATGCACTTGAAGCAGTCCTCGTAAGAACCGTGATCGAGGTGAAGGGCGACGGGAACGGTAACGCCCGTGGCCTCGACGGCAGCCTTGACCATGTCGGCGCAGACCTTGAAACCGCCCATCCACTTAGCGGCACCAGCGGTGCACTGAAGGATCAGCGGAGACTTGGCCTCCTCGGCGGCCTGGAGAATAGCCAGGGTCCACTCGAGGTTGTTGGTGTTGAAGGCACCGAGAGCGTACTTGCCGGCCTCGGCCTTCTTGAGCATGTCTGCTGCGTTGACGAGCATAAAAGAAACCTCCTGTAAGGTTGCTCCGATAACGCCTGAGATTTTACCACGACATACCCGAGCATAAACGTTCGTTTGTTCACGAATACCATCCGATTGGACAAATTTTGACCGTTTGCCCCACAGAATCGACCCACTGGGGAAAATAGCTTGACGATTGAGCGGTCTTCGTGGTTCGAAAGACGGCTTCGAGCCTACATCTGCATAAACGGGTTCTGCATAAGTTCGCGCGCCATCGTGGTCGAATCGCCATGGCCCGTCAAGCAAACGGTATCGGGCGGAAGCGTCTTGGCAAGTTTGGAAAGCGAGCGCATAATCGCCGCCTCGTCACCGCCGGAAAGATCGGTACGACCGTGGCTGCCCGGGAAAAGCGTGTCGCCCACAAAGGCGATGTTCCCCTGCTCGGTCGCGGCGAACAGGACGATGCCGCCCGGCGTATGCCCCGGCGTCTCGATCACCTGCAGGCAGACGTCGCCCACCTCGATTGTATCGCCCTCGGCAAGCAAGCGCGTCGGCTCACCCGGATCGGGCGTCTCGATGCCCCACATGGCGCGCTGCTCCTCGATATTTGCGCGAGGTACCGTCACGTCCTTAGCGCACAACTCATATAGTGCGCTGTCGCCAACGACAGCTCGAACCCCGGCAACCCCGCCAACATGGTCGGCATGACCGTGCGTGCAGACAGAGCCGAGTACGCGCACCTCGGAATGCGCGGTGCGGATATGCTCCACAAGACGCTCGCCCTCCCACGCCGGATCGACGATTAAGCACTCGTCATTCGAAATCACGGCGTAACTGTTGGTCTGAATCGGGCCGTTGACGAGCGCCTCAATCGAAGCCGCACCTCGGGGTGTCAGGTCCAAAGTCATATCGCCCATGCGCATACCCTCCTTCTAAAATACGTTCGAGGCACCAAACGATGCCTCGAACGTAACCAATATCTATGATGCTGAGAGGCTCTCGCACCTACACACGGCGCTTGAGCTGAGCTCCGCCTTCGCCGGGCATAAGACGGCGAGCGTCGTAGACCGAATCGACACTGCTGATGGAAGCCAGCAGCGGATCCAGACCACTCGCGTCCGAGATCTCGACCATAAAGCGCAGGGTTGCAATACCCTCGCGGTTGGTCGACGTGGCGGCAGAAAGGATATTGCCGCCCGCATCGCCAATGGCAATGGTGACATCCTTGAGCAGGCCCATACGGTCCAAGCACTCGACCACGATCTCGACCTGGAAGAGGGTGTCGGCAGCGCCGTCCCACTCCACATCGATCATGCGCTCGGGATGTTCCATAAGACCCTTGACGTTGGGGCAGTTGGCGCGATGTACCGAAACGCCACGACCGCGCGTGATGAAGCCGACGATGTCGTCGCCCGTCACGGGGTTGCAGCAATGAGCCAGACGGACCAGCAGGCCGCTGTTGCTCTCGCCCTTGACGATAATGCCGTTACTGGCGCTCTTGCCGCGCTTTTGCGGCTTGCGGTTGGAGCCGCGAGCAGGCTGTTTCACGACCTCGGCGATAGCCTCGGCCTTGGTGAGCTGTTCCTCGGGCTTGGGGTCCAAGATTTGCTCGACCTTATTGCCCACAGTGCGCGGGGCAACCTTGCCGGCGCCGACGGCGGCAAACAGGTCCTCGAGCTGCTTGAAGTTAAACTGCTCCGTTACGGCGTTGAGCGCACGCGTCGAACGCGGCGTAGAAATGCCATAGCCACGCTTCCGCAGGTCCTTGGCCAGCATATCGCGGCCGGCAGCAGCGTCGTCATCCTTGGTCGCAGCGGCAAAATAGCGGCGGATCTTTGACTTGGCGGAAGGCGTCTTAACGATCTTGAGCCAATCACGCGACGGCTTGGAACTCTTGTTAGTCAGGATCTCGACACGGTCACCCGTCTTAATCTCGTGCGTGAGCGGAGCCACCGCACCGTTGATTTTGGCGCCGACGCAATGGTTTCCCACCTCGGTGTGAACGGCATAGGCAAAGTCGAGCGGCGTGGAGCCGGCACGAAGCGCCATGACCTCGCCCTTGGGCGTAAAGACGAAGATCTCCTGATCGAAGAGGTCGACCTTCAGCGAATGCAGGTATTCCTTGGCGTCGGTGATCTCATCAGACGCAGCCCAATCGAGCGAATGCTTGAGCCAGTTGATCTGGTCGTCCAAACGTTGAGCGTCATTGGTCTTGGAAGCAGACGATCCGCCCGACTTCTTATATAGCCAGTGGGCGGCAATGCCGTACTCGGCCTGCTCATGCATCTCATAGGTTCGAATCTGAATCTCGAGCGGGCGGGCCGTGGGGCCGATAACCGTCGTATGGAGCGACTGGTAGTTATTGACCTTGGGCATGGCGATATAGTCTTTAAAGCGACCGGGCATGGGGTGCCACAGCGTATGCACTGCGCCGAGCGTGGAGTAGCAATCGCGCACCGAATGGGTAATAACGCGCAGCGCCACCAAATCGTAGATCTCGGAGAATTCCTTGCCCTTGCGCTTCATCTTTTGGTAGATGGACCAATAGTGCTTGGAGCGGCCGTTGATCTGGAAGCCCTCCAGGCCAATGCGGTTGAGCTCGTCGGTGAGCGTCTTGATGGTCTCGGCCAGATAGCGCTCGCGAACCTCGCGCGACTCAGCCACCATGCGCGCGATGCGCTGGTAGGCGTCGGGCTCAAGGTAGAAGAAGGACAGGTCCTCGAGCTCCCATTTAATGGAGCTCATGCCCAGACGGTCGGCCAGAGGCGCATACACGTCCATGGTCTCGCGAGCCTTAAACAGGCGACGGTCCTCACGCAGGGCTGCAAGGGTGCGCATGTTGTGCAGACGGTCGGCAAGCTTAACGATGATGACGCGGATGTCCTTGGACATGGCGAGGAACATCTTGCGCAGCGTGAGGGCCTGTTTCTCGTCCATGCTGTCGACTTCGATGTTGGTGAGCTTGGTCACGCCATCGACGAGCTCGGCCACCGTATCGCCAAACAGGCCGGAAACATCGGCAAGCGAAGTCTCGGTATCCTCGACGGTATCGTGCAGCAGCGCGGCGCACACCACGTCACAGTCCATCTTAAGATCGGCCAGAATGATGGCCACCTCGACGGGATGGTTGATGTACATCTCACCCGAGCGCCGCTTTTGGTTGCAATGCTTCTCGGCAGCAAAGCAGTAGGCCTGCTCAACCTTAGAAAAGTCGTCCTCATTCATATATTTGAGGCACAGACGCTCCAGCTTGTCGTAGCTGTCCGCCATAATCTCGGGCGGCAGCTCATCGGCATGCTTATAGTGCTCCATCTCCGAAAACGGCTGGAGGGTGGAATCATGGGCGGTACGGGCTGCGGCATCCATCGAGGTCCCCTTCCCCTAGGCCCGCGGTACGATCGGGCGGTTAACTTTGGCTAGCATATCAGAAGCGCACGAATCGAGCGCCCAGCTCCGGAAAGCCGAAAACTCCATGCGCGAGCGCAAGCCCTCCAAATAGCGAATTGACCTGCTCAATTGCACGCGGCCGGGGTTTTCGGCCATCGCGATGCGACGGGTGTCGTCAAACCCCGAAACGCGACAGAAACCAAGCTCTTCGAAGATTCCTAGGCCGCTTTCCACCGAGCGCTCGTCGACCGGCGTGCGGGCATCGATGGCAAGGCACATCTGCGCGATGTCGATATCGCTTGCGCAGAATGAATCATCCCCGGTCTTGCCGCGGTTGGAGCGCCACATGGTCTGCAGCGCGCGATAGAGTGTGACGAGCTCGTCGCGCTCGGGTGCGTAGCAGTCGAGCAGGCGCTCGTTAATGCGGGCATCGCGCGACGAATAGAGCAGGTGGATCACGGCGGGCTGGCCATCGCGACCGGCACGGCCGCTCATCTGGTTAAACTCAATGCCGCCAAACGGCATGTGATAGAGCACGACATGGCGGATATCGGGCAGGTTGACGCCCTCGCCAAAGGCAGATGTCGAGACGATGCAGCTGAGGCTGCCGTCTCGGAATGCTTCCTCCACGCGACGGCGATCGGAACGCACAAGCCCCGCGTTATAGAACGCGATATGGGTTGCGCAATCGGGCACACGCTTGCGCAACGTCTTGGCGAGCGCCACGGACTGGTCGCGCGAATTGACGTAGATGACGGTCTTTTCCCCCGTCGCCACAATCGACACCAAACGGTTCTCGCGACTTGCAAGATCGCGGTCGTCCTCGAGCCGCAGGTTCTCGCGCACCGTCTCGTCGACCACCGTGCGAGTGATCGGCAACATGCGGGCAAGCTCGGCCACAACCGGAGCCGTCGCGGTGGCCGTCGCAGCCATAACGACCGGGTCGCCCAGGGCTTTGAGGATATCGGGCATGTCGAGATAGGCGCTGCGGTCGCCGCCCTTGGCAAGACCGGCATGATGCGCCTCATCGATAACGACAAAGCCGATGCGGCCCGAACGCGCAAAGCGGTCACGGTGGATAGACAGGAACTCGGGCGTCGTGAGCACGATACCGGTGCGGCCCGAAGCTAGACCGGCGAACACGTCATCGCGTGCGGCCTCCACGGTCTCGCCGGTCAGCACGCCAACGCCAATGCCAAGCGCTGCCATCGTCGACGAGAGGTGATAGGCCTGGTCGGCAACGAGCGCGCGCAGCGGATAGACAAAGATGCTCGCACGCCCGCGAAGGACCGCCTCGCGCGCGGCATGCACGTGGAAGATAAGCGACTTGCCGCGCCCCGTTCCCATAACGGCCAGAACACTTTGGTGATCGGCCAGGGCATCGAGCGCCTCGACCTGCGCGCGGTGCGGCTGGTTCGAGCCGATAAAGCTATGGATAAGCGAGCGCGTGAGCTCAGCATAAGAAAGCTGGGCGAGCGTCTCGCGTTTACGCGACTCCAGGCGCAGGCCAGAATCCGCCGGTTGCACGCCGCGGCGAAGTTCACATGCCGGATCGTCGATATTGGACGCCGTGGTATCGCGCACCAAGACATCCTTGATCATGAGCTTGGGCTTCACACGCCCCTGCCAATGCTCGGCAACGGCCTCGAACACCAAGTCGACAGCGCTATCGCAGTTGATGAGCTTATCGATTTGCGGCACGCGGAACATAATGGCCGGCACGCTCGCGGCGCCATCGGTCGCCACAAAGCGCATGTGCTCGCCGGTTTTGCCCACCACGGCGCGATCGCACATCGTCACGCCCTCGGCGGCCAGCAGCGGCACCTTGTTGCCCTGGCCAAACGGCTCAAGACGGGAAATCTGCTCTATAGTCTCGATATTCAGCTCGGAAAGGTCGACCGTGGCGGCAACCTCGTCGATGTCTTCAAAGTCCTCGGCGGGAATCTCCGATAGCACGGCGGAAAGGCGACGACGGAATTCATCGAGCTTGGATGCCTCGATGGTCACACCCACCGCACCGGCATGTCCGCCGCGACGAATCAGCAGGTCGGAACAGCGCTCGACGGCGTCAAACAGGTTAACTTTGCCCACCGAGCGACCAGAACCGCGCGCGATACCGTCCTCGATCGAGAACAGCAGCGCCGGCACGTGATAGCGGTTGGTCAGACGGCTTGCCACGATGCCCTTGACACCCTCGTGCCAGCCTTCGCCGCCCACGACGATCGCGCGTCCGCCGTCATAGGTCTCCTCGACCTTTGCCATGGCATCGCGCGTGAGCTCCGCCTCGATCTCACGGCGCTGGCGGTTGATTTCCTCGAGCTCAGCCGCCAGCGCGCTTGCTTCGATGGGATTGCGGGCAAGCAGCAGGTCGAGCGCCAGCTTGGGATCGGCCATGCGACCGGCAGCGTTTAAGCGGGGAATGAGCGAGAATGACAGGCCATCCGCCGTAATGCTCGAAAGGTCCGCCTTGGCAAGCGCGGCAAGTGCGATGTAGCCGGGACGGGCCGTCACGCGCATCTGCTGGATGCCCTCGGCGACCAGTGCGCGGTTCTCGGGCGTAAGCGGCATCATATCGGACACGGTGCCCAGCGCCGCGACCTCGATTAGCGAACGCCAATACGACGGCTTGCCCAGGCGCTCACCCAGGACTTGCACCAGCTTGAGCGCCACACCAGCACCGGCAAGCTCGCGCGAGGGGCCCTCGTCCTCGAGCTTGGGGTCGGTCAGGGGCACACCCTGCGGCACCTGGTCGGAGGGCTCGTGATGGTCCGTGACCACCAAATCGATCCCCAGGCTCTCCAGATAGGAAACCTCTTCCTTGGCGGCAATGCCGTTATCGACGGTCACGATCAGCTGGGGGCGAGCGAGCTCGTTAACGCGGTCGAGTGCCGCGCGCGAAAGACCGTAGCCCTCGTCAAAGCGATGCGGAATAAACGGCGTGACATCGGCGCCAAACGTGCGCAGCGCCTCGGTCAACAGGCAGGTCGACGTAATACCGTCAACGTCAAAATCGCCAAAGACTGCAATGTGCTCGTGGTTGCGAATAGCACGCTCGACGCGGTCGGCAACGACCGACATGCCCGGGATAATGAGTGGGTCGGCCCAGTCGCGATCGAGCGAAGGCGTCAAAAACAATTGGCCCTCTTTGATGGAGCCAATGCCGTGCGCGACCATAATGCGCGCCACCAGCCCGGGAATGCCCAGACCAGCCGAAAGCTCCTTTTCGAGCTCGGGGTTTTGCTGAGCGACCGCCCAGCGATGCGTCGTCTTAAGCGATGACATAGGCACCCACCCCTGATAGGGGCAGGTCGCCGCGATACCTCTCACGGTTCATAGCGATGAGTCCTCTGTGTATGCCCGCTTCGGCAGGCAGATCTGTTGAACGGATTTATTATACCGTGCAGCGCGGACGCAAAACGCCGCGGTGCGCCGCGGTTTCGGCAAACGATGGCGGTAATGGCCTCGAAATAATCGAGCGTTTCAGCCGCACGGACGCATACGAGCGTCTAGCATATCCATACAAACGAGTTCGCGGATAAAGGGAGTCACGGGATATATGAAGCAATGGGCTGGACTGGGAAAGTTCCTCGCGGGGCATATGCAGATCATCGTTCCGATTTGCGTGGCGCTCGGCGTGCTCTTTCCCCAGCAGATCGGCGTGCTCAAGCCCATTGTTCCCGCCCTCTTCGCCTTTATGACGTTTCAGGGCGCGCTCAGCAACACCTTTCACCAGGTAGCCGAGGTGTTCCACCGTCCGCTGCACCTGATTCTGGCGCTGCTGGTCTCGGCAGTGCTTATTCCCATCGCGGCGTATGCCATAGGGTCACTCTTCTTTGGCTCCAACCCCAACCTTGTCTGCGGCATCGTGCTCGAGTACAGCGTGCCCGTGGCCGTCACCGCTTTTATGTGGATCAGCATGTTCGGCGGCAACGGCCCGCTCGCGCTCACCATCATCCTGACGTCCTCGGTTATCTCCCCTGTGACGATTCCGCTCACGCTTAAGCTCTTGTTGGGTGCCACCGTCTCGATCGATGTGCCGAGCATGATGCAGGACATGGCCTTTATGATCGCCATCCCCGCCGTGCTCGGCATCGTGATCAACGAGCTCACGCGTGGATGGGGACACGAGAAGCTCTCCCCCGCGCTCTCGCCCGCCTGCAAATTCATGATGATGGGCGTTATCGCCTCCAACTCCACCGCCATGAGCGAGTACGTGCTGCACATGAACGCGGTGCGCCTGGAAGTCGCCCTCTTTATTTTGGCCTTCGCCATCAGCGGCTTTGTCGTCGGTTTTCTGGTCGCCCGTGCGCTGCATCTGCCATATAGCGAGACGACTACCATGTGCTTTACCTGCGGCATGCGTAACATCTCTTCGGGCGCCGTCATCGCCACGCAATACTTTCCGGGCGAAGTCGTGTTTCCCGTCATGTGTGGAACGTTGTTTCAGCAGGTGCTCGCCTCGCTTATCGGGCATCTCTTTGAGCGTCTGACCGGCGAGGAGCGCGCCGCCCAGCGCAAGCGGGTCGAGGCCGGCCGCGATGCAATGGCGCGCTAAACCGTCCGCAGTGTGCGGGCGCTCACTTTACGATGCGAGCGCCTCCAGATGTGCGCGGAGTCGCTCCGCATCGACATCGAGCGTGGTCTCAGCATTGACCTGGGCCAAACGATAGCCGACAAAGTAGGGCGAAACCACCCAACGCGGCAGCGCCTTGGCAATGGTCCGACCGCCCAGGTGATAGAAGAACAGGTTGTACGACTCTGCGCGACCACCGTGGTGCTCGTTCAGGATATAGCGCAGAGCTACCTGGATCGCATCGGCGAAGAGATCCGCCTCGGCTTGGTCTCTCGTGTCATCGCTGGCGGCGATTCCCTGCGGGGCTGAAACATTGACCTCAAAGAACCCCATAATCGGTTCGGTTGAGATGTTGACCGAGATTCTCCCCTGTTGCCAGACATTGATGCCTTCGAAATTGGCAGAAGTCAGCGAAGTGTAGCCGTCTTCCTGCTCCAAACCCACAATCTGCATGTGCGGATGAACGAGACTACCGCCCGAGAGCGGACCCTTGTTCTTGTACATGAGCACACTGCGATACTGCTGTGAATCGATCATCTGCTGCCAGCAACCCAGGGCAAACCGCATCACATGGTGGAGTTCATCCGGCTCATAGGTCACCAGGTCGGCATCGTGATCGGCCGACTCGATCAGCACGGTTTGACGGGTGGCGCGCAGGGTCTTGAACTTATTCTCGAGCCAAATGCAATCGCCATCACGGCGAATGATGTCGGTGAGCCCCTCCGTGTTGCAAAAGGGGCACGCGGTACCGGGGCGACGGTTGTCGTCGGGCTTGCCGCTCGCCTGCTGAACATCGAATACAAGCGCCACGGGCTACACCTCCAGCGGTACGATCTTGGTGCCATGGAGCTCGGAGACGCCCAGTGCCGCCGCCACGGTATCGCGGTTGGCCGTGGAAATGCCGCCGCCGGGAAGGATGGTCAAGCGGTCGCCCGCACACTCGATAAGACGCGACAGATGCTCTAGGTTGTCCTCGATCGGCGTGCCGGCGGCACCGCCGTGCGTCAGGATGCGTGTGATGCCGCAGTCGGCGAGTGTGTCAATCGCGTCGAGCTGAGCCTCGGGCGAGAGCTGGTCAAACGCCATGTGGAAGGTGATGTCGATGGGCTCACGCTTGCATTCCTCGGTCGCGCAGCCCGCGGCCATCACGAGGGCGCCCAACGTAAGCTCGTCGAGCGCCCATCCGCCAGCGCAGGGCTTGCAGCAGCCAAAGACCAAGCCGTCAACGCCGGCGCTTACGGCAAGGCCCAGGTCCATCTCCATCATGCGCAGCTCGTCTTGGTTGTAATGAAAGTCACCGCCACGCGGGCGAATCATGCACATCACTCGCGCGTCATGCTCGTGAGCATAGCTGACTGTAGCGCTGATAACGCCGGCAGAAGGCGTGGTGCCACCAACGGCAAGGTTGTCGCACAGCTCGATACGCCTTGCACCGGCATCGATAGCCGCCGGCACCCGCTCAAAGTTCTCGGCACAAAACTCGTACAGCATAGATAGACCCCCAAAGACAGCAGATGTTTTCCGACGGGCATTGTCACACATCCCCATGAAGTTGCGGTGGAATAGGGACTCTTTTGGCCTCTGGAGCCCGTATTCAGTCCCTATTTCACCGCAACTTAAAAAGGGGCGCTGACTGAGATAGTCAGCGCCCCTTTTGTTAGGTGGGTTAGCCTCCGAGGTAGGCTTTGCGGACGTTGTCGTCGTGCAGGAGCTCTTGGCCGGTGCCGGTCATGGTGATCTTGCCGGTCTCGAGCACGTAACCGCGTGTGGCGATGGAAAGCGCCATCTGCGCGTTTTGCTCGACCAGAAGCACCGTGGTGCCAGCCTTGTGCAGGTCCTCGACAATCTGGAAGATCTGTTCGATCAGAATCGGCGCCAGACCCATGGAAGGTTCGTCGAGCATAAGCAGTTTGGGGTTACTCATAAGGGCGCGCCCCATAACGAGCATCTGCTGCTCGCCGCCTGAAAGGGTACCGGCGACCTGGCGACGACGTTCCTTCAGGCGCGGGAACTGCTCGTAGACGCGCTCCAGGCCCGGAGTCACCGTGGACTTGGGCTGCGTATAGGCGCCCATCTCCAGGTTCTCCTCAACCGTCATCTGCAAAAAGGCGCGACGACCCTCGGGAACCTGAGCCAGGCCCTTACCAACCAGCTTATCAGCGGGCGTATGGGTAATGTCCTCGCCCATAAACTTGATGGAGCCGGTCTTGGAGCGCAGCAGGCCCGAGACGGTCTTAAGCGTCGTGGACTTGCCAGCACCGTTGGCACCAATCAGGGCCACGATCTCGCCCTCGTTGACGCTAAAGGAGATGTCCTTGATGGCGTGGATGGCGCCGTACCAGACGTTGATGTTGTAGACGGAAAGCATCGGCTCTGCCATTTAGTTCTCCCCCTTATCCTGCTTGCCCAGATACGCCTCGATAACAGCGTCGTTGTTCTGGATCTCCTCGGCCGTGCCCTTGGCGATGACCTTACCAAAGTTGAGCACGCAGATGCCCTCGCAGATGTTCATGACGAGCGACATGTCGTGCTCAATGAGCATGATGGCAATGCCAAAGGTGTCGCGAATCTTGACGATGTTCTCCATGAGCTCCGCGGTCTCGGACGGGTTCATGCCGGCGGCAGGCTCGTCGAGCAGCAGCAACTTGGGGTTGGTGGCAAGCGCGCGGACGATTTCCAGACGACGCTGAGCGCCATAAGGCAGCGATCCGGCCTGCTCGTTTGCCAGATGCTCCATATCAAAGATGGAGAGCAGCTCCATGGCACGCTCGTGAGCAGCCTTCTCGTGCTTCCAGTACGTCGGCAGGCGCAGCACGCCCTCAAAACCGGAGTAGCGCTCCTGATTGTGCAGACCGACCTTGACGTTGTCCTCCACCGTCATGGTGTTGAACAGGCGAATGTTCTGGAAGGTACGAGCAATGCCCATGCGGTTGACCTGATAGACCGACTTGCCCGAGGTGTCCTCGCCGTCGAGCAGGATGGTGCCGTGCGTGGGCTGGTACACCTTGGTGAGCAGGTTGAAGACCGTGGTCTTGCCAGCGCCGTTGGGGCCGATCAGACCGGCGATCTCGGTCTTACCGATGGTCAGGCTAAAGTCGTCGACTGCCTTAAGGCCGCCAAATTCAATGCCCAAGTGGATGCACTCGAGTGCCGGGCGCTCGCCCAGGTCGCGGTCGGGAACGATGGCGCCAGAAGGATACGGAACCATCTTGCCCTTGTTGAACTCAAACTTACTGGGCATCGGCTGCCACCTCCTTCTTGGAAGCAAAGCGGTCCTTAATGCGTGCGAAGAACGCCTTGAGCTGCGGGTTGTTAGTAAAGACCATGACCAGGATCAACACGATGGCGTAGATGAGCATGCGGTAGTCCGAGAACTGACGGAGCAGCTCGGGAAGCACCGTGAGCAATGCCGCTGCGATGACGGAGCCGCGCATATTGCCCAGACCGCCCAAGACCACGAACACCAGAATCAGAATCGACGTGTTGAAGTCGAACTTGGTAGCGGAAAGTTGCGAGAAGTTACCGCCGAAGAGGGCTCCGGCAGCGCCGGCGAGAGCGGCGGAAACCACGAAGGCGATCATGCGGTACTGGGTGACGGAGATGCCCACAGACTCGGCAGCGATCTTGTTGTCGCGCACGGCAATAATGGCACGACCGGTACGGCTGCGAACCAGGTTGAGTACAATCACGAGCGCGACCATAACCAGGATGGCGCCGGCAAGGAAGGTCGAATAGGTCGACACGCCCGATGCGCCCTGCGCGCCCTTGATGATGGCGGTGCCGTCCTCGAGCAGGTGCAGGTCGTCGATCGTGGAGTTGCCCGTGATGTTAAAGATCACATGCAGGCCGCGGGAATCGACGCCCACAATGAGGCAGGTGACGACCTCTTTGATAATCTCGCCAAAAGCCAGGGTCACGATGGCCAGATAGTCGCCGCTCAGGCGCAGGACCGGGATACCGATCAAGAAGCCCAAGATGGCAGCGGCGATAGCGCCGACCACAATGCTGATGATCAGACGCATCGGATCGGACGGAACGGTGCTCTCCAGCGCGACGGCAGTGACGATGCCTGTATAGGCACCGACGCTCATAAAGCCCGCGTGGCCCAGCGACAAGTCGCCCGCGATGCCGACGACGAGGTTAAGGGAGATGGCCATGACGATATAGGCCGTGATGGGAACCAGCTGACCGGCGATCATGCGCGGGATCATGTGGTTGGACTGCATAAAGAACACGATGGCGAACGCCACAACGCACATGGCGTACGTGACAAAGTCGTGACGCGTCTGCTTGTCTTTAAGAAACTTCATAACGCTCACCTACACCTTCTCGGGGACGTACTTGCCCAAGAGGCCGGCAGGCTTGACGAGCAGGACGATGATCAAAACACCAAAGACGATGGAGTTGGCAAGGCTCGTGGAAATATAAGCCTGCGCCATCGCCTCGATGATGCCGATGAGAATGCCGCCGACAAAGGCGCCGGGGATGGAGCCGATGCCGCCGAAAACGGCAGCGTCGAAGGCCTTGATGCCAGGCATGGCGCCCGTGGTGGGCTGCAGGACCGGCGAGTAGGAGCACAGGAGCACGCCGGCGATGGCAGCGAGGGCGGAGCCGATGGCGAACGTCATCGAGATGGTGCGGTTGACGTTGATGCCCATGAGCTGAGCGGCGGCCTTGTCCTCGGACACGGCGCGCATGGCCTTGCCCATCTTGGTCTTACCCGTAAAGAACATCAGGCCGGCCATGATAACCAGGCAGGCGACGATGGTGACGAGCGAGACGGCGCTTACGTTAAACTTGGCCAAGAACTCCGGCACCGGGAAGGTGACGAGCGAAGTGAAGTTCTTGGGCGTGGCGCCCCACAGAAGCTGCGCGGCGTTCTGCAGGAAGTAAGACACGCCGATGGCCGTGATCAGAACGGCCAGCGGGCCCGCTTGGCGCAGCGGCTTATAGGCCAGACCCTCAATGAGAACACCGAGAACCGTGCAGGCCACACAAGAGAGAACTACAGATGCCCAGCCCGGGAGGCCGAGATACGACGTGGCGCAGAACGAGACATAGGCACCGACCATGATGACATCGCCGTGAGCGAAGTTGAGCATCTTGGCGATACCGTAGACCATGGTGTAGCCCAACGCGATGATGGCGTAGACGCTGCCCATGGACAGGCCGTTGACCAGGTATTGGATAAAGACCGTCATGTTCCACATCCCCCTTTCGAATAGGTTTCCAGTTAATGTATGAAACAGGGACGTTACACTGTCCCTAGATACCAAGCAAGCAGGGAAGGCCAAAACCTCCCCTGCTTGGGATCAAAACCGCTCTATGTAAGGCGGCCAATTAGGCCTGTACGTACTTGCCATCGGTGATGACGTACGCCGTGGGCTCCTTCTGGACCTGGCCCTTGTCGTTCCAGGAGAGCTTGCCAGTCAGGCCGTCAACAGTAATGTTGCGCATAGCCTCGGGAAGCTTCTCGGCAACCTCGGTGGGATCGGCGTCGACACCCAGGCCGGCCTCCTTGAGAGCCTCGACCACAGCATGCACGCCGTCGTAGGCGTCGGCGGCAAACTGGTCGGGGGTATCGCCGTACTTATCTTTGTAAGCGTTGACGAAGTCGGCGTTCTTCTCGTCGTCGGCGGAAAACGGGGTCATGAGCAGCAGACCCTCGGCAAGAGAGGTGTCGAAGCCCTCAACGCCCAGGATGCCATCCATGCCGTCGCAGCCCATCATCTTGACGTCGTAGCCCATGTCCTTGGCGTTCTTGAGCAGGACGGACGCCGGCGTGTAGTAGATCGGCGCAAAGATCATGGTGGCGCCTGCCTGCTTGGCCTTGGTCAGCTGGTTGGTAAAGCTCGTGGCGGAGTCGTCCTTAAAGGTCTCCTCGTCGACAATCTCAAGCTTAGACTTAGCGGCCTGGGCCTTAAAGGAATCTGCGATGCCCGAAGAATAGGCGTCGCCGGAGTTATAGAACAGCACGAACTTCTCGTTCGCATACTTCTGCGCCAGGAACTTGGCAGCGTTGACACCTTGGTTGGGGTCGGTAAAGCAAACCTGGAAGACGCAATCCTTGCCCTTGGTAACGTCCTCGGAGGACGCGGACGGGGTAATCATGAACGTCTCGGGGTCGTTACCGCACTCAGCAGCAACGGCGACCGACGCACCCGTGGTGGTCGGACCGACAAGGGCCTGCATGCCCCAGTCGAGCAGGGTGTTGAAGGCGTTGACGGCCTTCTCGCCGTCAGCCTGGTCGTCCTCGGCCTTGCTGACAAGCGGCAGCTCCTTGGTCGAGAAATCCTTGCAGCCAAGCTCGACAGCTTGTGTAACGGACTTGCCGTAGGACGCGTTGGCACCGGTCAGCGGGCCGATGGTGCCGATCTTAAACGAAGCGTCGCCCGACGCGGAACCGCTGTCGCCGCCGTTGGAGGAGCAGCCAGCTAGAATGGACATCGCCCCCAGACCTGCTGCGCTCGCGATAACGCTCCTGCGATTCATAACAGGGTTCAATGACTTACCGGTGAGGCTCGACATGCGGCTCTCCTCTCAAATCTCGTCGGGTTTCGGTTACCCGACAGGCCATCCTTCGCCGTGTTCGGCGTTCGCAAAATACTAGACGCTTTAGTTAAGGAAAGTGGCGATTATTTCAACTTTTCTTTGGATTTGTTCATTTATCCATATTCCTGCGTATTTTCATTGCTTTATGCAGTTTAGCCACTTTATTATGTAAAAGTAATGTTTCCATTCTGTTACAGGCGTCCCTGCCCTGAATAAAACAGCCTCACCGGTCGTGCTTTATGCGCACTTAGGAAGCGATGTACTTGCCGTCCTGGATCACATAGGCCGTAGCAGGCTTTTCGACCTGGCCCTCGTCATTCCACGCCGACGAGCGCCTGTATGCCCCAGTCGCACAGGGCAAACCTTATGGTGCAAACGTTGACAGTTTGTTACGGAAGTTCGTTTGTAGCGAGCGTGTTTCCAATGTTTCCGCAGCGTTTCGGGGGTGCCGTTTTGTGCGACTCCTGTTGCCTGGCGAGCACGCGCCCTCGGTTCACGCTAGAATGCACTCAACCTTTAAGCGGTTAATCCATCCATAAGATGCACGAAGGAGCTATCTATGAGCGAACCCCTGCGCACCGTGAACGTCGGCCTCATCGGTCTGGGAACCGTCGGCGGCGGCGTGGCCCGTCTGATCAAGAGCCACCACGATGAGTACCTGGCAGCCTACGGCATCGACCTTAAGCTGACCCGCGCCTGCGCGCTTGCCTGGGAGCAGGCCGAAGCCGCCGGTATTGAGCGCGAGGCCTTTACGAGCGACTGGCACGACGTCGTCACCGACCCCGCCGTCGATATCGTCGTCGAGCTCATCGGCGGCGAGCACCCCGCGACCGAAATCTTCACCACCGCCTTCGAGAACGGCAAGCATGTCGTCTCTGCCAACAAGGCCCTGCTGGGCCGTCATGTCGAGACGCTCGCCGAGAAGGCGCGCGCGTGCGGCGTGCAGATTAAGTGCGAGGCCAGCTGCGGCGGTGGCATCCCCATTGTCAGCACGCTCGAGCACGACCTGGTGGGCAACAAGATCCTGACCATCGCCGGCATTCTCAACGGTACCACCAACTATATCCTGTCGCGCATGGACGCCGAGGGCGCCGATTACGCCGATGTGCTTGCCGACGCGCAGGCCAAGGGCTATGCCGAGGCCGACCCGTCCGCCGACGTCGACGGCTTCGACGCCGCCAGCAAGACGGCAATCCTCGCTTCCATCGGCTTTGGCACCCGCGTGACCACCGACGATGTCTACCAACAGGGTATCCGTACCATCGGCGCCGAGGACATCGCCCAGGCCCGCGAGCTCGGCTACACCATCAAGCTGCTGGGCATCGCACGCAACACCGACGCCGGCGTCGACGTCCGCGTGCATCCCACGCTCATCCCGGCAGACCATATGCTCGCCAAGGTCAACGGCGCCATGAACGCCGTCTACGTGGTGGGTGACGCCGTGGGCGAGACCATGTTCTACGGCGCTGGCGCAGGCTCCTTCCCCACCGCGAGCGCCGTCGTGGGCGATATCCTATCGCTCTCCGAGCAGATCAGCCGCGGCGTGGCTCCGCTGCCCGAGATTGAGCCCTACGGTCACAACCTCGCCTTTAAGCCCATGGACGAACTCCAGACCAAGTACTATGTGCGCCTGAAGGTCGCCGACCGCGTAGGTGCCCTGTCCGAGACGGTCGACATCTTTGCCAAGCACAACATCTCGATCTCGCTCATCAACCAGGTCGAGGACGGCAAGTCGGGCGTCAGCGATGCCTGCTCGGTCATCTTCTTGACGCACCGCGCACTCGAGAAGGACGTCCAGGCTGCCGCCGCCGAACTTGCCAGCGTCGACTGCGTGGCCGAGGTCGCCAACGTCCTGCGCATCGAGGACGTTGAGGCCTGGACCGAAGGCGTTATGGCGAACTAGCCCAACGCTCGCCTAGCAATACGCGCCTTGAGGGCTCCCGTCCGATGTAGGACGGGAGCTCTTTTGTCACCTGCCGTAAGCACAACGGCAGAGCATATTTGCGCGAGCCGCTCATCGGTAACGCGGGCTACCGTTCACCGATATGCAAACGCGGCCGATTCCGGCTACCGCTACGCTGAGCTGCGTATGTCCGCCCGCGATGAGAGGAAGCACCATGTTGCTCGAGAGCAAGAAAGCAATCATCACCGGAGGCACGCGCGGTATCGGCTATGCGATCGCCTGCCGTTTTATCGAGGAAGGCGCTGCCGTCACCGTCTTTGGCTCACGCCAGGAGACTGCCGACGCGGCCGTTGAGAAGTTGGCGGCCGCCTATCCCGACGCCAAGGTCTGGGGCCGCTCCTGCGACCTCACCTCGCTCGAGGCCGTGACCGAGGCCTTTACCCAGGCTGCAGCCGATATGGGCGGTTTGGATACAGTCGTCAACAATGCCGGCATCTCCCAGCGCTCACCCCTTTTGGACTACACGGCCGAGGAGTTCGCTAAGGTTATGGACCTCAACGTCGTCGCCGTCTTTAATGGCCACCAGGCAGCCGCCAAGATCATGACCGAGGCAGGTCATGGCGGCACCATCACCACCACGAGTTCGATGGTCGCCAAGTACGGTCAGCCCTCCGGCGTTGGCTATCCCACGTCCAAGTTTGCCGTCAACGGTATGGTCCAGTCGCTCTCGCGCGAGCTCGCCCCCATGGGCATCCGCGTCAACGCCGTCGCGCCTGGCGTAACCAAGACCGATATGGTCGCCAACCTGCCCGAAGAGGTTATTAAGCCCATCGTCGCCACCATTCCGCTGGGTCGCATGGGCGAGCCCGAGGATGTCGCCAACGCCTTTGTTTTCCTGGCGAGCGACATGTCCTCCTACGTCACGGGCGCCGTGCTCCCCGTCGACGGAGCCGCCCGCTCTTAAAGGTCGCAAGCCACGATTTCGGACCTCAACGGAGCTCAACGCAAAAGGCGCGCTGTCTGCATCAACCGCAGGCAGCGCGCCTTGTTCTGTTTGTAAGGGAAACTGCGTCCCGTTTCGCCGATTCTGGGACACCGTTTCCGCAACGGGTCGGGACTGCGGAAACTACATCCCAATCTGGTTATCCATTCCGGGGCACAGTTTCCCGAAGGGCGGTTGAGTCATGCCATCCTAATCAAAACGAGACCGTATAGCACCCCTAAGATAACCAGCTCTCATTCTGGAGCAAGCGCATCAGGCAGCACGACCGCTCGCCGACGTGCAATTTGTTGCACAGTAAAATCGGCTAGTGGCACCCTTATCCTTTATTTAGCGAATAAGGTCAAGGAAGGGAGAGTATCATGCCAAGACGGCAAACACCGCTCGAGGTCATGTTCTCCCTGTTCAAGACTTCATTTACCCTGAGCCATCGCGCACTTGCTGAACTGTTACTATCCGATCTGCCGTTAACAAATGGACAGCCTACCGCCCAAATGGCACAGGACACCAGCTGGCTTTCGCGCACGATTGTGCACTCGCAGCCGGGCTCCCTAGAAGATCGCTACTTTACCGACTGGTCCCGCGCATCGAATCAAATCCTGCACAAGCTACAGGAAAAAGGGTATTCGAACGCCGACATCTATACCATGATTGCGGCAGCAACTGACGCGATGGCTCAAGCGCTCAGTGCCTGTGGGCGCAATGGGCTCCTTTACCGGAACGCCGCCTCGCGCCTCGTCAGCTGCCAGCCAGACAAAGATGACAGGGCTCTTATCTCAATCGCGCTCGTTGTTTCGACCGCCTGTTGGTGCGATCCGGCCCGTGCTATCGCGTACATCAGGAACCGCTTTGAATTCGCAGAGAATGTCAGGTCGTTTACCCCCTCAAGTATTTCTTTCTGTCCATGCGATTTAGAACAAACGGGCACCGAACATGCGATCGGCCTTATCAGGATCGATAACGAACTCGTCATCGGCGGCCCTTATGTCATTGAGCCTTCTGCCATGGGCTCCATCATCGGAGCGCTCGCACTCGAAGACGGCGCTGTCACCGATGTTGGGCTGGATGTCTCCGCCAGGCATCTCCGTATCTTCGCCGAGAACAATGCTTGGTACGCACAAGACCTCGGTTCGACCAACGGCACGCATCTGATTCGAACAGCCGACAACAACGAACTCGACATCAGCTCCGGAGCGCCCGCCCAGCTGTACCCCGGCGACATCCTGCGCCTGGGTCTCAGCACCACTTTTGCCGTCGTAGCAACGACGGCTATCTTAGCAAATCAACATTACTAACCATGGAAACAAGGTGACTATGAGCATCACGGATGTCATCAAATATGAGGGCAATAACCAAACTTTTATCTGGAAACACCCCTCAGAAGACTTCAATACGGGCTCGCAACTCATTGTTCACGAGACCCAAGAAGCAATTTTCTTCCTTAATGGACAGGCCCTGGATTCGTTTGGACCAGGCAGGCATGAACTTGAGACTCAAAATCTGCCGTTACTGAACGGCATTTCGAAGATAACGACCGGTGGTGTCAGCCCGTTTCACTCAGAGGTCTACTTTGTTAACCTCATCGAGCAAATGGGCATCCGCTGGGGAACCAATTCCAAGATTCAGTTCATGGAACCGACTTGTGGATTTCCGCTCTCGCTCGGGGCGTCCGGAGAGATGGCTCTTGCTGTAAAAGAGCCCCGCAGGCTCCTTCTCAAGCTTGTTGGAACCGAAGCTTTGCTCTCCCAGGACAAGCTGATCAGTTATTTCAAAGCTTTCCTGCAAACTCGAATAAAAGCTCATCTTGCACAAGTAATTACCGAACAAAAACTCTCCATTTTCGAACTTGATGCACACCTTGAAGAGTTATCCGACTCGCTTAAGAACAAGCTGCTTCCCGACTTTGCCGCATACGGTCTCTCATTAACGCAAATGCTGGTCACCGCCATCGTCAAACCCGAAGGTGATCCGGTATACGAGAAGTTTAAGGACCTCCATTTCAAGCAATATGCCGACGTACGCGAAGCACAGATAAAACAACAGGTCAGCATTATCGAACAAGAAACTGCGGCGCAGCGCACCGTAATCTCCGCAAAAGCACGCGCAGAAAAACGGCAAATCGAGGGCTATACCTATCAACAGGAACGCAGCTTCGATGTTGCCGAAAAGATGGCCCAAAACGAAGCGACTGGCGAATACGCAAACATGGGAATTGGCCTGGGCGTAATGGCCGGTGTCGGCGGGACCATGGGGTCAGTTATGACCGATGCACTCTCACAAGCGACTGGCACGTCTGCGACGCAGCCCATCCCTACGGATACCAATTCGCAGCAAAGTGCTGCAAAGTTCTGTTCCGAGTGTGGATATCGCTTCTCTGGAACCGAGAAGTTCTGTCCCGAATGCGGAGCGCGGAGGTCATAATGAAGAACACGCAGGCATATATTGCAGCAATCCCCGTAGCCCTCTTCATAGTTATCGAAAGCGTGGCCGTACTTTTATTTGGACCCTCAACTACCTTTTGGATTGAGAGCGCATTCTCTTTGGTCATGCTCGCCCTGGTGGTTTCAACCTTGTTATTTGGACCCCAAAAGAATCTTAAGATATTTGGTATCTCAAAGATACTTGTTATTGGCGTATCGTTTACAGTCCAATTGTTGTTAGGCATGCTAGGGTCCGCGTTAAAAACAGAGGCGCTTCCAGCAATTCCAATTCTCAGTTTTCTGCTAGCAAGCGCTGCGACAGCCACGCTCTTCGCAACAGGCGCTTCCGAATCTCACGCATCTACTGTTGAAAACCAAGTTTCAAGCAAATCGCAATCCATGCAGAACCTTGAACTTCAGCTAAGACTGCTTCTAGATGAATCACCTTCAGAGTTGCGTGCATCAATGACCAGCCTCTTGGAAACTTCAAGCCTTGCCGACCCCGCCAGTTGTGAAACAAGCGCTCAAGTTGAAGACGAAATATCGAGCGCACTTCGTGATCTATCGCAATCAATCGAATCAAACGATATCGAAGGCGCGAACTCGAAAATATTGCGCATGACTTCGTTGATAAGGCAAAGAGCAGCACTGGTTAAAGCAAGCAAGGACAGCTAATGATCGATAAGGATAAATTAATCTCGCTTCTTATTTCAAAAGAAATTCCAGTAAAAACGACCCGGAGATACAAAACTATTGGCTATCGAATAAAGCTCGAGAGTGGAACAGCCGTATATGTCTACGACAGCGGCGGCTTCTTTTGTCAAGGAAATAACGCTGATCAGGTCCGAAAAGCCATCGAAGATGAAATCATTGATGAACCAAACAACAAAGTTTTCGTTGTTTACGGCCACGATAAAACCGCACGAAACCAACTCCAACGTCTTCTCGAAGAGTTAAATCTAGAGCCTATTTTTCTCGATAATCAGCCTATAGGGGGCCGAACAGTAATCGAACAACTAATGGAATACATCCCTTGCGCTAATTTCGGGATAGTACTTATGACCCCGGACGATATAGGCTATCCAAAGAATAAACAGGATCGACCGCAGCCAAGAGCTCGCCAGAACGTAGTTTTGGAGCTTGGGATGCTACTGATGAAATTCGGCAGGTCTAGGACCGCGATCCTTCTCAAAGAAGCCGACCCACCAATAGAAAAACCGTCCGATATAAACGGCATCTTATATCTCCCTTACAAGGAAGACGTTTTTGAGATAAAGCAGAAACTAATACGGGAAATGAACAGCAAGGGGTATGAAATGGAGCAATCGAAATGAAAGCGCTACAATGCGAGCTCTGCGGTAGCACAGAGATTATCAAGGATGGAGACTTTTTCGTCTGTCAAAGCTGTGGAATGAAATATACGCTTGAAACCGCAAAGAAAATGATGGTCGAAGGTGTTGTCCAAGTCGAAGGCACAGTGAAAACAGACCGCACTGAAGATGTCGATCGATATCTCGCCTTGGCCAGAACCGCTCAAAAAGCCGGTAACAACGCTGATGCTGAGAAATATGCCTCCATGGCCCTCGAGATTGATCTTAAGAACGCCGAGGCATGGTCAATAAAGGCAAAAGCGATAGACTGGCAGCTCACGTTTGTCAGCGATCGCTTGTCGGAATCAAATGCAGCATGCATTAATATGCTAAAGCTGCTAAATCGAGCCCCATCAGATTTTGATGAGATAAACACCGCGCTAAACATAGCGATAGGTTTCATTGAGCATTTGCGAGCTATCGCAAACTCTGAGATAGACTATTTCTGCCAGGAACTTGCAAATCTACCGAATGCGAAGAATCTAGAGTTAATTCAATCGGGGCTCATTCGTCACCTACAGTCGCGTGAACTCCAATGGAAAAATATAGAGGCCGTGTGCGAATTACAAACGGCTGCCGTAAAGAGGCTCAGCAAAGAGCAGGGGGAGAGTGCCGAGATACCCGAGAATATCGAAGATCTCCTCGGCGCCCTTACCGAAGACCTTTCCGGTCTTGCAGCGCGCAACATTTCATCAATGTATTACAATGCTGCAATCACGATCCTAAAGTCTGCGGTCAACGGCTGCTCCACATGGTCGGAACGGTGGAACAAGGTCCGTGTATTTGATTACTACGCGACAGATGATTTCGACTATGACAACGAAAAAGAAGCTTTTGATCTATGCATAGATGCGTACGATAGTTGCATAAAAGCGGCTCGCTTAGCTATCGACCTCTTTGACAATAAAGTCACTAAACAAGGTACTGCCACAGACGAGATGCTCTTAAGATGCTGGGGCATATTGTGCAGTCTCGAGGAGCTATGTATCAAAGTTCGAACAAATCGCCGATACTACGGATACTACGGACACTCCAGCGAACAAATAACAAACGACGGCTTTTTCCTTAGCGATGAGGCAAAGCAGCTTCGGAGAGAACAGTTAGAAAAGGACATGGCAAAGCGTGACGAATACGACCCCGAGAAGAAGAAGGAACGTGAGCGCGCTGAAAAAGAAGCAGAGCTCCAAGCCAAATACTGGTTAGATAATCCTGTTAAAAAGACGCAAAAACAAGCGCTCGAAGATGAATTTGACCGGCTGGGGAACGAACTTCGAGAGCTTAAGAGCAGACGTTCCTTTTTCAGCCCGTTCGAATTCAAGGCAAAACGAGAATGTGATGCAAAAATCGAACAGGCTCGCGAGCGCAGGCGGGAAATCAAGAACTCTCTGAAGGCCTTAGACGATGAACTCCTGGCGTACGTGTCAAACGAAATTGAATCATAGCTTTCACCGCTTGCCGCAACAGTCCATTGGCGACCTCAAAGGCGCCTCAATGGGATAAGAGCGATTTCACACCATGGAGGAATGGCGGGCAAGCGCTCGGAGTGTTCATTTGTCTGATAACCGATATTCACTCTAGCCCGAGCAGATTAAGTCCCGCCACCGTCATCTTGCACACGAGCGGCCTTGCGGACACCTTTTCTAAATATCCGGCAGCGATTAGGCTCGACAATGACCTACTCGCTGTCGGTTTTTTCACATCGAGATAGCCCGACACACCATCAAGCGTAGATTCGCCAAAGGCACCGAAGATATGCATCTGTGCCGCATAAAACAGAATATCTTTTGCCCTTTCGGTAAACGTATCGTCGAGCTCATCGATCGCCCGCTTGAGATCATCGAGTTGTACGCGCTTTTCGGCCAAATCGCTCAGAACGGCATCTTGCGCTTGCTCGACCAAATCAAGAATCATTGCAACAAACGGAGTAGCCTCGCTACCGTTAAGGGGCCTCTCCACCACGTCAAACGCCTTGTAATATGCGGTTTTATTCTCAGCAATCGTCCTGGAGAGCGACAACACCGTAGGCTGCGACAACGTCTCGTTCAGGCTCAACGCGAGAAGATATCTCCCCGTTCTCCCGTTACCGTCATAGAAGGGGTGAATATACTCAAAGAGAAAATGGCAGATTGAGGCTGCATAGAGGCTTGGGACATCTTCGCGATTGCTCAACTCTATCATCTTGCCAAGGAGGTCAATGATTTCGGGCTCCGAGGAAACACCCTGATGGAGAATCTTGCCCCGACTGTTCTCAATCACAACGGGACCCAAGCGGAACATCTTGCCATCCGGACGGTCCTTCGGGTCAAGCACGCCCTTAGTGACGGCATCGAAAATCTCGCGGATATCCTCGGGTTTGCCGGGACGACTTGAACCATCCACCAGCTGAAGGTAGAGGCGAGCGAATTCAATAAAAGGAGTGTGCTCCTTTTCGGCGGCACCGCAAAGTTCGGCCGCGGCATCCTCCGCAGACTCCAGCGCCGCTTCAATCTGGCGCCGTGTGCTGTGCACACCCTCCATTTCGTTGCTGAAAACAACCTCCTCAAGCACCAGCGAACGAATCGAGGCCCCCAAAGCCACATAAGGCAAGCTGTTCCACAGGTTGGAAATCTTTCGCTCTTTTCTGAGAATCCGCTCGCTAGCAACGGACAGGTTCAAAGGAACACAAGCGAACAGTTCACCATGCTCAAGGTGAATTCCAGTCCGCACCGTGCCGTCGGCAGTAAGGCGCTCGCGCAGTAGCTCGTCATGGCAAGCATAACGATCGGAGCTTGAATCTGCATAAAAGAGTTTTTCGAGCGTCTTGTACGCCATCGCTTCATCGCCCCTTTGAAATCAAATAGCTTAATCGTCTTTCATTATTTCGAATTAATCCGATATTTGCAATTAAGACTCAAGAAATGCATTGTCTAATTTCAGAATTTGAAGTATTGGGAATTAAGGTTTCCTTATTTACATAGCGAGCTAATTTCAAACCTCAGCAGAGCTTTATGCAAGAGGCGCGCGTCCTGCATCAATAGCAGGCAGTGCGCCTTCTTCTGTTCGAAAAGGAAACTGCATCCCAGATTTTCGGCTCAGAATGGGGTGCGCTTTCCGCAACGGGCTTCTCGCGGAAACTGTGTCCCGCTCTGAGCGTCTATTCCGGGATGCACTTCCCAAAGGGCCTTGTTCCGGAAAACGTGCCCCATTCCGAGCCTTCAAACCGGGATGTACTTTCCGCCAGGGGCTTCATCCGTCCCCGGTCTCTCCGAAGGGCCGCCTCGCTACTTGTCGTCGTCCTCGGCTTCCTCTCTTGCATAGAGCTCCAGCATGCGGCGGCGGTACTCGCGCACGGCGAGCTTGGCGCGCTCCAGGCGGCGACGCTCGCGCGGAGTCAGCTCGGACGGGTCGACCTCGTCTCCATAGGTCTTATCGGCAAGAAGATGTGCCGCATCCACGATGCGGGCATCGATGTGGCCGCTCGCCGCCTCGGCGGAAAGACGCTCGGCAATCGTATCGAGCGTAGGCAGGCCCTCGAATACGCGACCGTGACCATGCGAGGTCAGCAGCTCGTGCTCGCGTGCGAGCAGGCTCGCCAAATCGTGATGGGCACGCAGGATGTCGAACGCATCGGATGGATGCTCGGCAACCTCTGCCACGGCGGCGACCGGCGCGGCGTCGACCACGCGGTAGAAGAGCTGCGCGAGCAATGGCATCAAGAACACTGTGATGGCACCGGCGGCAACCATGACCGACGCAATATCTTGCGACAGCGCGCCCGCGTTGACGGCAACACTCGTCACGGCAACGATGATCGGCAGGGCCGTGGTGCAGTACAGGGCCACGGTAATGCGACCATACGCCGACACATCGCGCGTCGCAGGACAAATGCTCATAGAGATGAGAATGGGCACGGCGCGAATGATCAGCAACGCCACGATAAAGCCTGCGAGCAGCCCGGGGCGCGACGCCACGGCCGTCAGGTCGATCTTTGCGCCCGATACAGTAAAGAACACCGGAATCAAAAAGCCGTAGGTCAGGCCGTCGAGCTTGGTCTCGAGCGTATGGTTGCCCTCGGGGATGATGTAGCGCAAGACAAAGCCGGCGGCAAAAGAACCCAACACGATGTCGAGATCAAAGACGGCCGAGAACGCCACGAGTGTGACCAGGATGAGCACCGTCAGGCGCACGAAGGTCTGCGACGTGGTATCGGCGCGTTCCTCGACAAACGCAAAGAAGCGGCTGCCGACGCGCTTGGAGCGACTTGGGACCACGGCCAGCAACACGCAAACCACCGCAAACAAGCCAAGGATTACGAGCGTTTGGATGCCAGTGCGGGCAGACAGCAGCACCGACATGGCGAGCACAGGGCCGAGCTCGCCCCAAGTGCCATACGCGAGAATCGAGTCGCCCACACGCGTGCCAGTGAGCGAGCGCTCACGCATGATGGGCACGAGCGTGCCGAGCGCCGTCGAAGTGAGGGCAAGCGTCACGGCGATACCGTCGAAATGACTAACCGAGAACCACGGGGTAAAGCGCACGGCAAGCCAGGCGATACCAAACGTGACGGCCCACGTCGCCAAGCCGTAGCGCCCCTCGACGCCCGTGATGCTCTTGGGGTCGATCTCAAAGCCGGCAAGCAGGAACAAAAAGGCCAGGCCCAGCTCGGACACAAGCGAGACCTCAGCATCTACATGGATGACGCCGAGCATATGGGGTCCCAGCACCGCGCCGAGCACGAGCAAAAAGACCGTCTCGGGAACGGGTTTTCCGGGAATCGCCGAGGCGATAAAAGGACTCGCAAAGGCCACGAGTGCGATGATGGCGAGCGAAACGAATGCCATGTGATGCCTTTCTCTTGTTTGCGCTTCACTGTAGCACCCTCGCCGTCCTCAACGCGCCGCGAGCTGTCGTATCATAGTGAGGTTTACAAACATGTGGCTCAAGGCGACCGCGAGGCTTGTCCCGTAAACCGACCGCTGCCGCATACCGTACCGTACGCCCAACCGATCAGGAAGGCAGGAACCAATGGTCTCTCGTATCTACGTGGAGAAGAAACCCGGGTTCGACGTCGAGGCTCAGCAGCTCAAGGGCGAGCTGACCGAAATTCTCGGCATCAAGGGCATCGAGGCCCTGAGGATCATCAACCGCTACGACGTCGAGGGCATCGACGAGGAGCTTTTCCGCTCCTGCGTGCCGACCGTCTTTAGCGAGCCCCAGGTCGATGTGACCTACGACGAGCTCCCCGCAAGCGATGGCGCCGTCTTTGCCGTCGAATTCCTGCCTGGCCAGTTTGACCAGCGCGCCGACTCCGC
Source organism: Collinsella aerofaciens (assembly GCF_040915545.1). Taxonomy (GTDB): domain Bacteria; phylum Actinomycetota; class Coriobacteriia; order Coriobacteriales; family Coriobacteriaceae; genus Collinsella; species Collinsella aerofaciens_BE. Next base: position 163,933 of record NZ_JBCPDH010000001.1, on the reverse strand, counting down.
CAGCGAGTGCGTGCAGCTCATCAGCCAGGGCGAGCGCCCCGCCGTGCGCTCCGCCAAGGTCTATATGATCTCGGGCGCTCTGGACGAGGCCGCCATCGATGCCATCAAGCACTACGTGGTAAACCCCGTCGAGGCGCGCATCGCCTCGCTCGACCTGCCCGAGACGCTGTACATGGAGACCCCCGAGCCCCAGCCCGTCGAGGTGCTCAACGGTTTCCGTGAGCTCGACGAGGCCGGCCTTGCCGCCTTTATTTCCGAGCGCGGCCTTGCCATGGACGAGGCGGACATCGCCTTCTGCCAGCAGTACTTCCGCGATGAGGACCGCGACCCCACCATCACCGAGATCCGCGTGATCGACACCTACTGGTCCGACCACTGCCGCCACACCACCTTCGGCACCGTCCTGGACGACGTAACGATCGACGACGCCGTGGTGCAGCAAGCCTTCGACCGCTACATGGAGATGCGCCACGAGCTCGGCCGCGACGCCAAGCCCGTCTGCCTCATGGACATGGGCACCATCGGCGCCAAGTACCTTAAGAAGACCGGCGTCATGACCGATGTCGACGAATCCGAGGAGATCAACGCCTGCACCGTCAAGGTGAAGGTCGATGTCGATGGCGAGGACCAGGACTGGCTGTTCCTCTTTAAGAACGAGACCCATAACCACCCGACTGAGATCGAGCCCTTCGGCGGTGCCGCCACCTGCGTGGGCGGCGCTATCCGTGACCCGCTCTCGGGCCGCAGCTATGTGTATCAGGCCATGCGCGTCACCGGTGCCGGCGACCCCACCGTCCCGGTTTCCGAGACGCTCGAGGGCAAGCTGCCGCAGCGCAAGCTCGTGACCACTGCCGCCGCCGGCTACTCCAGCTACGGCAACCAGATCGGCCTTGCCACCGGTCAGGTCAACGAACTCTATCACCCCGGTTACGTGGCCAAGCGCATGGAGGTTGGCGCCGTCGTGGGCGCTACCCCGGCAAACCACGTTCGTCGCGAGTGCCCCGCCCCCACCGACAAGATCATCCTGCTGGGCGGCCGCACCGGCCGCGATGGCATCGGTGGCGCCACCGGCTCCTCCAAGACCCAGAACACCGAGTCCATCGAGACCTCGGGTGCCGAGGTCCAGAAGGGCAACGCCCCGGTCGAGCGCAAGCTGCAGCGCCTGTTCCGCCGCGGCGATGCCTGCCGTCTGATCAAGCGCTGCAACGACTTTGGCGCCGGCGGTGTCTCGGTCGCCGTGGGCGAGCTTGCCGACGGCCTGTATGTCGACCTTGATACCGTGACCAAGAAGTACGACGGCCTGGACGGCACCGAGCTCGCTATCTCCGAGTCCCAGGAGCGTATGGCCTGCGCCGTCGCCGACGGTGACGTCGAGGAGTTCATGGGCTACGCCGCCGAGGAGAACCTCGAGGCGACCGTTATCGCCGAGGTTACCGCCGAGCCGCGCATGCGCATGGCCTGGAACGGTGTCGCCATCGTCGACCTATCCCGCGAGTTCCTCAACTCCAACGGCGCGCCCAAGCACCAGATCGCCCACGTATGCGCCCGCAGCGTGTGGCAGCCCAGCTGGGCCGGCACCACGCTTGCCGAGCGCATGACCTCGCTTGTCACCGACCTCAACGTCGCTTCCAACAAGGGCCTTTCCGAGCGCTTCGACTCCACCATCGGCGCCGCGACCGTGCTCATGCCCTTTGGCGGCAAGACGCAGCTCACCCCCAGCTCGGCCATGGTCGCCAAGTTCCCCGTGGACGGCGAGACCACCACGGCGAGTGCCATGGCATGGGGCTTCAACCCCTATCTGATGGAGGCCGACCAGTTTGCGGGCGCCTACCTGTCCGTGGTCGAGTCCATCGCCAAGCTCGTGGCTGCCGGCTTTGAGCACAAGCGCGCCTATCTCTCCTTCCAGGAGTACTTCGAGCGTCTGCGCACCGAGGCCGAGCGCTGGGGCAAGCCCACGGCAGCCGTCTTGGGCGCCCTCATGGCCCAAGTCGACCTGGGTGCCGGCGCCATCGGTGGCAAGGACTCCATGAGCGGCTCGTTTGAGGACGAGGCCGGCGAGCTCAACGTTCCGCCGACCCTGATCAGCTTCGCCGTCGCCGTGGGCAAGGCCGCCCGCGCCGTCTCACCCGAGTTCAAGGGCCTCACGCACCGCGTCGTCCGCATCGCCCCCGCCACCTATGGCGAAGACTACCGCCCCGACGCCCAGCAGCTGCTCGCCGCGTTTGACGTCGTCGAGGCGCTCACTGCTACCGGCAACGCCCTGGCCATCTCCACGCCCGGCTACGGCTGCGGCGCCGAGAGCCTCTTTAAGATGTGCGTCGGTAACCAGATCGGCATCGAGCTTGCCGATGATGTAGACGTAGAGAGCCTCTTCACCCCGCTCTACGGCAGCTTTATCGTCGAGCTCGCCGAGGATGCCGAGCTGCCCGAGGTCGCCGACGGCGTTGTCGTCGAGCCCCTGGGCACCACCGTCGAGGGCTATGTCATCGACACCGGCTCCGAGGTCATCGAGCTCTCCGAGCTCCAGGAGGCCTGGGAGAGCGGCATCGAGGGCGTCTTTGCCTACCGCAGCGCCGACGAGACCCCCGAGGTCGAGACCATCGACTTCCGTGCCAAGGACATCCACGTGTACAGCGGCGCCAAGATCGCCCGTCCGCGCGTGATCATCCCCGTGTTCCCCGGCAACAACTGTGAGTACGACAGCGCACGTGCCTTCCGCGCAGCCGGTGCCGAAGCCGACACCTTCGTGATCAACAACCTCACGCCCGAGGCCGTCGCCGAGAGCACCCACGAGCTTGCCCGCCGCATCCGTGCAAGCCAGATCGTCATGATCCCCGGCGGCTTCTCGGGCGGCGACGAGCCCGATGGCTCCGCCAAGTTCATCACGGCGTTCTTCCGCGCTCCCGAGGTCACCGAGGCAGTTCGCGACCTGCTCAAGGCCCGCGACGGCCTGATGCTGGGCATCTGCAACGGCTTCCAGGCCCTGGTCAAGCTCGGTCTGGTGCCCTATGGCGACATCGTCGACGCCACGCCCGATGCGCCCACGTTGACGTTCAACACCATCGGTCGTCATCAGAGCCGTCTGGTGCGCACCCGCATCTCGTCCAACCTGTCCCCGTGGCTGTCGCAGTGCAGCCTGGACGACCCCTACACCGTCGCCATCAGCCACGGCGAGGGCCGCTTTGTCGCCAATGACGAAGTGCTCACCCAACTGATCGCCAACGGCCAGGTCGCCACGCAGTACGTGGGCGAGAACGGCAAGCCCAGCATGGATCTCTCCGTCAACCCCAACGGCTCCGCACTCGCCATCGAGGGCATCACGAGCCCCGACGGCCGCATCCTGGGCAAGATGGGCCATGCCGAGCGTCGCGGCGACAACCTGTACCGCAACGTGCCCGAGCATGTCCCCGGCGATAAGTTCATGCCGATCTTTGAGAGCGGCGTGGCCTACTTCGCTTAAGCCTTTCCCATCAGGTACAATCCCTTCGGGTAACAACACCCGCCACCGACACATCCGGTGGCGGGTTCTTTTTTACTTCGCGCATGTAGGAAGGACATCATGGAAAGCCACAAGCCGTATCTCGCCACCCTGCCCGGACTCATCCTGGGCTGTCCTGTTTGCTGCGCACTCTGGGGATCGGCCTTTCCCTGCATCAAGATCGGCTACGCACTCTTTGGCATCCCAGCGCACGATAGCGCTTCGCAGCTGCTCTTTGCAGGTTTACGCTTTACGCTTGCCGGCGCCCTGGTTATCGTTGGGATGAGCGCGGCCCAACGCCGCCCCCTCATACCGCAAGCGCGCGACATCAAGCCCATCTTTGTCTTGTCGCTCTTCCAGACTATCGGGCAGTACTTCTTTTTCTATCTGGGCCTCTCGCGCGCCAGCGCCATGTCGAGCTCCATCATCGAGGCCAGCGCCAACTTCCTCGCAATCCTCTTTGCCGTCCTGGCATTTCACACCGAGAAGCTCAATACGGCCAAGGTGCTTGGCTGTGCGCTGGGCTTTGCCGGCGTCGCGCTCGTCAACCTTTCGGGCGCGGACGGCACCTTTGGCTTTACGCTCGACGGCGAGGGCTTTATCTTGGCTTCCACTGTTGCAGGCGCCCTATCGACCTGCCTGATCGGCATCTTCTCGCGCGAGCACGACGGCGTCTTGCTTGCCGGGTGGCAGTTTTTAGTCGGTGGCGTGGTCCTTACCGCCATCGGGTTTTTGATGGGCGGCACGTTGTCCCCCACCGAAATCGCCCCCGCCATCGCGCTCATCATTTATATGGCACTCATTTCCGCCGTCGCGTACTCGCTGTGGTCGCGCCTGCTTGCCGTCAACCCCGTCAGCCGCGTCTCGGTCTTTGGGTTTATGAACCCCGTCTTTGGTGTGGTGCTGAGCGCGCTGCTGCTCGGCGAGGGCGCTGGCACGAGCCCCGTTACCGTCATCGTTGCCCTGCTGTTGGTCTGTGGCGGCATCATCATCGTCAACAAACCCAAAAAAGCCTAGCGAGTTCACCTTTTTAGAGAGGATGTTCGCAAACTTTAGCTTAATGGAGCACACTGGTTCTCGTTGATTTCGTACCGAGTCGCGGCGGCAGACGCCCGTCTTGCCGCACCGCGCCTGGGCATTATGGCCGGTGGCCCCCACAAACGCAAAATGGGGCGCACGACCACCACGGTCGTGTGCCCCTTTTCCTAGCGTATCTGGACGCCGGCCTTCTTTTTCTCGGCCTTGACGCGGTAGAGCTCCGCGTCGGCAGCGCGAAGCAAGTCTTGCCAGGTATCGACGCCGTCACCGACCCGTGCGTAGCCGATGGACATCCGCAACAGATACGGCACCTCGGCGCGCGCGAGCTCGTCGTTGATTGCCGCGCACAGACGTATGATGTCCTGTTCCGCTGCCGCCTTTTGGAGCACCACGAACTCATCGCCACCATAACGTGCAATAAAGCCACCAGACGCCGAGCAGACTTCTTTGAGCGCAGCGGATATGACCTGAAGAGCGTGGTCGCCCTCCACATGCCCATAGCGATCGTTAATCTGCTTAAAGCCGTCGGCGTCCATCATGAGCAGATACACATCTTCGGCCTGATCCACATTTGAGAAGAGCGACAGCATATAGGTCTCAAAACGGTTGCGATTGTTGAGGCCAGTCAACGGGTCGGTCGAGATGAGTTGCTCCTGGCAGATAATGTAGAGCAGCAACATGCTAATCATTATGCCGACACAAAGGCCAGGCACCGAGTATACGATCTGAAAGGTACCGCCCACCAGGGCCGGAATGGCGAAAAATGCCAAGGTTCGATAGATAGCCTTCGTCTGCAGGCTCTCGACCCTGCGAGATTGCACAAACGCATGCAGGGACGTATGTATAACGTAACAGTAGCTGACAATGGGCTGGATCATATAGGCAAAGCCGCGACGATACACGCCCTGCGAATCGATATAGAACAAGGCGTGCGTCCAGTAACTGGTAAAAGCCAGCACGACCACCAGAGCCGTAGGCAACGTTACAAGCACCACCCTATAGCGCGAGGTCACAAGGCGAGAGCCCTGCATCGTCTCGGAATAGATAAACCAAATGAGACACGCGATGGCAAAGAGCGAAAACGAAACCGCGTTGGAAATCCAGTTGGCAGCAATACCCAACGTGCCGTCCGCACCATCCGAAAGCGTCCAGATCATATCGAATAATATGTACGCGGCAGAGGTGTAGCCAAGCATGCTAAACAATAGCTGCAGGGTGCTCGAGAACAAGGAGCGACGACTTCGCGCGGCAAGCCCGATAAGAACAATCATGCATAGCAGGAATATCTCAATCTTGAGTGCCTTAACCACTAGACGCCATCCCTTCAATATCCGAATGGTCAGAATCGCCCAATTCGAATCAGGGCAATAAACACCCCTTTACTCCGCAGGGGTAAAGGGAATCATAGCAAAGCGCCCGAACATCACTGCAAAACAGTTTCTGTTCGGGCGCTCGGACGGCGCGAATTGCACGCCGGAATCAATTATCGGTAACGGCCGTTACTCGCCATCGATGTCGGTCGCGACGGCCTCCTCGATGGCCTCGACACCGGCAGGCGACAGGTCCTCCTTGCCCTGGCAGAACTTCTTGTCGACCCAGCCGGTCAGAATCGGAGCCATGATTGCCGTGATGATAACGGCAGTGGCGATCTGGGCGTACGCGGTGGGCGCAAGCTCGGCGTAGCGCGGCGCGACCTCGGCGAGAGCAACCGGCGTGGTCATAGCCGTGCCGGCGATGGTGGAACAAGCCACGGCAGCCTTGCCGTTACCACCGCACAGGCGCTCGAACGCAAAGGTGATGGGACCGACGACAAACAGCGTGACAAGGCCCAGCAAGATGCCGGAAATACCACCGGCGATGAAGCTCGAAAGGCTCATGGACGCACCGAGCTGAAAACCAATTACAGCGATCGCGGGATTGGCGCCGGGAACCAGCAGGTTCTTGATAAACGGGAACAGGTTGCCCAGAACCATGCCGATAACGAGCGGCAAAATGGAGCCGATGATAGTACCGACAGGGATGTTGGCAAGACCCGAAACACCAAGGATGATCATCGTGACGGCGGGGCCGGCCGTAAAGAACAGGATACCGACGGCGCCCTGCTCGGACTCATCGCCGAACTCGCCCATGATGCCCGTATAGAGCGCCATGTTGCAAAACGTAATGCCGCCGATGATAGACACGGAGCTCAGACCCAGGAAGTTGTCGTTAAAGAAATATGCCACGCCTAGGCCGAGAGCCGCTGCGACGACCAGCTTGGGAATCAGCACGACGATACCGGTCTTGATGGCGCCCGGCGTGGACTTAAAGCTGATGCCGGCGCCCACGAACAGCAGGATCGCGGCGACGATGGTATTGGAGCCACCGCGGCAGGCAGCCGTAAAGAAGCCGCCGATCTCAAAAACCTGCGGGCAGAAGGTGTTGAGCAAAAGACCGACGATCATCGGATAGATCATGATGTCGCCCGGGATGCGCGGAACCTTGAATTTCTTTTGCTCGTTGGCAGTCGCTTCCTGTGCCATGAAACCCCCATTTCCGCTGACGCGGAACAAAAGCCCACGTCATGCTTTGCTACAGTAAAGTTTGACCATGGTACCAGAAGAAATAGACCAGCTCGGTGAAAAATTCGACAAGTTGGGATGGAACGAGATTCGGCGCCCGCGACGCCACCCCTATATAAGGCTCAAGACAATATAGAGTACGATGCCCGAGACGCAGCACCACAGCATCGATTTTGTCTTGACCGCCACGACCACGACGCCGACGGCCGCAATCCAGGGAACCAAGGCAGGCCAGAGTCCCGCGTCGAACGCGCCGGGGCTCACCAAGTCGTTGGCGACCAGCGCGGCAAAGGCAGCGGGCGGGATATAGCCCAGGGCCTCGGTAATGCGGGGCGACAGGGTCCGCCCGCGCAAGGCGAACGCCGGCGTGATGCGAAAGAACGCGATAGCAGCCCACGACGACAGCCACAGAACCAAGAACTCGTTAACGGGCATCGCGGGCACCTCTTCCGTCAAATACAGCATCGCACGCCAACGCAATGGCAATGCCGGCCACGACGCTTGCCGGCACGGCAATATTCGTGAGGCCCAAGAACTTGCATACGGCGACGGACACCGCGCCCGAAACCGCCGCGACAACGTTGCCGCGCGACAGCCGCTGCGAAAAGAGCAGGCAGATAAAGAGCGAGGTGCAGACAAAGGCTGCAATGGCGGTGGGAACATCGACAACGGCGCCGACGATGGTGCCCATCGTACACGAAACGCCCCATGTTGCGATGAGGATCACGTTGAGCACAAAGGACTCGCGCGGGCCCCAATCCTCCCCTTCAACCAACTTGGCAAGCGAGATGCCATATGCCTCCTCGGTAAGTGTCGCGGCAACAGCCAGCGTCTGACGCTTCGAGGCACCCGTCAGATGCGGCGCGATCGATGCCGAGTAAAGCGCAAAACGCGAGGAGATGGCGGCAACGCTCGCGATAATCGAAGGTGCCGGCACGTCCGCCAGCCAAAGATTGCAGATCATAAACTGGCCGCTGCCCGTCACAAACGTGCTGCTCAGGGCAAAGACCATCCAGGGCTCCATTCCCGTCTGCCCCATGATCATTCCGCACGGCGCGCCTATTGCAACATAGGTAAGCATCACCGGCCAGACGGTTCTAACGATTTTGAACACCATACGCTTCTCATCCTGACAAGGTCTCCGAGCCGCATGTAGCGATACGGCAGAATCATCATCCGACAGCAACCGAGTTCACCTACAATTGCCACCGGATCGAAAGACACAACTTTTTAGGAAGTCATTATGACAGCTATCGATCGAGACCGGGCGCGCGCGGCCTTCAAAAGCTACACCGATGCCTACGACGCCACCAACCCACGCATCGCGCTCAAAATCGAGCATACGTACCACGTGGCCGAGGCATGCGATGCCGTAGCGCGCGAGCAGGGCTGGTCGTCAGAAGATATTGACCTGGCATGGCTTTGCGGCCTGCTACACGATATGGGCCGCTTTGAGCAGCTGCGACGCTGGGACACCTTTAAGGACGCCGAGAGCATGAGCCATGCGGCGCTGGGCATCGAGGTCCTCTTTGGCGAGAATCCCGCCGATGCACCCGCCACGACAAACATCCGTGACTTTATCGAAACCGGTGCGCATGACGAGCTCATCCGAGCGAGCATCGCCTATCACAGCGACTTTCGCCTGCCGGCACAACTCGACGAGCGTACACGGTGCTTCTGCGATATCGTGCGCGATGGCGACAAGATCGACATTATGCGCACCATCGCCGACAGCACCGTCGACACCATCCTCAAAGTGGATGAGGACGCGTTTCTAGCAAGTCGCTTTTCGGTACCGACGCTTGCCGCCTTTGACGAGCATCGGTGCGTCGCGCGCGACGAGCGCAACGAGCCGGCGGACTACCTGGTGGGACTCATCTGCTTTATGTTTGAGCTCGTCTATCCAGCGAGCCGCACGCTGGCGCGCGAGCAGGGCGATATCTACCGCCTGCTCGACGCGCCCTTTAGCATTACGCGGCCCTTTACCGACCCCGCCACGCAGGCGACTTGGAGCCGCCTTAAGGACGAGATGCGCGACTGGCTGGCGCGCGCCTAGCGCTCAAGCTGGGCCAGCAGTTCCTCGACGACCTCGACGGCATCGCCGACAACCTTGTACTGGGCAGCACCAAAGATGGGGGCATCCGGGTCCTCGTTGATGGCGATAATGCACTCTGCCCCACCGATGCCGGCAAGATGCTGGATGGCGCCCGAAACACCGATACTCACGAGAAGCTTGGGCGAAACCGATACGCCGGTCTGGCCAATCTGATGGCGACACTCCAACCAGCCGGCCTCCACGACAGGTCGCGTGCAACCAAGCTCGGCTCCCAGAGCCTCGGCGAGCCTTCGCATCAGGGGCAGATTCTTCTTGGAGCCAATGCCGCGGCCCACCACGACCAAGCGCTCGGCATCGGCGATCGAGGCCTGCTGCCTCCACTCCTCGGCGGGAATCGAGATCTCGACACGAGCCTTAGCATCATCCGCAAGCGATATCTGGGTGATCGTGCCGGAGCGGTCGTAGTCAAAGTCGGGCGCCTTAAAGATGCCGGGACGAACCGTTGCCATCTGGGGACGATGATTGGGGCAGACGATGGTGGCCATCAGGTTGCCGCCAAACGCCGGACGCGTCTGTTGCAGCAGCCCCGTCTCCGTATCCATCGAAAGTACGGTGCAGTCAGCCGTAAGGCCCGTCTGCAAGCGCACGGCAACGCCGGGTGCCAGTTCGCGGCCAAAAGCGGTCGCACCGTATAGGATGGCCTCGGGTTTGCGTTCGGCTACCAAATCGCAGATCAAGCGGGCGTAGACCTCCGCATCGTTTTGGCGCAGGCGCTCGTCGCGACAGGCCAGGACTTCGTCGGCGCCCGCGCAAACCAGATGCTCCAGGTCGCCGAGAGAGCCCTCGGGACCCATACCGATCAGCGCCACCAGACGGCAGTCGCGAGCATCGGCAAGCTCGCGGCCCTTGCCCATAAGCTCATAGGCAACGGGAGTCACCGTATCGTGCTCGTCGGTCTGCGCGAATACCCAAATGTCTCGATATGCATCAAGGTCCACCGCACCAGCGGCCTCGTCACGCTCGATCGAGATAGCGTTGACAGGGCAGGCGTCGACGCACCCACCGCATAGGATGCAGCCGTCGGTTACGCGGGCGCATCGGCTGGGTCGCTCGCCTTCCACTACGATGCCGTCCGAGGCACAGGCGTGAACGCAGCGACCGCAGCCGATACAGGCTTCGCTATCGATAATCAGTCCGCTCATCTATGCCATCCCCTCGATAATCTTGGCAAGCTTTGCCGCCTGCTCGGACGCCGTCCCCTCAACGGCCTCGCACGTTTGGTCACGGTCGGGCACAAACGAGCGCACGACCTGTGTCGGCGACCCGGCAAGACCGCAACGCGCGGGGTCGGCGTTCACGTCGGCGGCACTGACCACGCGCACGTCCGCCTCCTCCGCCGCGCGAATACCGGCAATACTCGGCATACGCAACTGGCCAATCTCCTTGGCAGTCGTCATCGCGCACGGCATCTCAAGGTACACCGTCTCCTCGCCGGCATCGCATCCGTGAACGAGCGCCAGCGAGCCACAGGTCGTAAAGCCCGCGCTCTGCACGCAGCTCACGTCGGTCACGCAGGGAATATCAAAGGCACCGGCAAGCTCGGGACCAATCTGGGCCGTATCGCCATCCACCGCCATCTTGCCGCAGATGAGCAGGTCGAAGTCCTCGTCGAGCGCCTCGATGCCGCACTTGAGGGCATAGGTGGTTGCCAGGGTATCGGCACCTGCAAAGGCGCGATCGGTCAGCAGCAGCGCATCGTCGGCGCCTCGAGCGATGCAGTCGCGCAGCAGCGACTCGGTCGCGGGGATGCCCATCGACACCACCGTCACGCGCACATCCATGCCAAAGCCGATAAAGTCGTCCTTCAGCGCCAGCGCGCATTCCAAAGCGCTCGCATCAAAGGGATTAATGACCGCCTGCTTGCCATCGCGCACGATGGTATTGGTCTTGGGGTCCATCTTGACCTCGGTGCTGCCCGGCACGGCCTTGACGCACACCACCATATGGAAATCGCTCATCTTCACGCGCCCCCTTTCTGGACGAGCTCATCCAAGAGCTTCTCCGAAAACAGGTTACCGCGACCCAGCTGCCCGGCAGGATCGAGCTGGAGCTTGAGCCGCGCCGACTCGACCATGGCCTCGTGACCGTACATCGTCTCCAAGAAGCCCGCCTTGATCTTGCCGACGCCGTGTTCTGCGGAGACGGCACCGCCCATGGCCGTGACCTCGGAAGCCCACTGGGCAAAGAGTTCTGCGCCGCGGCGATAATCCTGTGCATCGCGCGGCAGAATGTTCACATGCAGATGGTTGTTACCGATATGCCCCCAGGCGGCAGATTCAAGCCCACTTTCCGCCAGCGTGCGGCGATAGAGGGCGATAACATCGGCCAAGTGCGCGTTGGGCACCGACATGTCCGACCCCAGTTTGGTGATGGTGGGATCCATGCGGCGGCGCTCGTCGATGAGCATGTTGACGCTCTCGGGCACCGCATGGCGGAAGAATCGCTGACACTCGCGATCGACCTCGGTGCGCGCGACCCATGTCGCATCGTCACTGCCGCCCGCAAGCTCCAGTACCCATCCCAAGTGATACAGCTCCTCAGTCGCCTGGGCTTCGTCGTCGCAGTCGAGCTCCACGTAGACACAGACCTTGGCGTCTTTGTCGAGCGCAGGCAGCGAGGCAAACGCCGTCGACTGCTCGCGCTGGCGACGTAGAATATCCAGGGCGCCAGCATCGAAGTACTCGATGGCAGCCGCATGGGACAGGACGGGACGCACAGAATCGGTGAAGGACACGGCCTTGTCTTCGCTGTCGAAGAAGCAGCTCACGCCCCAAACGACCGCGGGTGCCACCTGCAGGGCAATCTCGAGTTCGGTGATGACACCGATTGTGCCACACGCACCGATAAACAGATCGATGGCATCCATATCGTCAGCAACGAAATAGCCCGAAGCATTTTTTGTCTTGGGCATGGTATAGCCGGGAAGATCGAGCCCGAGTGTACGGCCCGCTGCCGTCACGAGCGACAGGTGGCGGCCCTGGGCAAAAGCCTCGCCGCGCCGAAGCTCAAGCAAATCGCCATCAGCCAGCACGACGTGGAGTCCCGTGATATGTGGGCGCATGGGGCCGTAGGCGTAGCTGCGGGCACCGGAGGCGTTACATGCCGCCATGCCGCCCAGACAGGCAGACGCCTCGGTGGGATCGGTGGGAAAAAACTGCTCGGGAGCCTCTTGGAACTCCTCGTAGGCCTCAAGCGATGCCTGCTCCCAGCCAGCGGCCGGCAGTACCTTCTTGCCCAGCTGCTTGCGCAGCTCCGAGAGCACAACGCCCGGCTCCACGCGCAGCAGAAATTGGCCTTGTTCATCGCGGCGAAGGCCCAAGTAGCGATTCATACGGGAAGTATTGAGGATATGCCCGCCGTGGGGCACGGCACCGGCGGCAAGGCCGGTTCGGGCGCCCTGAACCGTTACCGGGACACGCTCGGCATGGAGCTTTTCCAAAATGGCACGGACCTCGTCTTCCGTTGTCGGAAACGAGATGCTCGAGGCCTCGCCCGATGCGCGAGACTCATCGCGACCATACTCTTCGAACTCGTCGGTGAAGGGTTTGATGGTTGCAGACACGCGAACTCCCCCTTTAGCTAACTACAGTGTTTGCAGGGAGATGTTACCGCATCGTTTCGTCGACGTGTTCGAGACCGTCTCCATAATTGGCGATTTTTACGTTCGTGCAATTCGGCGAACGGCAAGGCTTCCTCGGCAGACGATGCTTTTGACACATATGGCCCCGCCGTCGCCGACCGCGCGATTGTCGCTCGAAAAAAGTTGGAGTATTTTTTGCCGCCTTTTACCTGCGGAGACGCCAATCCGTCAAGCATTTGGTCAGAAATTGGTCAAGTAGCGGCTGATACGGTCGGCGTCGACAGCCAAAACCGATAGAAGTTTTGGCCCAGAAGCAGGGAGGTTCCCATGGCATATTACTGGCCCCAGTACGGCATCGCCATCGAAGTCGACGACGATCCCCATCTCCTACCTTTCGACGAAGAGGTATTCCCCGATACGACGGTCTACCACGTTACCACCGATGTGATCTGCGACCCCGAGTCGTTCTCGGCGCTCGCCCACCACATCGCGCATATCCACGACATCGAGCTCCCTCCCGACTTCGACGAGCTCGTCTACTCGCGCCGTCTGATGCTTCACATGCTCTTTGGAGCGGACCCGTCCACCTTTGCGCGCGTCTATACCACCAAGGATGCCGCATGAGCGCGAAGAGGCCACCCCACTTTGTAGGCCTGGGTCGTCGCAAGAAGCTCATCGTTGCCTGTTTGGCCATCGTCTGCGCCCTTGTCGCCGTAGGACTATACGCTTGGCAGTCGCAGCCCGTACCCGAGGCGGGCGCTTCGGTTACGACGGCCGAGGGCAAAACGCGTCAGGAAATCCAAGATGAGCTCGACGCTATCGTCCGCGACAACATGATGACGATTTCGGTCGCGCCGGTCGCTCAGCTGCAGGAGGACGGCAAGCTGCGCGTCAACGTGCAAAACGTCCAAGACAATAAATTTCCCCAGCGATTCCGCGTCATCCAAAACGACGAGACCATGTACGAATCCGGTGTGGTCGAGACCGGCAAGACAATCGAGACGTGCCCCGCCGGCGACATCAAAGAAGGCGAGGCGTACATCGAGATCCAGGCACTCGATGCCAAGACCCTCGACAGCCACGGCAATCCGACACGTGTCAAGGTGCGGGTTGAGCAAGCCGAGAACTAGCTTTTCCGGCCGACGCGGCACCGCACGCAATTCACCAGCATTCGTCCAATCATCGCGGGGACGGCCCGCGGCGAATAGAAAGGAACGACCATGGACATCACCAGGAACATGAACGGAACCAGAGCGCTCGTCGTGGGCGCAGGGCTCGCGCTCGCGCTCGCAATGGGCGCTGCCCCGACGCCAGCTATGGCGGCCGGGCGCGTTGGAACCACGAAAGTAATGGTCAGGACCGAGATCGACAACGTTGAGTTCAAAGTTCCGACGGTTATTCCCTTCGTCGCCAAGGCCGACGGCACGCTCCAGGGCCCCTCAGAAGACGCGACCACCATCGATAATCATTCGGCCTACGGCATCCATGTCACCAACATGAAGATCGACGCCATGAACACCTGGACCATTGCTGCCGACGCCAAGGCCGGAACCGCGCAGAACTCCATCGACTTTAAGGTCGGCCCCGACGGCGCACTCCAGAACGCCAGCGCCGCAATGCAGGGGACGGGCCTCGATCTTTCCAAGAACGCAGCCTTCGACATGAGCTACCAGGGCATTGCCGGCGGCAAGGACAAAATTAAGCTCAAGACAAGCGGAAACGTCGCCCGCGTCACGCGCGACATCTTCCGCGTAACCGGCGAAGGCGATCAGGTTGCAACGATCACCTGGACGGTCGAGCCCGGTGCGCACACGGCATAAGGCCGTCGCCCTGGCCGCCGCCGTCAGCATCCTAGCGTTTGGCCCAGCCATGGCCTTTGCCCAGCAAGAACAGGCGCAGGCCGCCACGCAAGTGACGGTCGACCTCTCGGGGCTCGACCGCGGCGACCGCGAGGAACCATTGGCGCAGACAGGCGATGGACGATGGCTCTTGGCAGCAGGCGCCACAGCAGCAGGCGTGGGAACCGCCAGCCTCGGCCTGCACATCAAACGCAGCCAGAAACAAAACACGGACAGGCCGCACTAAATTAGCTAAGGAGACCCCATGGCATCGAAGAACCTTTTGCCCGTCGTCGCACTCTGCGGCGCGCTCGCAACCGGAACGCCTGTCGCCGCTTGGGCGACTCCCGTCATGGCAGACTCCTTACCAGCAGCCCTAAGCTCCGCATCAAATCCGTCGAGCGCCATTGCGTGCAAGCGTTTTTCGATCGCACAGGCTGCAATCTCAACCTCGGGATGCCTTCGTCGTAATACGGACGGTTCGATAGTCGTGGATATCAATCGTTCGAACAAGGCAAACGGCTCCCAGGCGGGGTACGCCGTCTGCACGTGGCGCTCGGTTGTGCTCGACGCAGATGGCGATCCATGCAATTTAGAGCTGCACATCGACATCGCTTCGATCGATGACTCGGCGAACGGAGCGAAGGTCGCCTTCGACGGTGCGTTTTTCGAGAAAGGAGGCGGTATATGTCTGGGCTGCGCCGCCGCGAATGCAGACGACACGCAGCCCACCCTCTCATTCACGGCATCGTTGCGGTTGACCAAAGCCGACACCGATGCCATCGCGGCGGGAGAAGCGTCCCTGCTGTTCTACGCCGTCAGCACCAAAGACACAGACGCTCATTTCGAGAAGCCAGCCGGATCACTCAGCCTTACACGAGGGATAGAGGCAGGCCCTATTGAAATCGATGCCCACGCGCAAAGCAGGCAACGCATTCTTGCCGACCCGGCGCTTCTCGAAATGGAGTGGAACGGATCAGGAGCCATCGGAATTATCCCCTCCGCGCTTGACGCCAAGACGCTCCCCTCAAACGACGAACCCATCAACGCAACCATACAAGAAGAGAACGCGGACAAAGAAGCAGGTGCGGGCGACACGCCGTCGCCGACAAACAGCGTCCCAGCTTCTTTCGAAGCACCGAATGAGCCCGCTAACGATCCAAACGATCCCGAGCTCGCAGACAGTCTGGGGCTTGCTGATCCTCAAGAGATCGATGAAGGTAACTGCTGCGTGCTTGCCGCGCTCGACCACACAGAGGTCATCGACGCTGCGAACATCGAAGTTGCCGCCGCCAATCAGCCCGTCCGCAAGTCGGCCATCATCGCATTTCCTGAATCCATCGAAGTCGTCTTTTTGCCATCGGGCGAGGTCGTGGCCCCAACACTGCTCACCTTGTTGGGCGCCAAGAATACTCGAAACGAAATTAAAAAGGTCACGGTTGTCGACCCTGCAACCACCGCCAAGCTGCGTCTATACGCCGTTGCTCCAGACGGAGGCAAGACCTTGGAATTCGATGGTGACACACTCCTAGCCTGGCGACGTCTGGACATTATGCAAGACGTCTCGTATCAGATCGAACTCGAAGGGTTTGATCGTGCCCGCGATGCCAATATCATCGCCGCGGCTATTGAATCCCCACAGCGGCTTATGACACTGCGCTTTGACTACTATCCCTATGTCCCGACAACCACCTGAGGCTTAAATGCTGCGCATCATTCCTAACACCACTTATATAACGTATTAGATGAGTCGCGATGTGCCTCGCATTTCGTTCTGCTACGATTGCCACGTTGGCATCAATACAGGAGGGCTCATGCCGGGCTTGGGAACAATCATCAACGTTGTGCTTTTAGTTGCGGGCGGTCTTTTGGGATTAGCGGGCGGCCGCTTCATTACACCGCGCATCCAAGACACGCTCATGAAAGCATCGGGGCTGTGCGTCCTGTTTATCGGCCTTGGCGGCACCATGCAAAAGATGCTCATCATCGATGGAAAGGCGCTGGCGACCACCGGTACCACCATGCTCATTGTCTCGTTCGCCCTCGGCTCGCTCATCGGCGAGGCCATAAACCTGGAAGCCGGCATCGAAAACCTGGGCGAATGGCTCAAGCGCAAAACCGGCAGCGAGGGAGACAACGAGTTCACCAATGCCTTTGTCTCGACATCGTTGACCGTCTGTATCGGTGCCATGGCTATCGTGGGATCAATCCAAGACGGCCTGCTCGGCGACTGGTCCACGCTCGCCCTCAAGGGAGCGCTGGACTGCATCATCGTCTGCACCATGACGGCCTCACTCGGCCGCGGCTGCATCTTCTCCGCCCTTCCCGTTGCCGTATTCCAGGGAACGATTACGCTGTTTGCCGGCGCGCTCTCCCCCATCATGACCGCCGCCGCCCTCGACAGCCTATCGCTCGTGGGCTCTATGCTCATCTTCTGCGTCGGCGTCAACCTCATCCGTCCTCAGACCTTTCGCACGGCCAATATGCTCCCCTCCGTTGTCATAGCCGTCATCTATGCCCTCCTGTTCTAAATCTATCTACGTAACGGTATCTCGAACACCTGTTTGATGCTGTGCTATGATATGAGGTCACCGAAGCTGCGTTAGAAGAGGAGAGACGGTGGCCGACCAGGACATCAAGATGCTCATCGAGCGCATTATGGCCGAGGCCCGGACCCATCAGTCTGCTCGCTTCTCAAACGAAGTCTATGCTGACGAGCCAATTCTCAAAACCGGTCGTCAGATGCAGAACTTCCTTCCCGACCAATACCGCAAGATGCGCGAGATATCGCGCTGGCAGGATGACCCCAAAGGCGGCGCGGGTCGCTGGCTTTCGGAAGCCGAGCTTTTCTACCGCCAAGGCCTGCTGATGGCCGACTTTGAGGACGACTGCCCCTACAACGGTACGTTCAAGTCGTACTTTCCCACCTATAACGCCATGAGCGATCGGCAGTTGCGTGGCTATTTTACCTGGCGTGCACAAGTGCGCCGCGGAACCGTCGAGGAAACGTCTACGTCCTTTGCCTTCCTGTATCTCTATGAGCTGATCTGTGGCATTGGCGTAGATGACCCACTCGATGGTTTTAACAAAATCAAGGCCTTTTGGGATGCCTACCGCGCCTTCGAGCCCGGCATCGACCGGTTTGCACGCGTGTGGCTGCAGGACTACGCCGTGTTCCACGGACTCGACCCCAAGCTGCTTCGCGACTCTAAAACCGTCATGTTCGACAACGCCCTCATCGAGCTGCGCCGCGCGGCTCGAGACCTTGCACCTACACCGACGCCGTCCGGCCAGACCCCTAAGCGTCGCAAAACCTCCGAGCCCACGCTCCCCCTTCCGCCCGACGAGGCAGGCGAGGAGCGACTCATGACCGCTATAAACGCCCTCTCCACGTACAACCTGAATAACTCACGGCTCGACCGTTCCCACCATCGCGACCTGCGCCACGTGGCATGCGCCGTGTATGTCCGTATGGCGCGCTACTATGACACGCACCGAAAGACCGGCATCGTAGCGAGCTTGTTTGGGGAGGAGACGGCCATGCCCTACACCATGTTTGCCTCGGCCGTGTTCTTTGCGCCCGAGCGCCACGAGGACTGCGAATATCGCCTGGACCCCATTCACATCTACCGCTGCCAAAATGGCTTTTGGGAATGCATGCGCATCCACGGCAGCAGACAAAAAAGCAGCAAGCTCGGTGAGATAATGCGCGCCTGCGACCAACGCCTGCGCCTGGCCCTAGACCCCACCCATCCCCTGAAGGAGGAGAAGGTCCCCAAATATCTGGCCAAGATCATCGATGACGAGATCGTGGCATGGCTTTCGTGGGACGCCGCGCACCAGCCCGTCAAGATCGATATCGATTTGAGTCAGCTAGGGCACATTCGGAGCGCCGCCGCGCAAACGCGTGAAGCGCTTTTGATTGATGAGGAGCGCGAGGATGATGTGCTCGCAGAGGTCGATACGGCGGGTTCCGAGCAGCCGAAAGCCGAGCCCGTAGCCGACGCGATTGTCGAGGCGGTCGCGGCACCCATTCGGCAGGACGAGACCGACGAGCCAACCATATCCACCGAACAGTTTGGTGTCGTGGCACCGCTTCTCGCGCCGACGCCCGCGTTCGCAGCTGTTGCGCCCGCTGACGCCACGAACGAACTCACGCCTGCCGCAGACGCCTATCTCCGCGCGCTGCTCGAGCACAACGCAGTACAGGCGGAATCGGCGGTAGTGCAATCGGGACAGAGCGAGGACATGCTCGTCGATACCATCAACGAGGCGCTCTTTGACCTGGTGGGCGACACCGTAATTGAATTTAGCGCGGCAGGGCCGCAGATTATTGAGGACTACGAAGCAGACGTGAGAGGATACCTAGACCATGAGTGATACCGCATCCGCAGCACCCCGCGTGCCCAAGCGCGTCGCTGCCGTCATTCTCAACTCGCTCAAGGGCGGCGTGGTCCCGCGCATCGGCCTTCCCTACATTACCGTAGGGCGCGAGGTCGAGATCCGCGCCCTGCTCACCGATCTGAGTCTCATCGCCGACGGTGGTGCGAGCTTCCGCTTTCTGGTCGGTCGTTACGGCGCCGGCAAGAGCTTTTTGCTCCAGACCATCCGCACGCACGCCATGGGTGAGGGATTCGTCGTCGCCGATGCAGACTTATCCCCCGAGCGCCGTCTGCAGGGCGGGCAGGGGCAGGGCCTTGCCACCTACCGCGAGCTCATACGCAATATATCGACCAAGACGCGCCCCGAGGGCGGTGCGCTCAACCTTATTCTTGATCGCTGGGTCGCCTCGTACGCCGACGTCGACGAGTCGGTCGTCAATGCCCAACTGGCCCCGCTCGAGGAAATGGTCCACGGCTTCGACTTCACCCGCATGCTCCGCCGCTATCGCACGGCCGTATCCGAGGGCGACGAAGAAGCCATGAGCCGCGTGACCAAATGGATTCGCGGCGAGTACCGCACCAAGAGCGAGGCACGCGCTGAGCTGGGCTCCTCGACCATCATCAGCGATGACGACTGGTACGACTACGTTAAGCTCATTGCACGCTTTTTGGTCTGCAGCGGATACAAGGGCATGCTGGTGCTCATCGACGAGCTCGTGAATCTGTATAAGATTCCCAACGCGATCACGCGCCAGTACAACTACGAGAAGATCCTGACCATGTACAACGACACACTCCAGGGCAAGGCGCAGTACCTGGGCATGATCATGGGCGGCACGCCAACCTCCATCGAAGACCGCCGCCGCGGCGTGTTCTCCTACGAGGCCCTGCGCAGCCGACTCGCTCAAGGCCGCTTTGCACGCGAGGACCTTAAGGACATGCTCGCGCCCATCATCCGTCTGCAGCCACTCACCTACGAGGAGCTGCTGGTGCTGATCGAAAAACTCATGCAAATTCACGCCGGCTACTTTGGCTGGACGCCCACGCTTACCGAGAACGACTTGGTGGACTTCCTCAAGATCGAGTTCGGTCGTGTGGGAGCCGACACACATCTGACGCCGCGTGAAGTCATTCGCGACTTTATCGAGCTGCTCGACATCCTATGCCAGAACCCCGACGCCAACGTAGCCGAGCTGCTGCAAAGCGTCGGCGGCGACGCGCTGGTGCCGGCAGCAGCAACAGGCGACACCGGCACCGCAGGCGGCGACCGTAACTTCGCCGAATTCACCATCTAACCTGCCAAAAAGGGACAGGTTTATTTTGGCAGGTTTTATCTGGGCGAACGTTGAGACTGTAATGCAGCAAGCCGTTGCCAGCCGCGTTGAGAGATTCGTTTTTGAGAGGAGGCCCCGTGAACGCCTTTGACCGCTACGCCCCGTTTATCCAAGACTTCATCTACTCCCACGATTGGGAGAGCTTGCGCTCTATCCAGGTTGCGGCGGCAGATGCCATCTTTAACACGCAAGACAATGTGCTCCTGACGGCATCCACGGCTTCCGGCAAAACCGAGGCAGCCTTTTTTCCCATCCTGACCGAGTTTTGGGAGAGACCGCCCGCAAGCGTGGGCGCCCTCTACATTGGCCCCCTCAAGGCGCTCATCAATGACCAATTCGTCCGCCTCAACGACCTGTGCGAAGAAGCCGATATCCCTGTCTGGCACTGGCATGGCGATGTCTCGCAGTCGCACAAGGCTAAGCTCATCAAAAAACCGAGCGGCATCTTGCAGATTACGCCCGAGTCACTCGAAGCGCTCTTAATCCATAAGCACATGGCAATCCCTCGTATGTTCTGCGACCTGCGCTATGTGGTTATCGACGAAGTCCATTCGCTCATGCGCGGCGACCGCGGCGGGCAGACGCTCTGCCTTATCGAGCGGCTCTCGCGCATGGCAGGCGTGCAGCCCCGCCGCATCGGTCTGTCGGCAACCATCGGCGACCCCGAGCGCACGGGCGCCTTCCTGTCGCAGGGGACGGGACGCAACTGCGTCATCCCACGTTTTGAGGAGCCGCGCCGCGTGTGGCGCATCTCCATGGAGCACTTCTACAACTCGGGTCCCCAGGCGCAGCAGCGAGGATTCGCGAGTACAGGTCCGCAGGAAGCCGAAGTGCTCGCATGCGAGCGCATCGAGGCGGTGGCGCCCACGGCACTGCCCGCCGGCGCCCAAGACATGCGTCACAGCGGGCAGCTCACACAAGAGGAGCGCCGTCAACGTCGTGAGCGGGCACGGGGCAAGGCCGCTCCCAAAGACCGTCGCACTTCCTCGGCCCCCGAGGGCGAAGTCGACATCCCACGAGCGACCGAGCAGGCGCTTCTCAACCCCACCGACACGGCGCCCGACAACGCCGACCCCGGTATGGGCTATATCTTTGAGCATACGCGCGGCCGCAAGTGCCTGGTCTTTGCCAACTCGCGCGAGGAGGCAGAGGCCGTGTGCTCCATGCTGCGCAGCTACTGCGAAAGTCGACACGAGCCCGACCGCTTTCTAATCCATCACGGCAACCTTTCGGCATCGCTGCGCGAGACGGCCGAGGAGCTCATGCGCGACGAGGAGCAGACGCAGACAACCGTCACCACCTCTACGCTGGAGCTCGGTATCGATATCGGCCGCCTGGAGCGCGCCTTCCAGATTGACGCGCCGTTTACCGTCAGCTCCTTTTTGCAGCGCATGGGGCGCACGGGACGCCGCGACCTTCCGCCCGAGATGTGGTTTGTCATGCGCGAGGAAGAACCCGAGCCGCGCACGATGATGCCCGAAACCATTCCCTGGAAGCTCCTGCAGGGTATCGCGCTCGTACAACTCTATCGCGAGGAAAAGTGGGTCGAGCCGCCCGAGCTCGATCGACTCCCCTACAGCCTGCTCTATCACCAGACTATGTCGACCCTCGCCAGCACCGGCGAGCTCACGCCGGCCGAACTTGCCCAACGCGTGCTCACGCTCAGTTATTTCCACCGCGTCTCAGCCGATGACTATCGCGTACTGCTGCGCCACCTCATCAAGATCGACCACATCCAGGTCACCGAGGGCGGCGGGCTGATCGTGGGTCTCGCGGGCGAGCGCATCATCAACAACTTTAAGTTCTACGCCGTGTTCCAGGAAAACGAGGAGTTCACCGTTCGCAGCGAGTCGGCCGAGCTGGGCACGATCGTCAATCCGCCCCCGCCCGGTGAGCGCATCGCCATCGCCGGACACTGCTGGATTGTCGAGGAAGTGGACTGGAAGCGCCACACTGTCTTTGCCACGCAGGTCAAGGGCCGGGTGCCGGCCTACTTTGGCGACTGCCCCGGAGACATCAATACGCATGTACTCGAGCGCATGCGCAAAGCGCTCAACGAGCATGCGGCATATCCGTATCTCATGGGCAACGCACGGGCACGTCTTGCACAGGCTCGCCATACGGCCGAGATTTCGGGCGCGGGGGCCAAGCCGCTCATTAACCTGGGCGGCGACACCTGGGTGCTCTTCCCCTGGCTGGGCAGCTACGCCTTTTTGGCGCTCGAGCGCTTGCTTAAGATTAAATGCGCCGCAAAGCTGGGCCTTCGCGGGCTCGATCCGTCGCGTCCATACTTTATGCAGTTCAAGATGAAGGCCGACAAGGAGACGTTCTTTGAGGTGCTCGCAGCCGAGGCCGAAAAGGACTTCGACCCCATCGAGCTCGTCTATCCCGGCGAGGTACCTTACTTTGATCGGTACGACGAGTTTGTTCCCGAAGAGCTCGTGCACAAAGGCTTCGCCGAAGGTGTGCTCGACATCGAAGGCATGAAGCAGCGTGTCCGCAGCTGGCGCGACCACGCCTAAGACCAGTCTTTTTGGGACGGAGAGACTTACTTGTCGTGAAGGACGGTGCCGAGGAAGTCGGTGTCGAAGGGCACAGCTTCGGCAAAGGCGTAGTCGCCGTCGCTGGCGATGAGTAGATAATTCTCCTCGCCGCCGAACTCCGTATCGCCACAAGGCACCATCCAGGCGCGAGCGAACACCTCGAGTGCCGTGGCAACGCAATCGCGCAGGAACGCCACATCGCTCCCCTCGTTTGCACTCACGATATTGGCAACGTAGACGCCACCGACATTTAGGCTGCCCCGCACCAAACGCAACGCCTCAACCGTCGCCAGCTCGCGTACGGGCTCGGCACCGCCAAAGCAATCGCTCACGACCACGTCGTAGCGACGATGGCCCACACTCGTCACGCCCAGATATGAGCGAGCCTCAGCGGTAATCACCCGCAAGCGGTCGCCCACCACGCGCTCCAGCTCGTCCAGGTAGAACCAACGGCGCGCCAGGCGCGTAATCTCGGCATCGTACTCAATGACGTCCATGCGCAAGCTCTCGTGCGACATCAGCGCGAACTTGGGATAGGCAAACCCACCGCCGCCCAGCATAAGCGTACGGTCGATACCGTGACCATAAGCGTCACGCATTGCGTCCTCGGCCTCAAACACATCGTCAAATGCACGATAATACGCAAAGACGGGCTCTGCCCAACGATCGCCAACATAGCTTGCGCTTTGGTAGACGCCGCCCTGCACGAGCACGCGAATCTCATCGCCGCCCTCATCGTGCACGCGTTTCACGCGCGCCAACCCATTGCGGGTTCGCGCAACCTGCAGACAGGCAGCACGAACAGCGACAGCGGCCGCACCAAGCGCCGCGGCTCCCAGAGCAACGCCGGCAACGACGCCGGCAGAAACACTCGGCTTGTTCATCTAGAGCTCCTTTTGCAGATAAAGGCCATGGTCATAAAATCCAAGATGGCGATAGTACTCGCGTGTGCCAATCGCGCTAATCACGTTGATGCGCGCATAGCCCGCATCTCGGGCAATCTCGCACGCACGCTCCACGAGCAAACGCCCCAACCCGTGATGCTGCGCCGCCTGGCCCTGGTCACCCACGCGTGCCGCCATGCCATACACGTGCACCTCGCGAATCATCGCCTCGTCCGGCGTCGTCGGCAACTCGTCCGCATGCGCGGCAACAAATGAATGGTCGGGCAGCGACAGGCGCAAAAAGCCCGCGATCTTGCCCTGCGGCGTCACCCACTGCAAAAAGCGCTCGTAAGTCACCGGCGTCTCGTACGCCACTTCCTCATCAAGAGATAGCTCACCCAAGTCGGCACCCGCCGTACTGATCTCGCGATAGCGAATCTCGCGCACCGTCGCACCGTCACCCCGAGCAGCCAGGCGGTTCTCAACGAGCTGACGCAGGTTGGGCTTCTTGTTGCCCACCATGATGTCATCGGAACTAAAATCGCGGATCATGCGACTGATACGGCAGAACGCCGGCGTCACCACGATGTCGTCGGCCAGCACGTCGAGCAGTTCTTCCTCGGTATAGGGGCGCCACTCGCCGCGCTCGTAGCAGCCCACCAGACGCGAGCCCTCGATGAGCGCACACGGGTAGACCTTGACCTCGTCGGGCATAAAGGCCCCCTCAGTCATAAAGTGCTCGTAGTCGCGCTTGTCCCCCTCGGGTGTGGCGCCCAGCAAGTTGAGCATAAAATGCGCGTGGATCTTAAAGCCAAACAGACGCGCAAGCGAAAACGCCCGCTCGATCTGCGCCACCGAAATGCGACGCTCGTTGATATCGAGCAGGTGCTGGTCAAGGCTTTGGATGCCCATCTGAATCTTGGTGCAGCCCAGGCGACGAATGAGCGTGAGCGCCTGTGACGTCACGGCATCGGGGCGCGTCTCGATAACGAGCCCCACCACGCGATGCTTCGCCGTCTCGTTGATGCGCTGCTGACGTTCAAGCTCCTCCATCGTGGTCGTCTGCCACTCGGCGACCTCGCCCCACGGCGTACCGTGACCGTACAGACGACGCACCGCGCGGTTATAGCCACCCACGGCAGCATCCACACGCCCCTGCTCGTCGGCAACACCGCTCGCAAGCTCGGCCTCGTCAGTCGCAATACCGGCAGCCCGATAGCGCTCACGGCGTTCTGTTACCACCGGCGGCAAGGCATCGGCAGGAGCGTCATCGAGTAGACGCCCTGCCTCGGCACGGCTGATGCCCGGACGCGCCAACATGGGGTTGGCAGCCACGCCGGCGACGGCATCGTCATTGAGCGCACGGAAAAGCTCTGACATAAACCATGTCTGATAGCCTTCCGGATAGTCGCTCCAGGTGCCACCGAGCACAATGAGCTCTATCTTGTCGGTCGCATGCCCCATCTGCGAAAGCGCGGTCAGACGAGCGCTTACCTGCAGATACGGGTCAAAGCAATTTTGCTCCGCACGGGCGCATGCCGGCTCGGCGTGCAGATAGCTCTTGGGCATGCGCAGGTCGTTGGGGCAAAACAGGCAATCGCCCGAGCACGGCCAGGGCTTGGTGATGACGGTAATGGTCGCCACGCCCGAAGCCGTGCGGCGCGGCTTCATACGCAGCACCTGCAGCAGTTGACGTTCCAGATCGGAATCGACATTCCACGCAGCCCACCGAGCCGGCTCCTCACGTTTAACCCGCTGGTAAAACGGCAGCAGGCGGCGCTTGGCCAAATCGCGTTTGTCGGCACCCTCGCGGCGCGCCTCGGCATGTATCAATTTGACGAGCGCTTTGTCGTCCACGGTCTCGCCGCGACGCAGAGCCTCAAGTATGTTCAAGATAATCTGTTCCATGCCCCCATTGTAAAGGCAAAGGCGCCGAAGCCCGTCACGGCTCCGGCGCCTCCATCAAACAGCGCGTCTATGGTTTATAAGTCTTCAATAACCACCCGTCACTCTGAATCAAACGACATGTCGCCCAAACCGACCTTAAAACGATACGTGGCAGACTTATCGCCGTTATCGAATTCAGGATTCAAAATGGTCTCGCCATCGTAGCCAAGCGGAAGGAAATCGCTCTCGAAGTCGCCGCTGCCCACGGTAAGGCTCGCCTTAAAGCCCGTAGAATTCGGAACCGTCATCTCCACATCGCCCGAGTCCACGCTCACGTCCATCGACTTCGCGGGGGCCTGGTAGAGCTCGAACGTCGCATCGCCCAAACCGACCTCGGCATTCAGAGTGTCGGTCACGGTGCCCGCAAACGCGACGTCTCCCGAGTCCAACGTCAAATCAAAGTCGTGGCACGCAATGTCCGCGACCGTCAGGTCTCCCAACCCCACGTTTGCCGTAATGCCCATCATGTTATCGGCAAGCTCACGCGGCAGTTCAATGGTGACCTTACGGTCATGGGCGCGCTCGTCATCGCAGTCGAACTGGCTAATCTTGAGTGTAGAGCCCTCGATCTTAACCAGATTCTGAGTGGCGGCATCGGAAGCAGACGCCCCCTTTGCAACGCGCCCGCTTTCGATGACACGTACCGGTCCGCCAGAGACACGTTTAACCTCGACCGTCCCCGACGTCACATCCAAGTCGAGCGATTGGAACGCGTCTTCGTCAAAAGTCGTGCTCGAAAGCTGCTGAGGCCGAGCGGAATAGTTGCCGCCATCCAAAAGATCGTCCTCGTCAACCGCATCGTCCATACCAGACAAGCCGGATACAACATCGTCGAGATCCCACGGGCCATCAAAATGAATCAAAGTCCGCGAAGTGCCAAAGACAAGCCCGATGATGAGCACAAACGCTCCGATGCCAACACCCAAGCGTATCTTGGATTCATGCGAAAGCTTCATCATTCATCACTCTCTTTGGCAATCGGCTCAGCGGTAGTCGCGGTAGCCACGTCAGCATCAGATTCCGCAGAAGTATCCTTCCCCTGGGCCTTGACCGCCACCGACGCCGAACCAACCTGAATATCCCCGCGCGCCCAATCGCCATCGAGCGCACGCGCCACCCAGTGATAGATGGGAATCGTAAAGAAGATCAGTGCGGCAAAGGGGCCGGCACCAAACAGGAACATCAGCAAAAAGAACAGCAGCCAGCACACGGCCCAATACGGGAACGACTGGAACGGGCCCTTCACCGGAGTCGAGCCAACTGCGCTGCCACTCGTCGCCTGCGCCGTAGCGGCATTGGCGGCCTGCGCACTCCAGCTTGCCGCTTGCGCCGCCTTGGCGGCGGCGTCACTCGCCTGTGTTGCCGCCTCGGTAGCGCGCGCCGCCGCCTCATGGGTGCGAGCACGCTCTGCTGCCTCGGCCTCGCGCTGGCGGGCGCGGTCCTCGTTCTCAAACTCGATATCGTCCTCGATCTCATCGCTCGGATTGAGCAGCTCGTCCAAGCTCACGCCATAGAGCTTGGCGAGCGAGATCAGGTTCTCGGTATCGGGCGAGCTCTCCGCGCGCTCCCATTTACTGACTGCTTGGCGCGACAGTCCCAGCTTTCGTGCCAGCCCTTCTTGGCTAAAGCCTTTGCTTCGGCGAAGGTCGGCGAGCCGCTGCGCAGTTTCTACATTCATGGTTCCTCCTATGTGATGCCAGCCGTGCCGCCGGACCGTTTTTGTTCTTAAGGCGCCTTGCACAGTTAAAAATCTATCCGCCACCGCCAAAAGCATGCCACCTATTCTAGTGAGATTTTTGACAACCGGCGGTTGCGGGTGCATATGAGCTGCGGAAATGTGTCCAAACAAAGCAATGACCCGTAGCTTGGTTGTCCCCGTTGCGGCGTTAACGGTAGTATGGTCGTATTGTTAATTCCGCACCGCCAACGGAGGGAGTTCCGCGCCGTGAACCGCGATTTCGCCTCATCGCTCATCCAGCTCAACAATACGTTCTATCGCGAGCACTCCGCCTCCTTTTCCGATACGCGCCAGGCCCCGTGGCCCGGCTGGGTGCGCACCATGGACATTGCGCTCGAACAACTCGACGTCGCCACGATCGAGCATCCCGTTCGCGTCTTCGATCTCGCCTGCGGCAATATGCGATTCGAGAACTTTGCCGCCGGCGGCGCACTCGCCGCCAAGGGCGTCGACGGAGCAAACCCCTCGGCAGATGCCAGCTGCCCCTTCGAGTTCTATGGCGTCGACTCGTGCCAAGACCTGGCCATCGATGCACATGGCCACGCCCTGCGCATTCCCAACCTGCACTTCCAGGAACTCGATGTGCTCGACGCCCTCATGAAGCTCAACCCCGCCGAGACACCCGACGTGCTTTTCGACGCCCCGCTCGCCGACATCTCGGTCTGCTTTGGATTTATGCACCACGTGCCGTCGTGCGAGTACCGCGTACGCGTGCTCGACGCCCTGGTGCGCCAGACGCGCCCGGGCGGCATCATCGCCATCAGCTTTTGGGAGTTTATGAACGACGAGCGCATGGCGCGCAAGGCTGTTCGCGCCGAGGCCCGCGCCGAGCTCACCCCGCCGTTTGAGGGTTACGATTCCGCGCAGTTTGAAGCCGGTGACCACCTCATTGGCTGGCAAAACGACCGCCACGCCTACCGCTATTGCCATCACTTTGACGATCAGCAGATCACCGACCTGGTGCGCGGCGTCCGTACGTTCTACAAGAGCGGCGAGGTCCCCGTGCGCGAGCTTGAGCGCTTCCATGCTGACGGTCGCAGCGGCGATCTCAACCGCTATGTGATTCTCAAGCGCCTGTAGGCACCGACGACTCGCCGTCGAGCCGCACCGCGTCTTTCGGGCAAACTATGCCCACCCCTTTTTCAACCCATTGACGGAACGCGCAGCTATGCGTTCCATACTTATGACCAAGGAGCCTCATGGGAGCCGTCCACGTTCGCACGCCTAAGAACTTTGTGCTCGAGGAGCGCCTGGAGCGCTACGCCGATGCGATTGAGACGAACCCCGAAATCTATGCCGGAGATTGGCGCGAGGCCTGTGCGCCAGTTGGCAGCAAGCCCTTCGAACACCTTCACCTGGATCTTGGCTGTGGCAAGGGAACGTACCTTGCAGAGCGCGCGGCCCACGAGCCAAACACCCTCTTTATCGGTATGGACCAGGAGCCCATCTGTATCGCCTATGCCGCGCAGAAAATCTGCGAGCAGGAACTGACCAACGCACTCGTCCTGCCCCGAGGCGCCGCATCGCTGCCGCAGCTGTTTGCCACAGGCGAGCTCGATGCCATCACCATCAACTTTCCCACGCCGCAGCCCAAGGCCAAGTACGCCAAAAAACGACTCGTCCATGTCAACCATCTGATGCTCTATCGCCCGCTCTTTGCAGTTGGCGCCACCGTAACGCTGCGAACCGACAGCAAGCCATTGCGTGACTACGCCCTGGGGCAGTTTGCCGCGGCCGGCTACGACACGCTTTGGGTAAGCGACAACGTCCGCCGCGACCATCCCGAGCACCCCGAGACCGAATATGAATGCCGCACGCGCGAGATGGGTGCCGTCGTCTACGGCATTTGCGCCACACCCGGAGCGCAGCCCAGCGATGAGCAGCTCGCGGCGGGCCGCGCGCAGGAGCAAAGCCTTGCGTGCTACCTGCCCGACAATCTCGATGAGCTCGCCTACGTGCCTCTCGGCATGGAAGAGGCCGTCGAGAACTTTAAAAACCGCGCCCGCAAGGGCAAGAAGCGCTTACCGCAGGAGTCCCAGGGGCCTCTGATGGTCGCAGCTTCGGCAAACAAGCGCAAATAGGCGCCAGCAAACGACCCTCAAATCTAAGTGAGTAGACTTTTTTGCAATAGCCAAGCACAACCCGCATAGCAAAAAATAAAACCGCAGGTAGAGCCCTTGCGCAAAAACCATGTGTTCGCAATACCGCGAAAAGTCTACTCACTTAGCTGGCAACTGCGCCAAACGGCTGGGCAGAACGCCCATTTCCTGCATTTTCTTGCCTGCGAACGCATCGATGCGACGCTACGCCATAATAGTTGGCGGACAATCGCGAGAGAAAGCAACCACATGGCACAGACCACGACAGATACCGCCGCCAGCACCGTCTCCGGCGCCGGCGCCGCCAGCTCATTCTCGGGCGGCACGGGAACCGAAGCCGAGTTCGGCTCGCTCGGCGCGCTCTCCCCCACCTGGTGGGAGCCCGAGGACGGCAGCGAGCCCGAACCATGGCTCACGCCCGATCAAGCCTTCGAACGTTTCTTTGAATGGACGAGCGACCGCGGCATTGAGCTGTGGGATCACCAAGAAGAGGCCCTCATGGACCTGGCAGCCGGCGATCACGTCATTTTGGGCACGCCGACCGGATCGGGCAAGTCGCTCGTCGCGCTGGGCATGCTCTTTATGGGCATGGCACAGGGCAAACGCTGCTACTACACGGCTCCTATCAAGGCTCTGGTCAGCGAGAAGTTTTTCGACCTGGTACAGGTGCTCGGCCGCGATAACGTCGGTATGATCACCGGCGATACGCATATCAACACCAAGGCGCCCGTCATCTGCTGTACGGCCGAAATCCTTGCCAACGATGCACTCCGCGAGGGCGAGGGCGCCGACGTGGGCTGCGTGGCCATGGACGAGTTCCACTACTTTGCCGACCCCGACCGCGGCTGGGCCTGGCAGGTGCCGCTGCTCACCCTGCCCCACACGCAATTCATGCTCATGAGCGCCACGCTCGGCGATGTCACTGCCATCGCCGCCTCACTCGAGGAACACACCGGCGCTACCTGCGACTTGGTCGTCGATGCCCCGCGCCCCGTCCCGCTGAGCTACGACTATGTAACGACCTCGCTCGAGGGCACCGTCGAACTCGCTATGCGCCGCGGCGAGGCCCCGCTCTATATCGTGCACTTTAGCCAGGATGCCGCACTTGCGACGGCACAGTCGCTCGCCAATTTTGGCATCGCCAGCAAGGAGCAGCGCGAGGCTATTAAGGAAGCTGCCAAAGGCACGAGCTTCTCGACGGCCTTCGGCAAGATCCTCAAGCGCCTGCTTGGATGCGGCGTCGGCGTGCATCATGCTGGAATGTTGCCGCGCTATCGCCTGCTGGTCGAGCGCTTGGCGCAGCAGGGCCTGCTGCCCGTCATTTGCGGCACCGATACGCTCGGCGTCGGCATCAACGTGCCCATCCACACCGTGGTCCTCACCGCGCTCACCAAGTTCGACGGCTACAAGATGCGTCGCCTGCGCGCACGCGAGTTCCATCAGATTGCCGGTCGCGCCGGCCGTTCGGGCTTCGATACCGAGGGCATGGTCATCGCCGAAGCCCCGGAGCACGAGATCGAGAACGCCAAGCTCATGGCCAAGGCGGGCGACGACCCCAAGAAGCTCCGCAAGATTAAAAAGAAAAAGGCCCCCGAGGGCTTTGTCACCTGGAACAAACAGACCTTTGAGCGCCTGATCGAAACGCAGCCCGAAACGCTCAAGCCGCGCCTGCGCATCACACACTCCATGGTGATTAGCGTGGTCGAGCAGGGCGGCGATGCCCGCGCCCGCGTGCACGACCTCATCGAGACAAGCCTGCAGACCCCCGAGGAAAAAGCCAAGCTCGAGGTTCGTGCCGACGAGATCTTCGCCACGCTCATCGATTCCGGCGTCGTCGTTCGCACCGAGGTGCCACTCACGCCCGACGCCCCGACTGACGCCGCACCAGACATCGACTATGCACTGACGGTCGACCTGCCCGAGGACTTTGCGCTCGATCAGCCGCTCTCGCCGTTTTTGCTTGCCGCGTTGGAGCTACTCGACCCCGAGAGTGAGACCTATACCATGGACCTCATCTCGATGGTCGAGGCCACGCTCGAGGACCCCAAACAGGTATTGCGCGCACAGGAGCGCGCCGCGCGCGACCGCGCGATGGCCGCAATGAAGGCTGACGGCGTGGAGTACGAGGAGCGCTTGGAGCGCATCCAGGATGTCACCTATGAAAAGCCGCTCGAGGACCTGCTCGACGCCGCCTTTGATAAGTACTGCCAGGAAGTGCCCTGGGCCAACGACTATCAGCTCTCGCCCAAGAGCGTCCTGCGCGACATGCTCGAAAGCGCGAGCGACTTTAAGGGCTATATCCAGAAGCTCGGCATCGCCCGCTCCGAGGGCATCCTGCTGCGCTACCTAGCCGAGGCCTACCGCTCCCTCGATCGCACCGTGCCCATTGAGAAGCGCGACGAGCGTCTGCGCGACATCATCTCGTGGCTGGGCTTTGTGGTGCGCTCGGTCGATTCGAGCCTGGTGGACGAGTGGGAGAACTCCGGCAACCCGGCAGCCCTCGATGCCGCACCGCCGCGGGGCATCGACGAGGTCGTTGCGGACCGCCGAGGCTGTACGCTGCTGGTGCGCAACGCACTCTTCCGCCGCGTGACCCTTGCAGCCCGCGAGCGCGTTCGCGACCTGGGCGAGCTCGACGACGACTGGGGCATGAGCGAGATCCGCTGGCAAAAAGCACTCGACGCTTACCACGAGCAGCACGAGGAAATCCTCACCGACGGAGATGCCCGCAGCGCCGCGATGTTTTCCATCGACGAGTCCGACGAGAAGACCGCGCACGTATGGCACGTGCACCAGATCTTTGCTGACGAGGATGGCGACCACGACTTTGGCATCATGGGCGATGTCGATCTGGACGCCACGCAAGACGGCGGCGAGGTCATCTTCAAGAACTACCGCGTCGGCTTTATTGAGGACCTGCTCGAGGACTAGCCGTACATACTGAAACGAAACGGAGCGGGGCCGCTGGCAACATCGCCAGCGGCCCCGCTTTTGCACTATGCGCTATGCCTTACTCGGCATCCTCAACCTCATACGAATCCGCCTCGGCGGGCTCATCGTTTGTCTCTAGCGCAGCCCCGCGCGCCCCGTCAAACGCCGCCTTCATGGTCTTGTTGCCCCACGTGAGCTTTCGAATGGTGAGCTCATCGGCCTTATTGTGGGCCAGACGCAGATTCTCGGTACTGCGACGCAGGTCGTCCTTGGTCTTCTCGAGCTGCTTAATGGCGGCATCGATCTCCTTGATCGCCGACTCGAACTGCTTGCTCGCCAGGTTGTAGTTGCGCGAGAAGCCGTCCTTGAACTTCTCCATCTTGGCTTCGAAGTTCGTGACGTCGATATTCTGCTGCTTGTACTCCGCCAACTCCTGCTTATAGCGCAGCGAACCCATGGCAGCGTTGCGAAGAAGCGTGATCATGGGAATAAAGAACTGCGGGCGGATCACGTACATCTTCTCATAGCGGTAACTCACGTCGACGATACCCGCGTTATAGAGCTCGCTCTCGGGCTCGAGCAGCGTGCAGAGCACCGCGTACTCACAGCCTTTCTGGCGACGATCGTGATCGAGTTTCTTAAAGAAGTCCTCGTTTTTATGCTTGGTCGCGGTCTCGTCGTTCTCGTTTTTCATCTCGAACATAATCGAAATGACCTCGTTGCCGCTCGCGTCGCACTCGCGGAAGATAAAGTCGCCCTTGGTGCCCTCGGACGCATCGTTATCCTTCTCGAAGTACGCGTTAGGAAACGCCGTCATGCGCAGACGGTTAAACTCAGTCTCGCAGTGCTGCTCGAGCGACTCGCCCACCATCTTGGTGGACAGGCGGACCTTCATGTCCTTAAGGCGCTCAATCTCTTCATCCTTGTAGCGGATCAACTCGTCGCTCACGCGCTTGGCCTGCGCAAGCTCAAGCTCGTGGGCTGCCTTGGCCTGTTCCTCACGCGAATCGCGCACCGCCAGCTCACTCGTCAGCTTGGCACGCGCCTCATCGCGCTCTCGCTCCGCCGCGGCGACCGCCTCTGAAAGGTTCATTTTGGCCGTCAGCTCCTGTTCGCGCAGCTGCGCGCGCAGGCCCTCGGCCTCCTGCTCAGACTGAGCCCTTGCGGCGGAAAACTTCTCCTGTACCTTCACTCGATAGTCAGCAAGCGCGCGCTCGCCCTCGCTGCGAGCGGCA
Organism: Collinsella aerofaciens; assembly: GCF_040915545.1. Classification (GTDB taxonomy): domain Bacteria; phylum Actinomycetota; class Coriobacteriia; order Coriobacteriales; family Coriobacteriaceae; genus Collinsella; species Collinsella aerofaciens_BE. The sequence continues at coordinate 130,229 of NZ_JBCPDH010000001.1, read as the reverse complement.
TCGAGCTCGCGCTGCGACTCAGCCGCAGCAGCGGCAAGCGCCATCTCCTGGGCCTTGTCCGCCGCGGCAAGCCTGGCCTGCAGCTCGGCAATCTGGGCATCACGTGCAGCTAAATCGTTTTGAGCAGCGTTGCGCGCCGCCGACTCGGCAAGCTTGGCTTCGTCATCTTTGCGTCCCAGCTGCGCACGCAAATTGTCGATCTCGCGCTGAAGCTCGGCATTCTCCTTCTGAGCATCGGCACGGGCCTCAACCGCCGCACGCTGGCTTGCGCTCTCGCGCTCTGCGGCAGCGCCCTCGAGCTTGGCGCGCAGCTCGGCAAGCTCGGCATCGCGTTTGGCAACCTCTTGTGCCAACTGCTGAGCTGCAGCGTTCTTCTGCTCGACAAGCTGAGCATTGCGCTGAGACTCTGCCTTTTGTAAGGCAGCCGTCGAACGCGAGCGCTCAAGTTCCAGCGCCTGCTCGCCCTCGCGCTGGACCGCCTTCACACGCTCATCCAGGTCGCGCGAAAACTCGGCATCGCGCACTTGTTTGACGATATCCGCATAGCCAGAAGCATCGACCTTAAAAACTTCGCCGCAATGCGGGCACTTGATCTCGTTCATAGCAGCTCCTCGATGGACGCAAATTTCAACCGACTACACTCTACCGCGCCGCACGGACAAAAAAGGCGCCGCCGCCATAATGGCAACGGCGCCAGAACCACGACAAAGGTGCCCGCCCCCCTTGTCGCGGTTTGTGCGGTGGTTCGAGAATTACAGTCCAAAGAAGCCGAGGATTTGGTCTCGGCTTACGGGCTTGTAGTCGTTGGCGTCGAGACCGACATCGTAGCGAAAGATAGGGCGCTCGCGATCGCGGTTGCGTGCGTTGGTGCGGTCGCCCCTGCTGTGGATATGTCCATGCAGCATGATGGCGCCGCGCGCCTTGCCATTCCAGCTGAGCATGGGGTAATGGCTCATGACCAGACGATGCCCCTTGGCATAGCCGGGAGCAATCTCCAGGTAATCGCGCACGTCTTCCCAAATCTGCGGTACGTCGGGATCTTCCCAGTCGCCGTCATGGTTACCACGGATGAGCGTCACATTCTTGCATTCGATACGCTCGCGCAGGCGCACCGCCTCTGCCAGGGGCAAACGATAGGTAAAGTCACCCAGGATGTAGAGACGGTCATCCGCAGCCACGCACTCATTGATGGCATCGATGACCTTGCGGTTCATCTCATCGACCGAACCAAACGGCCGGTCCATGTCGTGCAAGATATTCGTATCGCCCAGGTGCAGGTCGGCGGTAAACCACATCATCGTCTCTGTCCTCATTTCGCAACGTGTTCAACTCGTGCTAAGTATACAGACGCAGCGATGCGGCGGTTATCCAAAGAACCCGCCGAACAATCCGCGGCGGCGTTTGTCTTTCTTTTTCGACGCGTCACCCTGAGTTTTCTTGTCCTGTCGCTTCTTACGATCCCGCTCCAACTCATCGTCATCGAGTAGCATATCCCACTCAAACGGATCGTCTGTCAGATCGAACTGGTCGTCATCAAACATGGCCGCCCCCATGCCGACTAGCGAGCATCCACCACATAGAGGCCAACGCGCACCTGGTGCCACGGGCTACGCTCGGGGGCAACCTGCTGCACGCGCGCCTCAAATACGTCCTCGTGGCCGTAATACATCATCAAGGACAGCGGGCCGACCTCGTTTCCCGGAACATAACCGAGCTTGGTGTTGCCGTAGTAGATTGCAACCGCCTCGGAATCATGGGGATTATCGCGCTCGGCACGCAGCGTCAGCTTATCGCCCACTTTAAGATCGCCCAAGACCAAGGCACCGTCGGCATACTGAAATCCCGCGACATGAAACGACAGAAGCACACGTGAAGGCTCGTACATGGCAGCTCCTCTAACGGCCGGATAAACCGGCGCTTAACCGTACTGAGAAGTCTACGAGCCCGTGCGGACACAAATTCATCCTGCCTGCGTCTTTCAATCGCTTGCCGCAACGCTTGCGAGACAGAGCGCTTGCAGATAAGATAGGGGTACGGATGGCACCCGTTGCAGCGGGTCTTGCCAACTCCGATACACGTTTTCATCGTGAGAAGTGGCCGTCTTCGCTTACGCGGGGGCGGCTATTTCATTCGGCCGATAAACAGGCCGAGTTCGATAGCCGCGATTAACAACGCCAGTAACGAAATAACATCGCTTACGTTCATACCAATTCCCTTCTAAAGGGAGTTGGCCCATCCGTACCCCATAGCAGTAGTCTAACGTAAATGACAGGTAATAGGAACACTTGTTCGTATTACCTGCCATTTCCTAATGCACAAACATGCGCACGAATTTGTGCTTCCAGCTTGCGTAGGGCGCATACCGAAACGGCACGTCCAACCAGGTTGCCTTGTTCACGATGCTCTTCTTGTGGCTAAACGTATCGAAGCTCTCGCGGCCATGGTACTGCCCCATACCGCTCGCACCCATGCCGCCAAAGCCCATATGGCTCGTAGCCAGATGCATGATGGTGTCGTTAACACAGCCGCCGCCAAAGGGCACGTAACGCACAAAGCGCTGCTGAACCGCGCGATCCTGGCTAAAGATATACAGGGCCAGCGGCGTCGGACGATCCGTAATAAACGCCTCGGCCTCGTCTAGGCTCTCAAACGTCAGCACCGGCAAGATGGGGCCGAAAATCTCCTCCTGCATCACGGCGTCCTCAGGCGCCACGCCGTCTAGGATCGTCGGCTCAATCTTGAGCGACGACTCGCGCGCCGTTCCTCCCAGCACAACCTTATCGGGGTCGATCAGCCCGCGTACGCGCGCGAAATGCCTGGCGTTGACAATATGACCGTAGTCCTCGTTGTCGAGCGGGTGCTCGCCAAACATGCGACGGATCTCCTCCTTGATGAGGCCCAACAGCTCATCGTGCACGCGCGTATCGACCAGCAGGTAGTCGGGCGCCACGCAGGTCTGCCCCACGTTGAGCCATTTACCAAAGGCGATACGTCGTGCCGCGACCTTCAAGTTTGCCGTCGCATCCACGATGCAGGGACTCTTTCCGCCCAGCTCAAGCGTCACGGGCGTGAGGTTTTTGCTCGCGCGCTCCATGACGAGCTTGCCGACCGGAACACTACCGGTAAAGAAGATCTTGTCCCAGCATTCATCGAGCAACGCTTCGTTCTCGGCACGCCCGCCTTCGACGACCGTCACCAGGCGCGGATCAAATGCTTCCTCGCAAATCTGCCTGAGCACCGCGCTCGAAGCCGGCGCATAGGCACTCGGCTTGATGACCACGGTGTTGCCTGCAGCGAGCGCGCCGGCGAGCGGCTCGAGCGTCAGTAAAAACGGATAGTTCCAGGGCGCCATGATGAGCGTGACGCCATAGGGCACGGCTTGCGTTTTGCACACACTCACGGCGTTGGCAAGGTCACACGGACGCAGGCGCGGACGACTCCATCGAGCCACATGCGCAATCTGATGTCGAATCTCGGAAAGCGACGTGCCGATCTCGCACATATACGCCTCGTTATGTGACTTACCCAGATCGGTCTTGAGCGCATGGGCGATATCGCCCTCGTGCGCACGAACCGCATCGCGCAGGCGCACCAGCGCACGGCGGCGAGTATCGACATCAAACGTAGCATGCGTCTTAAAGTAAGTGCGCTGATCGGCAACGATGCGCGCGATTTCCTCGGTGTTCATGGACCCTCCTAGTTCTCGTCCTCAAACATACCACCTGCAACAACTTCGTACATATGCTCGAGCTCCAGGCGGTCCATTATAAGAGGAACGGGGTACAGGGGATTGGCCTCGGCATCGGCATGGGACGCCATTTGCGGAATATCGGAGCGGCGAATACCCGAGACATATTTGGGGATTCCCAGGGCCTCGTTCATGCGGTCGACCCAATCGATAAAGGCCTCGGCCGCCAGGCTGTCCTGCGCGTTAGCCGGCGCAATGCCCGCCATGCGGGCGAGATCGGCGAGCTTGGGAACAGCAACTTCGCCATAGGCGCGAAGCATATGCGGCAGGATGATGGCGTTGGCCAAGCCGTGCGGAATTCCGTATCGGCCGCCCAGACTGTGCGCGATGGCATGAACATATCCGACATAGGAGCGGGTAAACGCAACGCCCGCCTTATACGCCGCCGAAAGCATATTGCGGCGCGCACGCATGTCGTCGCCATGCTCATAGGCCTCGAGCAAATTGTCGCGGATGAGCTGGACCGCCTGACGCGCCATCTTGCGCGTGTAGGGCGTGGTGCTACGGCCGATAAAGGCCTCGACAGCATGCGTCAGGGCGTCCATGCCCGTCTGCCCCGTAATGGAGGCAGGCAACCCGCGCGTAAACTCGGGGTCGTGCACCGCAAAACGCGGGATGAGCACAAAGTCGTTAATGGGGTATTTATAGTGCGTCTCGTTATCGGTAATTACCGCCGCGAGCGTGACTTCGCTTCCCGTACCGGCGGTAGTGGGAACCGCAATAAGCAGCGGCAGGAGACGGTGGACACGCAACAGGCCGCGCATCTTGTTGATGGGCTTGTTTGGCTGCGCAATGCGCGCCCCCACACCCTTGGCGCAGTCCATGGCTGATCCTCCGCCAAAGCCGATAATGGCCCGGCAGTCGTTCTCGCGATACAGCGCCGCCGCTTCCTCCACATTCGAGACCGTGGGGTTCGCACGCGTTTCGGCATAGACCGTAGTGCCAATCCCCTGAGCCGTAAGCGCACGCTCGAGTGATGCCGTGAGCCCCAAACGTGCAATACCAGGGTCTGTCACGATAAGGACCTTCTGGATCGAGCGCTTTTGAAGCACCGCGGGCACATCCTCTGCATGCTCCAAAATACGCGGCTCGGTATAGGGCAGGATCGGCAATGCAATGCGAAAAACCGTCTGATATGTTCGGCACCAGGCACGACGGGCTAGATGCATAAAGGAAACTCCTTCATTTGTTGATAGGTCAACATTTGCTCGACCGATTGTACTCAGCGGAGATCGCAGACGGTATGCCAATCGTTAATCAATCAACATCTTCATATCTCAAAATTGTTTTATTAAAAATCATTCCTAATAGGCTTCACATTTGGTTGCATTTATGGATAATAGAACTCGTCAAGACGCACGTCCGGAGAGGGCCCTTACGGGACCGGACGAGCGCACAATCGCCATCGATCGAAAGGATCGAATCATGAAGTTTGTTTGCCCCGTTTGCGGTTATGTGGAAGAGTTCGACGGCGACCAGCTGCCCGAGGACTTCAAGTGCCCCCAGTGCGGCGTTCCCGGTTCTCGTTTCCTGAAGCAGGAGGAGGGCCAGCTCGAGTGGGCTGCCGAGCACGTCGTGGGCGTCGCCAAGATGGAGGGCGTCTCCGAGGACATCGTTGCCGACCTGCGCGCCAACTTTGAGGGCGAGTGCTCCGAGGTCGGTATGTACCTGGCCATGGCTCGCGTCGCTCATCGCGAGGGTTACCCCGAGATCGGCCTGTACTGGGAGAAGGCTGCCCACGAGGAGGCCGAGCACGCCGCCAAGTTCGCTGAGCTCCTGGGCGAGGTCGTAACCGACTCCACCAAGAAGAACCTCGAGATGCGCGTTGAGGCCGAGAACGGCGCCACCGCCGGCAAGACCGATCTTGCCAAGCGCGCCAAGGCCGCTGGCCTCGATGCCATCCACGATACCGTGCACGAGATGGCTCGCGACGAGGCTCGCCACGGCAAGGCTTTCGCCGGCCTGCTCAAGCGCTACTTCGGCTAAGCCAGCCGCCTGAGAGATAATCTTTAGCTCGATAAGGCCCGGACCGTATTGGTTCGGGCCTTTTTGTGTCTCGAGGACTCGTTAACGCCCTGAAATAGGACTGCCTTCGGCATCAGTTGCTCGTCAAAAACTAAGTGAGTAGACTTTTTGGAACTTGCCGAGCACACCATCCATATTGCTTTATAAAGCCGCAGCTAAATGACTTGTTGCAAAACGGCCTGGTCGCCAAAGTGCCAAAAGTCTACTCACTTAGAACCGCAGCCGTCCACGATCGAGCAGCTTTGCGTCTAACGGGCATCTTTCCGTCGATTACTCCCAATTTTGTCCAGTCAACGAATAGTTCAGACCGGAGTAATGTCTCAGCCCTTTGCTCATCTGAGCTTTTATCACGATATTCAGCATCGAGCATCCTGCATACGGCCTTAACGACGGCGCGGAATCTATCCTCATCGGATATCTGTCTGTGTGTCAGGAGAAGTACATCGTAGCCCATGGCCTGAAGGGCCGTCATGCGGTCAGCGTCACGCAAACCATCCCCTGCGCGTCCGTGCGAGGCCTTTCCCTGACATTCAATGGCCACCTGTCGCCTGCCGTCCGGCGAAGAAAGAAGTAGGTCGATATATACACGGGACTTTCCCACAATCGCTCGAGCACTTGTGCTTAGCGTCACTTCGACATTGAGCTCTATGCCGCAAAACCCCTCGCCTCCCAGGACTCGCGGCAGTCCAAGCAACAAATACGCCTCGACCTCAAAAGGCGACGCGGCACCCAATGGAACGAGTTGCGATACCGCCATAAATCTATTGCCGTAACGCATCCCGCAAACATCTGAACAAAAACGGTCAAGGTCTCTGCCCAAAACCAAAGCGTCTCGACGCCATAAATTTGAGGCGGTGCCGTCCTCGGACGGGCAGCGCACCCAACCGAACGTTGTCGAAATCGCACCCGAATCAATTGCACGCGTAAGCTCCGCCTCAAGTGCCGCCGGTAGAGCGCACACCGCAAACAAGCCACACATCTCCGCCAATACCAAAAGAAGCTGGAGATCCGTCAGATGCCGCGACATGATGAATGCCGTCAGCAGAGGAGACGTAACCATAAACCCATGCTCCGTTTCCAGCACGGATTCCCTGGGGAGCTCACCAAGGAACAGCCGCTGCCTAATGCTGGCAGGACAAGTCCGCTTGCTTCTCGTACGAACCAATGTATACAGCGGAAAACCGAGCGCGACCGCAGCCGTCGGGTTGCGGGCGAGGTCATATCGCTGCCGGTCTTCTTCCGGCCGTGGAAGCGGCGGACACAAAGCGCGAACCTGAGGAGGCAAACGCCAGTACCTAAAAGCCGATATGTCACAAAGTAGATCTTTCATAGACACAGGAAAACACGAATTTCAACCCAGTCAGTCACGATGCGGCGCGAACGCACCGAAAATGGCGCCGAACGGACCGCCAAGTTTTCAACAGCCCTCCCCAACTGGCCAAAAGCTTGCCAAGAACTGGACGAAGCCCTGTTGAAAACCCCATTTTTTCTCGTGCGGAAGCTTTGCGCGGCAAGTGAGTAGACTTTTTTGAACATCCCGAGCAGGCCGGCCATCCTGCTTTTCAAAACCCCAGGTAGATAACTTGTTACAAAACTGCCTGGTCACCAAAGTTCCAAAAGCCTACTCACTTAGGTTGCAGAGTGCCTCCATGAGCTGCAATTCCAAGGTATTTAGCACTTTTGGACTCAAATCGTCATACTGGACAAGAATTTGACTTGAGTTTTCGGGGGCAGATGCGCCATCGGCGCACCAATAACACTCACTGATATCGACAAAAGGGATACTCGAGCGCGTGAGGGCCTGCGCAAAAGAGCTTCCGTCCGTTCCGCGCTCCGCAACCACGGTGCAGTAAAGGCCCGCGTCCTCATGCTCAATCGAAACCTCCCCTGCCGGAAACGTTTTCCGTACAAGCGCCGCCAGGCCATCACGCGCCTCGCGAGCACGAACGCGCACGCGATTCACATGTCGCTCGTAATCACCCGATTCCAGCAAACGCGCCAAAGCGACCTGGTCAACAGAGCTCACCGACGAAGCGTAAAAACCAAGGTTGCGCCTAAACCGCTCCATTAGCTCATCGGGCAGCACCATGTACGCTAGACGCAACGCAGATGACAGGCTCTTCGAAAACGTGTTGGTGTAGATAACCGACTGGGCGGCATCGATCGACGTGAGCGCGGGAATCGGCTTGCCGGCAAGGCGAAACTCACAATCAAAGTCATCTTCGATGAGATACCGACCTGGTCGCTCTGCGGCCCAGCTCAGCAGCGCATAGCGACGCGCAATGCTCGTCACCAGGCCGGTCGGATACTGATGGGACGGCATCAGGTGAAGGACATCGGTCCCACTTTTCTGCAGAGTACTCAAGTCCACGCCGCCATCATCCAACGGGATATGCCGAACGTTGCAACCCATAGCCTGATAGATGCGCGTCAGGCGCAAATATCCCGGATCCTCAACGGCATACACTTTGTCGGCTCCAAGTAACTGAACCAACATGGTATCGAGCAGCTGGGCGCCCGCACCGATAACGATGTTGTCGGGATCGATATTCATGCCCCTCGTCCCACGCAGATGGTGAGCGATAGCGCGTCGTAGCCGAGCGGTGCCCTGTGCCGGTGCGGGCGAAAAGATCTCGCGCTCGTCTTCGGATGTCAACGTCGCCCGCAGTGCGCTTTGCCAAAGCCGCGCCGCCTCCAAAGCGGAAGGAGAGAGCGGGGCGAATTGCTCGGTCCGTCCGTTGACATCATGCGCGCTGGGGCCCACAGAGACGGTATCTCGGTCGATGCCCCCCGCAGCCAAAGGCAAAACCGGTGCATCCGAAAGCTCGCAAGCGTAGTAGCCACGCCGCGGCTTTGAGCAAATATAGCCCTCGGCAAGTAACTGGCTATATGCATTCTCGATGGTAATGACACTGATTCCCAGATGACTGGCAAAGGCGCGCTTAGACGGCAAATGCTCCCCCGCCGCAATGCGTCCAGCTACGATATCATCTCGAATTTGCTGGTAAACATACTCGTAGAGCGATGCCTCGCCGCGTTTTTCCAAATTGTAGTCAAGCATGAATTTGTCACCTGACCTTATTAAGTCATTCAATCTGATATTAGTCTGACCTTGTTATTATCTCGAAAACTGAGTATTTCGCCATACCCAGCTCCCCGATAGGATGTTCCGTCAAGCAATGCACATGCCAACCAAGGGAGCAACCATGGCAGAACAGACCAGCAAGGCCGATCGCGTCAAACTCAACCGCGAACTCGCGCAGATGCTCAAGGGCGGCGTCATCATGGACGTCACCACGCCCGAGCAGGCGCGCATCGCCGAGGAGGCAGGCGCCTGCGCCGTCATGGCTCTCGAGCGCATCCCGGCCGACATCCGCGCCGCAGGCGGTGTGTCGCGCATGAGCGACCCCAAGATGATCAAGGGCATCCAAGAGGCCGTCTCCATCCCCGTCATGGCCAAGTGCCGCATCGGTCACATCGTCGAGGCGCAGGTCCTTCAAGCCATCGAGATCGACTACATCGATGAATCCGAGGTTCTCTCCCCCGCCGACGATGTCTACCACATCGACAAGACCCAGTTTGACGTCCCGTTTGTCTGCGGTGCCCGCGACCTGGGCGAGGCGCTGCGCCGTGTTGCCGAGGGCGCCACGATGATCCGCACCAAGGGCGAGCCGGGCACGGGCGACGTGGTCCAGGCCGTGCGCCACATGCGCAAGATCCAAAAGCAGATCCGCGACGTTGTTGCCCTGCGCGATGATGAGCTCTTTGAGGCAGCCAAGCAGCTGCAGGTTCCGGTCGAGCTGGTGCGCGAGGTCCATGCCACGGGCAGGCTTCCCGTCGTGAACTTTGCCGCCGGCGGCGTAGCGACCCCCGCCGACGCCGCGCTGATGATGCAGCTGGGCGCCGAAGGCGTCTTTGTGGGCTCGGGCATCTTTAAGAGCGGCGACCCGGCCAAGCGCGCCGCCGCCATCGTCAAGGCCGTGGCCAACTTCACCGACGCCAAGCTCATCGCTGAGCTTTCGGAGGACCTGGGCGAGGCCATGGTGGGCATCAACGCCGACGAAATTGAGATCATCATGGAGGAGCGCGGGCGCTAGTCCAGCAGAAAGGATCGCACATGAGCGATTACGCAGACCAGACGGTCGCCGTGCTGGCGGTCCAAGGTGCTTTTGCCGAGCACGAAGCGAGGCTGTCCGAGCTGGGCGCACACTGTATTGAGCTGAGGCAGGCGGCTGATTTGAAGCAGGACTTTGACCGTCTGGTACTTCCCGGCGGCGAGTCTACCGTTCAAGGGAAGCTGCTTGATGAGTTGGGCATGCTCGAGGAGCTTCGTGCCCGTATCGCTGAAGGCATGCCCGTCCTGGGCACCTGCGCCGGCCTGATTCTACTGGCTCACGACCTTGCAGCCCACGACGATAAGGGGACGCCGCGCCTGGCAACCATGGATGTACTTGTCGAGCGCAATGCCTACGGCAGGCAGCTCGGCAGCTTTCGAACCAAGGGGCAGGTAGCCGGCATCGACGGTGAAGTGCCGCTGACGTTTATCCGCGCGCCCCGCATCGTCGAGGTCCACGGCGACGCCAAGGCCTTAGCGAAAGTCGACGAGCGCATCGTCGCCGCCCGCCAGGGCAACCAGCTCGGCGTAACCTTCCACCCCGAACTCGACGAAGACACCCGCCTCCACGAACTGTTCCTACAAATGTAGGCATCGAAATCAACAAACGAAACGAGAGTGGATAATCTCCCACCTTGAGCATGAATATGGGCTCAAACCGGGAGATTATCCACTCTCGTTCTATGTAGTCGTTGGGGACGTTCTTAAACGACTAGTCAAACA
>NZ_JBCPDH010000001.1:0-119609 GCF_040915545.1 Collinsella aerofaciens | reverse complement strand
AACAAGAACGTCCCCAACGACTACATTGCGATAGACGACCACGTTTGCCCAGATAAAACCGACCAAAATAAACCTGTCCCTTTTTGGCAGGTTTGGACTATGGGAACGCCGATGTTTTGGCAACGCCAGCGAGCGCCGCCCAGGGCGAACAAGTTGGCATGAAAAAGGCAAGGCATAGACCTTCTGGTCATGCCTTGCCTTTTGAATGACAAATTGTCGCCCTGGGTGGCGCGCAGCGTCGAGCCGTTACGCGGTTTGGTAAAACCGCGTAACCCAACTAGAAGCGGTTGCCGCGGAAGCCGCCGCCGTTGCGGCCGCCACGATCGCCACCGCGACCGCCACGGTCGTTACCACGGTTGCCGCCGAAGCCGCCACGGTTGCCACCGCGATCGCCATAGCCACCACGGTTGCCACCGCGACCGCCACGGTCGCCGCCACGGTCACCAAAACCGCCACGGCCGCCACGATCGCCACCGCGACCGCCGCGGTCGCCGCCACGGCCACCACGATCGCCAAAGCCGCCGCGACCGCCACGGTCGCCGCCACGGCCACCACGGTCGTCACGGCCGCCGCGAGGACCGCGATCCTCGTCCAGGCCCATGGCGACGAGCGGAGCGATAACCTTATCGAGAGCGGCCATCAGCTCGGTGGCCTCCTCGTAAGAAAGCTCGGGCAGGAGCTTCTCCTTCTTGTTGGCAAGCTCGACCAGGCCCTCAGCGGCATCCTCGGCGGCGAAGACAACAATCTTGCGCATATCGCCCTCGGCGTCGTCGATGCGGCCGACCAGATCGGCAGCCTCGGCCTCAGCCATCAGGCCATCGAGCTCACGAAGGCGCATGCCCAGCAAGTCGGACATTTCCTTCTGCTCCATCTTGGGCTTGAGGTCAAGAAGCTTGATGGCGCGCTCGATGTTCGCCATGCGCTCGGCCTTGGCCTCCTCCTCCTTGGAAATAGCAAAGCGACGGCTACGCAGCAGGCGGGCGGCCTTCTGCATCTTGTCCATCAGCTCTTCGTCATCGTAATCAACGGCGGCCTCGACAACCTCGGCCTCCTCCTCGGCGGAAACCTCGTCAGCAGCCTCAACCTCGGCAGCTTCGGTCTCCACGGTCTCGACTGCCTCGACCTCGGCAGCCATGGTCTCGTTCTCGGTCTCGTTCATGATCTCTTCGTTCTCGGACATGAGACTCCTTCTTGGCCCTCTCGGGCATCATCGCCCCATTCGCGGGGCCCGTCGCGCACTCTTTGCGCTTTAAACATTCATGCCTCTCGGCAAAACGTCCATTAGTTTATTGTGTCGCCATCCAATCTAGCTGCAGAATCTATGTGCACACATTAATGCGACATGTGTGACTCGCGACGAGCGTACACCAGCGACGCCACGAACCCGACCACGGCAATTACAGCCGCTACACGCACGGCAGCTGCAAATCCAATCGCCTGGGCAACGTCTGTCGCAGCGCCAGCGGCGCCGGCGGTCGCAGCAGAACTCGAGAGCAGACCGATAAACAGCGACGGGCCAAACGATGCGGCAATCATATTCCACGTGTTAAGCAATGCCGTTCCGTGAGGATGTTCAGCGGCGGGTAGCGTCTCCAAGCCGGCCGTTTGCGAGGGGCTCAGCACCAAACCGACTCCGGCATACACCACAACGGTCAGCGCCACGACGACGCCGATGTTCATGCTTGCCGCCGTCATCGAGATGGCAGTCTGCCCCACGGCAATCAGGGCAAAACCGACCGGCAGCAGCGGCCATGCGCCACGGGCGTCCATCACGCGTCCGCCCACAATCGAGGTCACGGCGTTGCAGGCAATCGCCGGCAAAATGAGCAAGCCCGCAATAAGTGCGGTCATGCCGTATGCGCCCTCAAAATAGAGCGGCAACAAAACGCTCATCGAGAACGTCGTCATCATCGACACCACCACAAGCAAACACGCAGGCCAAAAGCGAAAGCTCGCCATGGGACGCACGTTAAGCACCGGATGCTCGAGCTTGAGCTGACGGGCCGCAAACAGGCCGAGCAGCACAATGGCGGCGAAAAGCGCCACGATGCCGGCAATCAGATTGGTCGAGAACTCGCCTACGGAATACACAAATGCCGTAATGCCGGCGGCGAGCAAAACAACCGACAGAATATCAAGCGTGGTGTTCGAGCGCTCTCCGACATTCTGAACAAGCTTAACGCCCGCCGCAGCGACCACAATGCCGCCCACCAGCGGCACTACAAACACCGCCCTCCAGCCAAATAACGTGCACATAAGACCGCTAATCACGGGTCCAAACGCCGGTCCTAGCGTAATGCAGGCGCCGCCCAGGCTCAGATACAAACCGAGCTTCTCGCGCGGGGCGCAAGACAGCACCACGTTCATCATGAGCGGGAACAAGATGCCCGATCCCGCAGCCTGCAAAATACGACTTGGCAGCAAAACGCTAAACGACGGAGCGACCAGGCACAGGACTTCGCCGGCGACCATGCATCCGCATGCGAAAAACAGCAGCTTGCGCGTCGAGAAACGGCCGGACAGGAAGGCCATGATGGCCGTAAAAATCGACGTCACGATCATGTAGCCCGAGACGAGCCACTGTGCCGTGGTGGCACCCACCGAAAAGGCTGCCATAATGTCGTGCAACGCCACGTTAATGATGTTCTCGTTAAACGCGGCAACAAAGGCTGCAATATACATTACGACGAGAATCGCCGCAGAGGCCGATGGCGTTACTTGAACTTGTTGCTGAGATTTGCTCCCCATGCATTTCCTTCCTCTTGGAACGACAGTCGCATCGCCCCAGAGGAACGGTCCAGGGCGAAAAATGAGCCCTAGACTTACGCCAGACGCCGTACACGACGAATCTGGCAACATGGTCCAACATCGAAAGATTGTAACGCGGACGCACAGCTTTCCTTCCGCGCTATTATTAAAAGTCCACGAAAGCATAAGACATGAGGAGCCCGCCATGATTAAGCCCATCATGAAATCCGAGTTCTTTTTGCGTCTGCCTTCCGAAGACGCGGGACCCGACGATGCCGCAACCGGGCAGGATCTCCTGGATACACTCCACGAGCATGAGCGCGAGTGCGTGGGCCTCGCCGCCAACATGATCGGCGTGCGCAAACGCATCATCTGCGTAAAGGACGGCAACAGGACACTCCTGATGTACAACCCTCAAATTCTTGAGCAGGTCAATGCCTATCAGACGAGCGAAGGATGCCTCTCGCTGACCGGCGAGCGTCCCTGTACCCGCTATCGCCGCATTAAGGTTGAGTATTTGGACGAGAACTTCGTTCACCGCATCAAAAACTTCTCGGGCTACACCGCCGAGATCATCCAGCACGAAATCGACCACTGCAATGGCGTCGTGGTTTAGGTCACCTGCCAAAATGAGGGTACCGGAGGCCTCCCTATGGATATCAGCCGCTTTGGCGAATTCGCCATCTTAGCGCAGTCACGCACGTTTCTTGATGCGGCGGAACTGCTTTTCATGTCGCAATCAACCCTCTCCAAGCACATCATGGCAATGGAGCACGAACTCGGCTGCAAGCTCATCGATCGAAGCCAGCGCCACGTAACACTCACCGCGCAAGGTGAAGCGCTCCTCCCCTATGCGCAAAAAATTGCGACGCTTCAGCACCGCTATCTTGCCGCCATTCAAATAGGCGCAGGTGAGCCGCTCGAGCACCTCACCGTAGGTTCTATCCCCATTATGGCCCCTTATGGGATCACGGACGCCGTCATCGATTTTCAGCAGGCGAACCCCTCATATTCTGTTGAGCTCATCGAGGGCGAGGGCGACACACTCAAGCGCATGCTCCTGCACGAGGACATTGACCTGGCCTTCATCCGTGACAGCGGCGCCATCGAGCCGGAGTTCAAAAAGATTCCCTTTACGACCGACCGGCTCGTGGCCGTCCTTCCGCTCGACCATCCGCTCGCCGAACGTGACACCGTCGAGATAGACGACCTTATCGACGAGAATTTCCTCATGCTTCCCCAAGGCTCGTTCGTAAGCGAGCTCGTCCTTTCCCTTTGTCGAGAAGCTGGATTTGGCCCACGTGTTACGTTCACCGGCAAACGAGCCGAGAACATCATCTCTCTTGTCGCACGCGGCGCCGGTGTCTCATTCCTCATGCGCAAGCCGGCGGAATCGCTTGCCAGCGGAAAGGTAGCCCTGGTGCCGCTTGAGCCCGCGACGACCTCCGAGGTCAGGCTCTACCTCAAGCGGAATGCCGCGCACTCGCAGGCGGTCGTCTCGTTCATCGGCTTCCTCCCCTACCGTCAGCTCCTGCAGGGCGACCGTGCGTCTTCCACCGCGGCACGACCGTCATAATCCCCGCTGCTCCACAACCGCAGACCTGTGTCCGCAAACACGCTGACAACGGCACAAAACACAAATATGCCTCGGGCGGCACGTCGCCGTCCGAGGCATATTTAGTTAAAGTGCGCAGACAGACTAGTCCACCGAGATGTTGAGCGCCTTACCGCCCTCGTCCTTCCTGGTACCGATCACCATAGCGGCGACAAGAGCCAGAACGAAAGCGACCACACCGGAGATGACAAGGCCGATAAAGCCCGTGTCGATGCCGGCAGGGTTAATAAAGCTCGGGAAACCGAGCGGGCCGGAGGCACCGAAGGCATAGAGTTTGGTACCCATGAGGCCGGCAATGGCGCCGCCTACACCAGCGGAAATAAAGGTTGCCCACATAAGACGCTTACGCGGCAGCAAGATGGCGTAAAGCGCAGGCTCGTTGACACCGAAAATCGAAGAGACAAGAGCGGGAATGTTGACGGCAGCATTTTCCTCGGAGTCCTTGGTTCGGATGA
Organism: Collinsella aerofaciens; assembly: GCF_040915545.1. Lineage (GTDB taxonomy): Bacteria > Actinomycetota > Coriobacteriia > Coriobacteriales > Coriobacteriaceae > Collinsella > Collinsella aerofaciens_BE. The sequence continues at coordinate 114,791 of NZ_JBCPDH010000001.1, read as the reverse complement.
CCATGCCAAGCACAGCACCGGCGATGGCACAACCGCCTGCATACACGAGCGGGTTAATGAGGTCATAGCCGTAGGTTGCGACATCGAGAAACCACAGCGGGATGATACCCCAGTGCAGGCCGAACATGACGAGCAGGCTCCAGAACGTGCCGATGACGAAGCCGGCGATGGCGGGCTGGAAGTTGATGAGCATCAAGATGATCTGGGCAACGATGTTGGAGAGGACCGTCATGACCGGACCGACCACAAGCAGGCCAAGGATGCCGCAAATGAGGAGCGTCAGGATGTTGGAGAAGAACGAGCTCACAAGCGCGGGCAGCGCGTTAGAAAGGGCCTTGTGCACCTTGGAGGCAATCCAGACGATAAAGATCGCAGGCAGAATCGTCGATGAGTAATTCTGCATGATCAGCGGGATGCCAAAAATATCACCGTAGACATTGGACTCGAAGACCGTGCCGGCGCCGAGCGTGTAGAGCGGATCTCCACCCATAAGGGCAACGAGCGTCGGGTAGACGAGGATGCCACCGAGTGCCATTCCCATAACGGGCTTAAGTCCGAACTTCTTGGCCGACGTCCAGCCAATGATTAGCGGAAAGTAATAGAAGACCGAATCTCCGATTGCCGAGAGCGTCACATACGTATTGCTGTCCTTGGCAAGCCAACCGGCAACCGTGCAGAGCGCGAGCATCGACTTGATAAAGCCACCGGCCATAAGCACGCCAAGAACCGGCTGCAGAATCTCGGAGATGATGGCAAGCAGACGCGAGAATGGATCGCCCTTTTTGACGTCGTCGCCCTCATCGATATCGAGTGCGGGTTTGGAGTCGAACCCGCCAATCTGAACAAGGTCGTTGTAGACGGCCTCGACAGTGGCACCAATCACGACCTGATACTGTCCGCCGGCCTGGATGACGTCAACGACGCCCTTCGTCGCCTTAAGCTCATTGGTCTGGGCGAGCGATTCATCCTTGAGGCGGAAGCGGAGACGCGTAATGCAGTGGCTCACGTCTAACACATTGTCTCGACCACCGACCTTTGTGATGATTTCATCGCAAAGCTTCTGGTATTTCATGGAATTCTCCTTTTTCTGAGCGGGGTATAGCATCGATTTCATGCCTCCGTAGTCGACGTGGGAGGGCAAGGAACCCGCTTTCCCCCTTGAAATCCGCGGACGCACGTACGCCCGGGATGGGGAACGGCAGAGAAGATGGAAGATGCCGATCACATGGCAATGAGCCTCATTGGCCCATATCACGCAATCAGGCCTACAGACGCGAATCTGCTGCGCCGAGAAGTCTCGTCGTCTGGCAGAACTTGTCACACAGACGTTCCGGTTCGCCCTGGGGAATCTGAGTACGCTCGGTCTCAAAAGAGAGGCCGTACTCGCGTGCCGGAAGGAAATACTCGAAATAGCCGTTGGTGTAACCGCAAACTATTCCCTCGACCGGGCATTCGCGCTTCATGCGAATACCCAAGTCGCTGCCGAGCTCACTCGGGAACACAAAGAGATGCAGGCCGCCCAAACTGATGACGACACACTTAAGCGTGAGCGAAAAGTCGTCATGGGCAACGGTGTGATAGAACGTCTGAGGCTCGATGCGGTCGAGAACGACCTCGCGATCGAGCTTGATCTGGGAAATCGCCTCGGCAAGACCGGTCGAAACGCGCTCGACCTCGGGAATGCCGCGTCCCTGACGAAAATTGCGGTCGCTACAGTCGCCAGCAGCACCGACGACCATGGCCGGATAGTAACCAAGGCTCTGAGCGAGCTTTTTGCCGGTAAGACCGGCGAGTTCGCTCGTGAGCTCCGTGCAGTCGGGTCCGACGCAAGCGGAATGCACCGCCCAGTTCACAAAGCCCGCAAATGGCTTGCCTTCGGTATCGAAGAACGATACGACAATGACCTCATTGTCGGCGAGTTCACCTGGGATGATGCGGTTGTCGTAGAAACCGGTGATGACCTGCTTGCCCAAGCGACAAATCGCGGGCTGTGCGTTGGCGCGGCACTCCTCAAAGCATTGGCAAATGGTATCGAGGAACCAGCGGTAGTAGTTCTCGTCGAATTTTCCCGTCCACCAGCTGCGGTGGTAAGCGACGATTGAAGTATGGTCGTGCGTCGCCGAGAGCAGAACGCAATCACGGTCAATGCCGTAGCGCTCAGCGAGCATTGTCTTGACTTCCTCGGCCATGCTTTCCTCGAACTCGAGGACATCGGCATTAAAGAGAAACACTTCACGTTCGCCTTGCTGGAAGAGGATGGCGTTGGCGAAGACGTCGTCATGGACGCCTGTCGCAGGTTCAAGACGGTTGGGAAGATTGCGGTAGCCAATCAGGTAGATGTCGCCCTGTGGGGTGATTTTGCGGCGCGCGTGTCCAATGTTCATGCACGTTCTCCTTCTGTGTCACGCCGCATTCAAGGCGGCAATGATGATTTCGACGAGGCGCTCATGGGATCCGGCGGCAAAACCGGAGTTCATAGCCTCATAGGTGATTTTTTCGTACGCGTCGGGAGCCGGTAGGTACTTCTGTCCGCCGTTGACGAGCGTGGCAAAGAACACAGAGCCGGACCGAGCGGCGCGCACAGTGGCGCCGAATGCACTCGAGACCTCGGGTTGTACGCCGACAAGCTCGACGTTTCCCAGCCGGAGCAGATAGACCCTCGTGCGCTGCTCGCCAGCGGCATGAAACTCATACGTTCGGTGCGGAGCCAAAGAGTGAAAATCGGCGCGTGTCTGAGCGGGCAGGAGAACGTCGACCGTGCGGGCATCGATGCCGGTAGCGTCATCCTCACGCGCCATGCGAGCGGCCTCGATCAAAGCATCGCCCAAGGCCTGCCCCTGCTGGTGCAGCATGCGGTATCCGTCCTCATGGGCATCGACCGTCTGCTTAACGCCGACCGCATCGAACATGACGTTCATGGCGCGCTCCGCCGGACCTTGGTCGCCCGCGGCGCCTGGCAGCAACAGGGCAACGCCGCCCAGCTCGCGCTCGAGTGACATGGCGGCAAAACCAAAGAGGTCTCCGCTCGCCATGCGCCTCCCCTCGGAGTCGCGCGACCCGTCGAGCACGGAGGACTGAACATCCGCCATCGCGAGCACGGCAACATACTCGCCCCCGGCATCCCTTATGGCGAGTACGGGCATCGTGTGGTCGGCAAACCCCCTGGGATTCGAGCCCAACCACCAGCCGGCAGGCGTCTCAATGTCGCGATTAACGTTCACGGGGCATTCGCCCTCCACAGTGGCGAGCGTGGCAGAGCGAATGCCCGCAACAGCGCGCTCGACAGCCGTGCGGGCGGCAGCGACGAGCGCTGCGCGATAGCGCTCGTTGCGATTGCGGGTAGCATCGTCGGCAAGATGCCCGGGAGTGCGGACGTGAGGCATGGAAAACGTGTGGGTAGGAACCACCCAAGAATAAGCACCGCTGCAATTGGCGGCATCCTCAACAACCTCACGCAGATCGGCGAGTAGAGCCGGAGCGATCGAGGTGACCTCAAGCGAAAGGACGCAGGCGCGTCGCCCCATCCCCTCGATGATAAGGGCACGGGCGAAGACCTCATGACGGAGTTCGTCGAAACCGTCGAACGGCAACACGTCCCCAAGATCGATGGCCACACGAGCGGCCCCAGCCCTCATCTCTCCTTCGCCCATGGCAGATACTCCCCTCTGATTGCCGCTCACTCGACACCGTACAGTTGCTGCGCCGTACCGCCAAGCACAAGGTCGCTGTCTGTATCGCTCAGATTTGCAGCGCGAACGCAGGCGACACCCTCGGTGAGCCACTCGCGTTTAACGGGATAGCTCGTGCCAAAAACAATATGGTCTGCACCCAGCACGTCAACCGCGCAGGCGAGGAGTGTCTTGCCCCAAGGCTGGGCATGGGACATGTCGAAATAGATGTTGTTCTCGAGGTGCCTGGAAACGGTCTCGGTATCGACCTGAAAACGGCCAGAAGCATCAGGGCGCTTGGGACCATGAGGCAGCAGCATCTCCTTGAACGCAAAGTATGCGCCGCCGAGCATGGAGTGGACCATCTTGATATTGGGATAGCGCTCAAAGAAATCACCAAAGATCTCTCGGCCGATCGCCGTAGTTTGGTCGACGCAGCGGCCATAAGAGCGGCGAAGGTTGTCGTACGCGAGAAGCGACTCGTTCTCGACCGGCACGGGAACATGGTGCACGTAAACGGTGGCATGACGTTCGTTCAGGTGCTCGAAAAAGCTCGAGAAGACCTGGTCGTCGAGATAGCGCTTGCCGTAGTGAGCGCAGAGCTGCACGCCCGCAAAACCATCGTCGAGCCTGCGGTCGAGCTCCTCCAAATTCGCTTTGGTGCCAAAGGGCGGCACGGCAACAAGCGGAATCAGACGGCCATTTGACGCCTTCGCGTCAGCAGCCATACCGTCGTTGAAACGCCGGCACATCTCGAGCGACATCCACTCGTGGCAGCCGGGGAACTTAAGGATCGCCTTGTCGACCCCCGCCTCATCCATATCGGCCAAGCGCTTCTCGAGGGTGTAGTCGCCCTCAATGTAGTTAAGACCCGGAGAACCGGCGGGCATCTCGATCACGATCTGTCGTTTGCCGGCGGAATTCATGGTCAGATAGCCTTCGGTGTCATAGGCGCGGGGTACCTCGGCCAAAAACTGTTCGCAGAGCGTCTCGTCATGAAAGATGCGCTCGTCGAACCAGTAGGAATTTGCATCGATAATCATTGGTTGGAACCGCCTTTCATCTTGTTGAAAACATTCTAGAAAAGCAGGTACCCGGACATCAATTCCAGCTTAAGCCCACTGTATTCCATTTTGGAATAGAACTTACCGCTCACGCGCGAACCTCGCCCGCTCAACGAGACAAGCGCTAACAGCACGGGCTTAGACAGAAAACGGTCGGCCCGCATCCGTTGCGGGCCGACCGTTTCATTACAGGCTACCTTTGCCGTTACGCCTGGCGGTAGTGATCGAAGAAGTCGGCGAGGTCTTCGAGGGACTCCTTGAGTACTTCCATGCGCGGCAGGTACACGATACGGAAGTGGTCGGGCTCAGCCCAGTTGAAGCCGCCGCCGCGCGTGATCAGGATCTTCTTCTCGTGCAGCAGGTCAAGGGCGAACTGCTCGTCATCGGTGATGTTGAACTTCTTCACATCCATCTTGGGGAAGATGTAGAACGCCGCGCGCGGCTTAACCACCGAGATGCCGTCAATCTTGTTGAGCGCCTCATACACAAAGTTGCGCTGCTCGTAGACACGGCCGCCGGGACGGATGTAGTCGTTAACGGACTGATGACCACCGAGTGCCGTCTGAACGATCGACTGAGCCGGCACGTTGGAGCACAGGCGCATGTTGGAGAGCATGTTGATACCCATGATGAAGTCGCTCATGCAGCGCTGGTTGCCCGAAAGCACCATCCAGCCAATACGATAGCCCGCAATCATGTGCGACTTGGAAAGGCCACTAAAGGTAACGCAGGGCAGGTCGGGGGCGAGCGAGGCAATCGAGACGTGCTCGTAGCCGTCCATGCACAGGCGGTCGTAAATCTCGTCTGCAAAAATCATGAGCTGGTGCCTGCGCGCAACCTCAACGATGCCCTCGAGCACCTCACGCGGGTAAACGGAGCCCGTGGGGTTGTTGGGGTTGATGATGACGAGGGCTTTGGTCGCGCTCGTGATCTTGGACTCCATATCCTCCAGGTCGGGATACCAATCCGCCTGCTCATCGCACAGATAATGTACGGGATGACCGCCAGCAAGGGTTGCGCACGCCGTCCAGAGCGGATAGTCGGGGCTGGGGATCAGAATCTCGTCGCCATTGTCGAGCAGCGCGTTCATCGAAAGCTGAATGAGCTCGGACACGCCGTTGCCCGTGTAGATATGCTCCATCTGAACGTTGGGCAGGCCCTTGATCTGCGAATACTGCATGATCGCCTTGCGCGCGGAGAACAGGCCACGCGAGTTGGAATAGCCTTCGCAGTCGGGCAGCTGCTGGCGCATGTCCTTGATGACCTCATCGGGCGTGCGGAAACCGAAGGGCGCCGGGTTGCCGATATTGAGCTTGAGGATGCGCTCGCCCTCGTCCTCCATACGGGCGGCCTCGTCGACGACGGGACCGCGCACGTCATACAGGACGTTATCGAGCTTGGTGGATTTAGAAAAAGTACGCATGGTGGTGCTCCTTGCAATTTGAGCTGAGGGATGGGGTTCGGGCTTGGAATCGTTGCGGGGTGATGATGCCTCGCCTTGATCGGCGTCGCCGGCAAGCAGCCAGGTAACATCGACCTCCAAAATACGGGCGAGCAGCTCAGCCACATCGCGCCGCGGGATCGTCTTGCCGCTCACATATTGGCTCATCTGACTCTTGCCGAGTTTTTTGCCGAGCATCTCCGATGCGCGGATCACGTCCGACTGGCGAACGTCGCGATCGGACATAGCCTGTCGCAGGCGATCGCTAAACGTCTCTTGGGCCACTAGAACCTCCTTGCTGGCAAAGTTCAATTTATAGAACACGAATTGAACCATGGTTCAATTTAGCAAGCAGTATAACGCGGCGCTTCATTCGAAAGTTCAATTTCATAAGAAAATGTATCGGACTCCGAGATCTGCCCAAAGCAAACAATGGCGTGTACACGTTTAGAGGTATTCGAGAAAACGGGCGGCGGCAAGCGAAACATCGGCCGTTCGATATATGGCATTGATCTGCCGATGGGGATGTCCCTCGAGCGAACGCACGGCAACATCGAACTGACAACGGCGCAAGATGAGCGCGGGAAGAATGCTCACGCCCAGGCCGTCCTCGACCATAGCCATAATCGCATAATCATCCCAGGTCGACAGCTTGGAGCACACCGTCAGCCCCGCCCGACGGAACAGCGGCGTAATCTCGTCATCGGTGCCGCGTTCTAGCAGAATAAACTGCTCGTTAGCCAAATCGGAAAGAGAGACGGCCTCCGCCGTGGCAAGCAAAGAGCCTGCCGGCACTACCGCCATCAACTCGTCGCGCACCAAAGGCCGCGATGCCATGCCATTTTCTCGGGGCTCATGCGGGATAAAGCCCAGATCGCAGCGGCCCTCTGACACCCATTGTTCAATCTCTGAGTAATCGCCCATCAGCAACTCGTAATCGACGTCCGGGTGATCGGCGCGAAAGCGCGCAATCACTGGCGGCAGCACGTGGGTCGCCACACTCGAAAACGTACCGATGCAGATTTTGCCGCGCATGAGCCCGCGCATCTCATCCACCCGTCGCTGCAAGCGAGTGAATTCCTCGCAGAGCGCCTCGACAGCCGGCATGACCTGCCGCCCGTCGGCAGAAAGCACTACGCCCTCGCGACTGCGGTCGAGCACCTTAAAGCCCCAATCGGCCTCAAGATCGGCCACCATACGGCTCACGCCCGACTGCGAATAGCTCAGGCGCTCGGCAGCACGCGTAAAGCTTCCGGCGCGCACCGTCTCCAGCAGCACCTGCATCTTTTGAATATTCGTTTCCACGACACGCCTCCACCTTTACATGATTTTTTGTCATGTTAGCCATGCATTATATTCGCTTTTCTTCTATTGCCAGTTCACCCATAGTGAACATGCTCGAATATAGAGGGGACGGAAGCGCATGAACAACGGACTGTTTACGTACTTAGCAGCATTGCTATTGTTTGGCTCCAACGGCATCATCGCCGCTGCCATCGCGCTGCCGAGCTCCGATATCGTGCTACTACGCACGTTTTTGGGCGCCCTCTCGCTTGTCACTATCCTTGCCATCACCCAACGCCATAAACTGCAGGCGCCATCTCGTCCCCGCGAAGCCGCAGCACTCCTTCTCTCGGGAGCCGCGCTGGGCGCCAGCTGGATTTTCCTGTTCCGCGCCTATCAGACGATCGGCGTCGGCGTATCCTCGCTGCTGTACTACTGCGGCCCCATCATTGTCATGGCGCTCTCCCCGCTCATCTTTGGCGAAAAGCTGACCGGCGGCAAAATCGCCGGCTTTATCGCCGTTGCTTGCGGTGCTTTTCTCATTGCAGCACAAGGTCTAGGCGGCAATATGCCCATTGCGGGTATCGCCTGCGGTATCGCCTCGGCATTTTGCTATGCGCTGATGGTCATCGCTAGCAAGGGTGCGCCACACATCGAAGGCCTCGAGAACTCCACGCTCCAGGTGAGCGCCGCCTTTTTGACCGCGCTGGTCCTCACGCTCATCACGCAGGGCGTTCCCTCATTCCTGTCCGCCGGCGTCGCCGCCAGTATTGATTGGCGCGCCGTCATCATGCTCGGCGTCGTCAACACCGGCATCGGTTGCCTGCTCTACTTTAGTGCCGTCGCCAAGCTGCCCGTCCAGACCGTCGCGGTCGTCGGCTACCTCGAGCCGCTTTCGGCCGTCGTGTTCTCGGCCGTCCTTTTGGGCGAAGCCATAACACCGGTCCGCCTGATGGGTGCCGCGCTTATCATCGGCGGCGCGATTTTTTGCGAACTCGCCGGCAAACGCGCAAGCGCCAAGGCTGGCATAGCCCAGACAGCACGTGCTTAAAAGCCCCTGTTTTGAAATGCTACCTACGTACATAAATAATCCCCAGCTGGGGATTATTGTCTAAAATAACCTGATGTGCCAAACTGCTCTTGTATGTATAAAGACGGCATAAAGATTATCTGTCCTAGACAGATAACCGGATGTCTAAGGGAGTCCACGTGGCACACAACAAACTGGAGGCAAGCCCCCAAGACCAGCGTGGTCAAGGCGGGCACGGAGCCATCCCCCTCTCCGCTGGCATGCTGCTCGTAACGCTCGGCGTCGTCTATGGCGACATCGGCACGAGCCCCATGTACACCATGAAATCAATCGTCGCCAACAACGGCGGCATCGGTACCGTCAGCGAGGACATGATTCTGGGCGCGCTTTCGCTCGTCATCTGGACCATGACGCTCGTGACCACGGTCAAGTACGTGGTAATCGCCATGAAGGCCGACAACCACAACGAAGGCGGCATCTTCGCCCTGTTTAGCCTGGTGCGAAAAGTGGCACCATGGCTGATCCTACCTGCCATGATCGGCGGCGCGGCACTGCTCGCCGACGGCATCCTCACCCCCGCGGTCACGGTCACCACAGCCATCGAGGGCCTGCGTACCATCGAGTGGGGCCACGCGCTGCTGGGCGACGGCCAGACCAACGTCATCATCATCACCATCATCATTATCTGTGGCCTATTTGCCATGCAGCGCGCCGGTACCTCGTCGATCGGTAAGCTGTTCGGTCCGCTTATGACGCTGTGGTTCCTGTTCCTGGCAGGCGCCGGCCTGTTCAACATGCTCGGTAACCTGTCCATCCTGCGCGCGCTCAACCCCATCCGCGGCGTCATGTTTCTGTTCTCGCCCATCAACCACTCGGGCATCATGGTGCTCGGCTTTGTCTTCCTGTCGACGACCGGCGCCGAGGCCCTCTACTCGGACATGGGTCACGTTGGCAAGGCCAACATCTATGTATCCTGGCCGTTTGTTAAGGCGGCCCTTATCCTCAACTATCTGGGTCAAGGCGCTTGGCTGCTCGCCAATAACTCCAACCCCCAGATGCTCGCGATGGATATCGTCAACCCGTTCTATATGATGCTCCCTGAGCCCCTGCGCCCCTTTGCCATCGTGCTTTCGGCCGTAGCGGCCATCATCGCCTCGCAGGCGCTCATCACCGGCTCGTTCTCGCTGGTATCCGAGGCCACGCGCCTCAACCTTATGCCGCATCTGCGCATCCACTACCCCAGCGACACCAAGGGCCAGCTCTATATTCCGCTCGTCAACAACATCATGTGGGTCGGCTGCATCTTCATCGTGCTGCTGTTCCAAAACTCCGAGCGCATGGAGAGCGCCTACGGCCTCGCCATTACCGTGACCATGCTCATGACCACGACGCTTTTGACGAGCTATATCGCTGGCATTCTCAAGCACAAGCTGGGCGCCTGCGTCTTCGCCCTGCTCTTCGGTGCCATTGAGCTGTGCTTCTTTGCCTCGTGCCTCACCATGTTCTTTGACGGCGGCTATGTGATGATCTTCCTGGCCGCACTGCTGTTTGGCCTTATGTACGTGTGGCGCCGTGGCACCGCCATCGAGCGCACGCAGACGATTCTGTTGCCCGTCTCCAAGTACATCGATCAGCTCAACCGCCTGCGCAACGACGAGACCTATCCCGTGCTCGCCGACAATCTGGTATTTCTCACCAACAGCCCCGACCCGCTCACGCTCGACCGTGACGTGCTCTATTCCATCCTGGATAAGCATCCCAAGCGCGCCAAGGCATATTGGTTCATTAACGTGCACGTTACCGACGAACCCTATACGCACGAGTATTCCGTCGAGACCTTTGGCACGGACTTCCTCTTCCGCGTTCGCCTGGACCTGGGCTTTAAAGTCAACCAGCGCGTCAACGCTTATCTGCGTCAGATCGTCGGCGACTTGATGGCATCGGGCGAGCTGCCGCCGCAGCATCACACCTACTCCATCTACGAGACACGCGGCAACGTAGGCGACTTCCGTTTTTGCATGCTGCGCAAGATGCTCGCCCCCGAAACGGACATCAACCGCAATGACCACCGCGTCATGGCCATCAAGTACGCCGTCCGCCGCGCCTGCGGAAGCCCGGCACGCTGGTACGGTCTTGAGAACTCGGCCATCATCATCGAGTACGTGCCCCTCTTTGCCCGCATGCGCCCGGCCGTTAAGCTCGTGCGCACCCAGGTGCCGCTCGAGGTTCAGATCGAAGAAGCCGAGGAAATGGAAGTCGATATCTTCTCGGACGACCTGGTCAACGGCAACGAGGCCGGTAGGGACATGAACGTCGATCCCACCGAGCTGCTCGAGAGCGTCGCCGATACGCCCGAACAGCAACAGCTCGACGGCCTCGAGAGTGAACAACTCAACGACGCCAACTTCTAGCGACGTCGCAAATCAACGACAGCGGCCCTGCACCTCACGGGAGATGCAGGGCCGCTTTGCATTGCAGTAAAGCTATCGGCTACGAGCGGCGCGGCTCGGGAGTCACGAGCTTATCGGGGCTCGCGCCCTCGGCATCCATCAGGCTCACGTAGCGAATCGACGGATCCCCATACATCGCGTAGTAATAATTGCCCGTGCGCGCGCTAAAGCATCCGGTGTAGATAGTCTTCTCGAACTTGCCATCGCCCATCCTGGACGCTCCCTCGATCATCACCACGCCCTCGAGCGAGCGGAACATGCGAACGACGTTTTCGGTCTCGCTCTCCTTTTGTGGGTAATTGGCATTGAGGTACGCCGCCTTTACAAAACGGCTCGGCGAATAGCAATCGCCCGGAATGCCGCGCATGCCGGCACCGGCTCCATAGGGCTTAAGCTCGGCGCCACGCCATGTCGCCGTCTGCGGAAAATCGCTTGTGGCCGTGATATAGGTGCGCAGGTTTTCCATGTGCCACGGGAAAGTCGGCTGATTGGCAAGGGTGTCGACCGGATCGTCGTATACATGCAGGCCGTCAGCCATCATCTCGACCACGATGCTACGCTGGCTGTCGCCGATAATCCAATGGAGCAGCGACACGCCCAGCCCCTCTCCAGCAGATTTAGCAACAATCACCGTATCGCGCAGCGCGGCCTCGACCTCGTCGACCGTCGAGAACGTCGCTGCCACCCACAGGGGAAACTCATAGGCTGCGATATTGGTCTTACCGTCGACAGGGTCCTCGGCATACTCGGCATAACCCGGGAAATTGAGACCCGCCACGGCGAGGCCCGCATCGTTACCGCAATCGAAAAACATGGGATAGTTCTTGTAATCGATGCACATACCGATCACCGCGTGTGCCGCTGTCGCGTCGTCGATAAACGAATACGGAATGTGAAACCCGCGCGGCATCACGCGAACCTGTTGGCCGTAGTCAAAGCTCCAGTCGAGGTTGCGGCCCAGATACATGTGGCCAGAATTATCGGTAAATCGAATACTCGTGCACATAGCGCCTCCTAGCCTTACGTTCTTGCTAAGGTTATTGTCTCCAAACAAAAAGGCGCTAAACACAAAAGCCCGGACATGACAACAATGTCATGCCCGGACCAAAAACGACGAAGTGCGGTGACGTAGTCACCCTAGACAAGTTTACCTTGGCAGTGATCGATCATATGCTGGATCATCTGTGCCTCAAAGCCCGCGTAGTCGCGGCGGCACTCCTTCATCTTGCCGTCGACGATCTGGTCAAAGGCCACCTTGCACTTGATATAGCGCGTGGACTTGGTGACCTCCTCGTGCGTCAGGCAGCTCTCCTCCATCTTACTGGCGCCCAGGCCAAACACCAGACGGGGGTTGTAGAGCACGTGGGGCTCGCCGGCATCGTCCAGGTAGACGCAAACCTTCTTGGTAACGCCAATCTGGTTAGCGGCAAGGCAGCCGGCATCGTCGAGCGACTTGATGGTATCGATCAGGTCCTGAGCAACCGACTCGTCCTCGACGGTCGCAACCTCGCAACGCTGGGACAGGATAGCCTCGTCGTGGCAAAGCTCTTTAATCATACGTTCCTCCATAGGGGTCGTTGTAACCGCTTAAGTATACGGTACCCGCACATTTTCATGCGAAAAATACCGTCCGTCTGCCACAAAGCGCCGAACATCAACATGCGAGGAACAACAGCGTCGTAAAGGGGCTATAGTGAGTGAGTTCGTGTCAATCGGCCTAAACTCGGGGCCGAACAAGGAAAGGGTATGCATGGACGAACTATTTCACGTCAGCGAGCGCAAGTCCACAATCGGGACCGAACTCCGCGCTGGACTGACAACATTCCTGGCGATGGCCTACATCATCGCCGTCAACCCCGCGGTGCTCTCGGGCGCTGGCATCGATGCGGGAGCGCTCGCCTGCGCCACCTGCCTGGGCGCCGGCATCATGACCATCTGCATGGGCATCTTCGCCAACCGCCCGCTCGCCTGCGCGTCGGGCTTAGGCGTCAACGCGATGATCGCTGGAATCACCACCACCGTCTGCGGCGGTGACTGGCACGTGGCCATGAGCGTCATCTTCCTCGAGGGTATCGTCATCTTGCTGCTCGTGCTTTGTGGCCTGCGCGAGGCCATCATGGACGCCATCCCGGTTGTCCTGCGTCACGCCATCTCGGTGGGTCTGGGCCTGTTCATCGCCATGATTGGCCTGTGCGATGCCGGCATTATCACCGCTGGCGCCGGTACACTCGTCGGTCTGGGCGACATCACCTCCCCCACCTTCATCGTCGGCATCATCTCCATCCTGGTGACAGTCGCCCTCGCCTGCCGCAACGTCCCCGGCTCGCTGCTCATCGGCATCGTCGTCGCCGTCATCGCCGGTATCCCCCTAGGTGTGACCCATGCTCCGACCGGTATCATCGCCCCGCTCGACTTCTCGAGCATCGCTGGCCCCATCGCCGACGCCGGCGGCGTGCCCGCCATCGTCAAGGTCCTTACCGACCCCACGCTCCTCGTCATCTCGTTCTCGCTGCTCATGAGTGACTTCTTCGACACCATGGGCACCGCGATGGCCGTGGCCAAGCAGGGCGAGTTCCTCACCGACGACGGCAACGTCGAGAATATCAAGGAGATCCTGATCGTCGACTCCGCCGCCGCTGCTGTGGGCGGTTTCATGGGCGTCTCCTCCATCACCACCTTCGTCGAGTCCACCTCTGGCGCTGCCGACGGTGGCCGCACGGGCCTCACCTCCGTCACCACCGGCGTGCTGTTCATTCTCGCCGCGTTCTTCTCCCCCATCGTCACCATCGTTTCCAGCGCCGCCACCTGCGGTGCTCTGGTCTACGTCGGTTACCTCATGATGAGCGAAGCCTCCGAGATCGACTGGTCCGACGTGTCGCAGGGTTTCCCGGCGTTCATGATCGTCGCCGGCGTGCCCTTCACCTACTCCATCTCTGCCGGCATTGGCCTGGGCTTTATCGCCTACGTGGTCGTCGCGCTCTTTAAGGGCGAGGCCTCCAAGATCAAGCCGCTCATGTGGATCGCAGCCCTTGCCTTCCTCGTCTACTTCTTCGTGGCGTAACGGCATAGTCTGCTAAAGCAAAACAACAAGGCGCGGAATCGCATCGAGCGGCTCCGCGCCTTTCTTTTAGCGTCTGCCCCCGTGCCAGCGTGCGACAATTGAGGCTGTCGATATCACAACACCGAGAGAAGCCTGCCTTGGAAGCGCATCATAAGCAGATAACCGTTTATTCAGAGTGTGCGGAAGGCGCGCCCGTCATCTACCTCCCCGTGGTTATGGGCGACGGTAGTGAAGTCTACGAGCGCTGCCGAGAGCTCGACTGCCCGCCGTTCACCCTTGTAGCCATTGGAGGGCTCGATTGGAATCGCGAGCTGAGCCCCTGGGAATGCGAGGGAACTATACGAGATGCCGAGCCCTTTGGCGGACAGGCTGCTGGTTTTCTTGACGAGTTGTTGAAGCAGATAATCCCCCAGGCCGAATCATCGCTCCCGCAACCGCCCGCCTGGCGCGGCGTTGCCGGCTACTCGTTGGCGGGTCTTTTTGCACTGTGGGCACTTTGGCAAACAGATGTCTTTGAGCGCGCAGCGAGTGCATCGGGGTCGCTGTGGTTCCCCAGCTTTATCGACTACGCGCGCGAGCGCACGATGACGGCTACGCCCGACGCCGCCTATCTGTCGCTCGGTAAAAAGGAAACCAAGACGCCCAACCGCATGATGCGGCACGTACTCGACGATACGCGCGCGATGGAAGAGCTGTTTATCGAGCGCGACATCCCAACAACGCTGGAGCTCAACCCCGGCAATCATTTTGCCCAAACTGACCTGCGCATGGCGCGCGGCATCCACTGGATACTGACGCATTAAAAATGGCGTCCACGCGTACGCACGGGCGCCATTTTTTGATTTAGCTGAACACAACTACTATTCGACAGTCTCCTCGAGTTCAGATACGGCGGGCGTCGAGGATTGGGACATGGAAGTCCTTTCATGATGGAAGGGCGATCAGGCATATCGGATAACCTGCCCGAACGATACGATCCGAACCATTGTACGCGATACGCAATGCCTCGCACGCGCCGCCACCTGCAAACGCTAGCGTTACTTCCAAACGCGCTCGGCAATGCGCTTGACCAGCGCGATCTTCGCCCATTGCTCGTCCTCGGTCAGCTTGTTGCCAATCTCGCAGCTGGCAAAGCCGCACTGGGGCGACAGGTACAGATTCTCGAGCGGCACGTACTTAGCGGCTTCGCGGATGCGC
The DNA here is from genome assembly GCF_040915545.1 of Collinsella aerofaciens. Taxonomy (GTDB): domain Bacteria; phylum Actinomycetota; class Coriobacteriia; order Coriobacteriales; family Coriobacteriaceae; genus Collinsella; species Collinsella aerofaciens_BE. The sequence goes on along the minus strand of NZ_JBCPDH010000001.1, from coordinate 99,596 downwards.
TCGACGATAACATCCTCGTTCTCGAGCTCTGCCGCCTTGGTGGTTACCAAGCCCAGCACGACCTTCTTGCCGGGAGCGACGTACTTGAGCGGCTCAAAGCCGCCGGCGCGCGGCGTGTCGAACTCCAGATAGAACGCATCGACATTCTCATGTGCGAACAGGTACGGCGCGATGGGATCGTAGCCGCCCTCAAAGGCATAGGTGGAGTGATAGTTGCCGCGGCACACGTGCGTGTTGATGACCAGATCGTCGGGCTTGCCCTCGATGGCGGCATTGTTGAGCGCCACGCCCAGCTCGCTTACCTTTTGCAGGTCGACCGGGCTCATGCCGGTCTTGGACACAAAGTCGGTATCGCAATAGATGCCCCAGGTGCAGTCATCAAACTGGATGTTGCGGCAGCCTGCTGCGTACAGGTCGGCGATCACCGTGCGATAAGCGGCTGCAATGGCGTCGGCAAGTTCCTCATCGGTCTTATAGACAGCGCGCAGGCTCTCCTGCTGGCCGTCGCAGCGATCGAGCGTGACCTCAGAGAACGTCTGGATCGGCGCCGGAATGGTCTGGCGTGCGACCTGGCCCTCCCCCTCAAGCGCCTTGACGAACTTAAAATGCTCGACGAACGGGTGGTTCTCGCCGCTAATGGGACCAGTAACCACGGCGGTGTCGGCCGTCGTCTCCTCGTCATGGAACATATAACCCGTGCGTGAGGTGCGGCGCTCAATGCCGTTGAGTCCCCACATAAAATCGAGGTGCCAGTAGCTGCGGCGGAACTCGCCATCGGTAATCACCTGCAAGCCGGCAGCCTTCTGCTTGGCCACTAAGTCGCGGATGGCCTCGTCCTCGACGGCCTTAAGGCCGGAAGCGTCGAGTTTACCCGCGACATAGGCGGCACGGGCGTCCTTTACAGCCTGCGGACGAAGAAAACTGCCGACGATATCGGCGCGAAACGGCGCGTTCGGTTGAATCGAAGTGCTCATAGATATCTCCCTTTGCATTGGATGCTTTACTGGGACAGAGTATGAGCGCTCATATGACCATCGTAAAATATACGTTTATAACAGTTTGATATAGATGCTTCCTATATCAGTCTGGACTGCCATAAAGAGACTTGAACTGTGCGGAGCACAGCAGCCTAGATATGCTGACGAATCGCGTCGATATAGGCCCGACCGTAGCGCGTGAGCGTCGTGTTCTTGCGCGTGATGATGCCAATCTCCATGTACTCGTCCACGTCGAGCGGAATCGAGATAATGCCGGGGCCGTTGAGCTCGTGGCTGATCACGCCCGAGCATACCGTGTAGCCGTTGAGGCCCATGGCCAGGTTGAACAACGTCGCGCGGTCGCGCACGCGGATATTCTTGCGGCGCTCAAACGTCGAGGTCAGTTCCTCGGAATAGTAAAACGAGTTATAGCTGCCCTGCTCGTAGGACAGGAACGGGTAGTCTTCCAGATCCTCGAGCGTCACGCTGGAGCGGTCCGCCAGCGGATGGTCGGCGCAGACGAAGACATGCGGCGTGGCGCAGAAGAGTCCTTCGAACACGAGCTCGTTGGCCACCAGCATGCGCTCGATGACCTCGCGGTTATGCTCGGATAAGTACAGGATGCCCAGTTCGCTTTTCATATGCGCGACATCCTCGATAATCTCGTGAGTCTGCTCCTCGCGCAGGGTGAAGTCGTAACGCGCGGCATCGAACTCGCGGATCACGTCGACAAACGCGTTGACGGCAAAGGAATAATGCTGGCAGCTCACACTAAAGTGCGGCACCTGCTCGGATGCGCCCTTGTACTTGCCCTCGAGCAGGTCGGCCTGGTCGAGTACCTGGCGCGCATAGCCCAAGAAGGTCTCGCCTTCCTCGGACACAATGACGCCCTTGTTGGTGCGCTCAAAGATGTGCACACCCATCTCGTTTTCGAGATCGCGAATCGACGCGGTAATCGAAGGCTGCGATACAAAGAGCCGGCGCGAGGCCTCGGTAATGCTGCCGCATTCGGCAACTTTGACGACATATCTGAGCTGCTGGAGCTTCATGGCTGTCTCCTTAGCTGTTCGTGAGATTCGCGTCGGCAGTACCCGGCAGGCGCATAAACGGCGGCATCTCCCCCGTCGCGGCGCAAGCGGCAATCTGATGCAGAGCCCCGGCAACCGCATCATCTGCCGCAGCGCCAATATGCCAGCGAGCGGCAGCCGTGACGGCCTCGTTGGCATTGGCGACTGCAACGGAGTTAGGAACGGCATCGATCATGGGCAAATCGTTATCGGAATCGCCGAATACGGCCACCTCGTCGGACGTCAGGCCCAAAGCGCGCGCCAGCTCCAGCGCAGCGCAGCCCTTGTCCCAACCAGCCGGAAGGATGTCGAACAGGCGCACTCGGTTGTTGGGAAACACAAGCGAGAGTTCCGGCACCTCGGCGGCAACACGCTCGCGCAGCTCGGCGAGCTCCTCGCGCGAACGGGCACTCCAGATATTCGCCTTGTATACCGGGGCATCGTCAACGACAGGACGACAGGGAGCCTCTTCGCCCTTGAGCCACGCGTTGCCGCCTGACTCCATGGCGCGACGCACACGCTCGGGATCGCTTGTCACGCAATAGGCGTCGTTGTCCCAAAAGTCATCACCCAGACGGTAGACCTTCAAGTACGTATCGTCGGTCTCCTGTTCAAAATAATCGGCTAAGCGCATAAGGGCATCGTTGTCGATTGCGCGCGAAGCGACTACTTCGCCATCGACAAACATCACCTGGCCGTTGCAAAACGCACCGGTCGAGAAGCACTCGGAGCGATTGCGGAACATCCAGCCCATCGCGGACGGCTGACGGCCCGAAACCGGGCCAAAATGCAGGCCCGCTGCCTGCATGGCATGAATGCCCTCGATGGCATAGTCACTGGCGCCATCGTGTCCGGCAGGAATCAGCGTATCGTCCATATCGGTCAGCACAAGTTTGATCATAAGGTCCCCTCGGTCATTCTTAATCCCATCTATTGTACCGACCTGCCAAAAAGGGACAGGTTTATTTCGGCAGGTTTCATCTGGGAAAACGCAAAGTCCCAGTTGTTACCTGCCAAAATAAACCTGTCCCTTTTTGGCAGGTGCGCTAGTATAGGGAACAACAGATTCGATGCGGGAGTGCCGGCGGTGCAAACCACAAGGCTGAGAGGGCATGGGCCCAATCCTTTGAACCTGTCAGTTAATGCTGGCGTAGGGAGCATGCCGCCTTTACAGGGGCGCTGTCTATGCACAGCGCCCCTTTTCTATGCCAAGGAGGCATGTGCAGTGATTGATTCGGAACAGCTTAAGCAACATATGGTCAAGGCCGTGGATGAGATTCGCGCTACCAATCCGATGGCCGGCTCCATCACCAACACGGTGACGATCGACTTTGTCGCCAACGCGCAGCTCGCCGTGGGCGGTTCGGCCGCCATGGTCTATTTGCCCGACGAGGGCGAGGCACTCGTTGCCGGCGGCGGTGCCATCTATCTCAACATGGGCACGCTCTTCCCCATTTACGAGCAAACGATTCCCCGCGCGGCTAAGGCGGCACACGACGCCGGTAAGCCCTGGGTGCTCGATCCGGTGGGCCTGGGTATCGGTAGCCTGCGCACCCAGCTGGTCAACGAGCTCAAGCAGTACAAGCCCGCCATCGTGCGCGGCAACGCCTCCGAGATTATCGCGCTCGCCGGCCTGTGGGGTCTTGAGGGCGAGGCGGCCGATCTGAGCCGCGTGCGCGGTGTCGATACCACCGACACGGTCGACGCCGCCCGTGGCGCCGCCGTGGCGCTCGCCCGCTACACCGGCGGCGCCGTAGTGGTCTCGGGCGAAGTCGACCTGATTACCGACGGCACGACCGTGGCCAAGTCCCACGGCGGCAGCCCGCTCATGTCCAAGATCACCGGCTGCGGTTGCTCGCAGGGCGGCGTGCTGGCCGTGTACGCCTGTGCCACCGACCCGTTTACGGCAGCCATCTGCGGCACCGCGGTCTACAACGTTGCCGGCACGCGTGCCGCCGCTGTCGCCGATGCCCCGGCAAGCTTTAAGGTCGCCTTTATCGACGAGCTCTACCGCGCGACCGCCCAAGATATCGCTGATAACCAACTCGAGCTCGAGGAGGCATAAGCCATGTCCGAGCCCGCAACTGCTGCCGGAATGAACACACTCGTCGCCGTGGCCATCGCCCCGTGCGGCACCGGCGATGAGCTGTCCGCCGAGGTCGCCGAGGTCGTGCGCGTCATTCGCGAGAGTGGCCTTCCCAACCGCACCACCTCGATGTTCACCGAGATCGAGGGCGACTGGGACGAGGTCATGCAGGTCGTACGCGACGCAACCTTTGTGTTGGCGAGCAAGGGCATCCGCACCGAAGTCGTGCTCAAAGCCGATATTCGACCCGGATTTACCGACACCATGACTGGCAAACTCGAGCGCATGGAAGCACAGATCAAGAAACAGGAGGAAGCACGATGAGCATCCGCGACAACCTTGATATCTCGGCCTATCTGGTGCTCGGCCCCGAAAACACGCTCGGGCGCCCCGTGGGCGATGTGGTGGCCCAGGCACTCGACGCCGGCTTTACCTGCATCCAGGTGCGCTCCAAGGTGGCAAGCGCCCGCGAGATCATTGCGCTGACCGGCGACGCCGCGCAGGCAATCGCACAGGCCGGCAAGACCGGTCAGGTCGCTTTGCTGATTGACGACCGCCTGGACTGCGTACTCGCCGCGCGCGGGCAGGGCATTGCTGTCGACGGCGTGCACGTGGGTCAGAGCGACATTCCCGTCGAGGTCTGTCGCAAGCTGCTGGGGCCCGACGCCATCGTGGGCCTTTCCGCCCGTTGCGAGGAGATGCTCGAGTACGTCAAGACCGCCGACATGAGCCTAGTCGACTACCTGGGCATCGGCCCACTCCACGAGACCGAGACCAAGCGCGACTGCGGACGCGCGGCCGACGGCTCTATCATCACCAAGAGCTTTGAGGACCTGGCCGCCCTCCACGCAGCAAGCCCCGTGCCCATCGTGGTGGGCGGCGGCGTCAAGACGGCCGACCTGCCACGGCTCAAGGCCACCGGCGTCGATGGCTTCTTTGTGGTGAGCGCCGTCTGCAGCGCTGATGACCCCTACGCCGCCGCCAAGGAGCTCGTCGACACCTGGCAGCAGGCGTAAGTCTAGGCCGAGCAGCTGATTCGCAGCCCCATATCTTCAGCAATGGAAAGCGCATCCCAGTTTGGGTCTCCATTCCGGGATGCGCTTTCCGCCGAGATGGAGGCAGCAGCCTCTACCCTGCCAGATATGCCTCCAGTGCCGGCAAGGTCGCCTCCGCATCGCGGCGACCAATCTGGTAGATGCGTTCAAGTTCATCGGGCTCGCGACACAGCGACGGCACCTTCACCGATTCGCTCGGCCGCACCACAAAGATATCGCCGGCAGCCTCGCGACGCGCCAGGTCATCGAGCGTGGCATTGTAAACCTCATGCCGATGCTCAAGCGCTGCGACAAACTCCGGATAGTGACGGAACACGCGTCGCAGCATGGGCATCACGCTGTTGGGCTGCTTCACAAAGCCCGCTGGCTGCGTGAGTACCACGATATTGCGGTCATACCCCTGCGCAAACAGCCATACGCTGGGAATAGAATCAGCCACGCCACCATCCAGATACTTATGCCCGTCAATAGCAACGGGACGCGTCGCCACGGGAATTGCCGACGACGCCCGGATCCACTCGATATCGCGCTCGTCGCCATACGGCAGATCGTGATAGACGGCCTTGCCCGTCTCGATATCGGTACACACGCACGTAAACCGCATGGGGCAGGCGCGATATGTCTCCAAATCGATGGGATCGCGCTCGATGGGCACCTCGTGATAGGCAAAATCGGCATTGAACATGTCGCCGGTTCGCAACCAGCTCGTCACGCTCGCATAGCGCTTATCGGCACAATAGGCTTTGTTGTAGCGAATGGCGCGGCCGATCTGGCGCGATTTAAAGTTGTAGCCAAACGCCGCGCCCGCCGAGACACCCACCATATGGTCGCAAGTTAAGCCATGCTCCATCCATACGTCGAGCACGCCCGCCGTATACATGCCGCGGTAGCCGCCTCCCTCGAGTGCCAGCCCCACCGTGCGCGTCGTATTTGACTGTGCCATGCGACCATCTCCGTCCCCGCAAATTCAAACGGAACAAGTATACCCGTCAACATATATCGTCTCAGTCGCATTTTCATCGAACATCGCATCGTCGCGCCACCGCCTGTCGAACAATAGCCGCCCACAGCATGTGCACCCATATATAATTGTGTGCTGTTGTTTACACTACTCAGCTGTTATCAACAGCGAACATTAGCCGACAAATTAACTCAACAACGCAGCAAGGCGGGGGCCTGGATACACGCAAAACGCCGAGCAACGACGCGTGTACACAACAAACTCGCCCGACGCAATCCGCCCCGACCTCAGAAAGCCGCTTAGAACATGGATACTGTCAGCAATTACACCGAAACGCTCGAAAAGACCGTCCGTGACCTTCCCGAGCGGCAGGAGGATCTGATCAGGACTGCCTTTACCGACCAGCTTACCGGGCTTGGCAACCGTGGCGGCTTTACCCGTTCCCTCGAGGAGCTCTGGGAGCAGGACGCCCCCGTTACCATGGCGTTCATCGATATCGACAATCTCAAGCACTGCAACGACGTCTTTGGGCATGACGAGGGCAACCGCTATATCTTGCAGGTAAGTCTCTATCTTAAGCTGTATATGAAGGTGGGCGAAGCGGCGTTTCGCATAGGCGGCGACGAGTTTGCCATCCTATCGACGATTGCAACCGAGGACGACCTCGCCGAACGTCTGAAACACTGCCGAACGGTTCTGCTCAAAAACAACGATTCCGAGATGCCCCACTCGTTTAGCTACGGAGTGTCACATGCCGACCCCGCCCTGGGCGAAGCTTCCAATCGCATGACGCTCGATGCCGACCATCGCATGTACGACTACAAGCTACGTCATGCCATGCACCTCGATCGACGCAATATCACGCAAGTTCACGCCGACGACTTCGAAATAAGCGATCGAATTTTTGACGCCTTTTCGATGCTCAACGAGGGCCGTTATTTCTTTATCGAGAACTTGGACAAACATCGCACCCTTTGGTCACAAGGTGCCTTGCGTGATCTTGGCCTTCCCTCGGAGCACATAGACAACTGCCGCGATTACTGGAAAACGCGCGTCCATCCCGATGACCTTGAGGCCTGCATCAACGACATCGACCAAGTCTATAACGGCACCAAGCACCGTCGCGTCATGCAGTATCGCGTGCGCAATGCCAATGACGACTACGTACTCTGTCGCGCCCGTGGCTTTCGTATCGACGGCGACGGAAATGTCCCCTCGCTCTATGTCGGCGAACTCGTCAACCACTCACTTGCCGAAACCGTCGATGCCGCGACGGGCCTCGGTACGCAGCGCATGCTGGTCAACGCTATCGATGCCTGCCGTCGCGACCGTTGCGAAACGGGGCTTATAGCGGTGCGCGTTCGTGGCACGGCGAAGCTCAACGAGCTCTACGGAGCCGAGGCTGTCGACAACATGCTTGCCGAATACGCAGGTCGTATGCTGTCGATCACCCACGGCAGGAGTAGGGTCTACCGTTCACGAAGCGTCCAATTCGTCGTGCTCAGCAACGATTTGGACCATGAGGCATTCGAGCAACTGACTTGCCACCTTAAAGAGGCCGTTTTCGCTCCTGTTCGAATCGCGGGCGACACCATTACTCCCGTCTGTCTTGTCGTTCCGGCCTTTTACGAGCACTTAACTCATCAAACGACTGCCGTTTTAGGCGAACTCGAGCGTCGCCTTCGCACGGCCGGCGAGCTTGTTCCCAACGACAGCCTCCCCATACCCGAGGCGGAGCGCAAAAGCGCCATCGACGAACGCATCGACTTGCTCACGGGCCTCTATCGACCCAGCGAGTTTATGCGGCGCGCCAACGCATTTCTCAAGACAAGGCGCGACGGTGCCTGGTGCATCGCCACGGTCGACATGGGTCACATGCGCCTGTTTAATGAATGGCACGGCCAGGCCGAGGGCGACCGCGTGCTCGCCGATGTGGGCACGGTCCTCAAGGACATCGAGAATGCCGATATGGGAGTCGCAGGATACTGGGGCCAAGATGACTTTTGCGTACTCATCCCCTTTAAGCACACCACCGTCCATCAAATCTACAACCGCGTTCGCGAGGCCGTAGCCAGGCATGATGACGGCGTAGGTTTTTGGCCGTCCATGGGCGTTTACCCCATCGACTCCAATGAGGAGATCACCATCGATGCACAGGCGAAGGCCATGTTTACCAATCGGCGCGAAAAAACGACTTTAAGGAGCGCATTGCCATTTTCTGCCCCGCGGAGTACGAGCGCGAAGTCGTGTTCCACCGCACGCTGACCGAATTCCAGTACGCGCTCTCGGACGGTCGCATTACCTACCACTTGCAACCCCAGGTCGATATGGAAACCGGCGAGATTATTGGTGCCGAAGCACTCACCCGCTGGATTGACAAGGACGGCTCTCTCATTTCTCCCGCAACGTTTATCCCCGCACTCGAGGAAAGTGGCTTTGTAGTGACGCTCGACAAGTACATTTGGCAGGGTGTCGCCTCGTGGCTGCGTGAGCGTCTCGATCGCGGTCTTCGCGTGGTTCCGATCTCGCTTAATGTGTCGCGCGTGGATATCCTTGCCTGTGACGTTGCCGAACATATGGGGGCGCTCGCCGCCCAATACAACCTACCGCCCGAGCTCATGCGTATCGAGATCACCGAGACGGCTTATACGGGAGAGTCCGAGGCCGTGGACAAACTGACAGCCGACCTGCACACCCGCGGCTTCTCGACCTATATGGACGATTTTGGCACCGGCCAGTCCACGCTCGCGATGCTCAAGAACGCCAACGTCGACGTCATCAAGCTCGACCGCACGTTTGTGTCCATCGACGGCGATCATGGCCGCAGCACGCAAATCATTTCATCGATGCTCGAGATGGCGCAGTCGCTCCATCTGCCCGTCGTGGTCGAAGGCGTCGAGACAAATGAGCAGGCGAACGTGCTACGGCAAATGGGCGCCCGCGACGCTCAAGGCTTCCTCTACTACCGCCCCATGCCGGCGAAGGATTTTGAGGCATTGCTCGATGGTGGCAATAACAACTGATACGCTCGCGCGCAAAACGCCACCGCCGAAGGGGGCATTTGTCTCCATTAGCTAACTTATATCCCCAATTCAAACCGAATTGGGGATATGATACAAACCGTTGTTCCGCCCAAGGAGGTTATCCATCATGAACGAGTCATATCGCCTGGGCGAGCAATCGATTATTGCCTATCTTCAGCGACTTGCGAACGGCGTCTCGACCGCTGAACTCGATGTTGCCGCGCTGCCTGCTGAGCTACGCGCCGTTGGTGAGCAACTGCAAAAGACGCATGCCATCCTGCAACAAGAGCGCCAGCTGCTTGAGCGCAACGCCTATATCGATCCGCTCACCAACTTGGGCAACCGCAACGGATTCGACCGTCACGTCGAGCAACTCTGGCGCAAAGGCGATCCCTTCACCTGCGCCTATATTGACATCGACCATCTCAAGCATTGCAATGATAGGTTTGGCCACGCCGAAGGCAATCGCTATATTCTGGGCATCTGCCGCACGCTCTCCGAAACCATGGAGCACGATGAGATGCTGTTCCGTATCGGTGGAGACGAGTTTGTGCTCATCTCGCTCTCCGCAAACGAGATTGAACTCGAGCAGCGCTTGGAGCAGGTACGTACCAGGCTGATCGAGGCGAGCTCAGGTGGCAAGGCGCCCATGATCGGCAGCTTTAGCTTTGGCTGCTCGCGCGTCGATCCACTTGCTGGCGACACGCGTCGCCAGATGACGATGGATGCCGATCGCAAGATGTATCGCTATAAGCTTATGCATCGTGTGCAGCAACCGAAAGACGATGACGCGCCGCAACGCCCAATCGTCGATCAGCTTCCCTGCAATGACCGGGTGTTCCAAGCGATCTCCATGAGCTCCGAGACGCGCTATCCGTTTATCCTCAATCTCGATACGGGAGAATCGCAATGGTCGGTTAACGCCGTGCGCGATTTTGACCTGCCCTCCCAGCACCCTTTTAACTCACTTGACATGTGGCTCGCCCGCGTTCATCCCGAGGACCGCGACAACGTACGTGCCGAGCTCGACATGGTGATAAACGGCACGTGGCACTTCCACTACATGCAGTATCGCGTAATGGATGCCACCGGAAAATACGTGCTTTGCGACTGCACGGGCTACCGCTTGGACGGCACCGATACCGAGCCCGGCATGTATGTGGGCATTATCATCAACCGAAGCTTGGCAGATACGACCGATTCCGTGACCGGCTTGGGCGATATTCACGCCCTGGTCAACGCCATTGGCGAAATGCGTCGCGTGGCGCGCAAGGCGGGGTTGATCGCCATTAAAATCGACGATATCGCTCAGGTCAATGCCCGTTTTGGCTTTGATGCGGGCGACCGTGTTTTGGCAGAATGTGCCGCCTGTCTGGTGGAATGCTCGCGCGGTAAGGGTCGTATGTTCCGCTCGACGGGGCCGATGTTCGTGGCGCTTTTCGACGACTTTGATCCCGAAGAAACCGATGCGATTGCAGAGGAAATCGAGCGGTTCCTGGGTTCGCCCGTGCTCTTTGGCCCATTTGAATATCAGCCGCCCATTCGCGTGGCCACGCTCCATCTGGACGGCGTCGACCGTCAGCCCGTTTCGATTTTGAACGAGCTCAAAGCGTTGCTCGGGAAAGCCGTGCAGGTGCCAGGTACCAAACTGGATTAGCACCGCGCCCACACCGCCTCCCCCATCGTGCGATAATCCTCTGCAGAAGTCACCGACAGCAGAGGGAGTTTGTGATGAAGGTTCTTTTGGTCAATGGCAGCCCCAAGGCAAACGGCAACACCGCCCGCGCACTCGCCGAGGTCGCCGAGCAACTCAATGCCGAAGGCATTGATACCGAGGTGTTTCAGCTGGGCACCAAGCCCATTCGCGACTGCATTGGCTGTGGTCAGTGCGGCAAGCTCGATTGCCGCTGCACCTTTGACGATGACGTGGTGAACGAGCTGATCGCTGCCGCCGAGCAGGCAGATGGCTTTGTCTTTGGCTCGCCCGTCTACTATGCGCACCCCAGCGGACGCATCCTTTCGGCCCTCGATCGCGCCTTCTATGCCGGCAGCAAAGCCTTTGCACACAAGCCGGGCGCTGCCGTCGCCGTTGCCCGTCGCGGCGGCACGTCGACCACCTTCGACGTGCTCAATAAGTACTTCACCATCAACCAGATGCCCGTGGTTGCTTCCACGTACTGGAACAACGTGTTTGGCCGCGTGCCCGGCGACGCCGATGGGGACGCCGAGGGCCTGGCCACCATGCGCAATATCGGCAAGAACATGGCCTGGCTCCTGCATTGTATCGAGGCAGGACAGGCCGCCGGCATCGAAGCCCCCGAAGCCGATCGCGAGCGCACCAACTTCATCAGGTAGAACGGCGGAACAAATCCATGAACGTGCAAATTTTTGGCACCAAAAAGTCTTTCGATACCAAGAAGGCTCAGCGTTATTTTAAGGAGCGCCGCATTAAGGTGCAGTTTATTGACCTTAAGGAAAAGGAGATGAGCAAGGGCGAGCTCACGAGCGTGATGCAGGCGGTCGGCGGTATCGACAAACTGCTCAACCCCAAAGCCAAGGACGAGGAGACGCTCGCGCTCATCCAGCACCTTACCCCCAGCCAGCGCTTCGACAAGCTGCTCGAGAACCAGCAGGTTCTAGCCGAGCCCATCGTGCGCAACGGCAAAAAGGCCACCGTCGGTTATTGCCCCGATGTATGGGGAGCCTGGGAGTAGCCTGTGTTATTTGCCGGCGCGTGGGTATAAGAGCAGGCGTTTGGCATATGATTCAACTGTAAGCCATGTCTAACAAAGGAGGGCACATGCCCAACAAACCCGTGAAGATCATCATGCTTACCGGATACCTCGGTGCCGGCAAGACCACGCTGCTCAACCACATCCTCGCTAACGACGGCGGCATCCGCGCCGCCGTGATTGTCAACGATATCGGCGAGATCAACGTCGATGCCAGCCTCATCGCCGACGGCGGCCTTTCCGAGACCGACGACCTCATCCCGCTCACCAACGGCTGCATCTGCTGCACGCTTTCGGATGACCTGGCCAACCAGCTGCAGGGCATCGCCGATTCGGGCAACTTCGACTACATCATCATCGAGGCATCGGGCATTTGCGAGCCTATCCCCATCGCCTACACCATCTCGAGCTTCTGCGACGAGGCCAAGGTGGGCGGCGAGCCCAAGCTCGCGCTCGACAACATCGTGGCCGTGGTCGACTGCGCCCGCATGTACGACGAGTTCAACGGCGGTCGCGACCTGCTGGCCGAGGATATCGACGAGGACGACATCGAGAGCCTGCTTATCCAGCAGATCGAGTTCTGCTCCACGCTGATCCTCAACAAGACCGATACCGTGAGCCCTGAGCAGATCGCCGAGCTCAAGGCCATCGTGCGCAGCCTGCAGAAGGACGCCGTGATCGTCGAGGCCCAAAACGGCGAGGTCCCCATGGAGGAGCTGCTCGATACCGACCGCTTCGACTTTATGCGCGCCTACAACTCCGCCGCTTGGATCGAGGCCATGGAGCATCCTGAGGAGCACGACGACCCCGAGGTGCTCGAGTACGACATCGAGACCTTTGTGTACTCGCGCCGCAAGCCGTTTGACCTGCAGAAGTTCACCGATTTTGTTGAGCAGGAGTGGCCCGACGAGGTCATCCGCGTCAAGGGTCCGCTGTGGCAGGCCGACAATCCGGACATGTGCTACATGTTTGAGCAGGCCGGCCACCAGATGCGCCTGATGGAGAACGGTCTGTTTGTCGACTCGGCGCCCGAAGGCGAGAAGCAGAGGATCATCGACGAGAACCCCGAGATCATGCAAATTTGGGACGACGAGACGGGCGACCGCATGACGAGCCTGTGCATCATCGGCCGTCACATGGACAAGGACGCGCTCATCGCCTCCCTCGATGCCTGCCTGACCGACTGGCACCGCGCCTAGGTTTATCCAAGCGGGCATTTTTCTGCCTACGTAACCGCTAAACCACCACGAAGGTCCCCTTCGTGGTGGTTTTTCGTTCTGAGCCAAGGAGATTCATGTTCAACATTGTGCTGTATGCGCCCGAGATTCCGGCCAATACGGGCAATATCGGCCGCACTTGCGTGGTTACCGGTACCCGCCTACATCTGGTGGAGCCGCTGGGGTTTTCGCTCGACGACAAGACGGTGCGTCGCGCCGGCCTGGGCTACTGGCAAAACTTGGACGTGACGACCTATGCCGGCTGGGAGGATTTCCTTGCCCGCAACGGCCTCTCCCCCGCCGATGGTCGCCTGCATCTGCTGACCAAAAAGGCACGCCGCACCTATGCGCAGAGTACCTACCGCGATGGCGACTACTTGGTCTTTGGCAGCGAGAGCTCGGGCATTCCCGAGCCACTGCTTGCCGCGGCGCCCGAGCGCTGCGAGCGCATCCCGATGCTGCGCGATTGCGACTCACTCGATAACGCCGAGGCATGGGAAGCCCACGAGGAATCGCTCGGGCATACCGAGGACGACCACGAAGCCATCCTTCGGCAGGATATATGCGGCAACTTCGTCAATCCGGACGACTACCGCATCAGCGCCCTCAACCTTTCCAACAGCGCCGCCATCGTCCTCTACGAGGCCCTGCGCCAGACAGGCTTTCCGGGAATGTGACAAAGGAACTGTCCCTTTGTCACATTCGGTTATAGGTAGCGGCCGGTGATGCTCTTGGAGCAGACCGCGATGTCGTTCGGCGTGCCGGCGCAGAGGATTTGCCCGCCGGCATCGCCACCGCCCGGGCCCATGTCGATCACATAATCGGCGTTACGGATAAGGTCGAGATCGTGTTCAATCACGACGACTGTGGCGCCCTTGGCAACAAGGCCACATTCGTGCCACAGCACGCAATCGCGAAGGCACTCGCCCAACCCCGAGTGTGGTCGCAACGTTCAATGACATCCGCGCCCCGACCTACACCGATTTACACCAAATGCCGCCTAGGCTCTCAGTCACCAAAGAATGCGGCCGACTATCCTTCTGCGGAGCAAATCTCAACCTCACCGCCCACAGAGACGGTCTCCATACCGACAAGTATTGCAATACGCTCCTGTTTTTCAAGGATGAACCGCTTATGGTAGAAGATGTTGGCATATTGCAAAACACGATTCATCTGCGAGACATCAAACAAGGCGCCGACAACGCCGCCAAACACGGGAATGACCTTGCCGAGGGATTTTTGAGTGATATTCCTGCCAATTTGTTCGAGTACGTTTTTGAAAACACTATTCTCGAGCGACTTCTTGCCAGCATTCTCGAGTGCCTTACGTGCAGCGGCATTAGCAAGGGCGCGAATCTGCGTGACAAGCATAGCCGCGCCGCCCCGTGCCGCCATTGCCGTCCAGCCTTTCTTGACCGTCTGCTTCACACCCTCCATCTCGGCTACAAGCATCACTTTACCGATTGTGACAGCCATGCCATCAGCAGAGCCTGCCGACGGAGCCATCGCGTTTGAAAACACATCGCCCGCAATGACCATTTCAGCCGGATCCTCTTTAACGTTAAATCCGTACATCATGGCAACCGACTGCACCGCGCGATAATAGAGAAACATGCTGAATACGATATTGAAGGGCAAACCGGCAAACCCAGGAGCACCCGTCACCGCACCCTCGGTCGCCGCAAGCAGCAAGTGTCTACCGTTCTCACCCGCCGCAATCCTCGCGACGTCAAAACTGCGAAGCATGAATAACTCGTCAATCGAACGGATAGTAACGCCTTCAAGCGTAGTATTTGCGGCCTCAACAATCTGCGCCTCAGTAACGCTGTACTTGGCAGCTTGCTCCTCGATAGCTTTGAAACCATCGACGACCTGCTTCATAACCTGTGCATATAGCTCTTGTTGCTGAATCTCACTTGTAAGCTCATCGACCGCATCTCCAACGGCAGTGCGAAGATTCTCCGGTATTTTTAGCCCAGCCATATCGGTCAGCTGCTTGAGCTTTGAAGGCGCTACCATCTTTTCGTATTGCTCGGTCAATACCTCAAGCTCGGCAAGCTCTTGATTGGTCAGCAACGGATCGGGCAACACCCAATCACCGTTATCGTCAACGAGCGTCGATGGTAGGCCGAGTTGCTCTTGTCGCTTTGCGCTATAGCGTTCATTCGCCGCGGCTGCAGTTGCAGAAGCAATCCCATTTGCAAAGTCAGTAATACCTTTAAGCGCATTATCCGCCAACGGGCTAGCGGCGTCCGCCAATTCACTCGATTTCTTTTGGGTCTCCTTGACCACACCCATAATGGCGTTTTGCGCGCCATTTAATGCTCCAAACATTATGTTCTCCAGCGAAGAAGAACCGACACCGGGCTTCCGCTGCTTTTCGGGCTCCGCCTCACCATACTGTTGTCGTTTATCGGACACACTATTCACCCTTACTTAAACGTAACGTTAATATCGACATCGTCGCCGCATAGGGCTTTGACCTGTTTTTCGATCAATCCGCTGGCTCTATCATCAGATTCTTTGAGCATATCGCTCTCTTCGACCTTCTTGGTCTGCTCTTTCTTCGCCTGTTTCAACAAACCGTTCAGATCGTCCGTACTTACTTGATTCCAGTTCAGAAAACCATTGTCCTCAACATATTTCTTCAGTGTATTGGGGTCTGTTGAGAAAGAGGTAATTTCCGAGTGAGGCAATGTAACCTTTACGCTCTTGACCTCTGAGTTCTCGTCGTTCATATCAATCCGCTTGATTTCAATCTTCATTTTATCGGCATCGATCCCGATATCAGCCTTGCCGTCAATCGTTGCGACATATCGCTTAGACGTAAAGGGGTTTTCCCACCCAAGCGGATTCCCCGCTTCATCGATTGAGAGCAGCTGCGTAAAGTTATATTCGTACGTCACAAGCTTTACGACCGGCGCGATCTCCTCGCGAATCGAATCATCGGTGATCGTTGTAGGATTACGTGTCAAATACAACCAGATACACCCGGCAGTCGCCACGGCCGTAACAGCCAGCAAACCGCCAAAGATTAGCTTTTGCGTTATTGTTGTAAACAAGTTTGTTCTTGTCATCCTGCTTCGCCTTTCTTTTATGGGCCCGACTTCTCCATCATCTTCCATCGTGTACATGACGGCACGAATCATTCTGTCAACGGCTTAATGAAAAACGCGACCGTTCGGAGAAAACGGTCGCGCATTCTTTCCAATTCCCGCGAATTATTCCTTGATGCTGTAATTCGATACTGTCGGCGCGACCCTCGAAGCGTCTACCTCACTCATTACCTCAAACTTCACCTTCTCGCCAGGCGCCCAGGCGGATGTATCTGCGTAGCATTCTTCCGCCCTTACACCATCGGCATCGTAAAGAGCAACATTTAGAAAAACGTTTTCGAACGATATGTCAGAGGTGTTTTCGACGATTGCGGTGTACGTATAGAGGCCGTAGCCGTCGTCACTTTTCTCAAAGGTCGCCGATGAGAGCAGGCCGTTGATAACCTCATCATTATGCGTCTTCTCCTCCACGGTCCTACCGTTCTTGATCAGCTCGTCAAACGCATCTCGATACTCATCATCGACCGTCAAGTCATACCGATCAACCAGTTTCTTAAGCTGTGCAGATCGTGCGTCATAGGCCTTTTCCCATTCGTCGTAATACTTGGGATCCGATTCCGCATACTTCTTGACAACATCAAGCTGATTATCAAGCAGATTGAGATAGGCAATGACGTCTTCTTGCATCTTAGTGTCTTTAAATGACGCCTTTTTGAGTTCTTTGTCGTTATCGATCTCGGTTTTAATTGCCTCTTTTCGAACTTTATTAGAGCCCAGATCAGCATCCTCTCCCAGTGATTCAAGGTAATCCGACCGCTTTTGATAGCCTTGAGCAATCACGGCCATTGCACGTTCATCGGCATAATCAGGCCCATCGTTTTTCTTCTCAACCTGTGAACAGCCGCTCAGCAGAAGTGCCCCACAGAGCACCGTCGCAAATAGCGAGATCGCCGCAGCCATCCCATAATGCCTTTTCATCTTGTCCTCCTTTAAATACAAAACACGATATCTAGCCCCCTCGTCAAAAAGCAGACGAATTGGCAACGCGGTGGCACTATTTGGTTCCAGGGCGTGAACTGGATAAACATCGAGGGAAGGAGTGGACTCCGTGCAATAAACTCCCCTCGTCAAAATGTCTAGTTAAAGAGGACGGACAGACGGCGAACGGTCATATCCGTTCGCGTCCGCCCGTCTCCAACGATCAAACGTCGATGCGCTAACGTTCAAAAGCATTGCGGCCTCTTGCCTCGTAACCTCACCTCCTTCGAATGATTTGATGACATCGCGGTAGCTATCCGGACGTTCGAGCGTCGGTCTCCCAAATCTCACACCCCGCAGACGCGCCGACGCGATACCCTCCGCCTGGCGCTGTTTTATGTTTTCACGCTCCACCTGAGCCACGTAGCTCAAAACCTGAAGCACTAGGTCGGCAATAAAAGTCCCCGTAATTCCATTGGGTTGTTCGCGTGTATCAAGCAATGGCATATCGAGCACCACGATGGCAACGCGTTTGTCCGTCGTTAGGCGACGCCATTCATCGAGAACTTCACGGTAGTCGCGACCCAATCGGTCGATACTCTTAATCACAAGAACGTCCCCTTCGCGCAGACGACGAAGAAGACGCTGGTACTGAGGACGCCTGAAGTCCTTTCCACTCGCTTTGTCAGCATAGATCAAATTCGTTTGGACCGGAAACCGCTCCAGCGCATCCAGTTGGCGATCCAGGTTCTGATCTGCTGACGAAACTCGAGCATACCCATAGATTCTGTTTTTCATGATTGCCCCTATCAGCCGCACGATGGCAGCTTCAGCTCATCTGAGAGCCCACTCACAATAGGGCGTGCAAATTTCGCGAATGGGTTGAACCCATTTTCGGGCTCCAACGTAAGCTATTCAAGCACCGCTTCGATAACGCACGACGCCAACCTGATACTTTGAAATAAAATTAATCGTTTTTAACTTAAATTAACTAGAATAAAATGAAGTTAACCAGAGACGCTAAAGGAGAGCCTAGTGGAATATCTCGAGAACCCGTTTACCCCCAGTTTTGGTGAGGTTCCTGCCCATCTCGCTGGCAGACAACAGATTATTCGGGATTTGGACCGTGCCTTCTTGAGCCAGCGTAGGCGCCCAGAATTGACCTCGATCTTTTCAGGCGCGCGTGGAACCGGTAAAACCGCCCTCATGTCGTCGCTCGCGACAAGGGCGGAATCCCACGGCTGGATAGCCGTAAAGACGACCGCGCTCCCGGGAATGCTTGAGGAAATCGAGTTCGGGACGAAACGTGCCGCAGCCCATCTCATCGACTCGTCCACCCACTTCGAAGTCACCGGTCTCGGAATTGCACCGCTCGGCAGCATCGAGGTCGATCGCGTTCACGATGCCTCAACCTGGCGTTATCGCATGAGCGACATCATCGACCAGCTCAACGAGGCGGGCACCGGTCTGCTCGTCACGGTTGACGAGGTGGACCCGACACTCGACGAGATGATTCAGCTCGCAGCGACGTATCAGCACTTTGTTACCGATGGGAAACGCGTCGCCCTGCTCATGGCAGGACTTCCCAACAACGTATCGACACTACTGAACCACAAGACGGTCTCGTTCCTTCGCCGCGCCCAACAATATCATCTGGGTCGCATTGCCGACTATGACGTACGCGAGGCCTTGATTCGCACAATCCAGGAAAACGATCGCCTGGCAGATGCTGAGGGAATCGATAGAGCCGTTCGCTCGATCTCTGGTTTTCCCTTCCTATTGCAACTCGTAGGCTACCGTGCCTGGGATCTCACAAGCGATTCGAAGAAAATCTCGTCACGCGACTTTGACCTTGGAATCAAAATCGCGCGCGACGAGATGGACGACCGAATCCTCGCGGCAACCTATCGGGAACTCACTGCGGAGGACAAACGATTCCTCATCGCCATGCTCGACGACGAGGAAGAGTCCACCACCGCTGACCTTGTCGAGCGCCTTAAGCGTTCGCCACAGCAGGTCTCCCGCTACCGACGCCGCATGATAGATGCCGGCATCATCGGGGAACGAGGACGAGGGCTCGTCGCATTTGAATTGCCATTCTTCCGCGACTATCTCGCGGCTCAATGCGTGAAATAGAAGTCAATGTGGCAAAGGGGCAGTCCCTTTGTCACATTGCCTATAGGTAGCGACCGGTAATGCTCTTGGAGCAAGCCGCGATGTCGCCCGGCGTGCCGGCGCAGACGATTTGCCCGCCCGCGTCGCCACCGCCCGGGCCCATGTCGATCACGTAATCGGCGTTACGGATAAGGTCGAGATCGTGTTCGATCACGATAACCGTGGCGCCCTTGGCAACGAGGCCGTCGAACACACTCAGCAACACCTGAACATCGAGCGGATGTAGGCCGATCGTGGGCTCGTCAAACACAAACACGGCATCGTCCTGCACGCGGCCCATCTCGCTCGCAAGCTTAAGGCGTTGTGCCTCGCCACCCGAGAGCGCCGGCGTGGGCTCACCGAGCGTGAGATAGCCCAAGCCCAGGTCGTGCAAGGTCTGCAAGCGCGCCTGAACTTTCTTGAGCCCCACCGTAGCGTCGATAGCCTCGTCCACACTCATGTCCATGAGCTGCGGCAACGTCAGCAAGCTCCCGTCCTTACCCTCGCGATGGATATGCGAGGCGGCCTCGGCGTAGCGCGAACCACGGCATGCTGGGCAGATGATCTCGACGTCGGGCAAAAACTGCACGTCGAGCGATATCGAGCCCGTGCCGTCACACGTAGGGCAGCGCAAGGCGCCGGTGTTGTAGCTAAAGGCGCCCGCCTTGTAGCCGGCTGCCTTGGCCTCGGGCGTACGGGCAAAGGCGCGGCGCAGCTCATCATGGATGTCGGCATAAGTCGCTACCGTCGAGCGCACGTTGGCGCCGATGGGCGTAGCGTCAATCAGGTTTGCGCGGGCAATACCCTCGGCATCGACCCAACGCACGTGCCCCGGCAGGCGCTCGCCAGCTGCCTGCGCCTTGAGTGCCGGGATGAGCGTCTCGAGCACCAACGTCGTCTTGCCCGAACCCGAAACACCCGTAACCGCAACCAAGCGACCGCGCGGGATATCGACTTCGAGCGGCTTGACGGTATGGATGGCATCGGTCGCCATGCGGATA
The DNA here is from genome assembly GCF_040915545.1 of Collinsella aerofaciens. Lineage (GTDB taxonomy): Bacteria > Actinomycetota > Coriobacteriia > Coriobacteriales > Coriobacteriaceae > Collinsella > Collinsella aerofaciens_BE. The sequence goes on along the minus strand of NZ_JBCPDH010000001.1, from coordinate 79,289 downwards.
TGGCCCTGGTCGAACATTTCGTCGTCAGTCACCTGCGGACGCAAGCGCTTGGGCTCGGCGCGCAAAAACGGCGCGATGCGACTGCTCTGCGATTGCTCGACCTCGTCTACCGTACCAGCGGCGATTACATTGCCGCCGCCTGCTCCGGCAACGGGGCCCATCTCAACCAGATAGTCGGCTTCCGCCAGTACGCGCGTATCGTGGTCGACAACAACCACGGTGTTGCCGTCATCCACCAGATCGCGCATCACGCCCACCAGGCCGTCGACATTGGCAGGATGCAGGCCGATCGAAGGCTCGTCCAGCACATAAAGCACGCCCGTCGATCGGTTGCGCACCACGCGAGCAAGCTGTACGCGCTGGCGCTCACCCGTGGAGAGCGTGGCACCGGCGCGATCGAGTGAAAGGTAATCGAGACCCAGGTCGACCAGACGACGGGCCGCGCTCAAAAACGAATCGCAGATATCCGTCGCCATGGGCCGCATCTCGGGCGGCAAGGATGCGGGCACCCCGCGCACCCACTCAATCGCCCCGCCCAGCGTCATGGCCGCCGCTTGCGCCAGATTGATACCGCGCACCTGGGGCTGGCGCGCAGCCTCGGAGAGACGCGTGCCGCCGCAATCGCGGCATGCTCCCTCGCGCAAAAAGCGCGCAACGCGTTTTAAACCCTTATCGTCCTTGACCTTGGCGAGCGCATTCTCGACGGTATAGACGGCGTTGTAATAGGTGAAGTCGAGCGGCGTGGCGCCCTCACCGTTTTTGGGAACGTAGAGAATGTGCTTCTTAACCGCCGGACCATGAAACACGATGTCGCGCTCTTGAGGCGTGAGCTGGTTAAACGGCACGTCGGTGCGTACGCCCATCTCACCTGCCACCTGCTTCATCAGATCCCACATGAGCGTACCCCAGGGAAGCACCGCGCCCTCGTTGATAGTCTTTGACTCGTCGGGCACCAGGCTCGCTTCGTCCACCTCGCGCATGACACCGGTGCCGCCACATGTGGGGCATGCACCGCCGCTATTGAAAGCCAAATCCTCGGCACTCGGCGCGTAGAACTCGCGGCCGCATGTCGGACACGTGAGCGACAGGCCAGCCGCTACGTTAAGGCTCGGCTCCACACGCGCCCCGCAATGCGGGCACACGTGATGGGCACAGCGGCTAAAGAGTAGGCGCAGGCTGTTGTTGAGCTCGGTCATGGTGCCAAAGGTAGAGCGCACGCCCGGCACGCTCGGACGCTGGTGTAGCGCGAGCGCTGCCGGCACGTGCAGCACCTCGTCCACCTGGGCGTGTTCGGCCTGCGTTAGGCGACGTCGAGTATAGGTGCTGAGTGCTTCCAAGTAGCGACGCGAGCCCTCGGCATAAAGAACCCCCAGCGCCAGCGAACTCTTGCCCGAACCCGACACGCCGGCAATGCCCACGAGCTTTCCCAGCGGAATATCGATATCGATGTCTTTAAGGTTATGAACGCGCGCGCCACGCACCTCGATAGCCTGCGGGCTCATCTTCTGTTCCGTCACCTTTATCACCCTACTCATGCCATAAAACTCGATCGCGAACGTACGCGCCCAGCATGGGCACGGTAAACCGGACGAGGCCGTATCCGGCAGCCTCGATGACGCGCTCGCGAATCAGGCTTGCGCGATATTTGCTCGCCCAGCTTTGGGTGCGATCGCAACGCTCAATGATATCCGCCATGCGAGTCGGTTTGCCCTCGTCAGCCGCCATGGCCTCGATAAAGAGGCGCTGCGGACTGCGCAACCCGTAATACAAGGGAGCGTCGACCGCTTCATAGAACTCGGAGACGGCATCGGCGTAGCCAGCCTCGACATCGCGCCTTTCAATGACTCGCGAGTTGCGCCGGACAGCAGACCGCCACATGTAATAGCCCACCAGCTGAACCATATAGGGATGCCCCATGCTTTTGCGTGCCGCAAGGTCCGCCGTCTCCGCGTCAACGTAAAGACCAGCGTCTTTGACCGTCTGGATATACGAATCGCGCACCTTGGGCAAAGATATCGCCCCCAGCGTACGCTGCTGGGCACGCCGCAAAAACGTCACGCTCGGCTCTTCGAGCAGATCGTCAACCATACTGGGTAAGCCGGCAAAAACAAGCGCAAGGCCGCGCTGGTCGCTATCGGACAAGCCCGTGGCATCCTGGTCTCCGAGCACCTGTTGATAGAGAACGGCAAGAGCCGCCAGCTCCTCGATAGACGCAGATTGAGCCTCGTCAATCGCAAACAGTATGCCCTTGCCTGGACCGAGCTTCTTGAGGCGCTCGTTGACCAGCCCTCGCAACGTCTCGCCCTTTGATCGCGCCGCCTCGACCGACATCCGCCCAAACGACGGACCGAACTCCATTGACGTCACAACGGGTTTATTCGAGCGAAGCGCGTCGGCCAAGCGGTCGCATAAGCCAAGCGAAGCGGAATCGGAGACAACCGCCCATCCGCGCTCGCTGGCCAGACGTTGCAGCTCCCGCAGGAGAACTGTCTTGCCGCAGCCGCGGTTTCCCGTAATGAGCATGAGCCTGCCCGGCGCTCCGGCACCGTTATCGAGCCCTTCCGCAAAACCTTCGATGACCGACTCGCGACCGATGAGTATCGGAGGCCGCTTGCCAGCCGTGGGCTTAAAGGGATTTGGATTCATGTCGGTCTCCTCGGATTGGCAAACCCTGGTAATAGTTATACCAACTTATACCGAGTTATACCAATAACATGTGACAAAGAAACTGTCCCTTTGTCACATGTGGCCGAAAAACTCGGCGTCTGCTGCTCGCCAGGGGCGGAAGGTGGCGGGATCGATCTTTACGTGCGCCGCGGCGGGCACGTCGTACCATTTGACCGTGTAACCGGCGCCGTGAGAGCAAAAGACCGAGTCGGGCGTGTTGGGCAGATCGGCCTCGGGCTCATAAGCGGCAGTCTCGATTACGCGCTCGGCATCATGGCAAGCCGCATAGCCGGCAAACTCCAGGTACAGATGTCCGCGACCGCTCGTGTAGGCAGCCACCTCCAGCGCGTAATCCTGCACCTCGGATGCCGGCACGCGACCCATAAGCTTCGCCCGGTCTCCCGCCATCGTCGGCGGCTCGTACTCGGCACCCATGCGCGTGGCATCCGAGAGCGCCCGGCCCACGCACTCCCCCGGCACCTCGAGCTCAAAGCGATACCACGGCTCCAACAGCACCGCCGCGCCGGCCTCACTCGCTTGCATGAGCCCCTGGCGAATCGCGCGGTACGTGGCCTGGCGAAAATCACCGCCCTCGGCGTGCTTGGCATGCGCGCGGCCGCCCGTGAGTGTAATGCGCACATCGGTGATGGGCGAGCCAGTCAGCACGCCCAGGTGGTCGCGCTCCATGGCGTTGGTGAGCGCCAAACGCTGCCAGTTAAGATCGAGCTCGTCGGTCGAGGTCACGGTGCCAAACTGCACGCCCGAACCCGCTGCCAACGGCTCCAGGCGCAGATGCACCTCGGCATAGTGGCGCAGCGGCTCAAAGTGGCCCACGCCCTCGACCGGCTGCGAAATAGTCTCCTTATAGAGAATGCCGCCAGACTCAAACGCAACCGAAAGGCCAAAACGATCGGCCAACACCCGCTGCACGACCTCGAGTTGCACAGCGCCCATCAGCTGCAAATGAATCTGCTCTAGATGCGTATTCCAGCTTACGCCGAGCATGGGATCTTCGTCCGCCAGCTCAGTCAACGCTTTGAACACCGCATGGACATCGTGTTCGCCCGGAAGCACCGTATAGGTGAGGACCGGCGCAATGACGGGCGCATCGCCCGCGGGCTCCGCGCCCAGGGCGTCCCCTGGGCGAACATGCGCAAGACCCGTCACAGCACAAATACCGCCAGCAGCAACTTCTTGGGCAAGCTCATACTTTTCGCCGTTATAGATGCGTACCTGATCGACCTTCTGCTCCCATGCCTCGGCGCCGGAACGTCCGTCAATCATCTGCTTGGCATGCAGCGTGCCGCCGGTCACTTTAACCCAAGCCATGCGCTCGCCGCGATCCCCGCGGCTGACACGATAGACGCGCGCGGCAAACTCCGGAAGCCATGCCTGTTCACGCATCAGCGCGCATATGCCGTCCAGCAGCTCGTCCACGCCTTGGTCCTTGAGCGCCGACCCGGCAAAGCAGGGAAAGAGTTTGCGCTCGGCAACCATGCGCGACAGCGTTGCGACAGAAAGCTCGCCCGCCTCAAGAAACTCCTCGAGCGCTTCTTCGTCTAACGCGGCAGCGTCCTCCTGAACGGCCCCGCCCGCCAGCAGTTCGCTGGCATCCAAGCAGCCCTCGGAGAGACGTTGCCCAAGTTGTGCCAGCAAAACATCGCGGCCGGGATTCTCCAAATCGATTTTATTGATATAGATGAACGTCGGGATGTCATAGCGCGCAAGCAGGCGCCACAGGGTTTCGGTGTGCCCCTGCACGCCGTCGTTGGCGCCCACAACTAAAATCGCGTAGTCCAGCGCGCGCAATGTGCGCTCCGCCTCGGCCGAAAAATCGACATGCCCCGGTGCATCCACGAGCATGACGTGGGTATCGCCATGGTCGAGCACGGCCTGCGACGAGAAGATCGTAATGCCACGCTCACGCTCGATCGCGTTCGTGTCCAGATGCGAATCGCCATCGTCCACGCGGCCGCGCTTGCGAATGCGACCCGCGTTGAACAACATGGCCTCGGCCAGCGTGGTCTTGCCGGCATCGACATGCGCCAAGATTCCAACGACCGCTTGCTTCGACATGGCTCTCCTCTTATTGCAAGCCCATCGCACGCGGCAACGGGCATCCTCGTTCCACACTGGATGATACAATGTACGGGCCGGCGGGCGAAGCGAGCCCTATCCCCCGACCGAGCTCATCGCCCCGCGTTGCCGCGCAGCGATTTTCGTAGGTTCGCGCCTTGCGAAAGCCGGCACCTCCCCTTTTTGTCTGCCTGGGCTCATCTGGGGCGATAACAACGCGAGCCCCACAACAACGCGTTTTACAAAAAATGGCCCCACTCGGGGCCATTTTTGGTAAAACGCTGGTATGTGGCTCGGCCTTTATGCCTCGCGCAGCCAATCAAACGCGACGCGCGGCGTACCGTCCGACACATATACGATACCGGCGCGCTTAAACCCGGCCTTGGCGATGGCTCCCTGCATGGGCAGGTTGTCCTGATGCGTGTCGATGCGCAGGTGATCGGCGCGTTCCTTGGCAAAGGCAAACATCGCAGCCGCGATACCGTGCGCGGTGCCATCGGACGCCACACGGTGCAGCACAGCATACGGGGCGTCGCTGCGCCACTGGCCGCCCTCGATCACATCGTAGGAACTGTCCGGCCCCGGCAGAAAGGCAAACGTCGCCACCACGCGTCCGTCTTCCTCGCACACATAGCTGCCACCGGCGGCGATATCGGCAGCCAGCTGCTCGCCCGAAGGCGTGCCCTCGGGCCACTGCGTCGTGTTGCCATGTGCGCGCATAAAGGCACGGGCCGCGTCATAGATGGCCATGACGGCGGGAATGTCGGTATCGAGGGTTTTTCTGATCATCACGCGGCGACCTCACGTTTATTGGTATCACTTTGATTGAGCAATGATACCAACGTTTGGAGAAGGGCGCGAAGCAGATGGGAAGCAAAAAGCGAGCCGCCTGGTCAAAGGCCAAAAGCGAGTTTTTGAGCGCTGCTACCGGCGGCGATATGAGCGACCTGTTTGCACGCGAGGACGAGCGCCGCGACGCCCTGGACGCCGAGCGCGATGAAGCCTGGCGCTACAAATCGTGCGAGCGCAAAAACCGTTACGACACGCGCGCCGAGGCCGAGGCAGTTATGGCCGACTGCGAAAACCGCGGACGCCGCGGGCTGGCCTGCTACAAATGCGAATACTGCGGCGGCTGGCACTTGACGTCGCACCCTTGGAAATAGGCGCCGCATCGGCACGGCATTGACGGAGCGCCAGCCATCGCACGCAAGCTACGGGCGCGGCGGCACCAACACATCGTAGCGAACGGCCTTGCCCGCAAGTTGATAGCTCGGCTTAACGCAGGCAAGCAGCGGCCCCTTCACCGGCCGCTTGATAACGACCTTGCGCGGGCGCGCCGCAAGCGCAGCTTCGACCAGCGTCTCCTCATCGGCGCACGGCTGCTCCAGATGGTGCAAGAGTTGGAACTTCTTTTTCACCGCCGCGCTCTTGGTGCGCTCGGGAAACATGGGGTCCAGATACACCACGTCGGGAGCCGCGAGCTCGCCCTGCCCGATCAGCTCAGCTGTATGGCGAAGACCGGCGATGCTGTCCTCGCCCGCGTGCAAGCGCATGCGGGTCACGGCGGTCGCAAGCTCCGGATCACCCGCCGCGCGATCCAAGGCATCCTTGAGGAGCGCCGCGATCACGCAATCCTGCTCATACAGATCGACGGTAAAGCCTGCGGCTGCCAACAGCAGCGAATCCTCGCCAAAGCCCGCCGTGGCATCAATCGCCCATGGGCGCTCGATGCCTTTTGCACGCGCAGCCTTTACCAGCAGCTCTTGCTGTAGGCGGCCCTGCTTGAGCCGCGGAAGCATGCGGGCAAAATCGGCACGCAGCTCCATCGTGCCGTCGGTGAGCGTGAGGCCCTCGGGCTTCCCGGTCAGCTCAAGCCCCACGGCCCGAGCAACAGAAAAGGGATCGACGACGCCCATGGACACTCCTTAACAAGCAAAACGGATACGTGAGCGCCGTTTATGCCAGCACCCACCCGTCGCTATTGTCCCACATGCGACATGGTCCACAGCATCCCAATGCAAAGCACCGCCATCAATCCCGTGCACACGGTAGCAATCACGGAATCACTCATGCGCCTTCCCAACGTTCGCGGCTCACGCACTTGCTTGGCTCCGTACATCATGGCTCCTCCTTCGGTCCAGCTCTTACCATGGCTCCATCATCGCAGCGCCGCACATGAGCTGCCATCGATTTGGCTTACAGCTGGCTTTCTTTTTTGAAAGATTGCCCTGCACAGGCGAGAAGCGCTTTCCAACACACACGCCGTCACAGTGAACTACAATGTGTTTCACGATATGTGCAGCATATGGGACGCGCCAGCCTGGCAGCGCCCGCATCGAAAGGACTACCCATGAGCTTCGCTCGCAAGACACTCAAAATCCTTGCCCTCATCTACTTCATTCGGGGCATCTCCGACCTCGTCATCGCCGGCGTCGGCATTGCCACGAACAACCTCGATTATTCCACATTCGGCCCAAACGCCATGCTCGCCGCGGTCGTGATTATCGCTAAGGGCCTCGTCGACCTTGCCGCGGGCATTGCGGGCATCAAGGGTGCCAACAAGCCTTCGCAAGTAGACGGCGCGTTTAAGCTCGGTATTGTTGCCGCGGTCGCCACGCTGGCCCAGGCGGTGCTCACGCTTCCCGCGTTTGGCGGCAACGCCATCAACTATGGCGCCTTTGTCATCGTGGTCTACGACCTGTTCTTTGTTCAGCAGGCACGCGCCGTTAAGGTCGAGAACAAGGACCGCCTGTAAACGCCCACTTCTCACAACCCCTGCTATCAAGCAGCAAAAAAGGGCTGATCGCGTAGCAACGCGGTCGGCCCTTTACGTTTGCCCAGATAAAACCTACCAAAATAAACCTGTCCCTTTTTGGCAGGTTGCTAGCAGCGGCGGTACTCGGCGATGATAAAGTCGATGTCGGTCTGAAGGGCGTCCAAATGTGCCAGACGCTCTTTGTCGGCAGGGCGCGTGCGGTAGTAGTACGGCGTCATCTGGAACACCGCCTCGATGTCGGCCTGGGTCTGGAGCGTAATGTTCGCAAACACCCGCCGCGTTCCGACCAACTCGAGTTCGGTGGTCTGCGGCAACTTCTCGTCATTAAGATATGGCGTGTCGTAGAGCACCTCCTTGAGCCCAAACAGATGACGGGCGCCCGGCACCACGGTGTAGAGTGAGCCCTCGGGCGCCAGCACGCGGGCAAACTCGCGCTCGTTAAAGGGAGCGAAGAGCTCGGTCACCATATCGAAGGCGCCATCGGCCACGGGGATGTCCTTCATGTTGGCCACGAAGTAGGTCGCATCGCCGCGCTTGGCGGCCAGGCGCACCATCTCCTTGCCCAAGTCGAACCCGTAGGCATCCACGCCCGGCACCGCGCCCATGGCGCTCGTGTAGTAGCCCTCGCCACAGCAAATGTCGAGCAAGGTCATGGGGTCGTTCGCAGACGCGGCGTGCCCAGACACGCGCAGGCGCACGAACTCGACCATCGCATCGCGCAACGGCGCATAGTAACCGCGGTTCAGAAAGTCACGACGGCTGCGCGCCTGCGACTTGGGATCTCTCATAGAGTCTCCGCTCTTGGACGAGCGCAGTAGATACAGATAGCCCTCGCGCGCGCGGTCAAACCGGTGTCCGCCCGCGCATACAGCACCGCGTTCGTCGTCCACCAACGGCTCATGGCAAACGGGACACAACAACATGGCAACTCCTTAGCGCGAACAACACAACGCCCACCATTGTCGCACGCCTTCCCCACCTAGTCATTGGGGACGTTCTTGAATGACTAGTCGTTTAAGAACGTCCCCAATGACTAGGCGATTAGGAGTATCATCGTCTGCGCAAATGAGCACGAAAGAGCATGTTAGAGATTGAGAGCGTATGGCTGACACCGCATCTAAGCACATTGACATGACCACCGGCTCGCTGTGGCGCAATATTCCCCTGTTCGCCTTCCCCGTGGCCGCCACGAGCATCTTGGAGCAGCTGTCGAACCTCATCGCCACGGTCATCATCGGTAACTTCTCGGGCGACCAGGGAACCCTCGCCATGGCGGCGGTCGGCTCCAATGTTCCGCTTACCAGTCTTATGCTCAACCTGTTTATCGGCATGTCACTTGGCTCCAACGTGGTCATCGCCAACGCTATCGGGCGCAACGATCAGAACATGGTCAAACGCGCCGTCCATACCTCGATTTTAATGGCGCTCGTGGGCTTTGTCGTCATCGCACTGGGCGAGATCTTTGCCGAGCCCATGCTCGCCGCGCTCAACGTTCCCGCCGAAACCATGCCGCTCGCTTCGCTCTACCTGCGTGTCTTTTTGCTCAGCATGCCCTCGATCTTGCTCTACAACTTTGAGGCCGCGATCTTCCGCTCCGTCGGCATCACCCGCATGCCGCTGCAGGCGCTTGCCGTGTCCACCGTCCTCAACATTGGCCTGGACCTCATCTTTGTCCCCGTACTCCACTGGGGCGTCGCGGGCGTCGCCATCGCCACCGCCATCGCCTACACCGTCAGCGCCGCTACGCTCTTCATCCGCCTGCTCAAAACCAACTCCGTCGTCCGTGTCACCCCGCGCGACTTAGGCTTAGACCCCGTCGCCCTCAAGCGCATCGTCAAGATCGGCCTGCCCGCCGGCATCCAAAGCGCCGTCTTTGCCGTCGCCAACATTATCATCCAGTCTGCCATCAACAGCCTGGGCACCGAAGTCATGGCGGCATCGAGCGCCGCCATGAGCCTGGAGTACGTATGCTACAACCTGCTCAATAGCTTTAGCCAGGCCTGCACCACCTTTGTGGGACAAAACCACGGTGCCCGCCAGATCGACCGGTGCACCAAAACGCTCAAGGTCTGCCTGACCGAAGGCGGCATCGTTGCACTCACCACGATTGTCGTTATTGTCGGCCTGGGGCGCGAGATCTTGTCGCTGTTCAACAGCGATCCCAACATCGTCTCGATCGGTTATATCCGCGTGTGCTCGATCTTCCCTGCCTACGCCTTTAGCATGTTCTACGAAAACATGTCCGGCTACCTGCGCGGCTTTGGTATCTCGCTCATGCCCGCCCTCATCACCATGATCTGCGTCTGCGGCATTCGCTTCTATTGGGTGTTCTGCGTATTCCCGCACTTCCGCACCTTTGCGAACATCATGATGGTCTATCCCATCAGCCTGGGCACCACGGCATTCTTTATGGTCGTGGCGGTGCTACTCTGCCACCCGGCACGCACCTATCGCACTGCCCAAACCAAAGCGACAGCCCGCTAAACACCGCACTCAACGCCCCGCCAGTCATTAATGGACAATATGCGAGCTCATATAGTCGATAAAGCGCCTCGTGGCGATAGGCATGGTCTCTCGGCGGCGCCAGGCCGCCACCACGTCGCGCGAGGGGGCATGCACAACGGGACGTACGCGAATATCGGCCGACGAAAGTTTTTACAATAGATGCAAACAGAGCATCTGACGTAAAGGAGCCCCATGGACGCCGCGACCCGCGACCGCAACATAGCAACTTGGTTGGGCGATGCGCCACAGCCGGTACGTGACACTACGAACCAGCTGCTCGAGCGCATCGCCCTTTTGCGTGCCGAGCAAACCATCTACCCGGCACAAGACGACATCCTCAATGCCCTCGCCTACACGCCGGCCGACCAGGTCAAGGTTGTCATCTTGGGTCAAGACCCCTATCACGGGCCCAACCAGGCCATGGGGCTGTCGTTCTCGGTCCCCGCGACGCAAACCAAGTTGCCGCCGAGCCTGCGCAACATCTACAAGGAACTCAATGCCGATCTGGGTTGCCCCATTCCCGCCACAGGAGATCTAACGCCATGGGCACAACAGGGCGTTCTGCTCCTCAACACCACGCTCACCGTGCGCGAGCATGCCGCCAACTCGCACGCCAAACTAGGCTGGTGCACGCTCACCGACTACGTTATCGAACGCTGCTGCCAGCTGCCCCAGTCGGTCGTCTTTTTGGCATGGGGTCGCTTTGCCCAGCAGATGGTCGAAGGTAAGCTCGCCGCGATCGGCGCGGGCAAGGCAACCGACAAGTTCTGTCTGGCCTCCACGCACCCCTCGCCGCTTTCGGCCAACCGTGCCACGGCAGAACTCCCCGCCTTTATGGGGTCGCGTCCCTTCTCGGCAGCCAATCGTCTACTCGAACAGCACGGCTCGACCCCCGTCAACTGGACTTGCCTCGGCTAAAATCGATACATCAAAAACGCGCCCGACGGCAATCTTGCCATCGGGCGCGTTTTCTACTCGGGCCAGATAAACTGGGTGCGGCCGGCCTCGCCGCCATCGATCAGCAGGCTCTGCCCGGTCATGAACCGGTTGATCACGCCCACAAAGTAGATCCACTCGGCGATCTCTTGGGCGGTAGCCCAACGTTTAAGCGGCGTGAGCCCCATAATCTGGTTCCACAGGTGCTCGTCTTCCATCACGCAACGGTTGAGCGGCGTGATAACGCCGCCCGGGTCCACACTGTTGGCGATGGCCTGCGGTGCCAAGCGGTTTGCAAGGTTCTTGGTGTAGGCGATAACGCCGCCCTTGCTGGCGGCATAGGCGGGAAACTCCGATCCCGTATGCCCGCTCGCCGACCCCACATTGACCACGGATTTGATAGCCGGCGCCGGCTTGGCGGCAAGCCCCTCCCCCACAAAGGCGTAGCGCTCGGTCACGTTGATGGTGCCACACAGGTTGGCAGCAATATCATCGGACGAATCTTGTGTACCGGCAACGTTCACAATCACCTGGGGCTCAAGGTCGCCTGGAAACGCGTCCAGCTCGCGGACATCGACGATCAGATGGCGGTAGCGCTCATGTTCGACCGCCGCCGGCAGCAGGTCAAAGCCCACGACCTCGTGGCCCTCGTCCAAAAAGCGCCGCACGCATGCGGCTCCGATACCGCCCGAAGCACCCGTGATCAAAACCCGCATACTTGCTCCTTAGGCGGTTGCGTGGCGCTCGAGGTACTCGGCGCCCACGTTCTCGCGCTCCCAGCTGCGCACGACCTTGTAGCCCACGGGGCTCAGGAAGACCTCGCACAGCAGCTCGGCAATAGCGCCGGTCAGCGAGCACATAAGGACCTGTACCCACGTCCAACCAAAGAACGTGTGGCTCACCACGATGGCAAAGACCAGGTTGTCGATGAACTGGCCAACGCCCGTGGACACATAGGAGCGGAAGGCAAAGCTCGCAAAATTATTCTTTTTGACCATACGGCCGAGCGACTGATTGAGCGTGGAGTTAACCACGGCAGAGATGAGCATGGCAAGCGACGAGCCAAGCACCACGTACCAGGTGCCACCGATGGTGGCGTTAAGGGCAGTGTTGACCTCGATCATGCCGGTGTCGTAGTAGGCGCCCCACATGCCGGGCGTGAGCGAGCATGCCCAGAAGCACAGGCTCACGGCCAGGTTGACCAGCAGCGCGAGGATAGAGATTTTGATGGATGCCCTGGCGCCAAAGCGCTTGCAGATCATGTCCTGGCACAAAAACGAAACCCAGCTCACCACAAAGCCACAGTCGAGCGCCAGATACGGCAGGCTGATCAGCTCTTTGTTGGCCAGCAGGTTCATCATGATGACGCTCACGAAAAACAGCGAAACCGTTGCCGCGGGAATGCTCCGCAACAGGACCTTGTAGTCCTCCATGACCTTCTTGATCATTATGTACTCCTTTGGTTTTAGGTTTAACGAGCAGGATATCGGACCCGAACTGCTCGGACGCCCCGGTCTTGAGACGACGGTGGGTATGATAGCCGCTCACACGGCATCAGGCAAGCAAGCGGCGCGGCAGCCCCACAGGGCCACCGCGCCGATGCGTTAAAAGGCTACGTTGCCAAACTCCGACAGGATAAGGTTGGGGTTGTGATCGGTTGCCCAATCCACGTTCCACGGACTCGTGAACAGCAGCAGCTTACCGCCGCGCATGTCCTCGACGCGCAGCGTGTCGCGCGTGAGCGAAAGGCCCGGGATATCGATGGTGTCGGGGTCGTTCTGGATCCAGCGGATGTCCGTATAGGGCAGTGGCTGGCGACGAACCTCAACACGGTACTCGGCCTTAAGGCGGCGCTCGAGCACCTCAAACTGCAGCACGCCGACCACGCCCACAATGACGCTCTCCATGCCGGCACCCAGCTCGCGGAAGATCTGGATGGCACCCTCCTGGGCAAGCTCCTCCATACCCTTGACGAACTGCTTGCGCTTGAGCGTATCGACCTGCGTAATGCGAGCGAACATCTCGGGGGCAAACGTCGGGATCTGCGGATACTGCACGTGGCGCTTCCCGGAGCACACGGTGTCGCCGATGCTAAAGATGCCCGGATCGAACAGGCCCACGATATCGCCCGCATACGCCTCGTCCACGATGGCGCGGTCATCGGCCATCATCGACGTGCCCGTGGCAAGCTTAAGCTTGCGGTTGCCCTGCACGTGGAAGGCATCCATGCCGCGCTCGAACTTGCCCGAGCAAATGCGCACAAAGGCGATGCGGTCGCGGTGGTTCTTGTCCATGTTGGCCTGAATCTTAAACACAAAGCCGCTAAAGTCGTCGCGGCAGGGATCGACCGGCTCGCTGGTGAGCGTATCGGTATAGGCGCGCGGCGTCGGGGCCAGACGCAGGAACTCCTTGAGGAAGGGCTCCACGCCAAAGTTGGTGAGTGCCGAGCCAAAGAACGCCGGGCTCAGCTTGCCGCAGGCCACGGCATCCAAGTCGAGCTCGTCACCGGCGCCATCGAGCAGCTCGATGTCGTCCATCAGGTTCTTATGGTTCTCCTCGCCGATGAGCTCGTCCATGGAAGGATCGCCCAGCTCGGCCTCGACCTCGGCGACCTTCTTGGTGGCGTTGGCGTGGCCGTCGCCCTCAAAGGCAATGACGCGACGGGTCTGACGATCGAACACGCCGCGGAAGTTGCGGCCGCTGCCGATCGGCCAGTTCATGGGATACGTATTGATACCCAGGACATTCTCGATCTCTTCCATGAGCTCAAACGGATCGCGAGCATCGTGGTCGAGCTTGTTCACAAAGGTGAAGATGGGAATGTGGCGCAGCGTACAGACCTTAAAGAGCTTTTTGGTCTGGGCCTCGACGCCCTTGGCACCGTCGATGACCATGACCGCAGCATCGGCGGCCATAAGGGTACGGTAGGTATCCTCCGAGAAGTCCTGGTGGCCGGGGGTATCGAGGATATTGACGCAGGCGCCGTTATAGGTGAACTGCAGCACCGAGGAGGTGACGGAGATACCGCGCTCCTTCTCGATGTCCATCCAGTCCGAGACGGCATGCTTGGCCGAGCTCTTGCCCTTGACCGAGCCGGCAGTCTGGATGCTGCCGGTATAGAGCAGCAGTTTCTCGGTCAGTGTGGTCTTACCGGCGTCCGGGTGGCTGATGATCGCGAATGTGCGGCGCGACGAGATTTCATCCGACAGGCTTGCCATGCGGATCCTTTCTTGCATTGAGTGCATTACGTCGATGTAACCGTATTATTGTAGCCGCGAAACCTCGCCATAGGGCGCCTATCAGGACAAATTCATCAGTTGGGGCTCGGACGGTGGAATGTCAGCGGTGTTCCGCGACGGTTTTTCTCAATCTGTAACACCTAGAAGGGTTTTTGACCTCCAGATGTTACAGATTGAGATGAACGCACAGGGCGGTCAGCCAATATCTTGATCTGTAACAGTTAGCCAGCAAAAACAGGTCTAGATGTTACAGATCAAGACAAATGAATGGACAGGCAAATAACGTCTCAATCTGTAACAGTTAGTCATCCAAAACGGGTCTTAGTGTTACAGATTGAGATGAATGAGTAGAGGGACGGACAGCCCCGTAATTACCTCTTGCATAACTGTGCATAGTGTGTATATACTGTGCTTACCGGTTATATACACGTGTAGCCCATCAGCTAAGGAGCCGCTGTGGACATCATCCTATCCAATTCGAGCGACAAGCCCATCTACGAGCAGATAACCTCGCAGGTCAAAGCTCAGATCCTTTCGGGCACGCTTGCTGCGGGAGCCAAACTCCCCAGCATCCGTGCACTCGCGAGCGATCTTGGCGTGAGTGTCATCACCACCAAGCGCGCCTACGCCGACCTGGAGCAACTCGGCTTTATCTGCACTGTGCAGGGCAAGGGCTGTTTTGTCGCCGAGGGCAACCAAGAACTCTTGCGCGAAAATCAGCTCTGCCATATCGAAGAGCTGCTCGCACAGGCAGCAACGCAAGCCGAAGCCGTGGGCGTCACGCGCGATAAACTGCACGAGATGCTCGACCTGGTAGCCCCCGAAACCATGCAGTAACCATCTGCAAGAAAGGCTATGCCATGCAAAACTTGCTAGAACTCAAAAGCATCTCACGCCGCGTGAGCGACCGCTTTTCGCTACGTGGCGTCACGTTGGCCGTGGAGCCCGGCCAAATTGTTGGCTTTGTGGGCGCAAACGGCGCCGGCAAGACGACGACCATTCGCGCCACGCTTGGGCTTATAAAGCTCGATGCCGGCGAGGTGCACCTGTTTGGGCAGCGCTGTGGCACCGACGCGCCCGATGAGTCGCAACGCCACCTGCGCTCTCGCATCGGCCTCGTGCTGGACACATGCCCCTTCCCCTCCACGCTCAAGGTCGTCCAGATCGAGGCGCTCGTAGGCCCGGCGTACCCCACGTGGGACCGCGAAACGTTCGCCGGATTCATCAACCGATTTGGCCTCGATCCCAAGACAAAGGTCAAGGACCTCTCCCGCGGCATGGGTATGAAGCTGCAGCTCGCCTGCGCGCTCAGCCACCATGCCAAGCTGCTCGTTTTGGATGAAGCCACCGCGGGCCTCGATCCCATGGCACGCGAGGAACTGCTCGATGAGCTGCTCGCCTTTGTCGCCGACGGCCAGCGCAGCGTGCTGCTCTCGAGCCACATTACGTCTGATCTCGATCGTGCTGCCGACCGCGTCATCTGCATCGAT
Organism: Collinsella aerofaciens; assembly: GCF_040915545.1. Lineage (GTDB taxonomy): Bacteria > Actinomycetota > Coriobacteriia > Coriobacteriales > Coriobacteriaceae > Collinsella > Collinsella aerofaciens_BE. Next base: position 63,600 of record NZ_JBCPDH010000001.1, on the reverse strand, counting down.
AACGGCTCGATTGTGTTTGACCTGCCACGCGAGGACATTACCGACCGCGCCGGCATCGCCCACTGCACCCAGGCACAGGCCGCCGAGCTCATGGCGTGCGTCGAAGGCACCCGCGCCGCCCGCCACGCCTACAGCGTGGACGTGCTCGTGCCCAACCACCGCGAAGTGCTCGAGGCCTTCCCCGAGATTCCCTGCGATCGGGCAACCATTGATGACTATCTGCGCTTCATGCTGAAAGGGGCTTTGAAATGAAACGCGCCATTATGTCCGAGCTTGCCATCGTTCGCACGCTCGTCCCGAGCATCGCAGGTGTCGGTCTGTTCATCTTCGTCGTGCTGACCGCCGTCAGGGCATCGAATGGTGATTCCGACATGAGCGCCGCCGGCGCCTTCGCGATCAGTGCCATGTCGCCTATCATGGCCATGACGTCGCTGGCCGGGCTCGACAACCAAAACGGATGGGAGCGCTATCGGGCAACGCTGCCCATCTCACGCAAAGACATCGTCAGCGCACGCTACCTGTGCATCACTATTTTCTCGGTCATCATGGCGTGCGCGGCCGTGCTGTTGAGTATCGTCGCCATCCCGATCTTAAACAGCGTGGGTATCCCCTCCACGGGAGGGACCGTCTTTGAGACCGCAATCGCCTCGGCAATATCGATGCTTTTCTCCCTCATGGCGGTGTTTTTGGTACTGCCTCTGTTCTTTCGATTTGAACACATGAAGGCGCAACGCCTATCCGTTGGTCTGTACGCCCTTTACATGTGCCTTATCATGGTCACGCTAAACTCATTCAACCCCATCAGCAACCAGCTCATGTCGATTGCAGGGACGAATCCCGATTCTGCCGTCCTCGCTTGCCTGTGTGGTGCCGTCGCGCTGGCAACGGTCGTCCTTGGCGTTGTCAGCTGTGCCATCAGCACCAAGGTTTACCGGGCACGCGACCTATAGGCAAGCGCGGTATCATCGGACATGCGCCATAGATCTGGCGTGATCTTTTTTGAGGAGGCACCGCACCCGTGTCGTGGGTCGTCGCAGCATTTGCGTCAGCATTCTTTGCCGGCATCACATCCATCTTGGCCAAATGCGGCATCAAGCAGACCGACTCCGATGTCGCGACGGCCATTCGCACCTGCGTGGTGCTCGTTTTCGCCTGGGCAATGGCGGGTATTTCTGGATCCATTGGAACCATTGGCAGCATCGAACCCAGATCCTGGCTCTTTCTCGTCTTCTCGGGACTCGCTACCGGAGCTTCGTGGATCTGTTACTTTAAGGCGCTGAGCATCGGAGACGTCAATAAGGTCGTACCGGTTGACAAGATGAGCACCGCGCTCGCCGCGCTGATCGCCATCGTGCTTTTTGGCGAGACGAGCAACCTTGCGGTTAAGCTCGTGGGAACTGCCGTCATCACCCTCGGCACGTTTTTAATGATCGAGAAGAAGCAGTCTGCCGGACCCGAGCAGCAGCAAGACCGGACCTGGCTCGCTTACGCCCTCGGCGCCGCCGTGTTCGCGGCGCTCACGTCCATCCTCGCCAAGGTTGGCATCGAAGGCGTCGAGTCCAACCTGGCCACGGCAATCCGTACCTGCGTGGTACTGGTTATGGCATGGGCAATCGTGGCAGCTAAAGGCAAGATGGGCCAAGCCGTGCACGTAGACCGCTACGAACTCGTATTTCTCACGGCATCGGGCATCGCGACCGGAGCATCGTGGCTACTCTATTACTATGCCATCGCCGCAGGCCAGGTGAGCGTCGTGGTGCAGGTCGACAAACTATCGATTGTCGTATCGGTACTATTTGCGCGCCTGACATTCAACGAAAAGGTCTCGCGGCGCAGCGCCATCGGTCTCGCCCTCATCGTCTTGGGCACTGCGGCGCTCGCGGTTTGGAAGTAGCGCTGACACCGTGCGAGGCCCAGTCCACCCGGGAATCCGTGACATATGGCATGCCCCGGCCCGCACGCAGTGTCTTACAATAGAGCTGTCACGGGCCTTAGACCAATCTCGATCATCCAAGGGGATGTCTTTTTGGTCATTGTTCTTTAGGGAACGGTCAATCGCATACAAATTGGAAACGTCCGTCCAACGGCCGTGGTTTGTTACGCCGTTCCACCCCCGCCATCTGTCATATCTGCACCTGATTGGAAAGAACAATGCAATCCCAGAAATCTCAATCGGGACCACCCATCTGCTGCCCATCCTCGCCCCTTTAATTTCCCCCATCTTGAGCAGACGCCTCACTCCGCCCGGAGTCCCTTCAAGCGAACTCGGCGACCTGCGTTGGCGTCATGAGGTAGGGATAGGGTTCGAGCGCCGCCAAGTACAGCCCGTCCAGATCTGCGTCGGCCAGGACGGGCATGTTCGGATCTGCCACGATTCCTTCGCTCGACATTTCCCTTCCAATCTTGGAGGGCCGCGCACCCTTAAAGGCACGCGATCCCAGTCTCATCCCCGCAGCCTCACACGGCAACGGTGCTGCTGCCGGGCTTGCACGCTTGCGGTCCGCCACACGCTTCGCCACGGCCCCGATACCGCGTAATCTCGACCCGCGCGGTCTCCGCAGTAGACACAAAGGGAGTCATCGCGGCTCCCGGGTCTCGGGCGTCGAGCTAGTAGCCCGCGTCGCGAAACCGCCGCGCACAGACGTCACACAAGGGGACGACGTTTCTCCGTGGGACAAGCCCCGGGCTTACCGCGATAGCCGCATCGACCCTTGCCATCTCACGCTCGCCTGCAATGCCGAGACGCACCCCGAGACGTGCCATGTCGAGCGTTCCTACCTGCTCGAGCATCACCGTCGACGTCCGTCTCAACCCTACGACCGCAGGAAGGAGAACGTGCGTCGGCATCCACCTTCCCACTCGCTTCGTGAGAGGCCGTACTTTATCGCCCTTTCGAAGCACCCCTCCCTCCGCAATTTCCCTTATCGGGAGCAGGGCCACATCGTGCATGAGAAGCCGCCTCATCTGAACTGGGGAGAGTGTTGCGACCGCGTAAGCCAGCGCCTTCGATTCGTATCGCCTCGCCAGCATCTCCTCAGGGTTCGACGAAGGGTCCGCCAACACCTGGGGGAGCATAGCGTCCAAACTGAGAGTGTGGCGTGCCTCCCGACGCTCGATACGCCACCATTCGCGCTGGAGGTCGTCTAGGGCTTCCGCCACGGCGCGCCCGACCGCGACCACGACGTGACCTCCACCCGAGATCCTCATCTCGACACATAGTCCACCATCCGACGAGAGCGCGCAATTCGTCCTGTATAGGCGCATGGTGTCCCCCTCCGCCGCAAGAGGGAAACGAAAAAGCCCCTCTTGCCACTACGGACAAAAGAGGCCCTTTAGGGGAAGGCGTTGAGACCGCTGCGACTCGCTTAATCTCGCTGTTCTGGCTCTCGCTCCAACAGCTATCGCTCTTCGATATGTTTGAGTTGCTGTATCATTTTGCAACTTCCAAGACGTGCAGGAGGCCCGAAAAACCCTGTCAAACAACGTTCTTGGTGCTTTTCCGCATCTTCACCAGCCTGATAATGACACCGAATCCAGCCATCTCGATAATCGAGATTCCAAATAGGTCTTCTTACCTGCGAAAATCGAAAACGAAGCACCCCTCTTCTCAAGCACTATCAAGAGAATTTATGAGCTGCGGTGCAGAAACTCGCCCTCCTGAATCATAGGAGCCTGCACCCGTATCGTCGCTTTACGTTATTCGCTGATTGGGATTTGGCTGACAACAACTGTGGCCACTCATTCGATTCACAATTGGCATATCTTATTTGCGCAATAGAATATGTGTGTCAATGCAGCCTCATGGACCCTTATGGCCCAACCGGAACAATCAAACTCAGCTGTATTGGCTTCCATCTGCGGGACGACCATTGGGGACTTAACCTGAGAGGATTGAGGATGAAGTTCCATAAAAACGTGACCATGTTCGATTTTGCTGGTATTCCGATAGTTGCGAATTATGACAACGGTATTATTATCGGACTGACTGCCGCCGGTGCAGAAATATGTCGAAAGTTGCTCGTGGAAGACCTAGACCGGTCCGAAATTTCACTCGTAGATCAAAGTCTGTTCGACCAGCTAAGTAATAGTTGTTTTTTTGAGGGTCCACGGCATCCACCCGCATTGAAAACGGTGTATTTTCATGTCACGAGCCGCTGCGATTTAACATGTCAGGGATGTTATTCGTACAAGGAGGGGAGAAATTCCTGCGAAGACCCCTCCCTGGAATGCATCAAGAAAGCGTTGGATGAAATAAGTAGTCGCGGAATAAGTCAACTTGTCATCTCTGGAGGGGAGCCGTTCCTTCGTGATGACTTGCCAGATATCGTCGCATATGCAAAGGAGGTTTGCGGAATCCCGTCTCTGGCCATTCTCTCGAACGGGCTGCACATCGATCAAAGCTCCCTTCATCGCCTCTCAGGTCATTCTCCCTGCATTTCTATTTCATTTGATGGATACTCCGCAGAATCGCAAGCTCACATTCGTGGTACACAAAACTTTTCTAAGCTCGTTGACTCGATTAAACAAATAAAGAGCGCCGGGATTCAAGGACATATCATCGCCACAATTCACGCCCTGAACATCGAAGATGTTCTTCAGTACGTGACCCTTTCAAAAAGACTTGGAGTTACGATCAATTTCAGCCTGATATCGTTCACCTCTTCCGATCCTCATACGGCTGGCCTCATTCCCTCTCCGAGCCAACTTTACTCGCTGGGGGACGCATTGTTCCACCTTGGAAGCGATTCGATGGCCGGCCCTCATGGACAAACGCGCCTCAACATTTCTGCAAAACGTTATTGTGGCGCTGCGAAAAACACGCTCAGTATTGATTCCGACGGAACGGTTTACCCGTGCCATATGCTTCATGAGGAAAAGTACGCAATGGGCAATGTGTTTATCGATAGTCTGGCCAATGCTCTCGATTCGGATGTCGCGAGACTATTTCAGCAGCTTGATGCATCTCGATTTGAGACATGCTCCACTTGTAAATACTGCGAAATATGTGGCGGTGGATGCAGGGCGCGATCTTTATGCTCATCGCCCACTCTTGCTGCGCCCGATCCATACTGCCCACTAATGATTCGTTTCTTTGAATTGCTCGAGGACGAAACGTCACGCGCCTTCTGTGCTGTCGAATAAGTTGCTGGGGGTGCGTATCGTCTTTTGTTGTAGTCATCGCGCAAGGTAACGCAACGACAACAGTTCATGCTGCCTGAGAAGCAACGAGCTCTCTGTAATACTCGCATGTGTCCATCAGGATTTCATGCGGACCTTGCGCGACAACTTGACCTTCATTCACGACAACAATCCAATCAGAACTCAAAATCTGAGACAACCTATGCGCCGTACAGAGTACGGTAATTGATGAGAATGCCTTACGGATGATGTCATTTATCTCATGCTCCGCTATCCCGTCGAGACTCGATGTCGGCTCATCCATAATTAACAGGTTTGGGAGCCCCAAAAATGATCGAGCCAGGGCCAGTCTTTGTTTTTGCCCTCCAGACAAGGCGGAGCCGTTTTCCCCCGTTTGATAATCGAGTCGCGGTTGCGGAAGCGTTAGTCCAACTAAATCCAGGACCTTTTCCATCTCGGAATCCGAGATTCCCTCCCGTCCGACAGACAAATTCGATCGTATCGTCCCCCTCATGACAACTGCATCTTGGTCTACATAGCCGATTGAGGCTCTCAAACGACTTGTCTCAATTTCATTCAGGGGCATTCCATTTAACAATATCTCTCCAGAGTTTGGAAAGAAGAATTTCTCCAGCAATCCCAGGCAAGTTGTTTTTCCACCGCCCGAAGCGCCAACAATGGCGGTTCTTTTCCCTGCGGGAACGATAAAACTTGCATCTTTCAAGGCGAATTCTGTTTCTCCGTCGTAGGAAAAGCTTACGTTGTTGAACTGTATTTCCGCAGCGCCAGAAATTATATTTGGAATCTGATGATTATATCGAATGCTTCTCTCAACGTTCATTGTCTCGAGTTCGGTGAGACGACGCTCCCCCGCTTCCGCTTCGCGCATCCTTGATATCGATCCTGACAGCTGAGATACGGATGAGGAAAACGCCGAAAAATACATTAAAAACATGACGAGACCGGAGAATGAAATTGCTCCGTCTGCCACACGAAAGGCGCCGAACAGTATGGTTCCAATATTTGCTAGCTGCATCAATATCGAAGCAATTGGAAACAAGCAACTGTTGATTACTGACAGTCGCAACCCATCCTCATGTGCCCTAGAAACTTCGAGCTCCAACTCCTTACGCGAAGCATTCCACGCTCCATATGCACGGAGCACTCTGCCTGTTCTCATGCTCTCTTGCGCGCCAGCCGTTATTCCGGTATACGCATCTTGAATCCCCTCTCTCAGTTTTACGAGGGGTCTGGACGCCATAACAGCAAACACAAGAGAAAGGACTCCGAAGGAAGCACCAACAAAGAACGTGATTGGCTCGATACACAATAGAGCTATCGTCGAACCAATCAGAATAATTGTCGCTTGGAACAACGCGATACTCTGTCCTGGCAATGCTTTAGTTAAATCTACATCGCTTACTATTCTCTGGGAATACCATCCCGGAGCCTTAGATTCTTGCTCAAGAATTGGCAGACTGAAAAAACGTTCAACAAGCCCACAGCGCAACTCATATGCCGAGTCTTCACATATCTTACCCAGCACTAGTTGCTGGCACATTGTTACCAGGGCATTGGAAGCGAGTATAAACACCAATGCAGCAACAATAGACCCGGAGAGCTGCCCGCTCTGAACACCTTCGATTAGCTTGCCTCCAAGCTGGGGTTGAACTAGTACCAGCAGCTCACTGATCCCCCCGAGGAAAAGGCATAAAATATATAGGAACCGATGATGGGAGATACTTCGTCCCAGCACTTTAAGCAATGTCTTCATGATCTTCACCGATTGCAAACTATTCCGACAGCCCGTTGACGAGACCGACTCCTTCGCTATGCCTCACGCCGTACAGCGTTTGTATGAGTATTGAGAGCGCAACGAGAATGAATCCTGCCCCTAACACAACGCCCCCACCAACAAGCGGTCTCCAGAATGATGGGGCGATTCCGATTGGAATACCGATAAGATAGCCGGTCAACATTGCCGGCATTGCTCCAATCGCCGCAGCAGCCACAACGTGAACAGCTGCTTCAATGAGGCAGGCTACCAAGAGGCTGCTGCGCCGAATCCCAAGCGACAGGTATTGTGCGGCATCTTTTTTCCGACTATCAAAAGAAAGAAAGGAGGATACAGCCGCACCGGTGCAACTTAGTATTACAGGACCACCAAATAGTATTATTGAGCTTGTCCAATCCAAAGATGTATTGAGGCCGGTTAATCCAATTCGGTTGATGTAGCCTGTCAAGACATCGGTCATCACATTAAAAGAGGATAGGATTCCATATCCAACCATAATGGACACTTCCGATGAACCCGCTATTTCAATCTGATGCAAGGCATTTCGAGCCGCGATAAAACCTGGAATGTTGCTGACAGAAACTCCCTTATTTAATAGTTTCAACACCGCAGTTAACAGCCAAGGAGATGCAACGGCGAAGATGCTAGTCGCAAAAAGCGGTACCATCATCGCATAGTCGAAATATCCTTCTCGCAATTGATCCGGAAGGTCGCACAGGTATAAAGATAATGCCACCACAAGCAGGAACCCAATTGCGGCCCTTAAGGGAGACCTCCATTTTGTAGGCATCTCGGTCTCCCGCACGACTGTGACTGGGGGAATATTCGCCGCTCGCCTCGCGGCTCGGCAACCACCAACAACAAACAAGATTCCCGCGCCAAACCAGACAGCAGGCATGTTGAATAAACCCAGATCAAGGGTAATATTGCTCGGAGGATTATATGAGCTAAAAACCAATGGAAACAACAGGGGGTAAGATAACACTTCCAACGCCGATCCACCAGCCGCTCCGACAATAGCAATCGCGAACAGTTGCATCAACACAATCAATCGAATTGTCCGAGGGCTGGCTCCAACAATCTGCCACAGTGCATAAGTTTTCGCCTTCAACGAAACCGCCTGCTGCGCCAAAGGCACCAACAAGGAGACGGCGGCTATCGACGAGAAGAGAACCACTACAGTACCGAGGTTTTTGAGATTATCGAATTGACTTGCAGTTGACTCGATCGAAACTGCCCAGCTGCCGAGATATCCGAAAACCACCGCAATTGCAAGCAATCCACCCCATACGGCCTTTGTGCTCGTTAGGTCAGCGAATACCAAGCGAATCATTTGGCCACCTCAAATGCAGCCAGTATTTCTTTAGGGCTAGGACCGTCCATCTCACGTTTGATAGTTCCATCAATAAAAACTAGCACCCGGTCCGCAAGAGCCGCTGCCTCCAAGTCATGGGTAACCAAAAGGACTGAACGTCCTTCGACATCAACCAGGTTGCGAAGAATTTTCAAGACATGTTGAGTGTTTTCCGCATCTAGGGCACCTGTTGGCTCATCCGCAAAAATGATATCGGCGTTCGTCGCAAGCGCACGGGCTATAGAAACGCGCTGCTGCTCACCGCCAGAAAGTTGAACAGGCTTCAGTTTTTGCTTTTCAGCTAACCCCATCTTTGCAAACAGGTGTTGCAGATCCTGCTCAGCTACCGCAGCCCCCGAAAGACGAGCCGCAACAGATACGTTCTCTATTGCTGATAAAGATGAAATGAGATTATACGATTGAAAAATAAAACCCGCGTGCGCCCTGCGAATCTTAGATAGTTGATTTGGAGATATGCCCACGATATCATGACCTGCAAGTTTTATCGTCCCTTCTGTGGGAGACTCCAACCCGGAAAGGCAATGAAGCAGCGTTGACTTTCCGGAACCACTCGGTCCCACTATTGCCACCATTTCTTTAGTGCCAACATGGATGTCAACCCCTTTCAACACCTCTACGGGTTTCCCTCCTTTCTGCGCAAACGTTTTGCGAACTCCGTATGCGACAATCGGTTCACACATTCTTGTCCCCCAATTGCTTCAAGCTCCCAACTCATAAGAAATGAAAGGCGTGAAGCCTTCCATTTCTTATGAGCAACTATCCGAAGATGTCACAGAAGAAACTTAGATTGCTCTGCTTTCCATCACAACCCCAGCTCCATCCAGAAGCGCAAAGATCGACATCTGGCTCTGCCGGAGTCATTGCCTGAAGTTGGAGCAGCGCGTTCACCCGCACCACACCTCCCCTCAAAAAAATCAAGTAGGTAAGAGGCCCACAGGGTCTATTAAAACCCTGTGGGCCGCGGACTTAGTGGTGGCCTCCGCACCACAGGCTTGCAGCGCTGTTGTCGCCATCGCAGAAGAAGCTCAAGCCCGAACCGCGAGGATCGATCTCAGCGCCGGACGACTTCATCGCCTGGAGTTGAAGCAATGCACTCATTTCTAACCTCCTTTCCTTTTTTCATAAATGCGAAACTAATGAAGAGGAACGGGGAACCATTCGCATCTGCGCGACTGAAAGGACAATAGGAATCCGATCAAGCCTGCTGACCCAGTGGAATAATCCGCAGATAAACAGGCTCCTCCGTTCCCAACCATGAATATGGATTCATCCTCATCGCGCGCAAATAGGAATCCATTCGCGACGTTCCTGATCATCAACCGAAGGGGCGCCTCATCTTTTGGGTTTGGCGAACAGAGCAGGGCAGCAGCTTTTCCACAAATCCCACAAAATAGTCCGCCGTTTAACGAGATGGGCTCTTCTATATTCAAACTCATCTTTTCCAGCTCATCAGTCCAGCTGTTAGGAGTGCAATACGTCAAGGCGAAGAACACTCCCGCCGTCCCCTCAGAGAGATAGCCGAAGTTGACGCCATCATAATTAACAAAGTAACCGTTTTCCCCGAAGCTCAGAAGGTCCATCTCGAATTTAAGGCAATCTTGCATCATTGCTAACCAGTCTGAGCTGCCGTGAAAATACTCCATCAAACGCTTGCACGCAATGGCAGCCCCTGACCAGCCATCAAATAGGCCCACAGCATTTCCGGTTTCCGAGCCTGGGCTCACCAAACATTCATGAGACTGGATCGCCGTCTTCAGCTGTTCTGCCGCAGATTCAATGAGGCGAGATAGTCGTGGCTCTTCGGTGTCTTCTTCAAGCTGGCAGAGCGCAAGAATTGTCCCGGAAAGGCCGGTTCGAATCGAAAGGTCATGTCGGTTGATAGCGGGCAGTTCAGACGGCACAAGCGCAAGCGCCTCCCGCGTATACCCAGATTGTGACAATGCACTTGCGATTCCTGACACCCCACGCAAGAGGCCGTGAAATCCAATAGACGTTCCTGCATCGAGCTTCCTCTTTATCCATTCCACATCTTCTTGAACGTTCATTCCTGCACGAGACATCATTAGCATTATTCCTGCTGCTCCAGTCTCGATGTCCAGTGAACCGGAGTCGTCATGCAAGAATTGCGAAGCATCGCCCGGATATCTTCTTTCATCCCCGGATTCAATCAACATCTGCGATGACATTCTGATGCCCGCGGCAAGCCGATTTATCAGCTCACCGCAATTAATATCAGTTGCCACATACGGGGAATAGTCAAATCTGTCTCGTAGCAAGCTCGAAGGTACATTGGCCCTGGCGTCTGACAGCAGATTCATCGTCTCTTCAGAGAATAGACTCTCCACGTGAACAAGGCTTGTCTCCAGCGCTCTAGGACTGAATGCCGTGGACCAAGAGGGCCAGAAGATATAAAACAGCAAATTTGTGAGAGCGAATGCGTCGCGATCAGCATTACCACACCTCTCGTAGGGAATGAATCCTGGAGTACCCAGAACGCCCGAATCATCGCCCTCAACGTGTCGGACTCCTTCGAAATCGATTACCGAAACGCTTTCATCAGGCCCAACAATGAAGTTCTTCAGATTTATGTCCATTATCGCTATGCCCCGAGAATGGACCTCGTTTACGAGCCTGATGATGGCCCTCGCGATTCGCAGAGCTCTTTTTTCAAACTTTTCAACAAGAGCCATTTCGAGGGAAAATGGATAATTAGACGCAAGCCATGTTTGGAGCGATACTCCTTCGACGAATTCCTCAATCAGAAATTCATGCCCATCGATCACCTTATATCCAAGGTACTCGGGAATACCGCCAATGCCCTGTAATTGTATCAATGCCTCCTTTTCTCTCCGCAGCCTGGCAATGGCGTCTTCCTCACCCGTGTAACCAGCAAAGGGACGTGCTTCCTTCAAAACCACGCTTTTGCCGGTTGCCTCATTCCTTCCGAGATATACCCCTCCACCATTGCTGAAATGAAGGCTATCGAGAATCGAATACGGCGCGAGTTCTCTTGCTAGAGAGTCAGCATCGGGATTCAATCTCTCGAAAACTTCTGCTTCGATTTTTTGCGGTACTTTTACGAAATCCGGGAGAACGAAAAACGGTACCCGCTTGTCCTCAATCGTGTTTCCATCTGGAGTGGCAATCACCATGACATTCTTGCCACCTTCAAGCACTTGCTTGCGATAGTAAAAGCCACCATAGCGAAAATACACTGAGCCGTTTCCATATTTTGTATCGGAAAGAATATACGGGCCCTCAACGTTCTCGGTCAATTCATTGAGGCTATCTAGCAGATAGCAAAACTGCTCATCGTCTCTAGGATACACAGTAATAAATTTACCGGATCCCGATCGATCTGCGTACTTCATATTCGATTGATAGAAAGCAGTTGTAGTCGCTCTAAATTTAAATGGGACACCCTTTTCGAGCAAGAAGTTGGATATGTTATCCAAGACGAAATCTTCCATTCCCGGACGAACGCTAATGTGTATCTTCCATCCTTGCAAAGGAAGCTCATAGCGATCGGGGAAACAGTATCTCCAAGTATCATCCTCCGTTGTTGACCAGCTTTCCGGCAAATCAACTCGATACTCTCGTCCTACCTTGAAACTCGTCTTTTCATAAAACGGAGAGCTTGGGAACACATGTTTGAATCTATACTCAGTCAGATTTTTATACGGTAATGCTGACTTCTTATTATCCAACTCCAACCCCTCCCTCTCCGGACTTTACTGCACGGCATTCGAAGACTTCTTACAGATATAGATAATAGACCAAAAGTTAAACTATTTGTTTAAGAATTTCTCGATTTCTTATGGCTTTGCTTTATGAATCAAAACAGCTTCCTGCCTAGAACGTGATAGCCACCGGATCGTATGCTTGCAATAGTCTGCATCGATACTTCGAACAAGTGGTACGCCCGCTCCCCGAATACAACATCGCCCTCGAACCGTGTCTGGTTTCATTTTCCATGAGAGACACCTCGCGTCGAAAGGGCCCATATGTCCGCAAGGAGGAACATCGTACACAAGCTCGCAAAAAAAGGGGCTGAAACGGTACCGAGGCGTCGACGACAGGGCCTCAAGACCATCTTACGAAGCGCACTTACGAGGAAAACGTCGACGCTGACCGCCTTTTTCTGATACTGGGTGCCAATCTCTTGAGGCTCTTCATCGACGTCCTTTTCAGGTGTGTGAAGAGCATCTCGGGTCCGACCATTCGCGCGCTCCTGTGGCCGACTTGGAGGAATCCCGAATATACCGCTTGTTCCGCATCGAGCACACTGCCTCGAGATCCCCGGTGGGAAGCACCCCTGCAGACATTCGGCATTCTCCCGCGAGGTCAACGCCTATACCCCACCCACAACCCGTCCGTAAGGATTGAACGCGTCCGGCCTGAGCCGACGTCGCCGCCTCGGTCCACGCCCCCGTCTCGGAGTGAGGCCACCGGCGCACTTGTCCATCGCCCTCCCCCGTTCGAGATGGATATGCGCCAAGAGTCTCCCCGACATGGAGGCACATTCCCGGATCGCGGCGGGCGACCGTACCTTCGAAAAAGACATGTGCTCCCCGTGTACCATCGTCCCGGACAACTGAATCACCGTAGTCAGCGGAAACGCAAGGGGCCCGATGGACAAACCGCTGCTGCCTAGAGACTGCGGAGCACCACGGCTACACGATTCTCTCTACCCGGGCCTGAGCCCTGCAGGCCGAAAGACCAAGCGGCGAAAACGGACGACCCAAGCGAGCCGTGCGAACTTCCGATCTTCCAGGAGCTCGCTAATGAGCTCACCTGCATCGTAGGAGCGCTCAGCTCCAAGCCGCTCTCTTGGTGGGATGGAAATTGAGATGACGTATCCCTTGAAGAGGAATCTGCGTGCCGTGCGTGCTGCCCTTCGAACTCCGAACGCGACGACGACTCGAAGTATCGCCCGATCACCGAACGCGGCCTGAGCGGGCGCAGCAGTCGACCCCTTCCGGCTGGACAGCCATCTCCTTCCCGGCCGCAGTGCACTGACGTACCTGGCAATATCCCACCGACTTGGTTCGCATGCCGCCGTATTACGCCGAGGCACAAACCCATTGCAGTCCGAATCACAGCGAAGCCGACGATGCAGCGGTAACCCCCGACGCCACGGCGGCGTAGGATTGCCACACGTTCCAAGCAACAGCCCATCGAGCGCGCACGGACTACCTTATGCCCCGTCCCTCGACGACCTAGGGATGCCACGCGGAAACACCCGGCGTCATTATGCGGCTTTTCGATGCGTCAACTCCTGGAAATCGATCGATAGAGCTATAGAAGTACCCTTTGGGCACGCAGGAGCGATTAGAAAACATGGAGGCGGAGGTCAACTCGGAGGCAGGGAAGCTGATCGGATTCATTCTTGACTCAGGCTCGATGCAGCTACAGGCCTACGTCTCATACACGAACATCCTGTCACTATCCAAGCGCGACAGGCGCGACGAGGTCGGACGACCCCGCATCAGGATCAATAAGCTCGGCGGTACAGTACACTACGCCATAGTGAACAACGCCATACCGCTCCAGCCGAAAACGCAGGCCGCAAGGAAGCGTGCGCCGGCATTCCGAGAATCATATACCGCTTGATAGCCGGCCATCTCTGAATGCTTCGGTGTGTTTTCGGTATGTAATTCACTGAGGACGAATTTGGTCCGGCGGGACCGCTCCAGACGGTAAGTATGCGCGTACGACATGAGGCGGTTGAGCTTGCTCTCTGCGCGCTAGCCGAGAACATGCCGTCTTCGGAGACTGTCGGGCTCGCCGGCGCTTTGAGGACTATGATGGCCAACCAGACGGGACAAACTTCCTCTCGCTTGTTTCCCAGGCAGAATCCGGCTCAGAGACCCGGACCATGGGGTGAGCGCATCGAACACCGACGAAGGGGCCACCCACTACGCGGCAATGGGGAAGCATCCCGTTCAAGGCTGTGCTGGACGACTTATGGGTAACAGGCTCCGCCCCATCCACGGTGCTGAGGTGAAATATGTCAAACTCGGCTAGGCATTGCGAGTTGAGGGTCGACCTGCCCCCAGCTTGCATATGCTTTCTTCAGAGCCTCAAAGAACTCGCAACGAATGGCTCTTGAGAAAGAAACGGCAGTTATGAAAACCACACGCGAAAAGGCACTCTCCGACGTCGGAACCGTGAGGACGGAACGATCGACATCAGCGTCGCGGTAAAGCCGCTGCTGGAGGGACTGCTCAACACTGCGATGGATAAACAGGCATTGAAGTTCGGGGTGTGCGCTGCATGTCCCGCAGGCCGCACTGGCAACAAGGGCTACTCCGAAGGGTTCTTCGACCGCTCAAACAAAAACTCTTCCACCAAAAAGCCTGGATCGGCGCGGGTGTCGCCGAGCTCATGTCCGAGCCTGATATCTGAATACCGCGGCTCCGTTCGGGTCGCATTACGCAAGCTCTCAGCTGGTTCACGCGCGACAAGCCACGAATCGCGTTGGCAATGCGATGTTGATATCAAAATGTCCACAACTCTGCCCGCGTTAACAGCCCCATGTCAAACACGATATTTATCCTATAAGGTCTTTTCGGCACCGTTAATACTGAACCGGATATTAACGGTACATAAATGGGGGGCCACTTTCTCAATTTAAAGTAAATTTCTCGAGGCAATTGATTCGGCTAATATGTTGTTTATCCACTCTAGTCTGCGCTTTGTTCACGATAGAACGCCAGGTAATCTTCCATGAATTTCTCTCCGAAATTCTTACGTGCCTCTTCCGCGCTCATATATTCAATTAGGTCTCCGGGCTGGCAGTCGAATATCTCGCAAAGCCGATTAAGCGTCTCGATCCTCAATGCCCTTACCTTGCCGTTTTTAAGTTTGGAAATCGTCTGGACGCTGCAGCCAAACTCATCAGCAAGATCGTTCGATTGCATTTTACGGGAGGCTAACATCTTATCCAGATTAAAAATAATCGCCATAAGGCACCTCAGAGCGTTTCATCGGATAGCCTCTGAAGCAAGGCTCCATACTTAAAAACATATGATAGGCAAAACGAGACAATCGCCCAAAGCACAGAAGCCACATCAACATTCACAATAATGGGTTGAACGGACAGCCCGACAAACATGTCTCCAACGGACTCAATAGAAAAGGGAGCAAATGAGATCATTAGCTCAAATAGCATTTTACCCAAAAGCAGCCAACCAACTGTCTTCCATCGTAAAGACTGTATGTCCGAGAAAGGAGACTCACCTCGTGACATATCCTCAAACACACGTATGAACAGTCGAAACAGAAGCGTTACAATAGCGACCATAATCAAATTGGGCAAAAACCGCTGGATTGTTGACAGGATATCCCCGATTGAATAATCCAAAGAGACAATCCACAAGAACATCGCCGCACAAATCACCAAGATAGCAACTATATAAATATAAAATAGAACTCTAAGCAATCGGCCCGCGACTCGGCTCACGGATTTTAGGCGCCCCAGAGATTGGTAGATTTTCTCCTCATCGTTCGTCATGTATCGGTTCGCCGCATTCGAAGCAGTGTCCATTTGATATCTATCCAGTTTCACCTTGATGGCGCGCCATGATTGGCTGCCGGCCATTAGAACCCAATCTTAAAGCAAACGTTTCCCCAACCGATTACAGAGCAATAGGTATACGAACTAGCATCGTTAGTGAAAATCATTTTTCCTCCTTAGGTATCAGATTCCTTTAATTCTTTTAATGGTCTCTTTCTATTTTATTACGGTTTGATGTTATTGAGCAATAGCTTTGCGGAAACAACGATGACAACATCTGGCCAGCTGCAAGTTCACCCGGGCAATTCAGCAAGAGTTCGGGAAACTCGCATCAGCTTATCGGACAAAAGGAGCCGCTCGTCCAATGCGTATCCCCTTCAGCATGGATAACACCTCAACCTTCAACCGCGCCAAACAAGACTCGTCGCTGAAGTCCATACAGGTCGAATGCTTGGTTTCCAAGTCCTCGCGCAAGACCCCCCCCTTCAATCGCCTCTCCCAGACCGCCAGCGTCGTCGAACGTGAATATCGAACAGAGACCGTCGCTCTCAATCCTTAACCGCCTATCAATGTACGGCTCGCCGAACCCTCTTGTTCAGCAAAACGCCTTTCCAATATCCGGAATCTCGTCGCCATTGCAGTCTAGTAGCCGCAAGCTAGAGGCAATCTCAAGCTGCCGTTCCATTGATTTCATCCAAAGTCATTCGAAAATGTCGATCATGTCGGAAATGTCGGTGTAAGGGCCTGAAGCAAAGGAGCGGCCACCGCCTTAGAATCTGTAGCTGCGACAAACGGATTCGATGCAAGGAAATGACCGCGATGCAGAGTGTAAACCAGATCGAGGCCCCGGCGCCGAGGGTTCGCCCCGCTTCGACGACGGGATGGTGAACCTCCATGAGCTCGTGCGCGCGCTCGCCGAAGTCCTCGTCAACCAGATCGTTGACGCGGTGGTCGACCAGCTGTGCGCTGGAGGGACGAACAGCCGCAACGGCTACCACGAGCGGAGGCTGGAGACCTGTGCGGGCACGATCACCATGCGCATCCCAAGCTGCGGACTGGCAGCTTCTTCCCCGACGACATTGTCGAGCGCTACCAGCGGGTTGACCGGGCGTTCGTGGCCGCGATGGCGGTGATGTACGCCACCGGCGCCAGCACCCGCAAGGTCGCCAGGGTCGCGGAGACCTTCCCCTCGGTCGAGTCGCTCGAGCGCCTGGCCGGGGCGGTGATGTGCGACGAGGACGAGGAGTGGTCGCATGCGCGCTACTTCTCCGAGGCCAAGATGGCGTAGCTGCACGCGGGCGGCGCGGCCGCCGCCGAGCCGAGGTCCGACGAGGAGCTGAGGCTGGTCGTGGAACGCACCATCATGTCGAGCCTGGAGCTTGCGGACATGCTAGAGACGGCGTAGGATGGCGATGTGATTCTGCGGTGGGCCGCCCTCCCGAAGGGATTCTTACGCCAACTTTCCCGACGCGATCCGAAGAGCTGCTTCGCGATGCGCCTGTCCCCTGCGGCGTCCGCGTCTACGACCTTGGGTCGGGTACCGGTATTACCAGTGTCCTGCTTGCCCGCGAATACGGGTTGGACTCGTACGCTGTCAATCTGTAGAGCGACCCACAGGAAAGCCGCGCGTTCTTTGATTCGCTCGGTATCTCGCGCGGATTCTTTCTTCATGACTGTTGGAACAGCAGCCCAGCAGACGCCACATTCTCACGCCGGGCCTGGGATGCCTGTATTGGCCGCGCACCACCACGTTACTTGCGCAGCGGCTTGGGCAGCGGAATGCCAGCGGCGATGGCGGCCGCGATGATCATGCAGACGATACCCTTGAGTGGGAAGCACATGAGCAGCAGGCCCACGACCATGACGGGTTGACGCATGACGGCGCCCATTGTCGAGGCGGTGCAAACGGCGACGCAAAAGACCGGATCGGCGCCGGTGAGGATGGCAAGGCCGTAGCCCAGGCTCACACCCGAGAAGATAACCGGGAAGAAGTGGCCGCCACGCCAGCCAAGGTTGATGAGGGCAGGCGTCAACATGGCCTTGACAAGACCGATCGCGATAAGCACGCCAGCGGGAATGGTCAGGTAGGTTTCCATGAGCACATCGGCTTGTGTCTCGCCGGCAAACATGGTGTAGGGCAGGACCGTGCCGCAGATCGCGAGCGCCAAACCAGCCAGCATCGCCTTGACGACAGGACGCTCCCCTATTGCATGGGCAAGCGCTTCGCTCGCGTGCTCAGAGACAAAGTATAGCCAGCCGCAGACTGTTCCGATCAACGACAGGGGAATGAGCCAGGTAAGCTCCAGGTTGCCCACCACGGCAGCCTCGAACCTCGGCATGCCCATGCCGCCGCCCATGAGCTGTCCGAGCAGCAGGTAGGTGCCCAGGCCGCCGGCAATCGCGATGCCGTAAACCACGGTCTTTTGCGCCTTGGGCAGCCTGATGGTTATCTCACCGGATTCGGAATCATCGCCATCGCCGGCACCCTGGCCGTCAGCGCTTCCGGCAAGCGGCGCCACAAAGCCAAACACGGGCGCGGTAAAGAGCGCCGTCAGGGCGGCCTGGGTACCCAACAGCGTGAGCTCCCTAAACTCGGCTCCAAAACGGCGCATGCGGTCGCCGACCCAGCTGCACAGCCCCGCAATGACGCCGGTCAGGCCGGCCTCCGGTCCAATACTGCCGCCAAACAGCAGCGGCAGCAGCGCGGCAAGCGACAGTTTGCCCAGGTTGTCGTACGGGTAGCGTCCATCGCGCTTTACCTTGGCCATCACTTGGTTAAGGTCATCGGTCTTGGTGCCTGTCATCTTTTCGTACAGGCCAATCAGCAGGCCGCCCAGCAGGCAGACAAAAAACGGGTACGGCAAAAAACCGAACGGGCCGCTCGCGAGCTCGGGCGAAGCGACGCCCAGCGCGTGCGGAATCTCGGTCCATAGATAGTCGATACCGTGCTCCATCGCAAAGAAGAACAGCCAGACCGCGGCACCTGCGAACGCACCGGTCACAGCAACGCTAACTAAAAACAGCGCGCGGTTTGTGGGCTTGGCACGGTTATCCATCGGGTCCTCCCGCGGTCAAAGTCGACATAGATACGTTTTATTGTAGAGCGAGCGTTGCCCGAACGAGCCAACCATCTGCGCCGCAAACGGCACCATTGGGAGTCGTAGTGGGGCAGGCTCAAGACTCATCCGTTGATAATCGAGGCAATCTCGCGCAAATCGTCGGCAAAGTAGATGCCTTGCTGGCGCCTCGGGCTCGAAAGCCCCTTATCAATCATGTGCCCGAGCAGCGCCTTAAGGTCGTTGTAGTACCCATCCAGGTTATACAGGATGCACGGAGCACTCAGGTGCCCCAACGACACCGCGGACATGACCTCGGCAATCTCCTCGAGCGTGCCCGTACCGCCCGGAAAGGCAATGAATGCATCGCCGAGCTCGATCATCTTGGCCTTGCGCTCGGCCATATCACCCGTCACGATAAGATCGTCGATACCGTCATGTTGAAACTCGGCCTCGATAAAAAAGCTCGGCTCAACACCCGTCACGTGTCCGCCTGCCTCGAGCACGCTATCGGCGAGCGCGCCCATCAGTCCCGACTTGGACCCGCCGTATACCAGCGCGTGGCCGTTGGCGCCAATCCAGTTGCCCAGCTCCTGTACCGCAGACAGAAATGCTGGGTCGTTACCGACACTGGCACCCAGATACACGGTGATATTCATATTCAGTCCCCCTCATCGTGACGCACGGCGCCCGTTCTAGCGCTGGCGTCGACGATACTCGCGCACGCGACGCGAAAGATCGGCAAGCTCGTCGCGATCGAGCTCTTCCAAATGCTCAAGATCGTCCATAAAGCGCGCCATGGTGTCCTTTTGACGCATCTTGATGAGCGTATTGCAGTAGTTCACCGCCACGCCCGTGAGCATGGCGATGTAGAAGATGCTAATAACGCTCAGAATGACGGTAATAGCGCGGGCAACCGGTGTTTCGGCCGGAATGTCGCCAAAGCCGATGGTCGAGACAGTCTCGAAGCTAAACCAAAGCCCATCGCCAAAGGTGAGGGTCGTAGGCTCGGACAGCCAGACAGCCGTCGAGCACAGCAGGTAAAAGATAAGAAACAGACCCGTGATGTGCGCAAAGCCAGCCTGTCGCAGCACATCGGCAAGCGTCCTCAACTTGTTCATCGCGACCCCTTTTCCCAGACGCCCAATCACGTTCGCCCGGTATTGTCCCACAACCGGCAGCTAGGGACGTTCCTTTTGCGCCGGCAGAAAGGGACTGTCCCCAACTGCCGGGCGGGACCGTTTAGCGGTGCAGCTGCCGACTGGGCAGGCTGAGCTGGTATCCTTATGCGGTAATGTCTCGATTCGTTAGGATTGCATGTGAGAGCTTCCGCTGTCCTTCGTTCAGTTATATATCGCACCTTGGCCGTCGCGCTTGCCGCACTCGCCATACTGAGCACCATCATGCCCGCCCCCGCCTATGCCGCCAATACCGATCAGCAGGTCAAAACGGTCCGCGTTGGTTGGCTCGTCAACAACGAGGGCTTCCAGGACGGCACCCCCGGCGAGCGTCTCTCGGGATGGGGCTACGAGTACCTCCAGACCCTCTCGTACTACACACCCGGCTGGCAGTACGAATACGTCTCCGGCACCTTCACCGAGCTTATGGAGAAGCTCGAAGCCGGCGAGATTGACCTCATGCCAAACATCTCCTACTCCGAAGAACGCGCCCAAAAACTGCTCTTCTCATCGAACCCCGAGGGCACCGAGCGCTACTACATCTATGCCAGGCCCGAGCGCGACGATCTGGCCAAGGGTGACCCCCGAGCGCTCCAAGGCCTTACCATCGGCTGCAACCCCGGCGTTATGCAAACCTTCGTTGGCCAGCAATGGCTCGCCAACGAAGGAATCGCCTGCACATACAAGGAGTATGACGGAAACTCCGTTCTCTTTGATGCGCTGGCAAACGGCGAGGTCGATGCCGTCATCATGAACGACACGACCTCGTCGCCCAGTGCCTCCCCCATGTTCTACATTGGGTCGAGCGACTACTATTTTGCCGTCCCCAAAAGCCGCCCCGACCTGATGGACGACATCAATGCCGCCATGACAGCAATCGCCCGCGTCAACCCACGCTATAACGACGAAGTCAAATCTCACTACTCGGCCCAAAACAGCGGTTCATCATCGCTCAACAGCCCCGAATGTTCCTGGCTCAAAGCAAACAACAACACCATCACGCTCGGCTACATTACGGGCAAACTCCCCTACTGCAACGAAGACGAAGACGGCAAAATGGAAGGCTCGCTCGCATCGCTTGCGACGACGCTACACGATAAATTTGGCATTACGGTCAAAACCGTCGCCTTTGATAGCTACAAGATGATGTCAAAGGCCCTGTCAGAGGGAAGCATAGACGTTGCGCTGCCGGCATACCGAGATTACTGGTTTGCCGAGCAATCAGGCGTTATGCAGTCGGTATCGTTGGGGACCATGTCCCTCACCGCCATCCACACCGGCAGTAACCTGAAAAAAGACCTTCAGAACATCGCCTGTACCAAATCATCGTTTGTCAACAAAAATGCACTTGAAAGTCTATTCCCCACAGCGACCGTAACCGAATACCAATCCGACGATGAAGCGTTCGACGCCCTCAGGAAGGGAACGGCGCGCTGCATCGTCGCTCCCAGTTCACGCGTAAAAACCATCGGTGACCGTTATGATCTCGAGGACTGCGAGACGGTCGAGCTCCCTGACACCTGTGACCTCGCGTGCTTGATGTCGCGCGGCAAGCCCGAACTGCTGGGAATCATCAACAAGGGCATCATCAATGCCGGAGAATCGCTCTCCGCAAGTAATTACTCCTCCACGTCGTACACGGCCCAGGAATCCAACACGCTTCAATTCCTTTATCGCAACCGCACCGCCATTGCAGCTACCCTCATCGGTATGTTGTCGGTCGGCATCGTCCTGCTCATCTGGGCGCTCGTGCGCGCTCGAACCGAGCGCAAAAAAGCCGATGCTGCCAACGCCGCTAAGACGGCATTCCTCACGCGCATGAGCCACGACATCCGTACGCCGCTCAACGGTATCCTGGGCCTTATCGAAATTGAAGAATTGAAGGAAGGCGATATGCAAGTCGCCCGCGAGAGCCGTGCCAAGGCGCGCGTTGCCGCCAATCACCTGCTCTCGCTGATCAACGACATCCTCGAGATGGGAAAAATCGAAGACCGCAAGCTAACACTGGAACATGCGCCTTTTAACCTCAAAGAGCTTTGTGACGATACGCTGGTGCTGTGCAAGCTCCGCGCGTCCAGTAACGGCATCACAATGCAGGACAATAGTCTGCCGTACGCCACGGGGCCATACATGATCGGCAGTCCCACCCATATCCGACAGATCATGATCAACCTGTTAGACAACAGCATTAAGTACAACAAGCACGGCGGCTCCGTCACCTTTAGTTCAAAGACCAAGCCACTCGATAACGGGCGCGCGCTCTTTTGCTTTAGCGTTTCGGATACCGGCATTGGCATGGCTCCCGAGTTTTTAAAGCATATCTATGAGCCGTTTGCCCAAGAAGGTGACGATGCGCGCAGCAAGTTCCAAGGAACCGGCATGGGCATGCCAATCGTCAAGTCGCTTATTGAACTGATGGGCGGCACCATCGAAGTCAGCAGCGAACTCCATGTGGGCACCACGTTCTACGTGGAAATTCCGCTCGATATCGACAAGAACCCCCGGGCGCGGGCGAATACGGTCGAGAGGGCGCTCGACTGCTCGCTCGCCGACATGAACGTGCTGCTCGCCGAAGACAACGAATTGAATGCCGAGATTGCCCAGACGCTGCTAGAATCCGAGGGCGTCGTGGTCACCCGCGCCGTCAACGGCAACGAAGTCGTCGATCTGTACCTGTCTCATCCCGCCGGCAGCTTCGATGCGATCCTGATGGACATTATGATGCCGGACATGGACGGTTACGAGGCAACCCGCGCGATTCGCCTGAGCGAGAAGGTCGATGCAGCCGATATCCCCATCATCGCGCTCACTGCCAATGCCTTTGCCGAGGACGCCAAAGGCGGCACACGACGCCGGCATGAACGCCCATCTGTCCAAACCGCTCGACTTTAACAAGCTCAAAAACATACTCGCCCGCATCAAGAAAAACGGATCCGTTTCGCTATAGTTTGTGCTCAACCACCACGCACGACCAGAAAGGAAGCCAACGATGTTTAGGCCCTTACGTCGAAAGAAACGCGCCATCACTGACGAGGAAGCGCGCGAACTGCTCGCTACCTGCAAGCGCGGCGTCTTTGCCGTCAACGGCGACGATGGCTACCCGTACGCCATTCCCGTCAACTACTTCTTTGACGCCGAGCACGACAAGATTTATTTCCATGGCGCCAAAGCCGGCCACAAGGTCGACGCACTCAAGCGCGATGACAAGGTCTGCTTTACCGTTTACGGCAACGAGTGGCACAAGGACGGTGACTGGGCTCCCTACGTTATGAGTACCGTGGTCTTTGGCCGCTGTCGCCTGGCGAACGACACTCCCGCGTTTATCGAAGACAAAGTCCGCCAACTCGCCCTTAAGTACTACCCTTCCGCCGAGGAAGTCGAAGAGGAAATCGCCAAGGACATTAAGGGCGTCCAGCTCTACGAGATTACGATTGAGCATCTCTGCGGCAAGCAGATTCAGGAAAAGTAAGCCCCTCAGCAGGCCTCATCAATAACAATATGGCCCGGTTCCAACCCACCTTGGAACCGGGCCATATGCTTATAGAGCGTCGGCGGCTATGTGCGCAAGCGCCTCAATGAGCTCCTGCGAGCTCACGGGTTTACTCAGGTGCGCGTTCATGCCCGCCTCACGCGAAAGCCTGCGGTCGTCGGCAAAGGCGTTGGCGCTCACGGCGATAATCGGCGTGGTCGCGGCATCCTCGCGATCGAGTGCTCGAATCTGACGTGTGGCCTCAAGGCCATCGATACCCGGCATCATGATGTCCATCAACACCACGTCGTACTCGTGCGGCACGCTCGCGGCAAACATCTCGACGGCAGACTCACCATCCTTAGCATGCGTCACGACGGCACCGGCACGGCTGAGCGTAAACTGCGCGATCTCGGCATTCAGATCGTTATCCTCTACGAGCAAAACGCGCAAGCCCTGGAGTGCATCGCCGTCTCCCGCGTCCACGCGCACAGCCTGAGGAATCTCGGAGCGCTTGCATTTCTCGAACGGCAGGCGGATGGTAAACGTCGTCCCCTGCCCCAAGACGCTCGTAAAACTCATGGTTCCGCCCATAAGCTCGACCAACTGTTTTGCGATAGGCGCGCCCAGGCCAGTTCCCGATGAAGCGCCTTCCACCTGTTGCCCCTCACGGCAAAACGGCTCGTAGAGGCGCTGTTGGAACTCCTCGCTCATGCCAATACCGTTGTCGGCGATCGTGTATTCATAGACGGGGATGCCATCCGCTGGCTCCACCTCGCGGCACACCAGGCAAACATAGCCGCCCTGGCGGTTGTACTTGACGGCATTGCCGGCAATATTGAGCAACAAACGCTTGAGGTGCGTCACGCTCACCCGCGCATAGGGATGATTAAGCGTCTGCTGGTCGCAGATAATTGTCACCAGACGCTCCTCGGCCTGGCGCTCCAGAATATCGCGCACCTCGTGGTTGAGGGTCGCCAAGTTTGTGGGAACAAGCTCCAGATCGATCTGCCCGCTCTCCAGGCGACTCATATCCAGGGCCTCGTTGGCAAGGTCGAGCAGCAGTCCCGATGCCGTCCAGATCTTTGAGCGGCACTCGGTCTGCTTTTGCAGATCGTCCGCATTGGCATCGCCGACCTCGACCATGCCGCGAATGCCGTTGATGGGCGTGCGCAGATCGTGGCTCATGCGACGCAAAAACTCCGTCTTTGCCGAGTTGGCAGACGAGGCCTCACGCGCTGCCTTTGCCAGCTTGTCGCCATAGTCGCGCTCCTGCTGCAGCAAGTCCGTCAAACGTCGACGATCAGCGCGGCGACGCACCATCACAACAACGGCTATAACACCGCTGTAGAGCACCAGCACGCCGGCAGCAACAGCCGCGACGACCTCAAAGTAGCGCTGCGCCGAGGCATAGGTGTACACATAGAATTTGTGCGCTTTTCCAAATGTGCCCAAATACCACTCGCCGTCGGCGTTAACCAATCTGACCTTACCAGCCAGGCATCGATCCGTAATACCGTCGACAATAAAGACATCCGTCGCAGGCAGATCGAACACGCCCAATATGGTGGGTTCAACGGCATTGGTCGCAACGACTTTGCCATCGCTTTCGATTACGATATTGCCACTGTCGATGGTCTCATAACCACCGAGCAAGCTCTGCAGTTTGAGCGTATTGCTTGCAACTGCCTTCGCGCTCTGATGCCTGACCGCGATAACGATGCCCTCGCCATCTTGCCGGGTCACGCAACCAATGTCTGCAACCGAATCATCCGAAAGCGTAATGCGGGCGGTATAGGACTTAAGCGGATGGGCTGCCACCTCCAGCACGGGTGCTTCCTTGAGATACGTAGCGAGTGACTCATAGCCCACGCCATCCGTCGAGGACTCGGACACCAAATTGCCCGATGCGTCCGTCACGATCAGTGCGCTCACGTTGAACTGGTCGGCATATTGCTCCAGCATGGCGTTATCCACCGAACCGTCGCGCTCCATATCGCGCGCTGTCTCTCCGGCGATCTCCATAACGCGAATCAGGTTTTTGGTCGTATAGGCGCTATTGAATGCATCGTAGGAAAGGCTCTGCGTCGCCACGTAATCGACAACGTCGGCAAAGCGCTGCTCGGCCTGAGCTGCCGTGTAGCCGTAGCTCATCATGCCGGCAGCAACCGAGAGCGCTATCCCCAGCAGGGCGACAAGGAGCCATGCCCCTGTCGAACGATTGCCCCGCTCCTCTACGGCGTGGTCGAGCGCATCGATCATGACAGGCCCTCCATATTCAAAAATGGCGAAGGGTCATCAAAGTACTTTGACACCAGACGTTCCATGGTGCCATCGGCAAGCATTTCTTGGTAGGCACGGGTGAGTTTAACGTCGATGCCGCGCGTATCATTGATATCGAAAGCGGTGCCCAAACCAACCTCGAGCAGCGGCTCATCCAAAATGCGATACGTCACACCATAGTCTTTTTCGTAGGTGAGCAGCGAGGACTCATGCGCGGCGATAGCGTCGACCAGACCCTCGACGAGCGCCGGGTTCAGGTATGAACGGTCCGAGAAGCTGTAGAGCTCCTTGATCTGCGGAACGTTTTCATTGGTACGATTGAGCAAAATGCCCTCGGGCTTGGTGGTGGACTGGACCGCCACGACCTTATCCTCAAGATCGGCAAGCGTGTAGATATCGCTCTGGGGATCGACCGCGACCACCTGGCAGCTCGCAAGGTACGGGCCGGCCCAACGATACTCGTTTTCGCGACCCGTCATGCTAAAGCTGCCCATGACGCAATCGAGCTCGCCGCTCGCCAGCAGCTCTTTCTTCTTTTCCCAATCGATCAGCTGGTATTTTGGCTTGTAACCAATGCGAGCCAAAGCCTCGGTTAATATCTCGACATCCAGGCCAACAATGTCGCCATACTCGTCGGTATACACAAACGGTGGATAGAGGTCGCTTCCGACGTCGAGCGTCTTAAGGTCGTCGTCTTTGGCCTGTGAGGCGTCCAGACCTTCTAATGCAGACGTCGAGGCTCCGTCATTCGACCCGGAACAGCCGGCTATCGCTACGACAAAGGCGCTCGCCACTGCAAGCGCAACAAACAACGAAATGGCAACCGAGCGACGGGGTCTTTTCATCAAGCTCCAGACGATCCTGTTTACAGACTGAAATGGTAAAAAATAATAGCAAACAAAACCACACGAGTGCCCAATGGTTGCAGACGTTTTACCATGCGGGGCCTTCCAGCCGACTTGGCAGAAGGCCCCGCATGCAGTGCTCACTTACCGTGCATTAAAAACGTAGCGGTCCAGGCGGTCGCACGCCTCCCTTACGCGCGAAAGCGGCAGCGCCAGATTCACGCGAATGTGGCAGGGTCCGTGGAACGGGCGGCCGTCCTGATACCCCACGCCCACGCGTGCCCCCTCGTCGAGCAACCACTGAATATCGCGGCCATGCTCTCGGCACCACTCGGTGCAGTCCAGAAACACCATGTACGTGCCCTGCGGACGCGAATAGGACACGCCCTCAAAATGCTCGTCCACGTAATCGCAAAAGTAGTCGACGTTGCCCTTGATGACCTCGTTAAGCTCATCCACCCACTCGTACCCCTGTGGCTGGTAGGCGCCGATGAGCGCGTGCATCGAGAGGACGTTCATCTCGTTGTAGTGGGTCTTGTTGGACACGGCGCACACGCGGTCGCACAGCGTCTCGTTATAGATGATGTGATAGCTGCCGACCAGACCCGCCAGGTTGAACGTCTTGCTGGGCGCGTAGAGGGCAACCGTGCGCATGCGGGCATCCTCGCTCACCGACTGCGTCGGGATGTGCTTGTGCCCCGGCAGGATGATATCGGACCAAATCTCGTCCGAGATCACCACGCAATCGTGCTGGCGATAGATGTCCATGGCGCGCTCAATCTCGTCACGCTCCCATACACGGCCGCAGGGATTGTGCGGCGAGCAGAACACCGCGGCATGGATGTGGTTTTGGGCGAGCTTGCGCTCCATGTCCTCAAAGTCCATGCGCCACACGCCCTGATCATCGAGCTTAAGCGGGCTGTGGACAATACGATAGCCCGCGGCCTCGATGGACTTGGTAAAGCCGATGTAGGTAGGGCTGTGGACCAACACCGCATCGCCCGGCTGGACATACGCGCGCAGCGTCGACACGACACCGCCCAGCACGCCGTTTTCGTAGCCGATATGCTCAGGCGCCAGGCCCTCGACGCCATTGCGGCGGCTCTGCCATTCGATAATGCGATCGAAGTACTCGGGGCGCGGATTGAAGTAGCCAAACATGGGATGCTGCGCACGCTGAATGATGTGCTCCTGGACCGTGGGCACCGTGGCAAAATTCATGTCGGCCACCCACATGGGAATGCGGTCGAAGCCCTCATCGGGTGCGTTCGGAGCCATACCGGGGATCTCGCCCCAAGAATCAACGGCGATGGAGTCCATGCCGTGGCGGTCGATAAGCGAGCTAAAGTCATATTTCATGCTGAGCCCCCGTGCATAGTTGATTGTTTCGATAGGCGTTATTGTCCACCAGCGTGGGCGGTTTTGGAGCGGGGTTTGGCGCTTAATTTGACGGGTGCGGACGAATGGTTGGTTAGTCTCGCGCGTCGTTGACGGCGACTACGGTTAGCTGGGTTTCGTCGACCGTAAACGATATGTCGAGCCCGGCGTAGGCCAAGTGGTAAACGCGGTGCGGCTCGTGCTTGCTGCCCGCGCGGCGTGGATCTTGGCGAAGGACCTCGACCAAGCCAGAAATCTTTGCGGGCGGGACCATATCCTGCAGAGCTTGCGGAAACTCAACATCGAGCTCTTGCCACGGAGCATCCTCAATCCAGCCGCCGGTCGCATCCAAGTGGCAATCCGCAAACGGGATGTAGGGCTTAATTTCGTAGATGGGCGTGCCGTCACGCAGGTCGACCCCCAGCACATGGATGATGGGGCCATCGTCGGTGAACTCGACACGATCGAGCTTGACGCAGGTGAGACCGATGGGATTAGGGCGAAACGGGCTGCGCGTGGCAAAGACGCCCACACGCTCGGCTCCACCCAGGCGCGGCGGACGCACGGTCTTCGACCATTTTGCGTTGGTACCGGACCTGTCCTGCGTTTTGGCATCGGCGGCTATGTCCTTAGCCGTGCCGCCGGGCGTTCCGTTTTCGAAGCGCCACAGCAGCCATAGGTGAGAGAAGGAGTCCAGGCCCTCAACTGCTGCGTTGGAGGCAAATTCCAGCTCAAAGACGATGCGTCCCTGCAGATGGGGCGCCAAAAAGCTGTTGCGCGGAATGCCGAACTTCTGCGGCAGGTCGGTATGTATGTGTGCAATAGGTTCCATGCCGGTCATTGTACGGCAAGGGCGTGTGGGGCGCTGCGCGCAATTCCCCACCGCAGCCGCCGGACGTGCAACCAACGGTTGCTTGGAAGGGCGCTGGCCGCCGCGTATGCTTAAGCCATCAACCGGCAGAAAGGAGCCGTCATGGCCTTTGCAGAAAAACTCATCGCCGTCCGCCGCGCCAACAATCTCACCCAAGAACAGCTCGCCGCCAAGCTCTACGTCACGCGCCAAGCCGTCAGCCGCTGGGAGCGCGGCGAGGTCACGCCGGGCATCGATATGATGAAGCTCATTGCCGCCGTAACCGGAGAGCCGCTGTCTCATCTGCTCGAAATGCCCGAGCATTATTGCCAGAGCTGCGGCATGATACTCACGCCCGACGACTGCGGCACCGATACCACGGGCGCCACGACCGACCATTACTGCAAGTGGTGCTACGACCGCGGCAAGTACACCTACGACACCACCATGGAGGCGATGATCGAGGATTGTGCCCCGCGGCTGGCGCAAAACACCGGCATGTCGCTCGACGAAGCCGTCTCGCTCATGGGCGCCGTCCTGCCGCAACTGGAGCGCTGGCGCACAGTGCAGGAAAACGAGGAGCGCTACGGCGCCGAGGCCCGGAAGCGCTACGGCGACGAGGCGATCGACGCAGCAAACGAAGTACTGCTGGACATGGACCCCGAGACATGGAACGACATGAAAGAACTTGAACGCGCTATTCTGGGCCAACTCTCGATTGCCATGGGCGATGGCGATGCGAATGGAAGCGAGGCTCGCAAGCTTGTCGCGATGCACCGTCGATGGATTGCCCTTAACTGGGGACACGAGCCCCAAGACGAAGTATACCTGGGCCTCGCCCACGGTTATCTTGCCGACCAGCGCTTTGTTGACTACTACGACAAGCCCTGCGGCACCGGAGCCACGGCGTTTCTGGTTCAGACCATCGAGTCGTCGTTGACGCGCGCATAGACCGCGGCGGCTTTGGGTATTTCAATCGAAACTTCAACCGATTGGAGACCTATGGCTACTGATCATGAGCTCGTGCTCTACGTTATGACTGGCTGCCCGTATTGCTTAAAGGTCAAGCGCTTTTTGGCCGATAACGGCGTAACCATTCCCGAGCGCAACATCTCAACCGACTCCGATGCCGAACAGACACTCATCGCCGTCGGCGGAAAGCGCCAGGTTCCCTGTCTATTCATCGATGGCGAACCGCTCTACGAGTCAAGCGACATCATCGCATGGGTGCAGGAGAATCTGCTCTAGTGTGCCATTGCGGTCGGCCCGCCCCAACGCACAAACCAATACGGCACAAACATGTACGCCAGCATCCAAAGTCGACATTTTTCGACATCTTTGGATGCTGGTGTACAGCTTTTGGGTAGCCATGGACGCTCTTAGCCAGCTAATTGTTTGAGGCGACCTTTGGATTATGGCTGTTTGACGCCTCTGGAAAGGTTTCCGAGAGGGCTGTGGTCAAAAAAGGGCAAATATGAGTACTGCTACCTGTTTAGTAGCAGCGATTTTGATCACTTCAGGAACTATTCAACGTTCCACTCGTCCGCAGACGACGTTATTTCTCCTCATATGTTCAATAAAAGTAGCTACTAATGGGAACAAATCTCATCAGGAGCTGCTATTTATAGCAAAATAAATGCAACCATAATGGCAACAGTACTCATATTTGCCCTTTTTGACCACGACCCTCCAGAATAGTCGCTGAGAACGACACTAAATGACAAAATCCGACACTTAGACGTTCTTATATGAGTAGCCATTGAAGGACACCTAACGACTACTCCCATTCGCGACACACTGTGTCGCGAATTAAGCTGGTCCCATTACCGAAGACCAGTGAGAGTTCCTGCCCAGAATCTCGATAGCTTAATAAAGCGCTCCCCTCCGGAAGTTCAATGAGCATCCAAATTCCAAGCTGAAAAGCAAAGGAGTAGCGAAGCCGTCAATGCTCATTTCCTATCGAACAGGCGGGTCAAAACAAGCTAATTAGCCCGATAAACTGCTTGTATTTTTGTCTACAAAATTGTATACAAAAAGAGAATCCGAGAACCGACGCTCGACAATATGCCGATCGATAGGAGGCGCTATAGACGCTAAGCAGCTCGAAAAGATGATGGGGTTTGCTCCCGGAGAGTTGGAGAAAGCCGCGGAGGCATACGAAAAAGATGAGTGGCCGAAGGGCCGCACCATCAAGCTGGGAAGGCCGTCGATCTCCGATGAGCCAAGCGTTGTTTTATCGGCACGTGTGGGTGAATCGGTTCTTGAAGCGTTTGACGAGAAGGCAAAGCGCCATGGGCAAACACGCACAGAGCGACTCAGGGAGCTCATCACGCTCGATGCAATGATTGCCTAGCCCCCCGCCGACCCAAACATGCACGTCAGCATCCAAAGTCGACATTTTTCGACATCTTTGGATGCTGACGTACAGCTTTTTGTGGCTAGTCATTGGGGACGTTCTTAAATGACTAGTCGTTAAAGAACGTCCCCAATGACTAACTAGCCGTGGAAGCGGGCTATGGGTGCAAGTGGCTGCTCGCGAAAAACGCGCTCGACGGCGGCGCGATATTCGTCGACCTTTTTAGTCTTGCGTACGAGCTTGTGAACGGTAGCGGGGTCGGCGAAAGCGCACTTGGCGTAGAACCACCACTCCTTCATACGAAAGACCGCGTTACCGCCAATCTCTTCTGCATAGGCCGCAAACAGCGTGTCGTGGAAGCGCTGCAGCTCAGCAGCCGTGGCAGCAGGGCCGCCCTTGACCATGCGAGCCAGCGCGGGGTTCGCGAGGAGGCCGCGCCCCAGCATTACATGGCGCGTGCCGGGATAGGCCTCCACCAGCGCATCCATATCCTCAAGATCAAAAATGTCACCGTTATAGACGACCGGAAACGGCGCACGCTCCAGCGTTTCGCCATAGAACTCCTTGCGCGGCGAGCCCGTATAACGGTCCTTTTGCACGCGCGGGTGCACAATCAGCTCTGCCAGCGGCATGCGGCAATACAGATCGAGCACGCGCTCGTATTCGTCGTCGCTCTCCAGCCCCAGCCTGGTCTTTACCGATACCGGCAACGGCGACCGCTCGCACACATCACTCAAGAACACCTCGAGCTCGTCGAGATTGCGCAAGAAACCCGAACCCTTGCCCTTGGCGACAACCGTCCCCGAGGGGCAACCCAGGTTGAGATTGACCTCGCGGTAGCCCATGTCGGCGAGCACCTGTGCCGCCCATACAAACTCGTCCGCGTTCTTGGACATGAGCTGGGGCACCACGTTGAGCCCCTGGTTGTTGGCAGAATCGATCTCCTTAAACGCCTTGCCGCCAAAGCGGTTTCCCACCCGCGGCGGCGGCAAGAACGGCGTGTAATAGCAATCGAGCGCACCGAAGCACTCCGCATGCACGCGACGGAACACATGCCCGGTAATCCCCTCCATAGGGGCCAACGATAGAATCATCAACATCTACTCTCAGATCAATGCGGCAAAGGGACTGCCCCCTTGTCACATGCATTATGCCTTGTGCTTCAGGCGATTCACAAGATAGAGGTGACTACTGGACGATGACCATCCTCCAGCCGCACCCCATACAACAAAAGTGAATACTTTCCCGGGAAGTGAACAAATGAAAAGTAATAGATCTCGATTTACATGCCGTTCAATGCGACAAAGGAACTGTCCCTTTGTCGCATTATTCAGAGCGCAGGGCTTCCACGGGGTCCTTTTTGGATGCACTGCGGGCCGGCAGCAGACCGGCGACGACCGTCAGCAGCACCGAAATTGCAATGAGCACCAGCGCATCCTGCACGGGCAGACTCATTAGGTTGGGGACCTGTTTGGCCGCAAGCGCCCAAGCATTGACCGGGAAGCTCACGGCCACCACGACGACAACAGCAAAGACGCCGGCAATGAGGCCCTCGATAAAGGTCTCGGCGTTGAACACGTTTGCCACGTTACGCTTCGACGCGCCAATCGCACGCAGAATGCCAATCTCCTTTTTGCGCTCCAGCACGCTGATGTACGTGATGATGCCGATCATGATGGAGCTCACCACCAGGCTGATACTCACGAATGCGATGAGCACCAAGCTGATGGTGTTCACGATGTCGGTCACCGAACCCATGATGATGCCCATGTAGTCGGTGTACGAAATTGCCCGATCATCGTGGCCAGCGGCTTTGACCTGCTTGTTGTACGCATCGATGTGATCGAGTACGCGCTCCTTGGCCTCAAAGTCGCGCGGGAAAATCTTGACCGAGATGGGGTCCGCCTCGTCCGCATAACCCAACGTGGTCAGATTGTTGTCGTAGGTGAGCTTCGAAGCCTTGGCATAGCTCATCATGAGCGAACTCAGGTCCTCGGCGTCCATGTTGAAATGGATGGCACGAGCAAAGGCGCTCGCATCCACGTGCATGGCGCTCGCCAGGTTGGCAAAACTCGAAGACATCTGCGTCGCCATCTGGTCCATAAGCCCCGCTGTGCCCGCCTTGAGCTGGGACGATACCGTCGACGCTATCTGCTCGCTGATTACCTTCATCACCTGATCCATAGCCTGCTGCAGATACGGAGCCAGCTGCTTTTGCACATAGTCGGTCATCGCCTGTTGCAGGCGCTCGGCCAGGGCATCGCCGCCGAGCGCTTTGAGCTGAGCCAGGCATTGCTGCGCTGCGGCATCATTCTCAAGATACGCCGAGAATGCATCGGCGAACTTTGACGCGTCCTTAAGATCATCGGGTGTCAGCGCCTTAAACTGATCAGACCGTAAAAAGCCCTCAAACAGTTGGTTGGCAAGAGTTCCCACCTGCTGCATTTGCTCGGGCGTGAGCTCCAGACCGTCAAAGATGCCCGAGAAATCTGGAGCCGGTGCTTGTGCCATGATGTCGCTGAAGTCGATGTCCTTGCCAACGTCCGAGAGGTCAATGTCCAACCCGGATAAGTCGATACCAGAAAGGTCCATACCGCCGGCCGCACCCGAGAGTGCAGACGCATCAAACGAGAACGCGCTCTTGAGCGCCGCCTCGTCCACGCTGAACATGCTGCTCAGATCCACGCCTTGTTTGGCCTCGCCTTGCAGTTCGTCGAAGGTTTTGCCCGTAAAGACATCCATCTCGGGGTGGGCGAGCTGCTCCTGCACAATCTGTGAATCGGCGGCGCGCTCCATAAGCTGGCGAGTCAGCGCATGCGTGTAGGCAATGCCCGGGGACAACGCGCTCGCGTTGGCGGTCTCGTTGGGTCGTACCACGCCCACAATGTGCACATCGATACCGTCGGCAACCTTGGCGGCCATAAAGTCGGTGTCGCCAGACATATCGGTCCACATGCCAGTCTCTTCGTTTTTGCGATACGCATCGACCGGCGACAGCACCTTAAACGTCGTGGACAGCGCATCGTCGTAGGTAAAGTCGGTGCCGGTCTCGGGCGTTTCGACCCCACCGTCAGCCGTCATGGCACTGTTTACCAGATCGTTGAGCTCATCGATATCCAGCGCGCCGATGCTGTAGAGCGTGTAGTCGCCCACCGTGCCACGGCTCGAAAGCACCATCACGGCTTCGTTGGCAGACGTGGGCCAATGACCGGCGACGACATCGTACTGGCTGTCGAGCAGGCTCTGGTCGTCAATCATCTCGTTAAAGACCGAGGTTCCCATGGATTCCATGCTCACCGTTGCCGCCGAACTCGCGCCTCCACTCATGGTCTCGGTCATGGCGTTGGGAACAAGCCGAACGGGCTTCTTGTCGCCCTTACCCGCACGATAGACAACCGGCGATACACCGTAGCCGTACTGAATGGCGTTGACCTCTTTATCGATGCCGTCGCCACCGGCATCGAGCCATGCCTTAAAGCTCGTCATGTCGTTGGACTTAACGCTCGCAAACATATCCTTTACGGCCGTGACCACGGGAATCTTATCGGTTCCCTTAGCCTTGCCGCCGGCACCGTCATCGGACGAATCATCACTCTTGGACGCGTCGTCCTCCGCGGTCCCCTGCCCACCCATCATGGACGACAGGTCATAATCCTGCTTGGAGATAGTGAGCGGGTAGCTCGACAGCGTATCCTCCTCGACCTTTTTGATGTAGTCGTTTACGCCGTTGGAGAGCGCCAGGATCGCCGCGATACCGATGATGCCGATGGACCCCGCGAAGGCCGTCATGGCCGTGCGGCCTTTTTTGGTCATAAGGTTTCGGGCAGAAAGGCCCAACGCCGTCACAAAGCTCATCGAGGTTTTGCGCGTAGGCTTGGCCTCGCGACGTGTGGCTTCGGCAACATCGAAAGGATCGGAATCGTCGGTGATTTTACCGTCCGCCAGGTTAACGATGCGCGTGGCGTACTGGTACGCCAGCTCGGGATTGTGCGTGACCATGATGACCAGACGGTCGCGCGCAACGTCCTTGAGCAAGTCCATGACCTGCACGGACGTCGTGGAGTCCAGGGCGCCGGTCGGCTCGTCTGCCAGCACAATCTCGGGATCATTAATCAGGGCGCGGGCGATGGCCACGCGCTGCATCTGTCCGCCCGATAGCTGGCTCGGGCGTTTGTTAACGTGCTCGCCCAGGCCAACTTTCTCCAACGCCTCGCGCGCACGCTGGCGGCGCTCGGCATGACCCACGCCCGTGAGCGTGAGCGCCAGCTCCACGTTTTCCAAAATGGTCTGATGCGGAATGAGGTTATAGCTTTGGAACACAAAGCCGATGCGGTTGTTGCGGTAGGCATCCCAATCGCGATCGTGAAAGTCCTTGGTCGAAATACCGTCGATCAGTAGGTCGCCGGAATCGAAATGATCAAGCCCGCCGATAACGTTGAGCATCGTGGTTTTACCCGAGCCCGAGGGACCCAGAATGGCCACGAACTCGTTATCGCGAAAAGCCAGGCTCACGCTGTCGAGCGCCACCTGCGTAAACGACTGCGTAACGTACCTTTTGCAAATACCTTTGAGCTCCAACATGGACGGCAACCTCTCCCACGCGGGCACTCTGCCCGCTCTCCCCCGCCGTTCGTATTCGACGCGTTTGTCCTACTCTATCCCCATTTTTTGCCGGCGCCAGTGAGGAATGTAACGAACTGCGCCAAAAAACGAACGGGGCAGTGCCCAAAAAAAGAGGTCCCGAGCGGGACCTCTATATGGTGGAGCTTATCTTGAAAGGTAGCGGACTACTTTGCACAGCGGCACACGATCCACGCTATGCTTTACGCGTTTTTTACTGCTCGCTATTCGCAATCGCCTGGTCGATAAGCTTGTTGAGTGCTGCGCGTTGCTCGGCGGAGCTGATGGCTCCCACGATTGGATCCCCTACGATATTGCCATTCTGATCGATGACATACGTTGTCGGGAACGAAAACAAATTTGACGTAAACTTACCGGCCTCGCTATCCGACTTGAACCAGATGTTCTTATATGTCACGCCCTTCTTGCTCAGCACGTCCTTGGCATCTGCGATCTCGCCCTTGTTGCCATCGAGCGTAAAGGAATTGACGCCCACGACCTGACCGCCCTTCTCGGCAAGCTCCTGATTCAGCTTCTCAAGATCGCCCAGCTCGCCCACGCACGGCTTGCAAGTGGTGAACCAGAAGTTCATGACGGTGACCTTGTTCTTAGAGAACAGCTCGTCGCTGTTCACGTCGTTGCCATCCAGGTCCTTGCCCGTAAAGCTGGGGAACTTCGTCGTCTCGCTCGAAGCATTGGCACCAGCCGTCATGCCAGCGGTCGAAGCGTCGACGCTCTCGCCCGCACTCGGCGTGCTTCCACAGCCGGGGAACTCCTTCTCCAGACTCTCGAGCTTGTCCTCGATCTCCTTGATCTGCTGTGCACCGGCCTTGAGTGTCTTAAGCTCATCCGCCGTGAACTCATCCTTGGCGCCGTCGATGGTCTTGAGCAGAAAATCGCCGTAATTGCTGCCGTCCTCAATCATTGCCGAGTCTTTATTTGCCGCATTGAATACCTTTTCCCACAGCGCGTTATCACTCGAAAAGATCTCGTTCTCCTTCTGCATGAGCTTCGCATACAGCTCGGCGGCCTCGTCGGCATTGGCCGGCTTCTGCGCAGTGAGTTCTGCGATCTTAGAATCGGAGCCCGCAGATTCGCTCGCATTGCCACCGGGCGCCGAACATGCCACAAGGCACAAGGCCAATACCGGCAACATAAACAGGGCCGCAATCTTAGAAAGCTTCATAGTCATTCCTCCGTTTTGTCGAAGCTTGTTTACTTTTTATCGGCGGTCAAGGGAAGCTTTTCCGCCGACACATCCAGGCCATAGCGATAGCTGATGGCATCGACAGGACAGGCCCCGATGCACTTTCCGCACCGGATACATTCGGCATGATTGGGCGCGCGGACCACATCAACGTCCATCTGACAAACCCTTGAACACTTGCCGCACGAGACGCATTTGCACGCGTCAACCTGAATCCCCAACAAGGACACCTTATTCATGAGCGCACAGAATGCGCCGAGTGGACAAATCCATTTGCAGAAAGGGCGGTAGAACAAAACACTCAGCACTACCACGGCAATGAGAACGACAAGTTTCCAAGTAAAGAGATGTCCCAACGCAGATCGAATGCCGGCGTTGGCAATGGCCAGCGGAATGGCGCCCTCGAGCACGCCCTGCGGACAGACGTATTTGCAAAAGAACGGATCTCCCATCCCCAGGTCGTTGACCACCAGCACAGGCAGCAATACCACAGCAAACAGCAGCACGAAGTATTTGATATACGTAAGCGCCTTGAGCTTTTTTGTCGATAGCTTTTTGCCGGGGATCTTATGAAGCAGCTCCTGCAGCCAGCCAAACGGGCACAGAAAGCCGCATACAAAGCGTCCCAGCAGCACGCCGAGCAAAATGAGCGTACCGGTAACATAGTAAGAAAAGTTGAACCTGGATGAACCTACCACCGACTGGAACGACCCGATGGGGCACGCACCCGATGCCGCGGGACACGAATAGCAATTAAGTCCAGGTACGCAGACTGTTTTTCCCGCGCCCTGATAGATGCCGCCTTTGGCAAAGTTTGGCAGGTGGATATTGGTGACGAGCGTTGCCGCCGCCTGAATGAATCCGCGAAATCGAGCCAAAACATGCGACGCAGTGTTTTCTCTTTTATCCAATTCCGATACACTCCAAGCACAGCCTAATCGCTTTGGCCAGCACGGCATCCGCCTCGCCACGCATAACGCCAAAGCACACCATGGCAATTCCGACGATCAACAAAGCGACCTGTACCACGGGTTTTACCGCTTTGAACAACCTGACCACTCCTTTCGTTACGCGACCATTGGACCATATCGGCTATAAAATCCGTGTTAAGCGCGATTTGAAATGTGCAAGGAGACTGTTATGCGTATTTTGATCGTCGAAGACGAGCGGGCGCTGTGTGACGCAATCGCGCGCAGCTTGCGAAACTTGGCATACAGCGTCGACTGCTGTCACGACGGACAGGAGGCGCTCGACCTACTGGACGTTGAGGCCTTCGACCTCGTGGTACTCGACCTCAACCTTCCCCGCATCGACGGCATGACCGTACTCAGGGAACTTAGGAAAACTGACTGCGAGACCAAGGTGCTGATTCTGTCCGCACGCGGCGAAGTATCCGATAAAGTCGCCGGACTCGATGCCGGCGCCAACGATTACCTCACCAAGCCGTTTCATCTGGACGAGCTTGCGGCAAGGATCCGCAGCCTTACCCTCAGACGCTTTACACAAAGCGACATAGTTTTAACCTGCGGAAAGCTCCGCTTTGACACCAAGGCGCGCATCGCCTCCGTGGACAGTGAGGCTCTATCTCTTACACGCAAGGAAACGGGAATCTTGGAATATCTGATGCTTAATCAGGGGCGTCCGGTAAGCCAAGAGGAGCTTATCGAGCACGTTTGGGATAGCAGCGTGAACAGCTTTAGCAACGCAATCCGCGTTCATATCTCGTCACTCCGCAAAAAGCTACGCATCGATTTGGGATACGACCCGATTCGCAATCGGATTGGAGAGGGCTACGTTATGGAGGATGGAGAATGAAAGAGCTTTCGCTGCAATGGCGCATAACGATCATGACGGCACTGCTCACGTGCGCAGCATGCGTGCTGACGAACTGCCTGGTCGGCTATACGGGCATGCGCTACATGGATGCCATCGGCAGCGACATCTCGGCCTTTAACGCTGCCGGCACGGATTCGCCCCAGGTGTTCGACCCAACGAAAACGGCCCTCGATGACAAGGTCACAATCGTCGTAAACGACGCACAAGAGTCTTTTGGCACGACAGCCTGGTACATCACGGCTGGAGTCACACTCCTTGGCGGCGCGCTGGCATACTTTGTGAGCGGCCGTGCGCTCAAACCGCTACGGGCTTTTGCAGCCCAGGTTGAGCGTGTGCAGCCTGACAACCTAAGCGAAATCAGGCTCAGTGAAGATGTGCCCACCGAGCTACAACGATGCAGCGCCTCTTTCAACGACATGATCGCCCGTCTTGGCGAAGGGTTCTCTGCACAGCGTCAGTTTACCGGCAACGCCGCACACGAGCTGCGCACCCCGCTCGCCCTTATGCAAGCACAGATTGAGCTATTCATCTCCGAGCACTCCGGTTTGCAACCCGAAACAGCCGAGCTGCTCGGCTTGCTACAAGAACAAACCGAGCGCATGTCTCGAATGACCAAGGTATTGCTCGAGATGAGTGAGCTCCGCAGCGTTCCTTGCGAGGACGATGTTGAACTTGGCCCCTTGTCCGAAGAGGTCCTCACCGACCTTGCGCCACTTGCCGAGAATAAGGGCATAGCCCTCAATTGTGCTGGAGACGCTTTAGTAATCGGGAGCGACACGCTCCTCTATCGGCTGGTGTTTAATCTGGTCGAAAACGCCATCCGTTACTGCCGCTCCGGCTCGACTGTCAACGTCTCCATCAGCGACAGCGACAGCCATGTGCTCCTGCGAGTCAAAGATGAGGGCCCGGGAATACCCAAGCAGTACCGTGAGAGCATCTTCCAACCGTTCTTTCGCCTAGACAAATCCCGCAGCAGGGCATACGGCGGCGCGGGACTCGGACTAGCGCTCGTTTGGGAGATTGCAGCGCTTCATGGTGGCACGGTAGAGGTCGAAGCAAGTTCCGAGAACGGGACCACCATGCTCGTAAGCCTTCCAAAACGATCCGCAGCGTCAACCAAACAGTAAAACGAAAGGGGTCCCGAGCAACAGGAGTACAATTGCTGCTATTTTTGCCAGCTGTTGGGAGATGGAAGATGGACTGCGATGGCTACCCATGCGTTCCCATGCCGTTGATGTGCA
Organism: Collinsella aerofaciens; assembly: GCF_040915545.1. Taxonomy (GTDB): domain Bacteria; phylum Actinomycetota; class Coriobacteriia; order Coriobacteriales; family Coriobacteriaceae; genus Collinsella; species Collinsella aerofaciens_BE. Next base: position 23,454 of record NZ_JBCPDH010000001.1, on the reverse strand, counting down.
CTGCCTTTGTGCCGGGGCAGATTGACACTGCGGTTGCAGGCATTTCCGACCCCGATTCACGCACCATCGCCACGGCAGAAGCGCTGTACTTTCGCGGACAGGCCGCCCTCGCTGCCAAGACGGCGCGCCCCTATCTTGACGCCACCGACCCCGCACTGCGCTATTCCGCATGCTTTATCTGCGGATATGCCAGTCTGTCGCTCAACCGTATCGCCGACGCCCGCCGTTGTCTTGCGGGCATCCTCGATACGCCCACCAACGAAGAATCGCTCGCCGTCCATGCCATGCGTATCCTGTTCGCCTCGGCCGCAAGCGTCCTGCTACACTTGCCTTCCCCGTATTCTGCCGAAGAGTTTTATCCGCTTGCGGCGCATCTACCCGAAGGCCTGCGCCTGTTCGCCAGCTACGTGATGGCGCATGCCCTGTACCTGCGCGGCGAATATGGCCGCAGTCTGGGCATGGCGGAAAACGCCCTGATCATGAAACAGGGAAGCTATCCGATCTCGGAACTGTTCCTTCACCTGGCAGCTTCCATGGCATGCATGAGCCTCAAGGACATCGACGCCGCAAAAACGCACTTCGGAATTGCTTGGAACATTGCGCGTCCCGACGGCCTTATTGAGCTCATTGGCGAGCATCACGGCCTTTTACAGGGGCTTATCGAGGCGTGCCTAAAAACGCAATACCCTGACGACTTCGCGCGCATCATCGAGATCACGTACCGCTTCAGCTACGGCTGGCGGCGCATCCACAACCCCGATTCGGGCGAGGACGTGGCCGACGATCTAACGACCACGGAATTCACCATGGCCATGCTCGCCTGTCGTGGGTGGACCAACGCCGAAATCGCACGCCATATGGGAGTATCGCCGGGCACCGTCAAAAACCGCCTATCCGGCGTATACGCAAAGCTTGGCATCGGCACACGCGCCGAGCTGGTCGCGCATATGTTGCGTTAGCGACCGGACTGCCAAGCGCATCGAAAGCGCTCCGGAACCCCGGCGCTTCGCTCAATCAATTTGGACATTTTGACCCTTGAACGGCACTACCGCCACGAGGCGCCTTCTCGCAAAATTGGATTATTTCCACCGATATTTGCGGAATGGGAGTCCAAGATGCTTGATCGCCGTTCGTTACTTGTTGCCGGAGCGTCCTCGTTAGCGAGCATTATGTTGCCGCGCGTGCCGGGAAGCGCAAACGCCTTCATATTGCCGTTCGCGCCCACCGAAGCCCGTGCCGACGAAAAAGACCCCTTCAGGGTGCTCGTTCTCTCGCGCACCATGTTCGGTGTGGTCGTGGTCGACGTCGCCAACAAGAATACGCCCATCACGGGTGCCCAGGTCACGCTCATATCGCGCTATGCCGCAGACAAGCAGCTCACCGCCACTACCGACGACGAAGGCACGGCCATCTTTGAGGTCGCGCCGCTTTCGGAAGGCTACGTGGACGAGGCGACGCTTCTCGACGCGTACGACTTTAACGGCGGCATCTCCATTAGCATGGCGGGCTACCGTGATGTCGAGATTCCCCTTGCGCGTATCCAGGGCGGCACCGCCATAACCGCGCCCACGCGTCCGCTCTCCGATGGCGAGCCGTACTTTCGACAGCTCACGTTCGACGAATGGGACATCCAGTACGCCGATGCCACGTTTATGGCAATGCCGAAGGACGACACGGCAAACGAGCAGGCCGATACGCATGCCTTTACCGTGCAGGCGCATCTGCCACAGGGTGGACAGGCAACGCTGCACATCAACAAGGTAATGCCCTCCACGAGCAGCTCACCCGAAACCGTCACGCAGATTGGCCAAGTCAAGGCCAGTGCATCGGGTTCGGATAATCTGGCAACGTTCACGCTTGAAGACACGTTCCTCGATGCAGCTTCGGGCCTTCTGGAGGAAGGATGCAAGCTGCGCTTTGTCCTCGACTATCAGGGCAAAACCTATACGCTCTCCTCCCCCATGGCCGTTGTCACCGCGCCGGCCGCAAAGGCGGAATCGGGCTCGACCACTATCGTCCCCACCACCATGGACCAAGAGATTACTCCGTTTGATTTCCCGGCGGCGTTTCCCGGCATCGGCGGCAATAAGTTCACGTGCTGGATGCCCTCGTTCCCCATTTTGTTCGATTTCTCGTTTGCCGGATACGTGCTGTTTGGCGGAGGATACAAACCGGTCGGCTACATGAACGATTCGGGCAATCCGGATCCGGAGTACTGGAAGAAGTCACCGCGCGAGTCGGGTGCCAAGCAGGCAAACCGCTACCTCGACGAGATGGAGGGGAAGTGGAATCAGTACAAGAGTATGAGTGCCGGTTCGGGAACCGATCCAAGAAACACTAAGCTCCTTCGCCACCATTGCACGCTGCTGTTCACGATGGATATCGCCACACAGCTGTACGGCTCGCTCGCCTACGATTGGGTGGGCAAAACCTGGGGTAACAACAACGACCCCGCATACGGCAATATTAAGGCACTCTTTCAAGTAAGAACCGACCTCAATTGGACCGAGCAGTTTACCCTAGGACCGGTGCCGTTTTTCCTAAACGTCAACCCCTGGGTGCTGGCGAAGCTGGCGCTCGCCGTGGGTGCCCACACGCACGGCAGCGGCGCGGCGTTTTTTAAAAACATTTCGCTCGACTATTCCAACACGTCGGGCTCATTCACTATCCAGATCGGGCTTGCCGTCACCTTTGGCGCCGGCGTTACAGGCGTCGCTTCGTCTGCCGTGCGTGGCGCCGCATCCCTCACCCTGTTCATTGGGTACGAGAAGGCGGACGGGCACCAGCTTCCGCGGCTGCGCGTGGGTGCAGACGTCGATGTCGATGTGATACTCCAGTTCGTAATGTTCAAGTGGACCACCAAGGCTTGGTCGGGGTCGTGGCCCACACTCCTCGATTCGTGGAATATGTCGGTGAACAATGGCAACCAGTATGTGCTCCAGCGCTCTGAGCTCGCATTGGGTGGAGATACGCCTTACACGCTGGATGCCCGCTTCGGCTCGGCCGGCAACGCCGAGGCAGGTGGCGTGCCGCAGTTTATCGCGTCGGCCACCATCGTCACCAACGCCAAGCTGCTCGCACGCGCCGAGGTTGCAGCCACCGCGATAAACGTCTCGCCTGTCGTGCGTGATTGGGATCAAGCGGTCACGCGCATTGAGCTCGAGGCGGATGCAGAAAGCGACGACACGGGACAGGTCGAGCATTTCGTCCACGTACTGATAGAGAACGACGAAAACGCCGCGCCGATGTATAAGTACACCTATATCGGGCAGGCGAAGGACGCCGCTGCGGACCCCAACGCCAATTCTGCTGGTGTATCGGAGGACGAGCGTGGCGGCATCAAGCCCTCGAGCGACAACGTGCTGTTTGCTGGCGTGCTCAGCGAAGCCCACATGAAGCTGGCAATGATTGCCGGCGTAGAATGTCTGTTCCGTATCGCCTCGGTGCGCTACGGCGACAATGGCCGCTCGCGCCTAGTGGTGCACACAAAGGCAAACGGCACGTGGTCCGCTCCCACGCCCGTGGACTTCCCCCTTGGGTTTGGCGAGGGCGACGTGGAGCGCAGCGGCATATTCGATTACGACTTCGACGTGGTGGAATATACAGACGGGAGGGGAAACCAAGACGCCTACGTGCTGCTGGTCTCGGGCGAGCGCCCCGCCGGCGACAACACCCATTTCGATACGGCGAGCACATCCGGCATGCTGTCCGTTGTGCGCCTGCGCATCAGCAACGACGGAGTTCGCGTGGTATCGCACACGTCGTGGCGCAGCATCTCGCGCGGCCGCCTTCAGGAGGATGGCCACCATTGTCTGCAGTGCCCACGCATCACGGTGGGCAAGGCGCTGGTCGACGGACGTCTGTCGGGCGCTTACCTCCACCGCCGCGGGACCACCGCAGAAAAGGCGCTCGGCAGCGAGGCTGAGGTTGCGCTGGAGTGCTTTACCCTATGGTCGGACATTTCGGGCGACAGCCTGACGTTCCGCCAAGTTCTCCGCTTTCCGCAAGCACCGTCGAGTATCGAGCTGGGTGAGCCCGAGAATATCAACGGCAAAATGGTGGTGCCCGTTGCATACGAGACCGCAGACGGTTGCGGCTGCGCATCGTACGCCGTGATCGGCCAGTCCATCGCGGGCTGGGGCGTTATGTCGCCAGATGCCACAGTACCCCACGCGGTGCCGTGGCCGCAGCACACGGGCTTTTTGGCAACTGTCAACGAGCAGCTGCAGCATGTTACGTGGACGCGAGGCGCATCGGCATTTGCAACGCAGCCCGTGGGTGCCGCAGGCTGTGGCCCGGCATCGTTTAGCGTAAGCAACAACGGCAGGTGCGTGCTCTATGTAGAGAACACCGATGGCAAGGTGGGACAAACCTACGACGAAGAAGGCAACCCGGTTGCAGTGATGGGCAAGCACTTCCGCATCTTCGCCAGCACCTTGGCGGGCGATCTGTTCACGGAGCCGTTTGTGATGTGCGAGCTGGACCATCCCGTCGATCAGATAACGACATTTTTGACGTCGGGAGGCATGCTCTCCGCGCTCGCCACGCACATTGTGAGCGCGGAGAAGAGCGAGGCAGAGCTGCACGACATCGAAGTGCCCTTGGTGGCGTGTGCCACTCCGACGGGCGCCGTTGCTACCTCGGGCGCGGTGGCGCCCGGAGCAGCAGGCGAATCCTTCATGGTCACGGTGCGAAACGACGGCAACACCTTACTGACCGCCGGCACGATCAATCTGTACCGAGAGGGCTCCAGCCAGCCGTTCTCCAGCGCATCCATCGGATTCGGAGCGAACACACGCATGGCTTCGATCTACGATCCAGAGCTTGCCGAGGACGCTTCGGCCAACGATATGGCACACGTGAAGTACGCGATCGAGACGCTGGGCGCACGTTTTGCAACGCACCCGCTGGTAGCCGACAACGGCAACGCCGTGCTGGCACCGGGTTGCACGGCACAGTTCCGTATGAGCTTCGCCATCCCCGAGAGTTGGAGCGACGAAGTGGGCAAACGCGTAACGCTGTATGCGAAGGCGCGTAATCTGGTGGCGCTCGATCCTGTAACGCTCGAGGAAATTCGACCGGGCGCAAACTCGGCGCTGGGTGCCGTGCTGCACGAACTTCATGTGCCCGACGCAGCATGCGAGCGCTCGGAAGTTCAGGTCGGCGTATGCGGCAGCGCGGATACGATAGGACTTCACGACGCCCCGATGACAGCAGACGGCGATGGTGGCTCGAGTGGCGGCGGTACTGACAAGGGCGGCGGCTCCGGCGGAAGCAGCTCCGGCAGTGGCAAGGACCACGGCAATAACAAGCGCTCCGGAAAAGCGGGCGCTTGCGGGCACGGGCGATGTCAACGCTCCCCTTACGGCAGCCGCTGCAGCACTCGCCGCGGCTGGTGCTGGCCTTGTCGCCTACAGCGCCCGCCGCACGGCGCTCGAGATCGACACCGCCAATGAGGCCAATTCGGATAGGCCTCGCTAGCTCCTAGTTACTTTTGTGAGAGGCGCCGACTCGGCTCATCGAACATCAAATGGGCTGGTTCTGAATACCCAGAGCCAGCCCATTACGCATTAGATGTCGTCAGAGGAGTCGAGTTCTGCCTCGAGCTTGGCACGGCGTCTTTTCGCCGTGAAAAACGTTGCGCACAGGGCAGCAAACGTGGCCGCGAAAATCGTCGCACCGCAGAACACGCCCGTGGCCAGGTTCGCCAACCAAAAGACGCTTTCGAGCGGTACGATCTGCGCCTCAGCGATACAGCGCATTGCGGCAATAACAAGAGCGAACGCGGCGCCGCTAAGACCGCTGACAAGCAGGAAATATCCAACAGGAAGATGCTCGGTTTGCCCAAAACGATTGGTATCGACATAGCCCTTCCGCGTTTGCAGTCCTGCGCAAATCAACATCACGAGAACGAGCCACAAATACATGGCTGCCTCGAACGGCGTTGCAAAGCCATGCGGCATTTCACTGGCGTCGCTGTGAACCCACGCAACCTGTCGAGCTATAAACTGGTAGAAAAAGATCATCAACATGCCAAACGAAAGCAGCACGAAACCAATCTTGTAGATCTTCGCGTTCTCAGCCTCCAGGCGCTCATCCTTTGGGCCGGCATATTCACGCCACTTTTGCACGAGTTTTAAATCTTCAAATTTCATAGCGAACTCCTAAAGAGCGTTAGGGTCGACGTCGATCCCGTCTTCCCAAAACAGATCGTTCAACGTAACGCGTAGCGCTTTGCAGATCGCCACGCACAAATTGAGCGTGGGGTTGTAGCCGCCCGCCTCGATCAGGCCGATGGTCTGGCGCGTAACGCCCACGGCCTCGGCCAAGTCAGCTTGCGAAAGGCCAACCGCCGCGCGCGCCGCCTTCATGCGTAGGTTCTTTTTGCCCGGCATGGAGTTCCTTTCGTGGTAATGGACAGATATCCGTTGCAACATGGCAGAAATATATTGCATCTATCAGAAGATGTCAACTATATCTGTCATTATGGAAACCATGTTCGTCATCGCCATGCGGACATTACAACTTCGGTTCACTATTCAAACTTACTCGGACAGAACCGACTCGGTTTTGTCCGAGTAAACTCGAGCATAAACTGATTCATGCGATACAATTAACTCGGACAAACCCGAGTCGGAAGGAACCGAGTAAGTGGAATTCATTGGCAGGGAGCGTGAACTCGCCCGTATTAAGAAAACGCTCAAAGCACCTGAGCAGCGCAATGTTCTCATTTACGGCAGGCGTCGCGTCGGAAAAAGTGAGCTCATCAAGCAGGCGCTAACCGATTTGTCGGACGTCGCAACGGTCTATTACGAGTGCCGCCAAACCTCCGAGGCAGACAACCTCGAGAGTCTGTCCGCCCTTGTTGCTGAAACGCTGAGCTTTCCTCCGCTCGCCTTCACAGGCATCCGCGAGCTCATCGAATTTCTGTTTGCCCAAGCCAAAGACAAGAACATTACCCTCGTTCTCGACGAATACCCCTACTTGAGAGATGCGGTTAAGGGCTTAGACAGCATTCTTCAGACCTCAATCGACGCTCACAGGGAAGACTCACGTTTAAACATTGTCCTGTGCGGCTCCTACGTTGAGATTATGAAATCCCTCATCGAGCATGAAAGCCCCCTCTACGGGCGAATTGATCTCGCGCTTGAGCTTAAGCCCATGGATTACTTTGACGCTGCGAAGTTCTATCCCGCGTTCTCGCCCGAGGACAAGGTGCGGCTCTATAGCGTTTTTGGCGGCATCCCCTTTTACAATCGCCTCATCGATCAATCCCAAAGCGTACGCGACAACATCATCGAGCTCGTCACGGAACCTGGCGCCCGCTTAGAAAGCGAGGTGCCGTCCTATCTCAACGCCGAGATCTCGAAGATGACCAACGCCAACGAAGTTTTCGGGGCTCTCGCACAAGGTTACTCCCGTTGGGGGGACGTGCTGGCACAGTCGCACGTCTCGAGCGGTCCGGCCATGGCAGACGTGCTCGACAAGCTCATGTCACTCGAAATCGTCCAAAAGCGTGCACCCATCAACGACCCTACGAACAAGCGTAAGTCCGGCTACTTTGTAGTGGATCCGCTTTCGCTCTTTTACTATCGCTATGTTTTCCGCAATGCCTCGGCGCGTCAGCTGCTCGACCCGGAAGTCTTCTATGATCGTCACGTCTCCCAAGACTTCGAGGAAAACTACGTTCCTCATATGTTCGAGGAGGTCTGCCGTCAATACCTCGTGCGGCAGAACAGGACCGGCAAGATCGAACCGGCTTTCGACGCCATAGGCAAGTACTGGTACGACGATCCCGCAAACAAGACGAGCGGCGAGTTCGATGTGGTAACGCAAGACCCCGAGGGTTACGCATTCTACGAAGCAAAGTTCCGCAAATCCCCCGTCACGCAAAAAATGGTCGACGAGGAAATCATCCAAGTCGAGGCAACGGGGCTCAAGTGCCATCGCTATGGATTCTTCTCCCGTTCGGGCTTCGAAGCTGGCGAAAGCGATCGAACCGTCTTCATCGACCTACCGCAGATGTTTGGATAGGACAGGCCCCTCCCGCATTCCAAGCATTCATTATCTAATCGAACGATTGTTCGATGGATTTCGTGTTGGTTGGAATCGCCCACGGGCTGGGCTATGCTACCTTGACTATCTATACGACTTAAATACACAAGAGGAAGTACCAAGAGAGCGAGCATGGCAAAAAACACCGCAAACTATGGTAACGACAGTATTCGTCAGCTCAAGGACGAGGAGCGCGTACGCCTGCGCCCCGCCGTCATCTTTGGCTCGGACGGACTCGATGGCTGCGCGCATGCCGCCTTCGAGATCCTGTCCAACGCCGTTGACGAGGCACGCCAGGGCTACGGCAAGCTCATCACCCTTACCGCCTTTCGCGATGGCTCTATCCAGGTAGAGGACAATGGCCGTGGCTGCCCGCTCGACTGGAACCCTTCCGAGAAGCGCTTTAACTGGGAGCTCGTCTTCTGCGAGCTCTACGCCGGTGGCAAGTATAACAACAACCAGGGCGGCGACTACGACTTCTCGCTCGGCACCAACGGCCTGGGCTCCTGCGCGACCCAGTACGCTTCCGAGTACATGGACGTCACCGTCTGGCGTGACGGTAACAAGTACTCCCTGCACTTTAAAAAAGGCAAGGTCGTCGGTGCCAAAAAGAAGGCACTCGAGATTGAGCCCAGCGACGAGAACCGCACCGGCACCACCATCAAGTGGCGCCCCGATCTTGAGGTCTTTACCTCGATTAGCATTCCCCACGATTGGTATCGCGAAACCATGCGCCGTCAGGCCGTGGTCAACGCTAACGTGACCTTCCGCCTGCGTATCGAGGGCGACGATGGCGAGTTTTCCGAAGAGGATTTTTGCTATCCCAAGGGCATCGAGGACTACGTGCTCGAGAAGGTCGGTACCGACTACCTTACCGAGCCCTTCTTTATCGAGGCCGACCGTCGCGGTCGCGATCGCGAGGACCTGCCCGATTACAACGTAAAAATCACCGCGTGCATGTGCTTCTCGCGCACCTTCATGATGCAGGAGTACTACCACAACTCATCGTGGCTCGAGAACGGCGGCTCACCCGAGAAGGCGGCCCGTAGCGCTCTGACCAGCGCCATCGATGCCTACATCAAGCAACAAGGCAAGTACAACAAAAACGAGAGCGGCATTAAGTGGCAGGACGTCCAGGACTGTCTGGTGCTGGTGACCAACTGCTTCTCCACCCAGACGTCCTACGAAAACCAGACCAAGAAGGCCATCAATAACCGCTTTATCCAGCAGGCCATGACGGCCTTCTTTAAGGAGCGCCTCTCGACCTACCTGATCGAGAACAAAGACGCCGCCAACAAGATCATGGAACAGGTGCTCATCAACAAGCGCTCGCGCGAGAACGCCGAGAAGACGCGTCAGAGCATCAAGACCAACCTGCAGCAGAAGACCGACATGGCCAACCGTGTGCAGAAGTTCATCGACTGCCGCTCCAAGGACAAGAGCCGCCGCGAGATCTACATCGTAGAGGGCGACTCGGCAGCAGGCGCCATTCGCACCTCGCGCGATGCCGAGTTCCAGGGTGTCATGCCCGTCCGAGGCAAGATCCTCAACTGCCTGAAGGAGGATTATCCGCGCATCTTTAAGTCCGACATCATCATGGACCTCATGCGCGTGCTGGGCTGCGGTGTGGAGATCAAAGACAAGCGCATCAAGAACCTCGGCGCCTTCGACCTGGACAACCTCAACTGGGACAAAGTCATCATCTGTACGGACGCCGACGTCGACGGTTATCACATCCGTACGCTCGTGCTCACCATGCTCTACCGCCTGGTGCCCACACTTATCGACGAGGGTTACGTGTATATCGCCGAGTCGCCGCTCTACGAGATCAACTGCAAAGAGAAGACCTACTTTGCCTACACCGAGCTCGAGAAGAACGGCATCCTTAAGGAGATCGGCGACCAAAAGTGCTCCATCAACCGCTCCAAGGGTCTTGGTGAGAACGATCCGGACATGATGTGGCTCACCACCATGAACCCCGAGACGCGTCGCCTGATCAAGGTGGAGCCCGAGGACGTCGCCAAGATGGAAACTATGTTCAACCTTTTGCTGGGCAACGACGAGGCAGGCCGCAAGCGCCATATCTCCGAGCACGGCAAGGAATACCTGGACCAGCTGGACCTGCAGTAGCAGTAAATCGATAACGACGGCCCATAAGAAGTTCAAGAGGATATCGTGGCAAAGAAGAAGACGAAGAACCAGCCAAAGAAAAAGCAGGTTAACGCCGAAAACGTCATCGGCCTGCACTCCGAGGTCACCGACCAGCCGATCACGCAGACGCTCGAGGTCAACTACATGCCCTACGCCATGAGCGTCAACGTCTCGCGTGCGTTCCCCGAGATCGACGGCTTTAAGCCCTCGCACCGCAAGCTGCTCTACACCATGTACAAGATGGGTCTGCTCAAGGGCGAGCGCCAGAAGAGCGCCAACATCGTGGGCCAGACCATGAAGCTCAACCCGCACGGCGATGCCGCGATCTACGAGACGATGGTGCGCCTGGCGACGGGCAACGAAGCGCTGCTTGCGCCCTTCGTGGAGTCGAAGGGCAACTTTGGCAAGTACTATTCGGGCGACCTGAGCTACGCCGCCTCGCGTTACACCGAGGCCAAGCTCTCCCCCATCAGCGCCGAGATCTTCAAGGACATCGACAAGGACCCGGTCGACTTCGTCGACAGCTACGACGGTGCCATGAAGGAGCCGCGCCTGCTGCCCACCACGTTCCCCAACATCCTTGTCTCGGCCAACAAGGGCATCGGCGTCGCCATGGCGTCCGACATCTGTGGTTTCAACCTCAACGAGGTCTGCACCGCCACGATGCACTACCTGCAGGATCCTGACTGCGATTTGCTCGAGTACATGCCCATGCCCGACTTCTCGACCGGCGGCGAGATCATCTACCGCCGCGAGGAGATGGAGAAGATCGTCGAGACCGGCCTTGGCAGCTTCCAGATTCGCTCCCGCTGGCGCTGGATTCCCGAAGAGCGCATCATCGAGGTCTACGAGATCCCCTACACCACCAAGACCGATGTCATCATCGAACGCATCGTCAAGCTCTCCAAGGAGGGCAAGGTCAAGGAGATCGCAGACATCCGCGACGAGACAGACCTTTCGGGTCTGCGCATCGCCATCGACCTTAAGCGCGGCGTCGACCCCGACAAGCTTATGGCCAAGCTCTATCGCTCGACCACGTTGCAGGATTCGTTCTCGTGCAACTTCAACGTGCTGGTCGATGGCTATCCCCGCGTTATGGGTGTGCGCCAGATTCTGCACGAGTGGGTCAAGTGGCGTATTGAGTCCACGCGTCGCCGCATTAACTTTGACCTGGGCAAAAAGTCCGAGCGCCTGCACCTGCTGCACGGCCTCGAGGCGATCTTGCTCGATATCGACAAGGCTATCGCCATCATCCGCGGCACCAAGCTCGAAGCCGAGGTCGTGCCCAACCTTATGAAGGGTTTCGACATCGACGAGACCCAGGCCGAGTTTGTTGCCGAGCTTAAGCTCCGCAACATCAACGAGGAGTACATCCTCAACCGCACCAAGGACATTGCCAAGCTTGAGGGCGAGATTGCCGAGCTTGAGGAGATCCTCTCCAGCGAGGAGAACATCAAGAAGGTCATCAGCGACGAGCTGGCCGCGGTCAACAAGAAGTACGTGATGCCGCGCCGCACGGGCAGAATCGAACCCCATGAGGTTATCGAGGTAAGCTTGGAGCCCGAGGTCGAGGAGTACCCGGTCACCATCATGCTCTCGCGCGACGGCTACCTTAAGAAGATGACGAACCGCGTGCTCAAGAAGGCGACCACGCTCAAGTACAAGGACGGCGACAGACCCTTTATCGAGTTCCCGTCCTCCAACACCCACGAGCTGCTGGTCTTTACCAACAAGAGCCAGGTGTACAAGTGCAAGGTCGCAGCGTTTGAGGACACCAAGTCGGCCCAGCTGGGCTCGTACCTGCCGACCGATCTTGAGATGGAACCCGACGAGAGCGTCATCTGGGTCATCGACCCCGAGGACTACAAGGCCGACGTGCTATTCGTCTTTGAGAACGGCCGCGTGGTGCGCGTCGCGCTTTCTGGATACGTCACCAAGACCAACCGCAAGCGCCTCAAGAACGCCATCTATGGCGGCAGCAAGCTGCAGTATGCCCAGGTGCTCAAGGAAGATCGCGACATCGCGCTGGTCTCGAGCGACTACCGCCTGATGAACTTCAACACGTCGTTGCTCAAGACCAAGACGACCACCAACACGCAGGGCGTCCAGGCCTTTACGGCCAAGAAGGGCCGCTCGGTCACCACTGTCGGCACAACCGAGGAGATTCTTGGCGCCGGTGTCTCGGCCGAGAAGTTCACCGCGCAGAGCCTCCCCTCAGCCGGTGCCCTCATGAAAGAAAACGACATGCCGAGCTTGTTTGACTAAAACAACAGTGGCCAAACCGTCATGGTTTTACAAACCAACGGGGCCCGGAGCGCAGTAAATGCCGCGCTCCGGGCCCCATGCATTACAGCAACATCATCCCTATAGACAAAATGCCGCATAAAGTGGAACAGACATAAGTCCATCATTCATTCCAAAGGGCTTAGTCGATAGCCTGATAAGACGCACGCCCGGATGGGTCTTTTTAAGTGAGGACAGGCTTCGAGATCTTGTGTTCTCCCCCGCCTTGACTTCAATCGCAGACAAGCATCCCTGCTTCTCTACTACAAAGTCGATTTCCGCACGATTATCTCGCGCCCAATAATGCAGCGGATAGCCCATGGCTGAAAGCTGTTGGGCAACGTAGTTTTCGGTAAGTGCACCCATGAATGTGCCGCCGATGCCGGCAAGAATATCGGCGCGTTGAGCACCGGCCTTGGAGACGAGCATCCCCGTATCCGCCTGATAGATTTTAAAAGCAGAAGGGTTAACGAAGGCCTCTAACGGGCTTTCGATCTGCCCGACTAGGCTGCAGCGCGCCACCGTACCCGACAATACAAGCCAGTCGAGAGCATCTCCAAAGAGAGACGCATTGCCCCCCGCTCGCACTACCTTGTATTGAAATTTACGATTCTCTTTGGCAAGCTGCTGTGGAATGGAATCGAAGCACGCACGCGTCTTTGCGCTCAAGCGTTCATCAGCATATTTATTGGTGTCGGCGGAATATCCGTCGAGAATAATCCGATGCTTTTCGGCCACATCAATGATTGACTGATCATCGATGTACGTTTGGACCGCCTCGGGCATTCCGCCAACAACAAGATACTGTCGATAGAGCCCAAGCGCCTTTTCATGAAGGCTTGGCGCAAGAGGACCCATTAACTCGAATGACGAGCGTATCTCGTCGACCAGCCGATCGTGCCCCATCGCCCAGAGAAACTCCTCGAAATCGAGTGGAGTCATCTCAATCAAGTCGGTCTTTCCAACGGGGAACGAATACGACTGATGGTTAATGGCAACCCCAAGAAGCGACCCAGCAGCCGCAACGTAATACTCAGGAGCATCTTCGCAAAAGTATTTAAGGGAAGTGAGCGCTTCCTCGCATGCCTGGATCTCGTCAATGAACAGTAAGGTTTTGCCAGGCACGATACGCTGTCCCGTACGAGCCTCGATCGCGCGTACGATCGAATGAGGGTCGAGACCGCCCGAAAAATCCGCTCGCGCCGACCGGTCGTTCTCAAGATTAACGTAGACAACCGATTCGAAAAGATCCTGGGCGTACGTTCTGAGCAGATAGGTCTTGCCACACTGGCGCACGCCTTTGACCAGCAAAGGTTTTCTATCAGCCCTGTCTCGCCATTCCCTAAGGAGCTCGTCTGCCTTACGACGCATACGCAACCTTCCCTCATGAACTTCTATTTGACAATATTTTAACGCTGATTAATTTGTTTTCAGTTATTTTTCTGCGTTTAAAAATTGTTCTATACGGCACTTGAGGGAATTCGCTCCTATCTCTTGGTAAGGACAGCAAGCATTTCCACCAACACCGATTGCCATGCGTTCTTCTTGTCCTTAGGCGAGTTTGCGAGCGAGCTCTCGCACCTCTTCCAACTTGGGCGACGATGCCATGCTGTCGCGCTCGGCCATACCGCTGATGGTGACAATGCCCTGGTCCTCCCACTTGCAGTACGCGCAGGCCGACTTGTACATAGCGATCGCCGCATCATAGACGCCCTCGCTGTGGCTATCGAGCAAGAGGGCCGTCTTGGTGAACGGGAAGCCCGTGGCACCGAAGGCGTACAGGCGGTCGATGGCGGCCTTCTCCTGAGCGGTGATATCAAACCAGTAGATGGGCGAAGCGAAGACTCCCTCCTTCATGCCGCAGGCGCTCGGCACGCATTTTGTTGTAACCAAAACAGATGGAGCTATTCAGTCGTCTGTAGATCGCATCTCTCGTTCGCGCTCTCCAAAGAAGGTGCAAGCAGAAGCATCACGGGCATTGATCGGCGCCGATATGGATCACGACATGAAACCAAGAGGGTTGGCCAGAGGTTGCTAGATTCAGTAGCTCGCAGCAATAGAGCGAATGACGACTTCGGCGATATAATCCGTGTCATCTTGATTGTTCCCGCGCGGAAGGTACAGCTCATGTCCAAGCTCAACATCGACCAGCGATCGATTCGCGATCTTCTCACCGATAAGCGATCAGACTTCCTCATCCCCGACTACCAGAGGCCCTACGCCTGGGGCGAGGATGAATGCGCAACGCTGTGGGATGACCTGTTCTCGTTCGCTTTTCCAGGCGATGACTACGAGCGTTTCGACAGCGAGAACGACGAATACTTCCTAGGACCCATCGTCACCTTTAAGAACCTCTCTGGCCAACTCGAGATCATTGACGGCCAGCAACGCCTCACCACCATCATGCTGCTGCTCCGCGCGTTCTACGACAAGTTCACCAACATGAAGGATAAGCAGTCTGTGAAGATGCGCGAGGCAATCGCCCGTTGTGTATGGAAGACCGACGAGTTCGACGAGCCCGACATGGAGCGTCTCAAGATCGACTCCGAGGTTGCATCGGACAACGACAAAAATGAATTCCTCGAGATTTTACGAGAGGGCAATGTAGGCGATGGCTGGAAAAGCGCCTATGCCCGCAACTTTGCTTTCTTCCAGAGAAAAATTGAGCAACTGGTGAGCGAGTGGCCCACCTACACCGTCTACATGGCCACACGCGTCATCAACAATGTGATACTGTTGCCCATTGAAGCGGAGTCGCAGGACACCGCGCTACGCATCTTCTCGACTCTAAACGACCGAGGGTTGCCTCTCTCGGATGCCGACATCTTCAAGAGCCAGTTCTACAAGCATTATTCCGACACGGGGCGCAAGGATGAGTTCATCCGTCGCTGGAAGGGGCTCGAGGAGGGAGCGAACGCTATCTTCCGGCCCATGCGCGGTACACCAACCGATGAGCTATTTACGCGCTATATGTACTACCGCCGCGCGAAGAAAGGCATCCGCGACACGACCACCGCATCGTTGCGCGACTTCTTCGGTGCCGATGGCTACGCCATACTCAAGGAGGACGCCACGCTCGGCGATCTTGAGGCCCTGCTCGGCTTCTGGAAACGCGTCGACGCGCAGGAAGGATTCAGCGAGCGCGTGCTCCGCAGGCTCTTCGTGCTGAACTACGCCCCCAACGGCATGTGGACCTATCTGCTAAGCGTCTGGTTCCTTGCCAACAGCGACAGCAAGGGTGTCCTCGACGACGAGGCACTCTACGGCTTTCTAAACAAGATCACGGCATTCATTTTCGCCTACGCCATCGAGCGTCCCGGCGTGAACGCGCTGCGTTCGCCAGTGTATCCCGAGATGATCAACATCGTTGAGCACCGCCCGGTGGAGTTTCCTAACCACCACTTCAATCGCGCAAATATTACTGAGCGATTCCGAACCTACGTGTTCACTAACGGCAGGCCTGTAACGAAGTCCATGCTCACTTGGTGGGCGTACGCAGACCCAGATCAACCGCTCATGGACCTGGACACCACGCTCGAAATTGAGCACATCTATGCCAAGAAGCGCAACGAGATAGACCCGCTCGTCGACCAATCCAACCTGGAGGCGCTGGGTAACAAGGCGCTGCTCGAGAAGCGTGTAAACATCCGCGCGGCCGACTACAGATTCTGCGACAAGCGCAAGTACTATGAGGGATACACCGACGGCAATGGCAAGCGAAAAGCCGGAACAAAGATCGCGGAACTCAAGCGCCTGACACAAGTCATGGGAGACTTCACCGAAATAGACATCGCGACTCGCACGGCACGGATCATCGATGCCTTCGTGGACTACCTGGGCGACAACGGACTTTTGAGCTAAGTAGCGAACATGTTCGAAAGACTAACCAAGTACGCTGGCAGGCTGGCGGACAGAAACATGAATGTCATGCTTGGGGGCGGGACGCTCGGACTCGAAGATTTCGTCGACGATTTCTATGAACTGGACGGGTTCGCGGACACCAGCTACTTCGAGACGCTTGAACGCCATAGCATCGACACCTCGGAAGGCATAGACAGCTGCGACATCGACCATGGGGACATTGACCTGATACGTGCATGCATCACGTGGTGCGTTCGTGGCGACCGCTTCTGCGACGGATTCCTTGCCGCGCAAGCCAGGAGCGGGTTTCTGGACCGCTGTCTCTCCCGGCTGAAGGAGCTCGACGAGGGGCGATCGACTGCCGCGAAGACATTTCGACCGTGACAGTTACCAACGATAAGCAATAAATCAAGGAGCGTTCCTCAGATAAAGGCCAGCTACAGCTGATAGCAAAACTTGCAAAAAAAATAGCAAAAGTTGCAAAAGAAAATGTCAGCAACTATGCATGGCAATCAGTAACCCTCTTGGTAAGGACAGCAAGCATTTCCACCAACACCGATTGCCATGCGTTCTTCTTGTCCTTAGGCGAGTTTGCGAGCGAGCTCTCGCACCTCTTCCAACTTGGGCGACGATGCCATGCTGTCGCGCTCGGCCATGCCGCTGATGGTGACAATGCCCTGGTCCTCCCACTTGCAGTACGCGCAGGCCGACTTGTACATAGCGATCGCCGCATCATAGACGCCCTCGCTGTGGCTATCGAGCAAAAGGGCCGTCTTGGTGAACGGGAAGCCCGTAGCGCCGAAGGCGTACAGGCGGTCGATAACGGCCTTCTCCTGCGCGGTGATATCGAACCAGTAGATAGGCGAAGCGAAGACAACCATGTCGGCGCCTTTCAGCGGCTCAATCACGTTGGCCATGTCATCCTTCTGCACACAGGTGCCCTCATGGGTAAAGCAGTACTGGCATCCCAGACAACCAGCAATCTTCTTGCCGGCAACGCGGACGACCTCGACTGTATGGCCGGCCTCGCGCGCGGTCTCAGCAAACGCCTCGACCATGGTGTCGGTATTGGCGCCCTTGCGCGGGCTACCACTCAATACAACGATATTCATAAGAATCTCCCTTCTTCATGCCGCAGGCGCGCAGCACACATTTCGTTGTAACCAAAACAGATGGAGCTATTCAGTCGTCCGCAGACCACATCTCTCGTTCGTGTTCTCTAGACACAATCTCATTGCCTGATAACTCCTCGACTGTCTTGATTCTCTCTCCGAGAATTAAACAGCAAATCGTTGCTCGCAAAGTATCGACTGTGGGAAAATTAACTTGAGCTTTCTCCCTGCTCGCGTAAGCGTTCGCGCGAAAGAGCCTAGCCGCATCGGCCAGGCGCATTATAGATCCGCGGAAACAGGCCTACGAACAAGGAGCGCCTTATGTATGGACAGCATGCACCACAAACCCAGAACGATCGAACCGGCTCGTTTATCCGCAGCGTCAAGCGTCATGCGGGCGTTAGAATAGTCGCCTTCGGAGCGATTATTCTTGTGTCAGGGCAGCTCTTGCTACCCGGTTCGTCACAAGCGGCCGAAACGCCCGAACCCGATGCCGCAACGCCCATTACCCGCAGCGAAGCCAACACGGACGGCAACTTCACAGCTACCACCGTTGTCGACCATAACTATGACCTGGAGCTCCCTCCTGCCTTCATGTTGGTCCAGAATGAGGCATTTGTATACGATTTTCCCGACAAACCCGAGGACTTCATCTACGGGCTTAACGACACCGTCCATCTCTTCAAGATCGACACCGATACCGAAAGCCTTATAAAAACCGAGAACCCCAAAGAGGCCAGCGTCTCTATTGCCCTGACCATGATCGACAATCACGTTAGAGCAACCGTAGTCTTTACAGGCAGTTACGCCGACGACCAAATCCCTTACAGACTGAACCTTGTCAGCTCAACCCACCTTGGCACACACGTTGACCGTGACTTCGACAGCGGGCAGGGAATTATGCACGAGACGCGGCACGATTACTACATCCGTTACGTCTTCGACAGCGACATGCACTTGATTGCAACCGATACGAGCGGTTCCAAACCCGAACCGGAAACCAAGCCCGAGCCCACACCGCAGCCCGAAGCAAAAAAGCCGACGGCAAATCCCGTTTCCACCAAGGCAGTAACGGCAGTTAAACCAGCCGAGACCACCCTACCCGCGACGGGCGACAACAGCGCGATGGCGGCAGCCCTGAATGTTGCCGGTGGTGTAGTCGCGGCAGTTGGCATTTCCGCAACAAGGCGTCGCAACCGCTAGTCAGCATTTCGTACCTCGCAGACAAAGCTCTATCCCCGCTCCGATGAGCTTTACTCACCGAGAAGATTCTTCCCCACAGAAATGAGCTTCTTTCCAACGGCCGCCTTCACGCCAATCATTACAACCACGTGGGCAGTGCGGGCATCGAGGTCCGCAGCGAGGATGTCCCCCGATGCCCGCACTGCGGCTGGCAGCTTGTGCCGTGGGTGCGCGATGACACATTTCTGCAGGGCGCGGCATGGCGCGAGAGCATCGAACGATATGAGCGCTTCGTGCGCGAGCGCACCGATTGCCGCGTGCTGTTGCTGGAGCTTGGCGTGGGCGAGATGACCCCCGGCATCATCACGCTCCCGTTCTGGAGCATGACCGCGAAGCTGCCGGATGCGCATCTGTTGAGCGTAAATATCTCGGGCGACTCGGTCCCGCTGCAGCTCGAGAGCAAGGCGGAGGCGATCCAGGCCGATTTGGGCGCACTGCTCTCGGCGGCGCGGACATGAACCGTGCGCTGGATATGCTGAGGTTCAAATGCTGATACTACGAACAGGCGATTCAAGATGGCAGTGAGAATAGGGTGAAGGCGCTGATTCCCGACGATTTGCTGGAAGAGATCAAAGGAGCCTACGAGAACGCACACGTTCGATAACGCCGCCAAAGGAATCTGGCCGCTGCTCAAATAAGATCACCGCCATCTTGCATAAACGACGCCATGTTAAGGTGCCTGACGCCATCCCTCTCCTGCAATAGAGGATCAAGCGTGAACAAGTAGCGCGGATACCCATCCCTGATGTGGCCGAACGGCCTGTACTCGCGCTCCTCGACGCCTCTGTCGGCAATCGACATAGAGACCTGGATGTAGGCGTAAGCATTGCGCCTACGAGCGATGAAGTCACACTCGAGCTTCCCAATACGGCCCACAGAAAGCTCGTACCCGCGCGATGCAAGATAGAGGTAGAGCACGTTCTCCAACGCCGGCCCGTAGTTAATCCTCGCATCCGTGTTCATGGCGAAATAGAAGCCGGGATCAGCCAGGTAGTACTTCTCTTCGCGGATAAGCGATCGCCGAGACTTGAGATCGAACCTCGAGCAGCGATAAAGGATCTTCGCGTCAACAAGAATCTGGATATACCGATTGAGCGTTTCGCGTTTGATGGGAATCTTCTCGACATCATTGAAGTACGCAAGGAGGTTC
Source organism: Collinsella aerofaciens (assembly GCF_040915545.1). Taxonomy (GTDB): domain Bacteria; phylum Actinomycetota; class Coriobacteriia; order Coriobacteriales; family Coriobacteriaceae; genus Collinsella; species Collinsella aerofaciens_BE. The sequence continues at coordinate 3,600 of NZ_JBCPDH010000001.1, read as the reverse complement.
TTCAGGTTCGTCGGCGCACCAAAGTTGTTGATGAGATACGTCTGGACGGCATCGAAAACCGAGACATTCTTAATCTTGTTCGAATGTTTGACGTCCTTTTCAAAGATCTCGTGAATAACACTTTTGATATAGGCGCGCTTTTCATCCTCGCCCTCATACTCCAGCGCTTTGGGAAAGCCTCCAAGGGTCAGATACTCAGTAAACTCTCCCACGAGAAGGTCATTGACAGGCTTTCCGAGAAAACGCTTCATATCGATATATTCCGCAAAGTCGAGTGGGAACACCTCGAACTCGATATAGCGACCAGTCAGCTTTGTAACAAGCTGCCCAGAAAGCAGATATGAATTCGAACCGGTAATGAAGATGGACCAACCGCCATCTGTCCGGTAGCCGTTGATGAGCAGCTCGAATTCCTCTACGTTCTGAATCTCATCGATGAAGAGATACTTCGTCCCCTCAGTGTCTGCTGGAGTCGACATGTCAATCAGATTTTCGAGCTCATCGGTCGTCTTGACCTTCCTGTTCTCCCGTGAGTCGAGGTCGATATAGATGATATGGTCGCTCGCTACACCGGATTCCACAAGCTCGTCTGCGATTGATTGCATGAGACAGGATTTACCGCATCTGCGAACACCGGTAATCACCTTGATCATCCCGTCATCGTGGTAGAAACCACGCATTCGCTTCAGATACTTTTCACGTCGGTATATACGCAAGATGCACCCCTTTTTTTCAGCGTCCATTTTATCAGTTATGGGGGTACTTTTTTACATTTTATAAAAAAGCGTACCGATAACTTATTCTCACTTAGTTTCGAAACCGAGAAGGCAATATGCGCAAAGACGCGTCGGAGGGGTAAGCCCCAGCCACGTCATGTCGGCAGCGATGAAGGGCGCGTCCGCGCGTGCTACAATGCGGGCACCAGAGATGAAAACACAGTCCCCGTCGGGTAGTCGTGGGCGTGCGCTAGTCCGCATCAGTAACCTGCCTCCTTGGTTGTCCCTTCTCTGCATGGTCATCTACATAAAGGAGGAACCAGCCATGCAGATCAGCGTGTCGTCCACCCTGACCGTATATCACGACGGCCAATTCTGGGTCGGGCTGGCGGAGCATGTCGAGGGCGGAAGGTACGGCGTCGCCCGCATCGTCTTCGGCGCGGAGCCGTCCGATGAGGAGATCCTGCGATTCGTTACAAGCGAATGGGAGAAGCTCTCGTTCTTCGGCGACAAGGCCACTGAAACAAGCAAGCCCGCGAAGAACCCCAAGCGGCGCGCTCGCGAGGCAGCAAAAGCCCTTAAACGGCCCGCGGTGAGCACCAAGGCACAACAGGCTCTCGCGGCACAGCGGGAAGCGATGAAGCGGGAGTCGGCTCAAGCAAGAAGCCAGCGTCGCGCGGATGAGGCGGAGGCGCGCTTCGAGCAGCGAAAGTTGAAGCGCAAGCAGAAACATCGCGGGCATTGATCGCTATTTGCAGCAAGGCAAGCCATATACAGCAGCGGCGCTGGTAGGCCTTGGTTATGGGGAACATCTTGATGTAGTGGATGCCGTGGCGGCAGCCGGGGCGCGTCGTGGGGCGGGGTGGCAACGCAAAGTACTGGTCTTTGGGCACGTTAGGGGCGATGTTGGAACGCAGCGGCACGGCGAAGTCCCTGCGCTTTCCGTGGAAACGCAGCCTCACCACCACGATGCAGGGGCGGTCGCGCTTAAGCATGAGCTCGCGGTTGCCCTCGACGAGGTCGAAGAAGTCCTGGGGGTGAATACGATCTTCATCGGCTACGCCCCCTTCATACGAAGCGGGGCCCGCATCGCTGCGGGCCCCTACAGGTGGGCGATATTCTACGCCTTGCGGCGCCCCGTCGCCCACGGAGGTTAAACGTACACGTAAGCCGTACTCTGAAAGCCGCGGCTTCCGGCAAGTAGTTTATAACACGAAAGGTCGCTTTCAATGCGCATAGCTCGCAAAATAACACTCGCTGGGCCGTCACCCCTGGCCGTTACCCTCCAATCTTCATTGGAGTCAGCAGGTCAATTCATATAGTCATGGGGGTTTATCCTAAAGGGAATCAAATTTATACCCCCATAACTAAGGAATTTTCTATTCCCACTCAATGACTAGAGCCCTGGTGTAATTGGCTGGATCACCGTTCCGGGAACCGGTATCGACCTACCTGCCCGCCAAGCTCCTTCTTCAGCTCCAGCCTAGTATCTAACTCGCGCCGTTATAAGCGAAAACCGGAGAGATGCGTCTTAGCCAAGAAAAGAAGGTTAGCCTCATCTTACCGCATGGTTCGTGTGTTATAGTTAGATGGCTCTAACTGTTGGGGGCGACAGCCATGCACGAACGCAAGGGTTTCTGGGACAAGAATGCCGGTCGGTACGACCGTTTCATGCGAAACGACCGGGCGGCGTATGAAAAGATGTATGGGCTGATCCGGCCGGTAGTGAAAGCAAAAACCGTGCTGGAGGTTGCCACCGGCACGGGGCTTATCGCAAAGAGCATCGTGAATGCGGCGGCGCACATCGAGGCTACAGACGCTTCTGCAAAGATGATCCTTGAAGCAAAGCGGGACAATCAATCCGCAAAGTTGCACTTTTCCGTACAAGATATGTTCCGCCTGCCCTATGCACAGAAGTCCTTCGAAGTGGTGATCGCGTCCAACGCGCTTCACATAGTGCCGCATCCGGAAAAGGCCCTGCAAGAAATCAGGCGGGTGCTGAAGGACGACGGCGTGCTCATCGCGCCAACCTTCACCCACGCGGGGAGCTCGGTTTCCGGTAAGGCAAAAGCCTTTTTTATGAGTATGGCGGGATTCCCCCTCCACAGCAGGTGGACAAGCGAGGAATACCTGCGTTTCCTGCGTCAAAACGGCTGGGCGGTGCAGAAAAGCGCGGTGCTGAAGGCCTCGTTCCCGTTGACCTATGCGGAATGCATGAAATCGGAGGGGCCAGATGTCGTTCTTTGAAAACACCCGCAAGCCCGTGGGCCCCGGCGGAAAACTTATGGTTGCCATGATGAATCTGGGCCACGGCCCTGTGGCGCGGTGGGGACTTCAATTTCTACGACTTGCGCCAAATGCCAAGGTGCTGGATTGCGGCTGCGGCGGCGGGGCGAACATAAAACGGCTGCTGAAAAAATGCCCGCATGGCGTCGTCAAGGGCATCGACTATTCGCCCGTCAGTGTGGAGAAGACCAGAAAGCTCAACCGAACTGCAATTCAGGAGGGGCGTTGCGCCGTTCTGCAAGGCAGTGTGGCGGATATGGCGTTTGAGGATAGCTGTTTCGATGCTGTCACGGCCTTTGAGACCGTCTATTTTTGGCCTGATTTGCCCCAATGCTTCCGTGAGGTCCGGCGGACGCTGAAGCCAGGCGGGACAATTCTTATCTGCAACGAGAGCAATGGCGATACGGACAAGGACGAAAGGTGGACGCAGATCATCGGCGGCATGGCCATCTACAAGGACATTGAATTAAAGGCGTGTCTGGAGCAGGCGGGTTTTCACGAGGTGCAGATACACAAAAAGAAAGGCTCTGTTAGACCAGGATTGACATACATGTGTCCCCACGGTGCCATATCGTTGACCCCGTAGACCGCGATGATG